>NZ_JABXKQ010000014.1 GCF_017114945.1 Nostoc sp. JL34
GCAGGGGGCAGGGGGCAGGGAGAAAGAGGTTTTCCTGACTTTTGCACGGATGCGGTAATCATAAGTAATTAACCGGACTTGATATTATTCAGTAACACCAATTTTTGATTGTAGTGTGGGCTAATGTACCCATTATTTAATTATTAATTAGTAATTATTAGGTCACATAGGCAGAGTAATAATAAACTTTGTCCCCTCACCAGGGATTGAAAAGCAGTTGACTTGTCCATTGTGTTTATCAACAATAATTTGGTAGCTGATTGCTAATCCCAGCCCGGTTCCCTTACCCACAGGTTTGGTTGTGAAAGATGGCTCAAAAATTCGAGCTTGCACCTCAGCAAGCATACCGGGGCCATTATCTTGGATGCAAATTGTGACGGTTTGTTGCTGAGAATCAACCGATGTAGTAATGGTGATGATGTTTGGACAAGCAGCAATCTCTTGATAAGAGTGGTTTAGATTGAGTTCATCAAATGCATCAATAGCATTGGCGATGATATTCATAAACACCTGGATCAGTTGTCCGGGATAGCAACTAATTGGAGGTAACTCACCATATTGTGTCACAACCTGGATTTTAGGGCGGTCTCCCTTGCCTTTGAGTCGATGTTTCAACAGCATTAAGGTGCTATCGATTCCTTCGTGAATTTGAAAATCCACTTGAGATGAAATATCTGCGCGAGCAAAAGTTCTTAGAGAGAGGCTGATATCTTTAAGACGGGTAATTCCCTGGCGCATTGATGTTAGAAGTTTCGGCAGATCCTCTGCCAGATACTCCAAGTCGATTTCTTCAACAAGTTCTTCAATTTCTGTGTCTGGTTGCGGTAGCTTCTGCTGTTGGAGGCTTACCAAACGAAGCAGATCCTTTACATATTCCTCAATATGGGAAAAATTCCCGCCCACAAAACCAACTGGATTATTAATCTCATGACCAATACCTGCAACCATCTGTCCGAGAGTGGACATTTTCTCACTCTGGATCAGTTGTAGTTGACTTTGTTGTAACTGCTCTAGAGATTGAGTTAATTCTGCGGTGCGCTCTTGTACACGTTCTTCCAATGTGCGGGTGAGATGGGAAATTTTTAGGTGTAACTTTAAACGGGCAATGACTTCTTCCTGTTGGAAGGGTTTGGTAATGTAGTCAACTGCACCAATTTCCAATCCTGCCACCTTGTCTGTAGAATCGGATAGGGCAGTCATGAAAATCACCGGAATATTCTGAGTGATGGGATTAGTTTTCAGCCTGCGACAAGTTTCAAATCCATCAATACCTGCCATCATCACATCCAAGAGAATGAGATCGGGAGGGGCATATTCTGTTTGTTCGATCGCTGACTCTCCATCTGTTGCCATCAGGGCTTTCCAGCCACACCCCTGAATTGCTTCAGATAGCACCTTGAGATTGTTTGGATTGTCATCCACCAACAAAATATGTATGGGTTTCGAGATAGAAACAGCGATCATGGATGTAACTCCGTTGTGACAAATGATTTGAGGAACTTACGGATTTTTCCGGTTTGGAAATTGGCAGTGAGTTTGCTTAACTCTGCCGTGAAGGGAGCTAGCTGCCTATTTTGCTCAACTAGCTCTCTTAACATTCCCTCAATCGCTGAGATATCCCCCATCATTGCCAGATGATAGAGTTGTTGCAAAACATCCTGGGATGGTAGAACCCATTTACCTTTGAGAGGTGAAGGTTGGGCATACATCCACTTGACTCCCAACAGATCACGCAGTCTATCGAGTAGTTCATCAATCTGGAGGGGTTTGGGTAGGAATGCTGTTGCCCCTGCTTCTAAACTCCGCTGGCGATTTGACTCAAAGACGCTGGCACTAGAGACGATAATCGCAATAGAACGGGTTTGCGGATTCGCTTGCAGGTGAACCATTAGTTCAAAACCATCCATGTTGGGCATGGCTAAATCGAGCAGAATCACATCTGGATTGTGTTCAATTGCCATCTGTAGCCCAAGTTTACCATCGGTCGCTTCCAGGGTTCGACAACCAATTTCTTGCAGCAGATTGGTTAACATAGAACAGTGGTTGCGATCGTCATCGACAATCAAAATCTGCGGCGCACTGCCCCGAATCTCGGTAATTTTCTGGGGAGTTGGGGCGTAGCCCATCGTAGACATCACTCCTCCATACCAGTCATGTAGGCGTACGTCGTAGACATCAAGCGGTACTGATACTGTCAAATCCAGCCAAAACAGACTTCCTTCGCCCAGGTGACTCTGCACCTGAATTTGGCTCTCCATCAAGGCTGCAATTCTTTGGCTAATCGCTAATCCCAAGCCAGTACCTTCAGATCGCTGCCCTGCTTTACCCACTTGCTCAAAGGGCAAAAAGATTTTTTCGAGTTGCTCTGGTGACATCCCAATACCCGTATCTTCAATCTGAAAACGAATCTTGAGCGTTGGGGATTGGGTATTCTCCTTATCTCCCTTGTCCCCCTTGTCCCCAGTCTCCAATACCTCTACTTTGAACGTTACACCACCGCTGTCTGTAAATTTGATCGCGTTGCCCAACAAGTTAATCAACACTTGCCGCAGCCGTTTTTCATCGACTTCAATGGCAAGTGGTAGGCGATCGCTAATTAAGACATTAAATGCAATCCCTTTCTGTTCAGCCCCAATACCACAAATCTCAGTCACACCATATAAGAAATTGGGTAGATGCACACTGGTTACCACCAAGTCCAATTTCCTCGCTTCTATCTTCGAGAGATCGAGAATGTCATTGATTAGCATCAAAAGGTGTGATCCGCATTGGTAGATAATGCCGACTCCTTCCAGATTTTTAGCTGTCATGTTTGGCGAGCCTTCTAGTACCTGGGCAAAACCAAGGATGCCATTGAGAGGTGTACGTAGTTCGTGGCTCATATTGGCGAGAAACTCACTTTTTGCCTGATTGGCAGCATCGGCAGCAAGCTTGGCCTCAACCAATTCATGAGTTCGTTCTTCGACTTTTGTCTCCAGGGTTTTAGAATAATCCAAGAGTTTACTGTTGGCAATTTCTAGTTGGCGATTTGTTTCTTCTAACTTCCGCTGTTTATAGGCATTCGTTGTTGCAATCACACTACCGATAAACGCGGCTAAGGTGGGTGTTACCGGAATTAAAACCCCATACAAAAACATTCCATAGCCACCCCCAATGCAGGCTCCACTAACGCCTACAGTTACCCAAAGAATTTTGCCACCGGGAATCCGCAGCCTGCTATTGGATAACAACCAACTGCCCGTAGAACCAATGACAGACCACAAAACAATCCAGAGTGATAAATTAATGCCAGAAACGCCGTGCAGACTGGCTTTTCCTGTTTTTGCCCCTCGGACTAGTTGATGAGCAATATTGGCATGAACAACCACACCTGGAGTCGGTTTTTGAGCAGATACCCAGGAAGAAAAGGGTGTGCTGAAGAAATCATTGGTACTGGAAGCGACTGACCCAATAAATACCATGCGATCGCGCATCAAATCTGCCGGAATTCGCCCTGCTAACACATCGCGCATGGAAACTCTACGAAAGGCTGTATCTGTTCCATACCAATTGAGCAGAATTTGATAGCCTCCTAAATCGGCATCAGGATAACCTGCTTCTTGATTTTGCAGTGGTAGGTAAATTTCCTTGCCCAACTGAAACTTTTGTTTTTGAGGGTCAATGCTTTCTAAGCTAATTTTTTCAGCTTCCAGGTACTTTAGAGCTACAAGGGTTGCCAGTCCGGCTTTAATGGTGTTTTTCTCTTTGGCATCTTCAGCTGTCAAGAGGGCACGACGTACAAAGCGATCGCCATCCAACACTAAATCTGCTAATCCTACCTGATCCTTTTTTTTCAATTCCGGTGGGGGATTGACGCGTTCACCGGTAATTTTCTCAACTCCGATCAAATTGGGAGTGTTGCGGAAGACTTGAACAAGTTGATCGTGTCCGTTTCCTTCGGGTAAATCTCGATAGAGATCCAGTCCAATGGCGCGGGGTTGTTGCGCCCGGATTTTTTCTAGTAATTTTGCCAGCGCCCAGTCTGGAACTGGCCATTTACGTACCGATTGGATATCGCGCTCATCAATTGTGACAATCACAATTTCATCAGCGATCGCCTGTGAGGATCGCTGACGAACCCATTCGTCGCGAATTTTCCATTCCGGTAAATTGAAAAGTCCCAACGATTGCCCAACTATAACCGTCAAGGCAACGCTGGGAGTAATAATCAAAAGGCTGCGAGTACGTTGGATAAAAACCTGGAATCTGCGCCACATATTTGTGCCATAGAATGAATAGGGAGTGGGGACTGGGGACTGGGTGGAAGGAAGAAGAGGGGGACAAAGAGAATAATTACTCTTAACCCAATGCCCAATGCCCAATGCCCAAATTGGCATTAGTTAGTAGATGCCAATAAGTTCGCTGTTACAATCTCCTTCAAACTCACTGAGGACAGAAGTTCTTCCCATTGTTTGCGGAGAGTTGCATTGTTAGGCTGGGCGGTGTATACCGCTGCAAGTGTTGCCACACAGTCATACCAAACACCATTTTTACCCAAAACAGTAGCCCGCTTCAGAGCATCTTTCTCTTGCATTGCTGTTGCTAACTCAGCACTAGGCTGGATACGCTGAACCCAACCATCGACGTAAGGTGTACTGGGGCTGAGTTGTCCATCTACTTTAAGTGCTAGAAACCATTGGTAGTTTTTGCCAACGGCTAAAGCGGGTGCATTGGCTGGTAATTTGATCGCGATTACCCCAGTTTTCCCTGCAACTGAAATGTTCATCTGATGTTGCATGTTGCCAGCTTCATCCTTGAGGCTAAACAACGCTTCTTGGGCATTGGAAGCCGGGAGATACACCAGAATTGTGGGACGTTCAGACACTGTTGTGCCATAGAAATTTTGGGGCAAGAGGGCGATTAGCGCTGCTGGTTGTGTTGTGCTTACAGTCGATGGATTCAAGTAGTAAGTACCAACGCGAGAAGCACCCGCACTTGCTTGTTGGGGAGCGCCTTTTCCAGGGGCAGGCGTAAAGAGGTTGCCGCGAGAAGCTCCTCCAGTTGCTTGTCTGGGCGCACCTTTTCCAGGGGCAGGTGTAAAGAGGTTGCCTCGAGAAGCTCCTCCCGTTGCTTGTCTGGGCACACCTTTCCCGGAAGTAGGCGTAAACATACTACCCCGAGAAGCTCCTCCCGTTGCTTGACTAGGAGAACCACTGTTGATGGGCGGGGTAAATGTAACAGCATGAGCACTAGTCCATGCACTGCTAGTAATCAGAGCGATGACGCTCAATGTACTAGCTAAATATCGACGTTGCATGATGCTTTACCTCATCTAATTGAAATGTGATAGAAAATATGTTGCCTTCGACTCTGATCAGAAGTTCAGAGAATAAGTCCAAGCAATAGTCAACAGATTTGGGATTTTGGATTTGTGTCACCCACAAGGGATGTTAGTCCAGCATGAACCAAAAGAAGCTAAAATTGGCACAGTCAAATCAGGAAACTTCTACTAGCAGTATAGGCGAGGTTTAGCTCAAACACTGTAAAAAATAGCCTAACTTATTTGTAGTAGAGTCCGTTTTATTACTTAGTTAAATCCAGTTGCCGATCAAAACAAAGCCAGACCAAAAGAACGGATCGTGGAAATCAGTTTGGCGAATTAGGCTAATTTGTGCTTGTCTTAGTGCTTCGGCTTTAGTGATTTTGGGTTGTCGCAGTTGTTCATAGAAGCGAGTCATGAGTATTGCCGCTGCCCGGTCTTTGACGGGCCATAGGGTGGCTATAGTTGAGCGAGCGCCGGATTTCACAGCCAAGCCCGCCAGTCCCAAGACGGCGCGATCGTCTCCTGCTGCTGTATCGCAGGCACTTAATACCAGCAACTCGATGGCTTTCGATGGATCGCTACCCCGATTTTTCAGGAGTTCCGAGAACTCCTTAACGTTGACTTCTCCATCCCAAGTGAGCAAGAAAGTATCTTCGAGGCGGGAGCTAAACTGTCCGTGGGTTGCTAGGTGGACAATACTTGCGCTACTGGATTTCACTCGTTCAGCAAGGGCTTTACTAGTGAATTCCTGGTTCAGTAACAGAGAGGAGGATATGGACTTAGAGATTTGTTTAACTTCTGATTCTACAGCGGGCAAAGCACTAAATCCAGCGCGAGATTGGCTGATGCCACCCACGATCGCACTGATGTGGTTTTGATGAAGCGATCGCGTCGCCATCAGTTGTAATCCTGGTGAGAGCGCCACAGCATACTTCTCAATCAGATATTGCTTACCGTCATACAGAGCTGCTATGGGAATGTTCCGCAACCGACCATCTAAAACAAACACTAATGTCTTAGTATTAATGAATGCTTGATCTCCTTCTGCTGGACGAATCAACCAATCATAAATCTGTTGAGACAATCGATCCCGATCTTGGGAATCTGAGACTGGGTTGAGAGCAACCAAAAACTTGTTCAGAGTCTGCTCCATTTCAGTTTGAGATTTGTGAGTGACATAAGAACGGAGTGGTTGCCCTGCTTTGGAGAGGATTACCGTTAAACGATCTGGCAAGATAATTGGATAAACGATAGTTGCAGTGGGATCAACCCGATCAATTTGTTGAGTTCTATCTAAACAGGCTTCCCGAAAAAAGTTATCGAGTTCTGCAATTTGGAGTGCCTCAATCAATTCACGAGCTTGCATTAGTTCTGCTTGACTCGGTTGATTTTCTAGAAGTAAATCAACTAGTTCCCGGTAGACAGGCTCCACACTGGTGCGAAAAGAGAACTGGACATCAGAGTTGATAGCTACCAAATCGCCCCGCAGTGCCTTTAAGGCATTGACTGCTTCTATATAGGCAGTAATTGCTTTTGAGCGATCGCCTTGTTGCTTATATAGCTGTCCTACCTGCCAAGCAGATTGAGCAATGATATCGTTAGCTTGGAGTTGACGGGCAATGTTGAGGGATTTCTGAGTTAACTCCTGTGCTTCAGATAACTGCTGTGTACGCCGATAGAGTTTTCCCCACTGATGCAGTGCATAAGCTTCTGCTTGAGTATCTTGGATTTGTTGTGCAGATTTGACTGTGACTGCCATCAGTTGGGCTAAATCTTTCAATGGTATAATTTGGTCAGAATTTGACTGGTGGTTGAGGGTGGCAACAAAATTAATCGCTGCGTAGAGGGAGGTATGACTGGGGGGTAGTTCCCGGAGTCGTTGGAGTAGTTGAGGTGCAAGTGGGATAGCAAACTCAGGTTTGTCGTAATTGAGGAAAAGTTTAAACTCAGCTAAACGCGCTTGCAACTGATCGCTTGGGTTGCTGGCTAAGAGTTGAGCCTGTTTAAAGTAATCTAATCCTGCTTCTGGATCTTGCAAATCAACGGCAGTTTGACCTAGGCTGATCAGAATAGAACTTAAGTGAGGTTTAGCTGCAATTTTGCTAGCGATCGCTAAACTTTGCTCTAAAATCTGTTGACTTTTACTAGAGTCGCCAATCATTTGTAAAGCTAAACCAAGCGATCGCAATCCACTAACTTTGACTTCCGAATCTGGCATTGCTAAGAGCTTTTGAGTCAGCGCCTCCAACTGCTGTTTAGAACGGCGATAAAATCCTAAACTTTGTAAAGCTTGTGCCTGGTTGATTTGACTACCCAAGCTGCCTGTTTTGTCACCTGCTTGGTCATAAAATTTTTGAGCTTGTTGCCAACTTTCTAGCGCGGTTTCAGCTTTGCCAGTATGCAGTTGCAAATTTGCTTGCGTATTGAGTGCTTGTGCCCAAAGAATTGCATCAGCAGGGGGTCTAGCTGTTTGCAATAGTTTCAGACTTTGCTCAATAGACTGTTGGGCTGCTTCCCATTGATTAAGTTCCTGTTGTGCCAGTGAGAGATAACTCAAACTGAGAGCTTCGCCCTGGCGATCGCCTTGGGTATGATACTGTTGTGCTGCCGTTTGCCAACTTCTCACTGCTTCTACAAAGCGTCCTGAATGGTAGAGGTTTCGTCCCTGTTCTAGCCAATTGGTAGGCTGGGAAGTGGATGCAGACACATTCAGGGTAGAAGTTGTTGGTAATTGCAGAGATGCTATAGCAGGTGTAATGGTGACTGCCAAACACAAGCTCAAAATACTCAGACTAATATATAACCAACGACATTGTTTAATTTGGAAAGTCATAGGTTGTTACCTGAGCTATAGCCGATAGCATTATCCCTGGAATTAATAACCCACTTGTGAATATAAATAGAAAAGCGTAGACGCTTCGCGGTGAGGGGGTTGCAGTCTTCTCTACGAGACGCTGCGCGTTGGCAAAGCCTCTCACAGAGAAGGCGGTTTCCGTTAATTGCGACCCCCCAAACCCATTGGCGCAGCCTCTCGTAGAGAAGGGCTTGTTGTTAGACATCGCTTTTATTGACATGAAATACTTACCTTTAACTAATAGTCTTATAATTCCCGAAATAGTTGTGTTGATAACAAACACCTATTGTCTGGAATGAAAGTAATTATCAGCTATCAGCATATTATCGAGTGTTCTTTGGAGTGTAGATAGAAAAAGCTCTATCTATAAAGCACTATTAAAAATGTGATTAGCAGTCAGTTTCAATTCTGGAAAAGTAGGGAATATAATCCGTTCCAAATCCCTAAATTGAGAAACTTGATATTCTTCATCAACTAGATAATAAATAGAAATAGTTGGTTGTTTGGGATTAGCAATAAATTTTATTACTCCCAAATCTGCATAATCAACGATCCAATATTCAGGAATCTTTATTGCCTCATAATTCCCTAACTTGGTGTAATAATCATCTTCCCAGTTTATACTGACAACCTCAATAACTAAAGAAATAGATTCACTTTGAGTCACAGTAGATTCTTTTTTCCATAATTCCTCATTCGGCAAATTAGCATCGTTGATTAAAACCACATCTGGTGAGTAACCCGATGATTTTCTCGGTGGTTTTATTAACGCTGTTTTGGGGATAAAGTATGGCAGTTTCAACCGCTTATATTCAACAGTGATTTCCCCTGCTAAAAATCCCGTAACTTTTTCATGTTTTCCGCTCGACTGAGGTATTTCAACAATTATCCCGTCGTGTAATTCGTAACGCTTGCCGATATTTTCCGGCAGCCATTCGATAAATTCTTCAAAGGTAAATAATTTGGGTAAAGCTTGAGCCATATCAACACCTTTGCTTGTTTTGACACTTTACCATTTCTAGCATCGGGACTGATTAATTTGGCGTTGCAGCACAGTTTAAAGATCGTTGAATATGGGCTGGATGAGCCGCAATTAACTCAACTTTGCCCTGGGCGTTGCGATGCCAAGTTGTGGCTTCGACGAGAACCTCCGGTGATGCTGGAATTTGGGCATTTAGCTCACCCGTTTTGCGGTATGCAGACAAATCTCGTACATCATCCCAAGTGCGTAGGCGTAGCCCGTCGTAGACATCGCTCGTCACTTGTTGATTAGGATTTGGCGGTATACCACCTCGTCCCGTTGCCACAAAGCGACTGCCTGCACTGTCCCCGCAACCTGTAGCAATTTGCCGCGATGGATCGGTGACATTTGCTGGTAGTTCAACTAAACCCGAATTTGGATCAACACCGATAGTATTAACTTGAACTGTGCCACTTACCCCAAATTGTGAACTGGCGGTGATGTCACTATCAGGAGTGAGTTGGTTGCGGAACTTCAGTCCGAAAAGCCCTTGTGTGGTGATTTGGATATTACCCCCCCGACCTTTCACGGCATTAGCAATAATGTCACTATTTTTTAAACCCACAATGATCGGAGCGTTGAGGGTGATGTTACCACCATTGCCTGCTTCCTTGGCTTCAACAGAAATTTTGCTATGATCGCGTATTAGCAAAAGTTTTTGAGCATTAAGAACCAGGTTACCTCCGTTCCCAGATTGTGTGGCTGCGGAAATCGTGCCGCGATTAGTCAAGAGAATCGAGTCAGCATAAACCTCAAAATTACCTGCATTACCCGTACCCTCATTTCTTACCCCGATGTCGGCTCGATCCGTAACGCGCAATTGAGGCGTTATCAGAATTACTCCTCCCCCATTACCACTAGGAAATTCGGGTAGGTGATAAGTCGCACGGGTGATAGGATCGAGGCGTAGTGCATTAGATCCAATGCTGCTACTAAGAATACTATCTGGTGATGCGCCGCTCACATCGATAAAGTCTGAAGCCACAATTTTTACATTACCAGCATTTCCGGTTGCACCAGTTGAGGAGGTGACCAAGCTTCCATCCCGCACTGTTAATCGTGCAGTTGTGATGGTCAAATTCCCAGCATTTCCACTTCCTACTGTTGATGACGCCACAGTAGTAGGGAGAAATGTGACATTATTAATTCCAGAAACATCTATCGAATCTGAGGCATCAATTTGGACATTACCACCATCCCCAGCTCTAGCAGTTGAACCAATACTAGTGCCGTTAGCAACTGTAAGTTTTTGGGTTGAAAGAGTAAGGTTTCCTGCCTTTCCAGAACCAGTAGAGCTTGTTAGAATCGATGTCATTACTGAAGGATTGACACGATTAAACCCACTGGCTGAGATAGACTCAGAAGCCTTAACTACGATGTTTCCACCCTGCCCTAAACTCAAATTTTGAGACCTGATTTGCGCTCCATCCCGCAGCAATAGTTGCCGGGTTGAGATGGTAATGTCTCCAGCTTGCCCTACCCCGATTGTGTTGCTTGTCAATTGGCTGCTTCTAGTTCCCGCTAGGTTTGTTCCTACGAGGCTGAACGACCCAGTGCTATTAATCGTAATCTGATTCGATGAGAAAGCACCTTGATTTCGAGTGATAACAGCCGAACCTTCCAAAAAACTGATATCTCTACCCTGCATTTGAATCAAACTACTTCCAAACCCTGAACCAGATACTTGTGCCTGCTGAGTCAATTGGATATCGCTCAGTCCGCCACTATTAGAATAATCAAATGTCCATCCCTGAGGTACTTCTGTAAGGCGAACTTCTCCTGACTGAACACTACCAAGTTCGATGGCCCCATTTACGGTTTTAAGAACACCACCTGCTAAATCAATTCCATTTCCCAGCAAAGCCAGAGTCTTACCTGAACTTACCTGTAAGCCTAGTGGAGTTTGGGGGATGCCATTAATCGAATTTTGTACTGCGATGCCTACGGTGGGCTGTGCCAATGCACCTGAGTTTTGTCCAAACTGCAAGCCAACTGGTACATTGATTGTCAACAGGGGTGCTGCTGTAATGTTGGTGGCACTAAACTCCACCCCATCAGCAAACTTTATGCTATTTGCAGTTGTACCAATAAACGATCCACCAATATTCAGTTGGGCATTGGGGCCAAAGACAATGCCACTAGGATTGATCAAAAATAAGCTAACGGGGTTGTTGCTGTTGATGGTTTGAATGACGCCATCAATGTGAGAAATACTACCTCCTGTAACCCGGCTGAATATGGAGGATATATTAGGCGTGTTGATTAAATCAAAGATGGCTGAAGTGCCTGTGGGAAGATTAAACTGCTGGAAACTGTGAAATAGGTTACTGTTTGCAGCACTACCGTTAGTGATGGTGAACTTATTACCATTTTGGGAGACAGTAGTATTGACAGTGCCATCTGCGGTAACCTGGGCGTTGGCAATGTCGCACCAGAGGAACATCCCACCTGTCAAAATTACATTGACTAAATTCCAGCAAACAGAGGGTGCTTTCATGGCTCGGTTTCCATCAATACTTACTTAATAAATAGGGTTCCCTAAATGGCATTGTGTTTCAACAACTTGACCACTGTCACCGATACTACGCGATACTGAAGATAGCCCTGCACCATTGGACACTAGTAAACTATCACCATTGACGAAGATATTACCTGCGCTCCCAGAACCCAAGCGGTATGGTATTGAACCATCAACTGGGCGATCGCTTCCCTCAAAACGGTGAATAGCGCACCGAGAAGTACAACCCATTTTCCTGAAGCGATCGCCTTTCACCATCCACTGAGATCAGGGGAATACCCCAATCTAGGCGGGCCAAAAAGTCATCACCCTGTTTCCACAATAGCCCCAACCCACTACTAAGAAGTGTACTCGGTGATGGATTTTCGCCATTGACATTCCAGCCTTTGCCAACTTCAATGAAGGGTGTCAGTTGCAACACCCCGCCAACATTTGCTAAACACTAAGCTCGACTTTATTCAAAATGAGCAACTAATTTTACTTGATGCGGCAAAAACTTTTTGTATGTTACTGATTCTCGTTGAAAATCAAAAAGTCAAAATATCTTTACAAAAAGGTTTCAGTCTCGGCTTTGACCTTTGGGAAAAATGGATAAAATAGGTTTAAGTAGTTTGTTCAAAAAATCAGGATACCCATCCTAATTCTTAGGATGTTTTTACTTATCATACTAATTATAGTTGTTAATAAATATCCAACTATTTTAAATAAAAATATTATATAGAAAGAACAAAATTCAATAATTTAATCAAGATAATTGCACAATATCTATAGGTAAAATTCAGAGCAGAGTAAGTCTCCGCTCTGAATTTTGTAAGAAAATGTTCTTATTTATAAGCTAATCGTCATTCAAATTACATCTTTGCGTTCCCGCATCTTTAGAGCGATTTTAACTATGCAAGTTAAAAGCACATCAGCTTATAATGGAACAGGCTTTAAAGACTATTTTTGTCTGTATTTTCTCATTATTTCATGTCCTAATCTACCTGAAAAACACTATAAATCACCTAATTTTAGCTATGGCGATTCACTGTGAGACGATCGCTGTTAAGCACTATATTTCACTCACAAATTGAGATGTACTTAACCTGATTTTACTTTTTGTCTAGTTATGATTTACTAGATTTCAGAGACTTTTTCATCTTTAGACGAAAGAGAACGAATTAACTCCCGAATTACATCAGTTGCTGGCCTCCCCGTTATTGAACAGTATTGTTCAAGCTTTTGTGCCTCACCTGATGTGAGATTGATTGTAAGTCGTTTAGCAGCCCATTTTTTATTCATGTATTAGACAAGCTATGTTTTTAAACTACTTCTCTAATATCAATCATGTAGACTGCTATTACAATGGTATAAGTAATGACATTTGGTTCAAGTAATCATGAAGTTGGATAGAATATTTTTATAATCAATAGTGAAGAGGTCAAGCATATTCTAAAGTATAAAGTTTAGCAACTTTCCGGGCAGTAATTATAAATAGAATGTAAAAACAATATTAAAGTATATCAACACAAAATAAGTATTCTCACAGAATAGTTGAGGACAGTAATACAGAAAATTTTTGCAATGTCATACCAATTCTTTCCTCTGCTGCACATTATTGGAGAGGATAAAAGTCGATGGGTCAAGGTTTTTATCCCTTTGTTATATAGGGAATTTGGCGATTCGTTAAGTTGTGGAGCGATCGCTAAATCCTCTGGTTGGCTTGCTCTCTGAAAGCTGTTTGTGTAATACTTACAGAACTTATAAATTACTAAATCTCGATTGACTTTAAGTAGTATTTTTAGCGATCGCCAGCAGACCTGAGTTCGAGGTCAAAAACTGACGAATAAAAGTAAGCAGGATTTAGGCTAAAAGTAGTTGCGATCGCTTAACTCCGATGAAAGCATCTTAAGTTTGCAGGAAGATCCATTTTTCGCGGGATGAGATTCAGTAGTAGTAAAGTGAGTTTTGAAGGAGTATTTATGTCACAGTTGGAGCAAGCAGTACCAGATACCTTTGTAGCCAAAGGCTTAGAAACTTTCCCCAATATTTTCGACCGAGTTGAGGCTTTGGCCAAAGACTTTGCCACCCGTGCAGGGGCACACGACAAAGATGGTTCCTTTCCCTTTGAGAATTTTACAGCTTTGCATGAGGCAGGATTGCTCAACCTCACCATTCCACGTGAATTTGGTGGTCAGAATTTGGGGTTGCGAACTATCTGTCGGGTGATTGAAGGGATAGCGCGTGGCGACGCTTCGACCGCATTAGTCCTGACAATGCACTATCTTCAACATACTCATGCCGCCCGTAGCCGTCGCTGGCATCCAGAAGTATATAAGCGATTGTGTCGTGAATCAATTGAAGGCATCGCCTTGCTGAATGCTGCCCGTGTTGAACCAGAGCTAGGAACGCCAGCAAGAGGCGGATTGCCAGCGACAATTGCCGAACGAACAGCAGAGGGCTGGCGTTTAACAGGACATAAGCAATACACCACGGGCAGTCCTATCCTCAGCTATTTTGTTGTTTGGGCACGGACAACCGAGGATGAACCGCAAGTTGGAAATTTTCTGGTTCCGCGCGATCTGCCAGGTTTGCAAATTGTCGAAACCTGGGATCACTTGGGGATGAGAGCTACAGGCAGCCACGATCTCATTTTAGAGAATGTATTAATTCCCTCAGAATATGCTCTAAGTATCAGCCCCATATCTACTGCACCATCCTTTGATCCGCTGATTTCCACTTGGGGCAGTTTGACAGTGAGTGCCTTATATCTGGGTGTTGCTACTAGTGCGCGAGACTGGCTTGCTAAATATCTTTGGGAGCGATCGCCTTCTAATCTCAAAGAGCCATTGGCAACTCTGCCCCGCTTCCAAACTGCTGTAGGTGAAATAGAAGCACTCTTGTTTGCTAACAATAGGTTGATTTATAGCTTGGCTGAAGATATTGACAAGGGTGAATATCAGCCTGACGTAGGATTACAGGCACAAGCAGTTAAATACCTTACTACAACTAACTCAATTCGTGCTGTGGAGATTGCCTTAGAACTGACAGGTAATCCTGGTCTGTTAAAAAGAAATCCTTTAGAGCGTCACTACCGTGACGTTTTATGCAGCCGTATCCATACACCGCAAAATGATGTTATTTGCCAGTCTTTAGGGAAGTCGGTGCTGAAAGTTAAGTGATTGGGGATTGGGCATGGGGGAAGACTTGTTGCAAGTTCTCTTCGAGTCACCTTGTCTCTCTCATCCCAATCTCCAATTCCCAATGCCCAATGCCCAATGCCCAATATTTAGGCATCATGTAAAAATAAGTTGTACAAATTTAATTTGGAATAAGCTGTCAGCCTTACTTTCCAATTAAAAGTGTTCAAGTTATTTTTGCGTGACTCCTTAGTATCCTGCTTGCTTGTCTACAACATTCCGCAAGGGCTGACCGTTTTGGTAGCGTTGAAGATTGTCGATAAACAGTTGTGCTATACGCTCTCTCAGGCGTGGCGATAAGGCTGAACAATGGGGTGTGATAAAAGCGTTAGGTAGCGACCATAAGGGACTTTCCGGTGGCAGAGGTTCTGTAGCCACTGTATCTAATCCAGCACCTGCAATCCATCCCTCACGTAGTGCAGTGAGCAATGCGGTTTCATCTACGATCGCACCACGAGCAATGTTAATTAGGTAAGCAGACTGACGCATAGAGCGCAATGCAGCTTCATCAATCAAGCCGTTAGTTTCTGGAGTTAATGGTGTAGCAAGAACTACATAGTCGGCTGCTGGGAGGAGCGATCGCCACTCATCAGCACCCACAACTTTGTCAAAATTCGGTAGGGGTTCGGGATGGCGGCGACTACCCCAAACTGTGACTCCAAAGGCTTTGGCCCGAGATGCGATCGCTTGACCGATATTTCCAGTGCCGAGAATTAATAAAGTCGCGTCTGCCAACTCTTCGAGAAACACTCCTCTTACCCAAGTGTGTTCATCCTGCAAAGTTTGCAATTTCCGCAGATTCTTGGCGTGATAAAGCATAAATGCTAGTACAAATTCCGAAATTGGAATTGCATGAACCCCTGCGCCATTGGTGAGGATAATATCCTTTTGCAAAAAAGTTGGTGTGAGGATGTGATTCACGCCAGCACTTGGTGATTGTTGCCAACGCAGCGCGGGTGCTGCTGTCAGTACTTTGTCAAGGGTAGAAGTTTTCAAGTAAAATCCGTTGACATAAACTTCTGCATCACTGACATCACCATCGAGATTACCTTCACTATCCACTTCTACGACATCTATATTAGATGGTAGGTGTGGTTCAATATCTGCAATGAGATGATCGGGTAAAATTAGTTTCACCATTTGCTACTCCTTGATTCCATTTTGGATTTGGATTTTGGATTGTGCAACCCAATAGGCAGCACCTCTTAATTTTTAATTTTTAATTGTTTAGTATCCTGCGTTTTTGTCTACGACATTTCGTAACGGCTCACCAGCTTGGTAACGCTTCAGATTGTCAATAAATAACGCTATTGAACGCTGTTTACTTTTTGGTGAATGACCTGAAGTATGAGGTGTGATAAAGATGTTAGGAAGTGACCACAAAGGACTTTCTGGTGGTAATGGTTCTGAGTTAACTGTGTCTAATGCTGCACCTGCAATCCAACCTTCGGTGAGCGCTTTTATTAATGCCGATTCATCGACTACGCCACCGCGAGCAATATTAATTAGGTAGGCATGATTTGGTAGCGATCGCAATACAGATTCATCAATAAATTCTTTGGTTTCTGGAGTTAGCGGGGTCGCAATAACTACATAGTCAACCCCTGGCAGGAGCGATCGCCATTCATCAGCACCCACTACTTTATCAAAATTTGGTAACTCTTGGGGATGACGGCGACTGCCAATAATTCTTAAGCCGAAGGGTTTAGCACGGGCGGCGATTTCTTGACCGATACCACCAGCACCAATAATTAGCAAGGTTGCATCTGTCAACTCTTGGATGGCAAAGCCTCTTTTCCAGTGACGTTCCGCTTGTAAAGCATATAACTCTGGCAGGTGTTTGGCATGAGCCAATATATAAGTAATCACAAATTCTGCGATCGGAATTCCATGCACTCCGGCCCCATTTGTGAGGATAATATCTCTTTTCAAATAAATTGGTGTCAGGATGTGATTTACCCCTGCATTGGGTGCATGATGCCAACGTAGTGCAGGTGCTGCTTCTATTATTTTATGCAGCGTCAGACTTCTGGATAAAAACCAACTGAAATAAACTTCAGCATCGCTAGCATCTCCGTCTAAATTACCATCAATATCTACTCGTACAATTTGTGTATTGGGTGGTAGATGTGGCTCAATATCAGCAACGAGATCAAGCGGCAAAATCAGCTTCATTGTAGATTACCTCTTCTTTTTTACAGGGCTATGTTTATAAAATATCTCTGTTTGATTCAAAAAAATGCCATTTTTTTATTAGTCTAAATTATGATATTTTTATTGAATCTGTAAACGCATAAGCTCCAGATCAAAATATTTATAATTAGATTTATATGCCATTTCCTCTATTCCATATACTTGAAAGCCAAATGATAAATAAAGTTGTTTTGCTAAAAAATTATTTTTAACAATATCAATTAATAATATTTCTACCTCATTAATAGCTTTTGCTTCTTCGATTAATTCATTTAGTAATAATTTACCTATGCCTTTTCCTCGATATTCTTGTTGAACATACATACTACTAATATATGCTTTATGCCTGAGTTTCATTCTTGATTCTTGATGAAATGCGACTATTCCAATTAATTTTTTATCCTCAAAATAGCCCAAAATAAAGTTATTGTTATTTACTGGTATTCTATCCCGAAATTGTTCTATCGTCTTAATTGCTTCTTCATGATCCGTTGTGCCAAATGAATCTGGATTTTTAGATAAAGCTTCTAATCTGATCTGTCTATAATCTTCTGCATCATATTTTGTTAATTTTCTAATTATCATTAGATTAAATATAAATAATAGATATTTATTGCTTATTTTCAATAAAAAGATATAAATTAATAATTATTGTGTTCTAGTTTATCTAGGTTGTGAATATCTAAAAAATCATCCAGAGGCGCAGAGAGAATAGTTGAGAGGTATTTTGAGTTTTCATAAAGAATTTTCGATTGCTATAGCTGCTTTTTAAGAGGAAGTTTTAATCTCGAAGTAGCCTATTTACCGCAGCTACCTCAAGTGTAATATTACTCAACTAGCGAAAACTTAAATTTCAACTACTCAGTTGTAATAATTGGTTACTTGTTTGAGTACCTTCATGGCTCATTACTCGCTGTAGAACTGTTTCTCTGATATTGATAAATACTTCGCTACTTCTATCTCGCGGGCGTGAAAGTCTCACAGGTAGATCCAGAGAAATTTGCCCTTCTTCAATCACTATCACTCGGTCTGCCAATGCCACAGCCTCTTCCACATCATGAGTAACCAAAAACGCAGTAAACCTCCGCTCTTGCCATAAGTTCTCAATCAAACCCTGCATGTCTTGGCGAGTTAGAGCATCTAATGCTCCCAAAGGTTCATCTAGCAATAACAAACGGGGCTGACTAACTAATGCTCTTGCCAATGAGACCCTTTGCCGTTGTCCACCAGATAAAACGTATGGCCACTCATCAGCCCGATCTTTAAGTCCGACTTTATCGAGTGCCCACAGAGCTTTTTCACGCCAATTACCTTCCAAACCCAACCCCACATTTTGAACAACGTGCTTCCACGGCAGCAAGCGGGGGTCTTGAAACATTACTGTTACAGAGCGGCTGAGTCTATGCAGTGGTTCTCCATCTAGTAGTATTCCACCGGAAGTTGCTTTATCTAATCCTGACACAAGACGCAATAAGGTACTCTTGCCACAACCACTTCGTCCGACAATAGCGACAAACTCACCTGCTTCAACTTCTAAAGTCAGCGCGTTTAAAACAGTTTTCTTGCCAAAAGCCTTCGTCAAATCCAAAATACTTAGTTGTGTACCCTGTACATTTGAACTCACTTGCAAAACCTCCTTATTTTAGAACAATCGGGATTTAATTATTTGATCAGACGTTGAATAAAGCAAATCACGCTCAAAATAAATAGAAGTCAAAATCAAGAGTTTTCAACCTTTTACTCTAGTGACTTGAGCATTTATGACTTTTGATAGTTGGGATTCCAAGCCAAGAATTTTGTTTCCAATCCCCTGGCAACAGCATCTGCTAATTTACCCAGCAGTGCATAGATTACAATACTCAAAACCACAACATCGGTTTGCATAAACTCACGGGCATTCATTGCCATATAACCAAGACCGGAATCTGCTGCGATCGTTTCTGCCACAATTAGTGTCAGCCACATAATCCCCAAGGAAAAACGCACACCAACGAGAATCGAAGACAAAGCTCCTGGAAAAATAATTTGCCACAGAAGTTGCGGTGTTTTCAATCCATAGACTTTTCCCATTTCAATTAGTCCAGGATCAACACTGCGGATGCCATGAAATGTATTGAGATATAACGGGAAAAATACCCCCATAGACACTAGAAATAATCTAGCTTGATCGCCAATACCAAACCAGAGAATCACTAGCGGAATTAATGCCAAATTAGGGATAGTACGGAGCATTTGCAAGGAACTATCCAATAACTTTTCTGCTACACGGGAAAAGCCATTGAGTAATCCTAAACCGAACCCAATACTGCCACCAACGATAAAACCAGATATCGCCCGTCCAGCACTAATTCCTATATGTTGGAACAGTTCTCCAGTTGAGCCTAGTTTAATCGCTGTAGCGATTACACCACTAGGTGCTGGTAAAATCCTGCTTGAAAGTAGACCAGTTCTGGAAGCAAGTTCCCAAAGAACTAATACGGTGATAGGCACAATCCAAGGAACTATTTTCTCGATTTGCGGGTTGTCTAATATCTCGCTCAGGGATATATTATTGCTGCTTTTAGTGCGTTTAAAGGTAATAGTCATGGAATTTGGGATTTTAGATTGTTCCAAAGGATGAATCTAGGAGCATCGCCACCATAATTCGTAATTTGCTCTTTAATTACGAATTACGAATTACGAATTAGTTATGAGGCACTCGTTAGTTGTTTAGCAAATTTTTCATTGGCGATGATTTCGCCAACAGGACTCAAGATTGGTGGCGTTAAAGGTGCAGGTTCGCTCTGCAAAGGTAGCCGGGGAAATAATAATTCAGCGGTGCGATACGCTTCTTCTAAATGGGGATATCCAGAGAAAACGAAAGTTTCTATGCCCAAATTGCGATATTCCAGCATTCTAGCGGCAACGGTGTCAGGATCTCCAACTAGGGCCGTACCAGCACCACCCCGCACCAATCCAATTCCTGTCCACAGGTTGGGGCTAATCTCTAAGGTTTTTCGACTACCACTATGTAGTTGACTCATGCGCCGCTGTCCTTCAGAATCAGAATGAGCTAAGTCTTTCTGAGCTTTTGCGATCGCATCCTCATCGACATACTTAATTAGCTCATTGGCAGCATCCCAAGCAGCAGATTCGGTTTCTCGCACAATTACATGCAAGCGAATCCCAAAACTTACTGTTCTACCTTGTTCAGCAGCCAATTTTCGGACTTCGGCAATCTTTTGGGCCACTTGTTGTGGAGGTTCACCCCAAGTCAGGTAAACATCTATATGTTTAGCAGCAACTCGCTTGGCAGTAGCAGATGAGCCACCAAACCACAAGGGTGGATAGGGTTTTTGAACTGGTGGGAATAAGAGTTTACCGCCTTTGATATTCAGGTAGTTTCCCTGAAAATCAACTGTTTCCCCGCTGACGATACCCCGCCAAACTGTGAGAAATTCATCGGTTAAATCATAGCGATCGTCATGACTAAGATGCAAGCCATCCCCAGCCAGTTGCACAGGATCTCCACCTGTCACCACATTAATCAACAATCTTCCTTTAGAAATCCGGTCAAATGTTGCTGCCATCCGTGCCGCAGCCCCCGGAGAAGTAATTCCTGGACGAATTGCTACCAGAAATTTCATTTGCTTGGTGACAGATATGAAAGCAGCGGCGGTAATCCAAGCATCTTCACAAGAACTCCCTGTGGGTAACAATGCGCCCGTGTAGCCTAAACTATCCACAGCTTGGGCAATTTGCTGCAAATAATCAGGTGTGGCAACACGAGAGCCAATATCTGTGCCTAAATAGCGTCCGTCATGAGATCCAGTAGGAATAAACCAAAGAATTTGCATGTTTGTCAGGCAGGGTATGAGGGCTGAATATACGATAAATCGACGCTATTACCGTAGATTATAATCAGCATTTTACAGGAAATGATTTAAAAAGCGAGTATAGATTAACGATTCATAAAAAAGAACTGCCCACGAAAGAGTCAATTTTGTGGATAATTTTGCTAATCATGACACTTTTGCCGCAACAATGGCTGTCGTGAAGAATACAAGTTTTATGTTAATTACTCAGATTTTTGCAACTCCGAAGTGTGAGCTTCCGGTTTCATCAACAGAAGCCTTTCTATCTTGCAGTTTCTTGCTCTGTGCAGAACCCACCAGTTATATTCGTGGTTTGCGTCAGCAGAAGGGTAGCAACTACCGGACAAAAACGCCCTTACGCAAAGATGCGACTATCTGCGGCTATTGTCTACGGTACACTACGCGATCGCAGTTGGATGAGTTGACTTACCTAGTAATTTTGACATCCTTTCACCTGATGAAGAAGTACTAGGTCTTGCATTGTACCAAGCTCTATGCAAAGATAATTTCACGGAAAATACGGTAATTCTATCGGCTTATCGTATCTAGATAATAATTGATGCTGTCAAATATTCGCTGATTGCAAATTACTGCCTTCAGCTAATGCTAATTGGCAGATCATAACTTGAATCAAAATCAAGCTTTAGTCAATGTCATTAACATTGGTTTACTTTGTACATGATAACCAATAAAAACAGGATTTCAAAGAATGTCTTAGAAGTGTCAGTTCACATAGCGTATGCTTTAGTTTCCCTTAAAAGGAGTGAAGTCTTTGTCAAGGCAGTGATTGTCTTATCCAAAAGGTTTTAAGTATCCTTTCAATCGCCAGAAGTCATAATTTAACCCCGTCTACTGTGAAAGCTGGAGTTTTTCAAGAGAGTATATTATTCGCCTGTGGCTTGAGTTGCGAATTTTACTCTCATTACAAAAAACTATGATTTTCAAGGTAGGCGTGGTTTGACTGCGGCTTTTGGATTCTATATTCAACTGCTTAGTACTAGTTTCGATATCTATAGGAGATTGCTACTTTTCTCCCTAGTGAAACCTTTACTAAGGTTATTCTCTAATGGTTTAGCAGTGGCATAGGAACAAGTATTTCTGCTGATTTATCTGTCCAATTTAGAGCTAGTTTATTCATCATTTAGGTTGAGGAGTCGAGGAGTCATGTCGAATTTTCGCTGGAATTATAGATGCCTAATGTTTTTGCTTTCGTTGCTAGATATTCTAATTGTCCTGGTTTTTTGTCCAGCAAAAAGTAACGCGGAACTGCCTAAGTCTGATGCATCTACTGTCCAATTAGAAGTGAACAAAGCTCCAGAAGCAGAAGTCAATCAAACAGTAGAAACTTCAATTGCACCGTTAAATAATGAAAAGGCTACAAATAATATTACAGGCTCAGTGATACCTGTCTCGCAATTGTTAGAAGTTGCACCGCTAACTAGTAAAAAAGGTACAAATAATGCTGCCGGACAAGCGACATCTGTCTCGCAACTGTCAGATGTTAAGCCGACAGATTGGGCATTTCAAGCATTACAGTCTCTAGTTGAACGCTACGGTGTAATTGCAGGATATACAGATGGCACATTCAAAGGAAATCGTCCCCTAACGCGCTATGAATTTGCAGCTGGGTTGAATGCAGCTTTAGATCGCCTCAATGAACTAATAGCAACTTCAACGACAGATTTAGTCAAACGGGAAGACTTAGATACCATCAAAAAACTACAAGAACAATTTTCTTCAGAACTTGCTGAATTTCGGGGACGCTTAGATACCTTGGAAACGCGAACTGCGAAGTTAGAAGCAACTCAGTTTTCGACCACAACCAAACTTATCGGTCGATCTCAGATTGTTTTTGGTTCAGTTCTGGCAGGTAATAACGTTGTCAGCAAGAGACCAGCACCTCACAATGTCACACTTCAAGGCTCAACTACTTTACGGTTAAACACCAGTTTTAACGGTAAAGATTCACTAGGTATAACAATAGGAGGTGGAAATATTGAATCATTGGGACAAACAAGAGCCGGATTATTGGGAACTTATGAGGGAAGAACTGCTGATAACTCCAGTATTACTTTTGTACGCAATACTATTATTCTCAGTGGTGTTCGCTATCGGTTTCTACCTTTTCCAAATACCCAAGTAAACATTTTTCCATTGTCTGACGGAGCTAGTGAAATAGGTCTTTCTGGCCCGATTAACCCATATTTTGAATCGTCTTCTGCGACTGGTGCTAATGGGATTTCACGATTTTCACGGCGGTCTTTGGTCTATAACTATGGAGATAGCGGCCCCGGAATTGCCATACTCCAGGGATTAGGCAAACAGGTTCAATTAGGGCTAGCGTACAGCGCACCAAACGGTGGTAATCCCGCACCTAATAATGGCTTATTTACAGGCAGATATTTAGCTTTAGCACAGTTAATATACTACTCTTCTAATAGGAATTTTCGGGTAGCTGCAACTTATGTTAATACCTATAGCCCACCAAGAACACTAGGTTTTAGTGGGACAAATTTCGGCCCAGCAGTCGGGAGTAACTTAGTAAACAGCACCGTGGATGGAGCGGGAACTGTGGGCAACCTTTATGGTCTACAGGCGTTCTATCAAGTTAATCCCAAGTTGGCGATCAATGCGTGGGTAAGTTATGGGGTACACCGTTATTTAGGACGCGGAGATGGCGAAGCTATGGATTGGGCGGTAGGACTGGCATTCCCGGATCTTTTTACTGAAGGTGCTTTAGGGGGGGTTTTAGTTGGTATGGAGCCGAAACTCACTAGTCTCAGTCAGAATGTAGATTTGGGAGCAGGTGCGGGACAAGCGGATAAAGATACTTCCCTACACGTTGAGGCATTTTACCAATATAAAATCGGAGATAATATTGAGGTTACGCCGGGTTTCATCTGGATTACTGCACCGAACTCTGATGCCAGCAATCCTGATAGTTTATTTGCTTGGGTTCGGACTGTCTTTAGGTTTTAACTTGTAAAAACTAGATATCTAGGTTTTCTAGCAATATATATCTGTCAAATGCCCCACCTACTCTTGGGATGGGGCTTGTAACTAACCGAGAGAATCGGCTCAAATGGATGGTGCTGACTGACACCTACTCCTCTGTCCCTTAGGTAGAAGAGAGAATATACTTATCCCGAACATTTTTCGCAACATTGAGAACAGTATGAGTCTGATGTCCACAGTTTTTAGATATCATCGGCGCATCTTTGCGTCAGCCCTAATTATTACCCCTCTTCTGTCACTCTCCGAAAACATTTGCCATTTCTTAATTCTAGAGCTTTTGTATAGCAAGCGATTGCGCAATTCTTTTCTAATAATAAATACAAGACAAATTTTTTTCTAATAGTATAGCTTGTATTGATTGCCTCATGAGGCTTCTAGCGATCGCCCTCCCGGAGAGTGACAGAAGAGGGTTACAGCGATTTTCAGGTAAATGAACCACAAATAGACCTTTATTCCAAACCTCTCTCCTACGTTCGCGTAGCGGCACGAAGTGCGGAGAGAGGCTTTGATTTTCTCCCCAACGCTAGTAGGGAAGGGGCTGGAGGTTAGGTCTCATAATTGTGATCTAAATACATGAAAACTGCTGTAAGTATTCATCTGAATATGAGATTAGAAATTAAATGTACTACGTATAGCACCTACCCAAATTGGATCATTGGCTGAATTTCCTTCAGGGTTGAGAATTACAAACAAAGTTGGGGTAACACTAATGTTGTCATTCAACCTATAGGTATAAAAACCTTCTAGATGTAAGGAGGTATCTTTGTCTCTGCGATTTATGTTGTCATTACTAGTAACTTTAGGTGGTATACCAAAGACCAACCCACCTAGATTCGCTTTTTTAAACAGGTCTGGAAAAGCTAAGGTAAGCGCACCATTAATTATGGTTGCATCGTTATTAGTACCTTCTTGATGGGCAAGTGTATAACCAAACCAACCACCTACATTAACTACACCACTGGCTTTCCAGTTGAATTGCAGTCCGAAGTTATCAGATGAAGTGGGAGCGGCACCAAAAGGACGAATAGCGAAAGTAGTACCTGTACCACCAGTGATGTTATAACCAGATCCAAAAGCGGCAGTTGCGCCGGTACCAACAGCGATTGGGGCAGGGAAGTATTTGTGGGCGTAGGCGAAACTAATATCTAAACTGCGACTGGGTGTGAAAGTTAGTTGACCAAGTGCTTCATAGGAGTTACCAAATAATCCTCCTCTATTGGTTGCATTGCCTGCGGGGTTATTAGCTAGACCGTCATCTACTATGTAACCTGCGTTGAGTTGGAATTGATTATTAAACTTATAAGCAAAAGCTGCACCAGCACCGTCAAAGCCGGGTCGGTAAATTACAGGGTTGGAAAATGCAAACCGCGAGAGAGTACCACTTTGCCCGTTACCAATCAAGGGATTTAGTGTTGGAGCAAAAGTAACTGGTTGGAGTGCTCTCGCGCCTATCCAGACAGTGGTTTTAGCTCCAAGTGGGAAGCGATAAAACAATCTGTCAAGATAAACAGAACCATCGGTGTAAAAAGTATTCCTTTCAGTATTAAACCGGGTCTGTGGAGTTCCTGTCAGAACTGCTCCCAAAACAGGACTGTTAACTGCTGTTAAACTAGTGGTCAACTGGTCTTTACCAGTAAAACTAGTTTGCAGCGCAAGTGTAGCGCGGTAGGAAAAAAAGACGTTGGTGTTATCTCTGTTAGTACCAACACGATTGCCAAAAGTATCACCCACAAAGAATTGTGCAAGGCCCAGCAGTTTGGTAGTAGTAGAAAACTGAGTGGCTTCTAACTTAGCACTACGCGTTTCTAAGGCATCTACCCGTCCGCGCAATGTGGTAAGTTCGGCGGCAAACTGTTCTTGCAGTTTTTGCAGAGTCGCTAAGTCTTCCTTTCGTACCAACTCTCCAGTGCTAGTAGCAATCAGTTCGTTGAGGCGATCGAGGGCTGCATTCAAGCCTGCGGCAAATTCATAACGATTCAGGGTCCGATTACCTTTAAATGTGCCATCTGGATATCCTGTAATCACACCGTAGCGTTCAACTAGAGACTGCAAGGCTTGAAAGGCCCAATCTGTAGGTTGAACATCAGAGAGTTGCGAAACAGATGTAACTTGCTCTATGCGATCGCTAGGAACAGCTAAAACTGGCAATTTTACTGTGCTACCCAAGGGTTCTGCATTCACAGGTGCTAGAGATGATTCTGATGAAGTCTTCTGAGCAATACCAGTTGGAGTAATCTTGTCAATCTCTGGTATTACTTGCTGTGTCGGCTGTGCTATCTGTTCTACTTCCGCAGCAGGCGCAGCTGAAGACAGGACTACGAGTCCACCGAACAAAGCTGGAATCACTAGCAAATAATTCCATAAAACTTTAGACATGGGTTATTTGTTCCTCACACAATATCAACTAAATTTCGCTGCTCAATCTTTTTCGGTAGCTACAAGACCTTGTGGAAGAGCGAACATCTGTCTGTATATATAATTCTTGGAATTTCTTCGGTTTCTAAGTGTGGCGTACATCCGTACGTCCATACAGCCGATTCATTTGTTGCAAAGATTTAACGCTGAAATAGCGCTACGCAATTACTTTCAAAAAAGCAATTTTCACAAAAGACTTCTGGCAAAAACTTTTTTTACCCTTGCCATTCTTAGCTAGGGTTTCGGAATTTATAAACTTTAGATGCTAAACAGCTTATAAGCTATTAGCCACTTTCACTAAGCTCGAACTTTGAAAAACATTGGTAGTAGATGCCTTGAGCCAGAATAGGATTCCTTGCTCTTTTTTGGAGAAATTTATTAAACAACAGTAAGTCTATCGAAATTTAGTACTTTGTGTACTAACATTGGATATTTGCACATAAGACTGTAAAAAGCAAGTCTCTGAGGAGAGATAATAAAATTAACTTTACATAACTTTATGTTTGAAGTTGTTTAGTAAAATGCTTGCTTTTTCTCGAAAACTGTGAAAAGCTTTGTTATATTGCAAACTACGGTTTATCGATCAAGATAAAGTATTTGTAATGCTACTCTAGTGGTAACCCGTCTGAAGGGGCCACAATTTCGGGCTACTAGTAAGCTGTGAAAATGTAGATAGGCAAACAGATTTCTAAATATTTATTTTGCAGCATCGATGGGGTGAAAACTTGATGCTTAAGACTTTATCGATGGGGGAAAATGGTAGATGCTGAAGACGTTAACAACCGATTTTGAACTCGACTTAGAAGCAGATGTGCTTGTGATTGGAGGTGGGCCAGCTGGGACTTGGGCGGCATGGAGTGCTGCATCAAGTGGAGCTAAAGTCATCCTGGTAGATAAAGGATATTGCGGCACAACTGGATGCGCTGCTGCATCTGGGAATGGTGTGTGGTATGTGCCACCCGATCCAGAAGCACGGGAAACAGCAAAGGCGAGTCGGGAATCGTTGGGTGGGTTTTTAGCCGATCGCAATTGGATGGATCGGGTACTGAATCAGACCTATATCAACGTCAATCAGTTAGCAGAGTGGGGTTATCCCTTTCCTACCGACGATGAAGGTAAACCCTATCGGCGATCGCTGCAAGGGCCAGAATATATGCGGCTGATGCGGCGGCAAATTCAACGCGCTGGAGTCAAGATTTTAGATAACAGTCCCGCCTTAGAATTACTGGTTGATGACGATGGTGCTGTTGCTGGTGCAACAGGTGTGAACCGTCAGACTGGTGAAAAATGGATAGTGCGATCGCAGTCCACAATTATCGCAACTGGCGGCTGTGCGTTTCTCAGTAAAGCGTTAGGATGCAACGTCCTGACAGGGGATGGTTACTTAATGGCGGCAGAAGCAGGAGCCGAGATGTCGGGTATGGAATTTTCCAACGCTTATGGCATCTCCCCCGCCTTTTCTTCAGTCACCAAAACCCTGTTTTATAATTGGGCAACCTTTACCTACGAAGACGGTACTGTGATTCCGGGAGCAAGTTCTCATAGACGTTCAGTAATTGCCCAGACATTACTGCAACAGCCAGTTTACGCCATCATAGACAAAGCGGCGGAATCGATGCGGCCATCTATGCGTTTAGCACAGCCCAATTTCTTTTTACCCTTTGACCGTGCAGGTATCGATCCATTTACTCAACGTTTCCCTGTGACTCTGCGCCTAGAGGGAACTGTGCGCGGTACGGGGGGAATTCGGATTGTAGATGAGAGTTGTGCCAGTTCTGTGCGGGGACTTTACGCGGCTGGAGATGCCGCTACACGCGAACTAATTTGTGGCGGATTTACTGGCGGTGGTAGTCATAACGCTGCATGGGCAATATCTTCTGGCTATTGGTCGGGGAAATCGGCTGCTGAATATACCCGCAGCTTAGGGGAATACAAAACTCAACGCCGCGTTCAGGGCGTTGGAGAGGTAGGATTACAGAGTGGGAGCGATCGCTCTCAAACTTTGGCAACTGATGAAATTATTCAAGCAGTTCAAGCCGAAGTATTCCCTTACGAAAAGAACTATTTCCGTACAGAACAAGGTTTAACTGAGTCTTTGGGTAAGCTAAATCATCTTTGGCAAGAACTCCGCAGTAGCCAGGTAAAGTCAGATAAAGAGCTAATCCGGGCGCGAGAAGCTGCGGCAATGGTAGCCACAGCGCGATGGATGTACAGCAGTGCCATTGAACGTAAAGAAACTCGTGGAATGCACAAACATCAAGACTATCCAGAACAAGATGCTAACCAGCAACATCACTTGATTAGTGGCGGATTAGACCAGGTTTGGGTAAAAAGTCAGCCGCTAAGTACAGAAAAGCCTTTATCTAAAATAGGAGCAGCCGTGTGATTGAGTTGGTCAGCGAATCGCGGTGCATAGAATGTAATATCTGCGTGAATATTTGTCCAACCAACGTGTTTGACAGAGTACCTAATGCGCCGCCAACCATTGCCCGACAGAGTGACTGCCAAACCTGTTATATGTGCGAATTGTATTGTCCAGTTGACGCCCTTTATGTAGCACCAGAAAGCGATGTGACGACCTCAGTCAACGAGGCAGAATTGGCAAAAGTGGGGCTACTGGGTAGTTATCGGCAAAACATCGGTTGGGGACACAAACGTACATCAACAGCAAAAGCCGATGAAACATTCCAAATTTTGAAGCAGATGAAATAGTAATGCGATGTGCAACTTATCCTTAGAACCCCGCTTCCATTCCTCTCCCCCACTCTTCGAGAGGCTTTGATTCTTGCTCCCCTTCCCTAGAGCATCGATTCAGTAATCAAAAACCTAACCCCCCAGCCCCCTTCCCTTCAAGGGAAGGGGGAGCTAAACTCCCCTCTCCTACGAGGAGAGGGGTAGGGGGAGAGGTTCTTCCAGGATTACTGAATTGGTGTCCTAGTAGGGAAGGGGTTGGGGGTTAAGTCTGAGAGAAAGTTGCACACGGCGTATAGTACGGCGGAGAAAAAAGTCATGCTGTCGTTTTCAGTAGTAACAGGTTCTATCAGTAAAAATAAACTTACTTTCAGATTATCAACCTCAGTGGCTTGTCTTCTACTGCTACTAACTACAGCATGTAGCCAAGGCGAAACTAAATCTGCTCAATCTGTTGAAGCTGTTAATGTCAATAAAGCTGTTGCTGCATCCAATAAAATTTCTACGCTACGTATAGGTTATGTAGGTAGTTCAGAACCTACAGGGCCACTTGGTTGGGCAAAGAAAAAGGGAATTTTAGATCGTGAGTTGCAACAAGCAGGATTTAAAAACATTACTTTTGCAAGATTTCCTAATGGGCCGGATCTAAATGAGGCGCTGGTTGCAGGACAATTAGATGTTGGCTCTTTAGGGGATACACCAGCCATAGTTTTGAGAGCAAGGGGTCAGGAAACACGACTGCTAAGGATTACTCAATTTAATACAACCGCTTGGTTAGTGGCGAAAAAGAATGGGCCGCGATCGCTTGCTGAACTTAAGGGTCAAAAAATAGCTACCCAAAAAGGTTCTTATATGCATCGATATCTGCTGGGACTATTAGCTGAAGCTAAAATTGCCAAGGATGTTAAAGTTGTTCACTTGATGACTACTGAGGCAAAAGCAGCTTTAGAACGTGGTGATGTCGCAGCTTATGCAACTTCAAGCGATCTGGGGCCTTTTCTGAAATCGCAAGGGTTTCCAGTGATTGATTCTTCGGCGAATCATAAAGGTTTGTCAGGGACATCATTAGTTGTCGCAACCGAAAGCTTTTTGGCAAAACAGCCTGATTTCCCGCAGAAGTTTAATGGAATTCTGACAGAAGCAGCCAAGGATTTAAAAGCTAATTCTGAAGAATATTATCAGTACCACGCCCAAATTACTAAATATCCCCTCGATATTATCAAAGTATCGTTACCACTCAAACAAATATCAGAAGAACCATTACCAGCCGAGGGAGTGAAACTTTTAGAGGGAACAAAGAAATTTTTAGTCTCGCAGGGTTTGGCAAAGTCGGACTTTAAATTAACAGATTGGGTTGTGAACAAACAACAGCGTTAATTTCTATCAGCCATTGCAAATGCGGGAATAGAAGAAGCAAAGGGAGTAGAGGAGGTAGGAATTAGTAACTTTTCTAAGCAAGAAAAACAAATTTTTGTAATTAAGTCTTTTAAAGGTGCAACTTCCAAGCTCAAAGGCTCAACTTCCAAGCTCAAAGGTGCAACTTCCAGGCTCAAAGGCTCAACTTCCAAGCTCAAAGGCTCAACTTCCAAGCTCAAAGGCTCAACTTCCAAGCTCAAAAGTGCAACTTCCAGGCTCAAAGGCTCAACTTCCAAGCTCAAAGGCTCAACTTCCAAGCTCAAAGGCTCAACTTCCAAGCTCAAAAGTGCAACTTCCAGGCTCAAAGGCTCAACTTCCAAGCTCAAAGGCTCAACTTCCAAGCTCAAAGGCTCAACTTTCAAGCTCAAAGGCTCAACCGTCATATTTCAAAAGCTTTCTGCATCCCTCCTAGCTCCTGCTTCTTGACAATCCATTTGAAAATTCAGGTAAAATGCTATGACTATTGCACTAGACCGTCCACAGAAAACCAAGTCTGCTCAAATTAGGGAAAAACTGGGTTATCCGATCATCGATACTGATGTACATACCCAAGAATTTCCCCCAGCATTCTTGGACTATTTAGAGCAAGTTGCAGGAACTGCGATCGCACAGCGTTTTCAAGAACACTTACCCGGTGCATCTCGCTCTAAATGGTTTAAGCAATCTTGGGAAGAACGCCGCGCTAACCGCACCGCTCGCCCTCCTTTCTGGACTCGTCCCACTAACGATCCCCTAAATTTAGCTACCGTTAGTTTGCCAAAGTTGCTGCACGAACGCTTACAAGAAGCTGGTACAGACTTTGCCGTTGTGTACCCCAACTTGGCAACGATGGCCCCACACATTGGGAATGAAGAAATGCGGCGGGCTGTTTGTCGGGCAGCTAACACCTATCACGCTGATATTTTTCGCCCTTATAGCGATCGCTTAACACCCATTGCGGCTATTCCCATGCATACGCCCGAAGAAGCGATCGCAGAATTGGAATATGCGGTAAAAGTGCTGGGACTCAAAGCCATTCAAATCCCCGGACATATCCGCCGCCCGATTCCCGCCTTTGAGAAATATGGCGAAGAAGTAGCCAACGAAGCCATCTGGATTGACACCTTTGGCTTGGATAGTAAGTATGATTACGATCCTTTCTGGGCGAAGTGCGTGGAACTGAAAGTTGTACCCACCACCCACTCTTCCGGTATGGGTTGGATAAATCGCCGTTCCATTAGCAATTACCAATACAACCATATTGGTCACTTTGCATCGGCTGCGGAAGCATTATGTAAATCTCTGTTCTTTGGTGGTGTAACTCACCGCTTCCCCACACTCAAGTTTGCTTTCTTAGAAGGAGGTGCAGCTTGGGGTGCTAGTTTGTACACCGATTTGATTTGGCACTGGGATACCCGCAATAAAGATCATTTGGTGGAAAATAACAATCCCGCCAATATCGATCGCGAAGAATTGTTAGAACTATATACCCGTTACGGTGGCGAATTAGTACATGGTCGTTTGGATCAACTAGGTAGCGGTTTAGGTTTCCACGCTGAGTTATTATCTCCCCTAGAACCCGGTGATTTAGATGAATTCGCCGTTGCCGGAGTTACCAAGCCAGAAGATATCCGCGATCGCTTCTTGAATCACTTCTACTTCGGGACAGAATCAGATGATACCCGTGTAGCTCAAGCCTTTAACCGCAAAGCTAATCCTTATGGCGATCGCGTCAAAGCCTTCTTGGGTTCCGATTCCGGTCACTGGGATGTACCTGATATTACTGCGATCGCAGCCAATACCTATTCAATGGTAGAACGCAAGATTATCAGCGAAGAAGATTTGCAATATTTCCTGTCAATTCATCCCTTGGAGTTGTACACCAGCCTGAATCGTGACTTCTTCAAAGGTACGGCTGTCGAGAAAACAGCAGATGAGTTTTTGGCTGCGAAAGAGACGCGATAAATCGCCGTCTGTACAATAATCAATCCTTTGTAGAGACGGCGATTTATCGCGTCTTTGCTAGTGGCGTCTTTGCTAATGCCTATAAACATTTGATGAGGATAAACTATCATGACGATCGCTCTAGACCGCCCACAAAAAACCAGGTCTGCTCAAATTCGGGAAAAACTTGGTTATCCGATCATTGACACCGATGTACATACCCAGGAATTTGAACCAGCAGTCTTGGATTACTTAGAGCAAGTTGGTGGAACTGCGCTTGTCGAACGTTTCAAAGAAAATTTACCAGGATCTTCCCGTTTTAAGTGGTACAAACAAAGTTGGGAAGAACGTTTTGCTTATCGCACCAATCGCCCTAACTGGTGGGGTCGTCCCACAAAAAATACTTTGAATTTGGCTACCATTAGCTTGCCCAAGTTGCTGCACGAACGCTTGCAAGAAGCAGGTACAGACTTTGCCGTGGTGTACCCCAACTTGGCAACAATGGCCCCAAATATCGGCAACGAAGAAATGCGGCGGGCTGTTTGTCGCGCAGTTAACACCTACCATGCTGATATTTTCCGCCCTTATAGCGATCGCTTAACACCCATCGCCGCCATTCCCCTGCACACTCCCGAAGAAGGGATTGAAGAGTTGGAATACGCGGTGAATGTTCTCGGACTCAAAGCAATTCAAATCCCCGGTTATGTTCGTCGTCCAATTCCTGCCTTTGAAAAGTATGGCAAAGAAGTCGCTAACGAAGTGGTTTGGATTGATAACTTTGGCTTAGATAGCGAGTATGATTACGATCCATTCTGGGCTAAGTGCGTAGAACTGAAAGTTGTACCCACAACTCACGCTTCTAGCCAAGGTTGGACAACTCAGCGTTCTGTCACCAACGCTCAGTACAATCACATTAATCACTTCGCCTTTGCAGCAGAAGCATTATGCAAATCGCTGTTCTTTGGTGGAGTTACCCGCCGCTTCCCACAATTAAAGTTTGCCTTTTTAGAAGGTGGTTCAGCTTGGGGTGCTAGTCTATACGCCGATATTATTTGGCATTGGGAAACCCGTAACAAACAACATTTGTTGTCAAATAATAATCCTGCGATTATCGATAAGGAAGCATTGGTAGAGTTGTACACCCGCTACGGTGGCGAACTGGTAGATGGACGCTTAGATCAAATTGGTGACGGTTTAGGATTCCATCATCAACTATTAGCGCCAGAAAATCCAGGCGAACTCGACGAATTTGAACTAGCAGGAATTGAGAAGCCAGAAGATGTGCGCGATCGCTTTTTGAATCATTTCTACTTCGGTACAGAATCAGATGATACCCGTGTCAGCCAAGCCTTTAATCGTGCAGCTAATCCCTTTGGGGACAGAGTTAAAGCATTCTTAGGTTCAGATTCCGGTCACTGGGATGTGCCTGATATCACCGCCGTTACTGCCAACGCCTACTCAATGGCAGAACGCGAAATCATTACCGAAGAAGACCTCCGCTACTTCCTCTCAATCCATCCCTTGGAGTTGTACACCAGTCTCAATCAAGACTTCTTCAAGGGTACAGGTGTTGAGAAAGCCGCAAATGAATATCTGGCGGCTAAGAAATAACTGTCATTAGTCATTAGTCATTGGTCATTTGCAAAGGACAAAGGATAAAGGACTAATGACAAAAGACAATTACAACGTTCCATGTTCCATTTCCTCTGTTCACTTGTAGCGTGGGCCTTGCCCACTCTACATTTCTCCTAAATTCTGTGTCTAATATCAACAATCTGTACCTTTATTGCATCGGTTTGCACCTTTGATGCATCGGTTTGCACCTTTGATGCATCGACTTGCACCTCTATTGCATCGGTTTGCACCTTTGATGCATCGATTTGTACCTTTATTGCATCGGTTTGCACCTTTGATGCATCGGTTTGTACCTTTATTGCATCGACTTGCAAAAACTAACTTACACAAAAATGATTTAATTATGGTGCTAGATATTACAAAACCAAAGGATTACGTTGACCTAGCAACTTCTCTATCCAAGGAACTTGCTCAATCCGCAGTTGAACGGGATGCTAAAGCTGGAGTTCCAGAAGAGGAAATTAATAAACTGCGTGAAAGTGGACTGCTACCACTGATTGTACCTAAGCAATATGGTGGGATTGGAGCTACTTGGATTGATGCTTTAAAAATTGTCAGAAAGCTATCGAAAGCAGATGGTTCAATTGGTCAATTATATGGTAATCATCTCAATTTGACGGCTTTGGGTCACGTTTCCGGCACGCCAGCCCAAAAGGAAAAATATTATAGAGAAACTGCTAAAAATAATTTATTTTGGGCAAATGCCATTAATACAAAGGATACTAGACTGAAAATTAATCCAGAAGGTGAGAATTTTCGGATTAATGGTGTTAAAAGCTTTGGTACAGGTATTTCCGTTGCAGATTACCGGGTATTCTCCGCTTTAGAAGATGGCGTAGAATTGCCCTTCATATTCATAATTCCCAAAGACAGGGAAGGGTTAGTTTCCAATCACGATTGGGATAATATTGGGCAACGTCGCACAGATAGCGGTAGTTATACATTTAATAATGTCCTAGTAGAAAAAGATGAGATTTTGGGGCCACCAAATCCCGCTGATAGCGCCTTCTCAACTTTTCTTGGGATTATTGCCCAGCTAACAAAAACCAACGTTTATCTAGGAATTACTAAAGGAGCCTTCGCCGCTGCTCGTGATTACACTAAAACTACTACTCAACCGTGGATTACATCAGGAGTAGATAGTGCTACTCAAGACCCATATATCCTGCATCATTACGGAGACTTTTGGATTGAAATTCAAGCTGCGATCGCACTAGCTGACCAAGCCGCTGAGAAAGTACAAGCAGCCTGGGAAAAGGATGCAGAACTGACTCATCAAGAGAGAGGAGAAGTTGCGATCGCAGTTTCCGCAGCCAAGGCATTAGCGACCCGTGTAGGCATAGATATTACCAACCGCATTTTTGAAGTTACTGGAACTCGCGCCACAGCAACCAAATATGGATTTGACCGTTACTGGCGAGATTTGCGAACCTTTACCCTACACGATCCTGTGGACTACAAATTGCGTGCGATCGGCGATTGGGTACTCAACGATCAACTACCTGTAATCACCCAATATTCTTAGGGCATTGGTTATTTCTCTCTCCACCTTTATCCCCAAAGACGCGATGAATCGCGTCTCTACAAAATCCAAAATCCAAAATTGATATGACTCAACTAAAAACACTTCCTACCTACGACCCAAGTTTATTTGAGGGAGCCGCAGAGGGCTACGCTCAATATAGAACCAAATACCCACCGATTGTATTCGACAAATTAGCCGAAATATTTAATCTCAATGGTCAAGGACGACTCCTTGATTTAGGTACTGGCCCAGGATTAATTTCAATTGGTCTACGAACCAAATTTGAAGAAGTTGTGGCGATCGATCCCGATCCAGAAATGATTGCAGAAGCTAAACGGCAAGCAGCAGCAGTTGGAGCAAATAATATTACTTGGTTAGAACAAGGAGCAGAATTAATTGACTCTAGTTTAGGGAAATTTAAGTTAACCACAATTGGTAGAGCCTTCCACTGGATGGAACGCGAACTAGTGCTTGAGCGCCTTTATGAATTGCTAACTGATGATGGTGCATTAGTACTGCTTCAGACTGGTGATAACCCTTGGGAAAGTAATCTACCTTGGAAACAAGCTGCTGTTGGAGTAGTGAAAAAATGGTTAGGTGAAGAACGCCGAACTGGGCAACGAGGACAAGGCACTCGTAAGCCAGTCGATCCTCCCCATGAAGTCGTCATTGGCAATTCGGCTTTTGCTCGCCAAGAAAACTATGAAGTGCCATTTGAAAAATCTTGGACTGTCGATAGCTATCTCGGCTATTTATACACTACAGCCTTCTCTCTGAAAATTTTCTATGGTGATAACGCCCCAGCATTTGAAAAGGATCTCAGAGAAGCGTTACTCGCAGTTGAGCCGTCTGGACATTTTACAGAAGAACTCCAAGCTACAATTCTAGTCGCTTGGAAGCACTAGCAAAATTGCACGCAAATAAAACAGAGCTTCATTCACAAATTTCAATCTTCCACTAGCACGACATTGGAGTGGGTCTTTCTCACTCCACTTCCTAAATTTTTGCCTCCTAACTATTAAATTCTCAGTTCCTCGAGTCGTTTTAGGGTGGGTTATACCCACCTATTTCTTAAGTTAATAGATAAAGCTTTTTGAGTAAAAAGTATTTTTTAATTATTAAATAACTTAATAAAAAAGATTTTTTGTTTTTTACATAGCAATTAATCATCATGTTTTAACCACTTAGAGGGAAATCAATAAAACAACCCATGCCAGCTTTAAAAGGAAAGTTTGAATTCAGAAAAAGCCAGAGAACAACACGTCGTTCCTTATTGTTTGCTCTGGGCTACTGCTTAATGCTATCGACGGCCCTATCAAGTTGTGGTGAAGCAAAAAATAGCACTCAGCAGTCACCAGCTTCCCCTGAGTCGGTAGCTTCATCTAGCACTACAGAGAAGTCAACAGAGAAACAAGTAGTACGGATTGTACGTTCAAAACAACTTACTGCTCTAGCAGTTTTAGAAAAACAGGGTTCCTTGGAAAAGCGATTAGAGCCTCTGGGTTTTAAAGTACAGTGGCCTGAGTTTGCTGCTGGGCCACAACAGCTAGAAGCCTTGAATGCAAATGGACTAGATATTGCATCTACAGCCGAATCGCCTCCTGTATTTTCACAAGCAGCCGGAGCACCTCTTGTTTATCTAGCTACTACACGCCCTAGTGGTAAAGCTATTTCACTTTTAGTTCCTGTCAACTCTCCAGTTAAAAGTGTTACTGATTTGAAGGGTAAAAAAGTAGCTTTTCAGAAAGCTTCTATCGGTCACTACTTATTAGTTAAAGCATTAGAAGATGCCGGACTAAAACTGAGCGATGTCCAATCAGTTTTTCTCACACCGCCAGATGCAAATGCGGCATTTAGTCAGAGTAAAGTAGATGCTTGGTATATTTGGGAGCCATTCGTTACCAGAAATGTAGAAAAGAAAATCGCTCGTGTTTTAGCAGATGGTGATAAGTTGCGGGATACTGGAAACTTTTACTCAACCTCGCGCCAATTTTATCAGGCTCATCCTGATGTTATCAAAGTGTTTCTAGAGGAGTTAGAAAAGGCAGAAATCTGGACTAAAGATCATCCCAAAGAAGTTGCCCAACTGCTGGCTCCTGTGACTCAGCTAGATCCACCAACTCTAGAAATAATGCATAAGAAATATGACTATGGGTTAGTACCAATTACTGATAAAACTATTACCAAGCAACAGGAAGTTGCAGATAAATGGTACAGCTTAGGACTTATCCCCAAAAAGGTGAATGTTAGAGATGGCTTTTTAACACCTGAAGAGTACGCCAAAATTACTCCTTCAGAGGTTCTAGCGAATAAGTAGTTATCTCAAGAAAAAATTAAAGCACAGGAGAATATTATGTCTACCTCGACTTTGACAAAGGTTAAAATTAGGTCTATCGATGCTCCTTTGGGAGCCATAGTTACAGATATAGATGCCAGTCAAGCGATCGCACCTGAAGTCATATTACAACTTAAAGAAGCTTTGCGCGATCGCCACATTTTAATCTTCAAAGACCAAAAGCTCTCCGATGAACAACTTTTGAACTTTTCTCTATACTTTGGCGCACTCTTTGTACCATCTGATGAAACTCCAGTATTGGCTTCTAAACCAGGAGAAACTCCGGTAGTAATTCCGATTTCCAATGTCGATGGTGGCTATACTGGTACTGGAGAATTAACTTTCCATTCCGACCACAAATGGACTCCTACCCCATCTAGTGGTTCGCTTCTTTATGCATTGGAAATACCAACTCATGGTGGAGATACTTATTGGTTAAATACTAATTTAGCTTATGAGGCATTAGATGAAGCCACCAAAGCACGGATTGCAGATTTACAGTTAATTACCTACAACCCATTTTTGCGAGATCGGAATGCACCCCGTTCTTTGTATCGTTTAGACAAAAGTATTCCTTTAATCAGTCCAATCTTTCCCCATCCTTTAGTTAGGACACATCCAGAAAGTGGTAAAAAGCATCTTTACTTAGATGCTGCTACAGAAGTGGAAATTGTCGGGTTAGAGCCGGAAGAAGGATCTAAACTGATTGAACAGTTGAGACAACATCTAAATCAACCCAAGTTCTACTACCAACACAAATGGTCTGTAGGCGATATTGTCTACTGGGATAATCAAGCTACCTTACATTACCGTCAAGCATTTGATCCAAATGAGCGACGAGTCTTAAAGCGGGTTAGCCTTGCAGGTAGTCGTCCTTTTTAGGATAGCTCAGAAGATTCAGCTAATAGGCATTTTTTAATACATTTTATTGGTCAAGAGTCAAGAGTTATTCTGGGTTTGTGACCAATAAAAATTGTCTAAATATCATCCTCTATGCTTGTAAATTAAAAATAGTAAAAAAATGTTTTTTGTTTAAAACAAGTGTTAATAAATACTTTATTTGAAGACCAAATTTGATACACTATAGACTGAGATTGATAGTTTTTAGCACTTATTAAAAACGCTAAAACGAAAATTATTAAATTTAACTAGAAAATATTATTGGACTTTTAAAATCTTTGCAAAGGCTAAATTGGTATTGATGTAACTACTCTCAAAGCGATTCATAGTAAAGCAGTATATGGTCTGCTACTAATCACCAACGAACTTGTTAACAAACAACAAGAAATAGCTGATTGATGGTATGCACAAAGACTCCTCCCAAAAAAGGTTAATGTCAAAGATGGAGTACTTACTCCAGAAGAATATGCAGCATTCACACCTGATTCAATTAAATCTAATAAGTAAATAATTGTAATAATATTTAAAATTTTGGATAAATTAAGTTTTAACGCAATGTTTAAAAATCAGTAGCTAATCAAAAGTTGAGGTGCAAAAATGTTTAATAATTTGGGGAATGCTAAGATAACAGTAATCAGTAAATTAGCCTTATTTGTCATACCTGGATTTGTAGCTTTATCTACGACTTTAATCAGTTGTACGTCAACTGTATCTAATACAGATACAGGAATTACTAAAGCAAAAACAGTAGAGGCTAAGACTATAAATTTTAAAACAAAGGTGCTGCGAATAGGATATCAAAGCTCTGGTGATTTAGTTAGAGTCAGAGGAGTTTTAGAAAAACGTTTGCAGCCTTTGGGCTTGAAAGTAGAGTGGTCACAATTTGCTCAAGGGCCACAACTCATGGAAGCGATGAATGTGGGCAAAATTGATATTGGCTCAGTTGGAGAAACTCCTCCGATATTTGCTCAAGCTGCGGGTGCAAGAATCATCTATTTGGCTGGTAGAAGACTTGGCCCTAATTCAGGTAAAGGTAGTGCGATCGCAGTTCCGAAAGGTTCTCCAATTAAAACTTTAGCTCAGATTAAAGGTCAAAAAGTAGTCTTTCAAAAAGGTTCGGCTTCTCACTATTTTATTATCAAAGCCTTAGAAGAGGTAAATCTAAAATATAGTGATATTAAAGTTCTGAGTATGCCCAACGTTGAAGCTCGTGGTGCATTTATTCAGGGAACTATTCCAGTTTGGGTGACTGGCGATCCTCATTTAGCTTTGGTAGAAAAACTCTACGGTGCCCGTGTATTGCGAGATGCTACAAATATTGGTACTCCAGGGGGATATTACATCGGAACACGTGAGTTTACTAAGGAAAATCCTGAATTAGTTCGCATCATCCTAGAAGAAATTGATAAAAATGGTCAATGGGCAGAAGCGAATCGTAAAGAAGTAGCCAAACTCATAGCACCTGTACTCAAAATTGATTTACCTATTCAGGAAGTAATTTCTAGCCGTGCTAATTATCGGCTGAGAGGAATCACTCCAAAACTAATCCAAAGTCAACAAAGTGTTGCTGATTTGTTCTATAAGGAAAAAATCTTACCCAAAAAGATTGATATTAAAGAAGCACTACTAACACCTCAAGAATATGCAGCTATCACTCCCGAAACACTCATCAGTGAAAAATAAATAGATGGGGATTGGGGATTGGGGATTGGGGACTGGGAAGAGGTAAATAGGTAGCGGCAGGTTTATTCAGCGATTAAATTGGCGATCGCATTTATTAACTCGGCTGGCTCTACTGGTTTGGCAATATGCTTGTTAAATCCGGCTCTTAGCACCTGCTGGGCGTTCATTTCTCCAGCATAGGCGGTAAGTGCGATCGCTCGAATTTGCCCTCCCTGCTCTGGTGGCAATGTTCTCAACTGTCGCATGAACATACATCCATCCACGTCTGGCATCCCAATATCGCTTAAAAGTATATCTGGCAAGGATTGGGCTAAAGCAGCTAGGGCTTCATTGGCTGATGTTACTGCTGTCACATTTGCCCCATATTGCTCTAATAAGAAGGCAATAAATTCTCGCGTATCTGTATCATCATCCACTACTAAAATTTTGACACCATTCAAATTAGAGTATGGCTCTGAGTCGCTACTGTCTTGTTTAATCTCTAATTGATTTTGCATTAACGGTAATCTTACAGTAAAAGTTGCCCCCTGCTCTTCGCCCTCACTTTCTACCTGGACTGTTCCACCATGCAGTTCGACTAAGTGACGAACGATCGCTAATCCTAACCCCAATCCACCAAATTTTCTGGTGGTGCTGCTGTTCTCTTGGCGAAAATATTCAAACACGTAAGGCAGAAAATTAGGGTCGATGCCTTTCCCTGTGTCGCTGACTTGAATCAGTGCTGAGTTATGAGTGCTGGGTGCTGAGTTCAAATTAGCACATGATGATACTCGAATATCAACCCGTCCGCCTTCTGGTGTAAACTTAACCGCATTTGAGAGCAGATTCCAAACGATTTGCTGCAATCGGCTGGAGTCTCCCAAAACTTGCCCCAAATTTGGTTCTAGGCTGATGTGCATCTCAATTGATTTAGCTTCTGCCGATAGCCGCACTGTCTCCATTGCTGCGGAAATCACAGATGTCAAATCAACTGGGTAGATATTCAAGCTGATTTTACCTTGTAAAATCCGGGAGATATCCAGTAAATCTTCAATCAGTTGAGCCTGTAACTTCGCATTTCGCTCAATAGTCTTCAGCGCTTGAGGAATTGTCTTTTCATCAAGTTTTTTGGTTTGGAGTAGCTTTGACCAACCTAAAATTGGGTTGAGTGGCGATCGCAATTCATGAGAAAGTACTGCCAGAAACTCGTCTTTTATCCGGTTAGCGTTTTCTGCTGCTTTCCGGGCGGTTTGCTCTGCCTCGTATAGACGGGCACGTTCCATCGCTTGAGCGCACTGCTGTGCTAATGCCAGCATAAAGGCTTGGTCATCCTGATTAAACTTCTGAATTTCGGTAAAAGCTAGAGACATTCCACCGATGGCTCGTCCCTCGATGATCAATGGAATCGAAATCCCAGCGCCGTAGTTGGACTGGGCGTATTCCTGAGCCAGATTTGGAGCAACTTTTGTTGTGGTTGGTTGCCAAATAGGCTGCTTAGTTCTTACTGCTTCTGCCAGTGGCGCGGATGGATTAATCGAGAATCGACGCGATGAATCTACTATTTCTTGTTGTTCGCCAACAGTTCGGACAATTTCTAATTCAGTACCGTTTTGAGTCAGTAGTGCGACAAAAACAGAACTAGCTCCCAAAGCTGCCATACCTTGCTCTACAATTACTTCAGCGACTTGTGTCGGAGTTAGAGATTCAGAAAGTGCAGCGGTAATGGCTTGCAGACGGGTAGTGCGAGATGCTGCGTGTAAAGCCGCCTGTTGAGATTGCTGTGCTTCTCTGTAGAGTCGGGCATTATCAACTGCGATCGCCGCCCGGCCAGCCAACTCCTCAGCTAACATCAGGCTTTTGGTGTCGTAGCGACGACCTGAAGAAGATACCAAAGTCATCGCTCCCAGCCCCCGTCCCCGAACTATTAGCGGTACACTCATACCAGATGTCGGATTTAGTTCTTGCAAGATTTTTAGATGAGTGGCGTTGTGGCTTAACCTTTGCATCTGTTCATCAGAAATCAAATGAATAATTTTTGATTTGCCTGTCCGTATTACCTCAGCAACACCTGCTGTTTGGGCCAAATCAGGCGGATAATTTTGTAACTGTTCTACCAATTCTTGTTTCTCTGGATTGGCATGGGCTGCTGCAACCCGATGGACTAATTGATTGTCACAAATGATATCAACTAAGCACCAATCAGCGATTTCCGGCACTGCCAAACGCGCCAAACCTGCTAAGGTTGTCTCGTAATCCAATGATGCAGCCAAAATCCCACTAGCCTCAGCCAGAAAACGCTGCTCCTCTTCCACCTGCTTGCGCTTAGTAATATCTCGCGAAGACGCCTGCATCTCTAAAATTTCTTGAGTTTGGCGATCGCGGATAGCTCGAATAGTTGTTTCCAACCAGATATAATGTCCCTCTCGGTGACGCGCTCGGTGAGTAATGGTATAAATATCTGGTAAATCACCATTGACTGGGTAATGTCTCGCCATCTGTACCAAGTCGTCTGGGTGAACTAACTCATGGCTGGGATGACCGACTAGTTCCTCTGGTTGATATCCCAGCACCGTGTAGCAAGCTGGTGAAAGGTAGAGAAGAATTCCATCGACTGTATGGCGGGAAATAATATCAGTTGAATTCTCAGCCAGCAGCCGAAAACGCGCCTCACTCTCGCGCAGTTTGGCCTCACCCTGCTTGCGTTCGGTAATATCGATGCACATTCCCACCCATTCGCGGATTTCGCCTGTTTCATCGAGTATCGGCACACCGCGTATATTCATATAACGATATTCGCCGTCATGCCGCAGAACTCGATACTCGGCAACTGCAACGCTGCGTGTCGGAAATGCCTGTTTCCAAATTTCCACCATCGAAGAACGATCCTCTGGGTGCAGAGCTTCAACCCAACCCCATCCTTTATATTGTTCGAGACTTTGCCCTGTGAACGCCTCCCAGGTAGGAATCTCATCAACGACGTTGCCCCAAGGTGCTGCCCTCCAGACAATCGATGCGCTTGCCTCTGCCAGTGAGCGGTAGCGTGCTTCACTATCGCGCAGTGCAGCTTGCTGTTCGCTCAAATCTTGCTGCAAGTCCCTAACCTCTTGAGCTTTCAGGTTATCACTCATTTTTAAAAGTATTTGGCTAAAAGCACCTCACCAGGTTCTCCCATCTGGTATAGTAGCTCTTTAATTTGTTTCATGGCCAGTGGCGAAGGTTGTGTGCGTCCGTTTTCCCAGCGATTTATAGTGTGGAATGAAACCCCTAACATCGTTGCCAGTTTTATCTGTGTAAATTTGAGGCACTGCCGAGTCTCACGAACCAACTGGGCAATTCTTAGCTGTTCGATTGCAGGCATAAGCTAAATATATTTTGATTTTTCTACTAGATATTGCAATATAACAGATGCTATAACTCTGACTGCACCTATCTAGGGTATATAGGTAGCCCTATCAAAATGGGTAGAAATTTTATGAGTCCCTGTATAGCGGTTCCCATTCAGATGCGGTACAAAATTATATCGCGAGTTGTAGGGGCACGGCACTGCCTACAGGTGTACTTCGCTACGCTATAAGTTGGTGATTATGTACTACATCAACTATCATGCAAGCTATTTAAGCTAGTAATAGAGTTGTTTCAATCCAGGGGATGAGAATATGAGGGTTTGGCTTGCCTGCTTTTTGGTGCTGTTTGCCTTGGCGGAACTGTTTGACTGGTTGCAAGAGTTTAATTTGCCATTACCTATCTATATTTTGGGTGGCACTTTTTTAGCTGTTGCTTCTAACTATGATAGGATTTTTGGCTCTTATTTTGCTGATTCAAGCATTGAAGCATCACTTGAACAACCTCAGTTAGATTCACTAACCCCATCTGCGAATCCTATTTCTTTCCCAATTACCAATCCTGTTGAAGATACTCAAACATCTCAAACAGATGATTAGCCGATCGCTTGTCTTATTTTCTAGTTGAGGCTACGCGTCAGCTTGCTTTCAAAGTAGGAATATGCCAAAGTCTCTAACTAGCAAGTAAATTGCTACATTAATAGAAGCTCAGGTTAGCTAGCTTTTAACCTAGAGTCTAAAAATTGACTTCTGCGCCTGCAACATCTACCCAATTCAGGCTACCGCCGCAACGCTGTGATTAGTGGACTATTAGAAAAACTCCGTGTCCCCTTTGTCAAAGTTCAGGATTCCCGTGAAACTTCCCAGAGCAAAAGCTGGCTGCAAATTATTTTTGTTACCAGTGTAGGAGTCACCGCCTTGATCTGGGGGGTTCGTGAACTCAAATGGTTACAGCCTTGGGAGTTAAGAGTTTATGACCAGATGTTGCGATCGCGTCCCGCACAAGCACCCGATCGGCGAATTTTGCTAGTAAAAATCACTGAGGAGGATCTTAAACGAGAGAAATGGACTCTATCAGATCGGACAATCAATCAACTGTTAAAGAAAATAGAGTCTTATCAACCACGAATTGTTGGTTTATACCTTTTTCAACCAGAACACAACAATTTGGCGGCTAATGTTCAAAATCAAGATAATATTATCAACACCTGTTTGTTCAGCAGCTTGGGTAGAGATGAAATTCCACCGCCGCCTAATGTCCCTATAGATAATGTTGGGTTTAGCGATGTGGTTGCTGACAATGAAAACGACCAAATTGTCCGCCGCAGTTTGTTATTTGCTTACTCTACAGACAAGAAATGTACAACATCATTTGCATTTGGTGCATTAATTGCCATTAATTATCTAGAAAAACAAGGTATTGAATACCAGTTTACTAATAAAGGAGATTTTCAGTTAGGGAAAACCCTGTTTGTACGTTTACGAGCTAATTCTGGTGGCTACCAACATCTGGATGCAGATGGCTATCAAATATTATTAAATTATCGTCACCCTAACAGCCTTGCGGAGCAAGTAACCCTTACACAAGTTCTCAGTGGCCAAGTTAACTCTAGTTTATTTAAAGATCGTCTTGTAATCATCGGTACTACAGCAGCTAATCTTCCTCCAGGTGGCTTTTATACGCCCTACAGCGCTTTGCCAGATCAACCAGCCAGAATGCCTGCTCTGTTTATTCATGCACAGATAGCAAGTCAACTCATCAGTACAGTGTTGGATGGGCGATCGCTAATTTGGTACTGGCCCGATTGGGTGGAAGTTATTTGGATATGGGGCTGGTCGCTTTTAGGTAGTGTTTTAGCATGGCGATCGCAAAATCCGTTGCTTTTACTAGTGGTAGTAGGGATAACTCTACTTGGGTTAGTATTAATCTGCGTTGCTTTATTTTTGCAAGCCGGATGGATACCGTTAATCCCCTCTGCTCTTGCCTTCGTAATTAGTAGTATCTGTGTGATTGCTTATACTAACTACCAAAATCAGCGACAAACTCAGGTAATTATTCTGCAAGTTGAAAAACAACAAGAAGCGATCGCCCAATTAAATGTCCTCTTAGAAGATAAAACAGCAATCCCCGACTCCTATCTTGACTTTCCTCCCCCAGTTGATTCACTAGAAATAAAATCAGGTGATTTGCTTTTAAGTGGACGCTACAAAATCTCTAAAACTCTCGGTGCTGGGGGATTTGGTCGCACTTATTTAGCACAGGATACTCAACGACCGGGGAATCCTACTTGTGTAGTTAAAAAGTTAATGCCAGCCCGTCAAGATACAAGATTTTTGCAAGTTGCTCGCAGGTTGTTTAATAGTGAAGCTGAAATTTTAGAATCTTTGGGTAAACATCATCAGATTCCTGAACTACTTGCTTATTTTGAAGATGACCATGAATTTTATTTAATTCAACAATATATTGAGGGACATACCCTAAGTGAAGAATTACCACCTGTACAGAATGTGCAGAACGAATCATTTGTGATTGATATGCTCAAACAAGTTTTAGAAGTTCTAGAATTTGTTCACCAGCATCGAGTGATTCATCGTGATATCAAACCGACTAATATTATTAGATGCGCTGAAGATAATCGGCTGGTGTTGATTGACTTTGGTGCTGTGAAATTGATGCAACCGCCGAGTAGTGAGCAAACAGAATTAGCCACAGTAGCCATCGGAACGCGGGGTTATGCACCTCCAGAACAATTTGCTGGTCATCCCCGGTTGTGCAGTGACATTTATGCTTTAGGAATGATTGCTATTCAAGCCATAACTGGGATACCACCGCAAGAACTTCATCCAGATCCAGAAACGGGGAATGTGATGTGGCGACAAACCGTGCAAGTGAGCGAAGGATTAGCAGCAATTTTAGATAAGATGGTTTGTTATCATTTTAGCGATCGCTATCAATCAGCCGCCGAAGTTTTACAAGATTTGAAACGGGTGTAGCCTTAGCGATTAGAAATTACGGCTGAACTATAATTAATTACACAATGTCATTGCGAGTGAAGCGAAGCAATCGCAAAGGCTGGGATTACTTCGCTCTGCTTGCAATCACTGTAAATATTTTTGTTTATCTACACTATAGGCTGACAATACGATTGTTTTGGGTTGCATTGCGATCGCATCGACTAACAATGCGATTGTTTTGGGTTGCATTGCGATCGCGTCGACTAACAATGCGATTGTTTTGAGTTGCATTGCGATCGCGTCGACTAACAATGCGATTGTTTTAGGCTGCATTGCGATCGCATTGACTAACAATGCCATTGTTTTGGGTTGCATTGTGAAATTATACTTTCGCACCCCACTTTGCTTTCGGTAAAATTGCTAAAATACACTACAAAAGCAATACATGGTTGCGGCAAATGCTCAAGCGGCTTTGGCGGTGGCTCAATAAGTTTTTTCAGCGCTTATTTGGCAACAAGCAGACTCCTCCCTTGAGGGAACATAGGAAAGTAGAACCACCGAAACAGCTAACAGATGCAGAGTATGAATCGTTGTTTCTCCAGTTGTTGGCAGAAGTCAATGACGGCTTGAGTAGAGGAGGGGCAAAAGATTTCTTGGCTGCAAACCGCATCAATGAAGCTAAGTTGGTGGAGTGGTTGGGGGGTTTTGGCGAAAGATTGTTAGCTTCAGCTACACCGAATGATGAGTTAGCAAGGCGGATGGTGCGGCTGGGTGAGTTGAATATTGGGGAAGTTAGTGTTGTTGCTTATAATATTGGGCGGCGGTTGGGGGGAGGAGAAACGAACCGCAGAGGCGCAGACGACGCGGAGGACACAAAGGGAAGAGAAAAAAAAGGGATTAAGCAAGTTGATGTTGTTAGTGAATCTACTACAGATAAAGCAGAAGCTTGGTTTAATCAAGGGGACGTGCTGTATAGTTTAGGGCTATATGAACAAGCGATCGCACTCTTTGACAAAGCTATTGAAATTAAACACGACTACCACGAAGCTTGGCATAACAGGGGTGTGGCGTTACGTCAATTAGGGCAATACGAAGAAGCAAACGCATCTTTTAAAACAGCCTTCAATCAACAAGCCTCAAAATTTCAACCCCAAAATCACGTATCTTGGTGTAGCCGTGGAGATATGTTACTTAGTTTGAGGCAATATGAAGAAGCGATCGCATCTTACGACAATGCTATCGAATTCAAACCCGAAGACCACAACGCTTGGTATCAAAGGGGTATGGCGCTGTATAATTTAGGGCGATTTGAAGAAGTGATCGCATCTTGTGACAATGCCCTTAAATTCAAACCTGACGACCACGATGCTTGGTACAAACGGGGTAATGCCCTGGCTAATTTAGAGCAATATGAAAAAGCGATCGCATGTTGGGACAACGCACTCAAAATTAAACCCGACTACCACGAAGCTTGGAACGCCCGGGGTTATGCGCTGGCTAATTTAGAGCAATATGAAGAAGCGATCGCATCTTATGATAGTGCCCTCAAAATCAAACCCGACGACCACGAACTTTGGCACAACCGGGGTTATGCACTGGATAATTTAGGGCGATTTGAAGAAGCGATCGCATCTTATGATAGTGCCATCAAAATTAAACCCGACAAAGACAAAGCTTGGTACAACCGGGGAGTTGCGGCGGGAAACGCAACTGGAAAGAGGATAGATTTATTTTTCACATTCACTTTATCTAATGCAGCAGCACCAAACCTAGCTTTAAAATTTAACAATCCTGATTTAAACCAGCGTGGCTATGAGGGGAAATTGGCAAGCTACGAGGAAGGGTTGAAGCATTGTCAGCAAGACATGCATCCAGAAGGTTGGGGAAAATTGCATCAGGCGAGAGGTAATGCTCATTACTTCCAAGGGCGAGAAAATTCTCAAACCCGCTATTGGCACAAAGCTGTTAACAGTTACAAAACGGCACTGCAAAGTCTTACAGCAATAGATTTTCCTGAGTTGCATCTGGAAGTTTTGCAAGACTTAATTCGCGTTCAGTTGGATTTGAGGGAAACAGCCGAAGCCACAGAACTCCAGCGACAGGGTACTGATTTATTGCGGCGCTTATTAAATGAACCAAATCGCTCTGATCAAAGTAAAAAACAACTAGCTCTAAAATTTGCCTGGATTCAACAGTTAACTGTTGATTTAGCAGTGCAATCTGGAGATTTGCTGCAAGCGATTGAATTAGCAGAAGAGGGCAAAAACACCTGTTTGCGTTGGCTTTTGGATGGATGGAGTGATGAGAGTTCATCTCTGAGTTATTCAGAAATGCAATCACTGCTGAATCCTTCAACTGCTATTGTTTATTGGCATCTCAGTTCTTACGCCTTACACACCTTCACCCTAAAACACAACGCGCCATCACCAATTGTCCCAAGAGAAACCGAGTTTATAACTCAGGCGCGACGCTTACAAGATTTTGAAGGCTGGGTGAAAAATTGGAATGAACAATATTCTGATTATCGCAAAGGTAAAGATCAGCAAGGTGACAAAGCAATCACTTGGCGCGACAACTTACCCGAAATGCTTCGCCACTTGAGTAATATCCTTGATATCAACGCTGTTATCTCAGAAATACCAGAAATTACTCACCTAATCCTCATTCCCCACCGCGACTTACACCGCTTCCCTCTCCATGCACTCTTTCCACCTGAATTCACCATCACCTATCTACCCAGCGCAAAAATTGGCTTGATTCCTCGAACTCCCCTGAAAAAGCAGGACTATCATTTGCAACAGCTACTCAGCATCGAACATCCCAACAGCAAAGATTATCCCTTACTGGAGTTTGCCCAAATTGAATCGGAAGCGATAAGCCAACTGTTTCCTAACGCCACTCGCAAGCGTTCTGAAAAAGCGACAAAAGCAGAACTAATAAACGCTTTATCCCAAAACTATAATATTTTTCACTTTACAGGGCATGGCGAATACAATTTTCAAAATCCGGCATTATCTCACTTAGCCTTAGCAGGTGAAGATAAGCTAACTCTCGCGGATATTCGCAATTTAAATTTGCAAAGCTACCAACTCGTCACTCTAGCAGCTTGCGAAACCGCGATTACAGGTAATCACACCATCGCTACAGAATATGTCGGGCTTGTCAGTGGCTTTCTGGGTTGCGGTGTGGCTCATGTTGTTAGTACGCTATGGACTGTAGAATCAGCCGCTAGTGCTTTGGTGATGATGCAGTTTTACCAATTTCTGCAACAAGGTAAATCAGAAGTGGTGGCTTTGGCTAAGGCTACTCAATGGCTGCGAAATGTCACAAATGCAGAACTTGCAGAATGGTATGCAGCGCAAATTGCTAAATTGCCCCAAAATGAAGGTATTATTCGTCCTTTTTTACAAGATCAGTTAAATGATATTAGTATCAGACAAACAACCGATCAACCTTATAGTCATCATTACCACTGGGCAGCTTTTACAATTATTGGAGCTTTTTGATCGTGCAACCTTTAGAAGCCTATAATCTCAAAGCTTTTGTCTTTGCATTGTCTTACCTTGATGCACCATTAGCAGATGATGTGCAAACCCAGGTTAATCAAGTAAAAATTCCCGATGACATTGGTAAATTGGATGCGATCGCCCGCAATTACCCGCCCTTAGCTCAACATTATCAAGCTGTTCGTCAAAATTTAGCACAGAAAACTCAAATCCGCAGCAAAGGGCCTTTACCTGCTGAAATTAATCAGGCTGCTGAACAGCAAAGCACAGAAATCAATAATATTCTTGTTGCCATTGATGAACAGATGGATGAGGAAGAACTCACTAAAATCGCTACACAAACTCTGCAATCTCCTGATTCTGTCAGTACATTAAAAATATTGATTCGTTCCTTAAAAAAGTTTATATCATGAATCAACAGGATCATCTCATTTACCCCACTGTTGATTTATTTATCTATGACCTACAACAAGGTTTAGGACAAACAGATGACCAAATCAACCAAAATCGTCATTATTTTTGGCGTAAAATTAAACCAGATTTAAATCAAGATTACGATAAAGTTAAAGATGATGATTTGCTTAAACAACTCGCTACTTTAGAAAAAACAGAAGCAGATTACGTCGAGTTACTAAGACCACAAAAACATAAAAAATTCCAACCAGATATAGCAGGTTATGATTACGCACTGCAACTAGGTGATACCTATGCTCTGCAAGTAGATGGCGGTGTTAGCGATGAACTCAGCAAACCTATCAGCCAATTTCAAGATATTAAAAAAAATATAGAATCTCGTATCGATCACCAACAAGGGAAAATTGGTCAAACTTGGTATGTTTGGGGACAGTTGGAAAAGATTTATAATGATGAAGAAATTAAAGCGATCGCTAAACAATGCTATCTGCAAATAAATCCTGATTATCAAGGCGAAATCAATTTAAAAAGCCAAGGGACTTTTTTAGGTGCGACTGCATTTGACATCTGGGAACAACCTAGTGATTGGACAGATGAACAAAGTTTTAGAAATAGTTTTCATTTGTTAATATGCTTGTTTCCACCACAGCGATCGCAGAAGGAGATTACAGAAACTATTGCTAAAGTATATTTTGATTTAATTCGTTTATTTTGCTATCGCCATAAAATTCTTTGGGCTTACTACCAAAGCCGCAAATTAAAAAATAAACTCAAGACAGATTTTCACCAAGTACAAAAGACAGTTAAAAAAATCAGCGTTTTAGGGCAAGAAATAAATCAAGGAAAACCTAATCTTGAGGAATTACAAAAAACCTTAACTGATACGCTGACAATCCTATCGCAATACGCGATTAATTTAAGCTATCTGGATGACCAAGGACGCACAATTAAAGTTAATCTGAATAATTACGACAAACGGCTAGAGAAGATTTCACGAGAAAACAGCAACAGCCAGCTTCAATTTATGCAACAATTCAGCGAATTTAGTACTGAAAAATATCTCCAGCAAATCGAGACAGATTATATTAACCTCAGTCCAGGCTTAACCCTGCTACAAAATTTAATTAATACAATTCAAGGTACTATTGACATTTACCAAGCAAAAAGCGATCGCAACTTAGAAAACTTCATCGGTAGTGCAGGGATCGGATTAGCAACCAGCCAAATTGCATCTTCAGTATTGGTTGCTCAATATCCACCGAGTAGCAAAATTCCATTTTTCCTCACAACAGCTTTCGGTTGGAGCGTTTTTGCTGGAGTGCTTACCAGTATAATAGCCTGGATATTCTTTAAAAAAATTCGCCGCTAATCACTCTTGGCTTTGCGTCCTTAGCCAGCAAAAAAAATCGCCCCCTGAATTATTCAGGAGGCGCATCACCAAGGTGGTGTAGAGACGCAAGATTTTGCGTCTCTAGTTTTAACTAGCAACGTATTCTTTGACATTGGCACGACGGCGACGCAGATGAGCCAAAGCTTGATGCTCTAACTGACGAACCCGTTCGCGGCTGAGATTCAATCTCTCACCCACTTTCGCCAATGACATTTCATTACCATCTTCTAAACCAAAGCGTAAAGCTACAACTTCTCGCTGTTGCGGGGTTAGTTCCGCTAGCAGGTTGTTCAAGTCTTGGCGTAAGAATTCCTGGTTGGTGTAATACTCTGGTGATGGGCCATCATCTTCGAGCATTTCTTGCAACTCAGTATCCTGGTTCTCACCAACTCGCACATCCAAAGATACTGGTTGACGAGCCATATTCAGGTACTCGCGAATCTGAGCAGGTTCTAGTTCCAGTTCTTTAGCAATTTCGGCTGGAGTGGGCGATCGCCCCAAGGTTTGAGCCAACTCGCGCTGCACTTTTTTGATTTTGTTCAGTTTTTCGGTAATATGGATTGGTAAGCGGATAGTCCGTCCTTGTTGAGCGATCGCACGAGTAATTGCTTGGCGAATCCACCAGTAAGCGTAAGTTGAGAACTTATAACCCCTCATTGGGTCAAATTTCTCCACACCTCGCTCTAATCCTAGTGTTCCTTCCTGGATTAAATCCAGAAACTCCATATTTCGCTTTTGGTATTTTTTGGCAATAGCAACGACCAAGCGCAAATTCGCTTCGATCATTTTTTGCTTTGCCCGCTTACCTTGTGCTACCGTTTGTTGTACTTCAGTTTCCGATTGTTGAACGTGGTCAGCCCACTCTGACATATTCGGTTCGCGTTGCAGTTTCTTCGCCAAAGCTTCCTTGGCGTCGATAAGCGTCATCATTTGTTGCACCTGCTTCCCAAAGACAATTTCTTGTTCACGGGTTAGCAGTGGTACACGACCAATTTCTCGCAGATAGGTTCGCACCATATCAGCCGTGAATTTGGTGTTGAGATTTTCCGTTTGGGTATTGACAGTAGGCATTGGTGCGATGTCCTCTACTCCGTAAACACAATGTATGTTTTCTTATTAAAATGGATTGGAAAAAGTAGTACATCTATCACGAAATATCGGGAGCTACCAAAAGCAATAAATCAATTGATACAGCCGTTGTTAAGACGGTAAGCCCCCAATGATAGGTTCCCCTACCTTCCCTAAATTTTCAATCTTTTATAAGCACGCTGGTTGTTTTTGAGAATTCTTCTTTTGAGCAGTTACTGACAGCAACTGGCAAATCCGAAGTCGGTATGAGTTCTACTTAGCTTTATATTACGATAAATTAGGTAGATAGTAAACTATCTTAAGATAAAGCCTATAATTATAATTCAAAAGCGGTCGTTCGGTAAAAAATTTTTAAACTTCCTTGAAATTACTGACTATATATATAGTGACGCCAAAAACCCCTCTTCTGTTGCAAAAAACTAGCCGGATAACCGAACTTAATTTGCTGTGACAATGGAGGGATGTCACGAATTAGTCATTGGTCATTGGTCATTAGTCATTTTGCAAAGGACAAAGGACAAATGACTAATGACAATCTAGAAACCAAGGTCAGCTTTGGCTAGTTCGGCAGCTGCGAATACTTCTGCGTCAGGTTTTTCTTCCCAGGCTGGCTCACCAATTTCTTCGTAGAAAGTTGCGTCGTAAGGTCGGGTACGCACTACTACTGGCATAGGAACAGCGTGACCCAAAATTAAGGCTTGTTGTTTCGAGTCTAACTTTGCCAACACCGATCGCAGTCCGCTACCACCAGATACACCCGTGAAAATTGCGTCAATGTCTTTTTCATCATTAAGCAAAGCGGTAATCCGAGTCCCGATCTGGGACATAACCTCATTATCTATGCCTGACGGACGTTGATCAACTACCAAAAGTGTGACAAAGTACTTCCGCAGTTCGCGGGCAATAGTCCCAAAGATTGTACTTTGTACAATAGCCGGGTCAAGGAAACGGTGCGCCTCTTCAATGGTAATCATCAATGGCGTCGGGCGATCGCTAGGATTTTTGCTTTGCAGAAATTTATCTGCTTTCTTGACGTAATGCTCGTGAATCCGCCTGGTGATCATATTCGTCACCAACATATAAGAGAGCATATTAGACTGGGAACCAAATTCTATCACAACATTCTTCCCAGATTCCAGGCATTGGACAATTTTACTAATATAATTTTGGGGGCAAACTGCTCGCATATACTTCAAGCTATCCATCCGCAAGAGTTTGCGCTGCAATGCCATAATCGAGCCTTTGTGTCCGCGCTTCTCGTCGCAGAACATCTCAATTTCTTCGTTAGTCATATTCAGCAACTGGACAATCCAAGACTTGCCAAACTCGCTATACAAAATATTGGCGTTATCTAAGGCTGCGTCAGAGAGTCCTAAATCTCGGCTACATAACTTAATATCTTCAACTTCTATTTGCTCATAGCTCAAATAAAGTTCTTGAGCATCACGCACACCCCGACGCTTTGTCGATTCTGGGTCGAGGGTATAAACTTCTACCTTACTGGGGAAAAGTTGCTTTAAGCCCTTAACCGTATTGACGTTCTTACCTTCTGCAACGGCTTCCCAGCCATACTCGGAGTGCATATCAAAAATCAAATTTACTGCCGCATTTTTACGGATAACACCAGCTAAAAGTAGCCGCGTTAGAAAGGATTTACCAGTACCAGATTTACCAAAAACCCCATTACTCCGTTCCACGAAGCGATTTAAATCGATACAAACGGGCACATCCATATCCAAAGGTTTACCGATGGAAAAATTGCGCCTTTGGGGGTCATCTTCCCAACCAAATACCCGGCGAAAATCGTCAACACTGGCTTCGTAAACTTGACTAAAGTGGCTAGGAATAGTTTTAACGGGTAACAATTCCATCGTCGTACTCGTTTGTGGCACAAATGAAGCCAAACCCGTCATTGATGGGACGAAAGGATTTGCCGATTTGCCATTTGTTGGGGAGAAAGATTCTTCAGTTTCGGGAGTGAACATCAACATCGGCGCGAGGTTGATAGTACCATAAGTACCACTTCCGGCTAAAACATCCCGTAAAAAAGTATCTTCCCAACTGGGGGGATTAGCTATAATTCGCGCATTAGCAGCTCCCAATGCTACATCTGTCAGCATACAAAAAAAACGCGATCGCATCCCTTGCACAACAAGAAACTTACCTACCCGCATATCTTCTACAGAAATGTCAGGATGCAATCGGACTTCTAAACCTTCAGTTAGAGAACCTTGAATGACCGAACCTAATGGCTGTGCCGAATTTATCTGATTAGTCATTGGTCATTTGTCATTTGTCATTTGTTTTTCTTCCCCCATGCCCCATGCCCAATTCCCCATGCCCAATTGTCTAATCAATCTGAATCGAAGTTGGCGCACTTCCCGTTGGTGGAGTGGTAGTAATTAACGGTCTGCGGAATTGGGCGTAAAGGCGATCGCGCCAGGTAAAGAATGGTTCATAATCTATATTCTCGGCAAAGATTGGCAATCCTTTACCTCTAATAGAAGCTGGTAAATCCAGATAGGGGCCAGGGGGAAACTTGAGCAATATCGATAAGCCAGCCACAGCTAAGTCAGCTAAAGTCGGCTCATCTCCCGTTAAATAGGGACTATCTGCCAATAATAACGTTAGCGCTTCCAAGTCTTGTTTTAAAGATGCGATCGCTGACTGGATTACATCTGGGCTATAACCTACGCCAAAACCCAATAGTGCCACTAAGTCACTAGGTACTCCTTGAACCAGACTTTTAAATATATCTGGTGTTGAGGTAGGTAATAAAGACTTACGGAAATTTTGATCTTGACTTATGGCAGCAAATAGTGCTTTGCGACCTTTGATGCCTATGGACTCATCCGCCCATTCTTCTATTAATAAAGTTAAACCCCGTTGTTTGGGATCTTGCGGTATTATTGGGCGATCGGGATACTCTAAGTCTAAATACTTAGCTATCTCCGTAGAATCCGCAATATATTTATTACGATCCTTTAATACTGGGACTTGTTTCTGACCAGTCAGCCGGAACAATTCTACCTGTCCAATCCCAGGTGTCACCTCTATTTTGCGGTAATCTAGTCCTTTAAAATCTAGAATTAGGCGAACTTTCTCTGAGTATTGAGATAGTTCCCATTGGTATAATTCCAGCATGTATTGTATACCTTGTAACTGGTCAACTTCTTAACTTTATAATTGTATCTTTAGTTAATGTAATTTTTCTTGACATTAGGGAGTAATTATCAATTTAATTGATATCAAGGTTGAACTCATGCCTGATTGTTGGTAGAACTATCGATTTAAAAAAATATTGTTTTCTGATTAATTAAAATATCAAATAGCTAAATAATTTAATTTGGCATATATAAAAAAACCTCACCACTCAGTCGTGAGTCTTCAGCTGTTACTTTAATTTCTGTCACCGTTAACCTATGTTGAGATATTTCGGTGATTAATCTCTGTGATTTTGTCAAATAATCAATGCTTAATTCAGAGATATATCCTTCTGGCCTATGGGGTTGAGTATTTTTGAATTAACTATTAATTTACGTACAAGTTTGTATATAAATTGGCTTTGAATTGGAATCTTGATCCGAGCTTATTCTAACTCACAACTTGTAGATGTAAGATTTTCACGGTTTACTATAGATGACGATAGCTCAAGTGGAGTTTTTTAACTATTTTTGGTGTGATGGAGAAAATTTGCTCAATTTACATAAAATATATGATAGATATATTTCATACTCGTCAGCGTCAGCCGAAGTCGAATATTTTACCTCACAAGCACAAACCTATTCTGAGAAAAAATCTTACTTCCCTCTTCAGTTAGATTTTGTGCATAGCAAAATGTTATAAATCTTTATGTAACGTGTGGACAAAAAGACAAACAAAATTTATGAAGACAAATTACAGCAAATTGCTGACCACGTTGGCAGGCATAGCAGGATTGAGTAGTTTCAGCGTCCTCATTACTTTACCATCTGACGCGAAAGAGGCACTAAATCCTAACCCCAGTATTTTCAACGAAGCCCCTTATAACCAGGGTCAACGCCTTCAAGCAGACGCTCAATACACACCTGCTGAGGCTATTTCTCAAATAGAAAAGGGCAATACCAAACGCAAACCTGTAGCACAGAATAGCGGTGGAACGCTAAATCCCAAACCAAGTATTTTCAACGAGCCTCCCTATAACCGTGGTGGTGGCGCTACACCTAGTGAACCTACACCCCGCACCCCACGTCCTATCCCGGAAACTCAACCTACCCCACCATCTACTGGGACACCTTCTACAACTCCACCAGGGCCAGGGGCAAGCGACAATCAAGGCAAAAACTTGTTAGCGTTGGCAGAATCAAACGCTTCCTTTACCACCTTAACCAAGGCCTTGAAAGCAGCAGGATTGACTGGAGCTTTGCAAGGTAAAGATAACTTAACTATTTTTGCACCAACAGATGCAGCTTTTGCTAAATTGCCACCAGATGCTTTGCAAGAATTGCTAAAACCAGACAACAAAGAAGTATTGCTGAAGATTTTAACTTACCATGTAGTACCTGGTAAGGTATTGTCCAGTGATTTGAAGTCTGGCGAAGTTAAAAGCCTTGAAGGCGGCACAATCAACGTTAAGGTTGATCCTGCTACTGGTGTTACCGTGAATGATGCTAAAGTCACACAGGCAGATATCACAGGTACTAACGGCGTAATCCACGCAATCGATCAGGTGATTTTACCTCCTGACTTGTAGTTGTAAGGTATCAGCACAACTGGCAACATAACTAGATTTGCATGAAATATTAATCTGTTAAAATTCCGTTCAGATGTTAATTTTGGACGGTTTTTTTGTTTCCAATCAGCTTTTGATCTTCATCTTGCATTTCTAAAAGTTCAGGAATAGTAACAAACCTATAGCCCTGTTTCCGAAAGTTGGCAATAATTTCTGGCAAAGCTTGCACAGTTTTAGAGCGATTACCACCACCATCATGCATTAGCACAATTCCACCTGGCTTGGCCCTTTTAAATACATTATTAATTAATTTTGGTACAGCAGGACGTGAGTAGTCTACAGAGTCAGATGACCAGCGAATGATGGCATATTTGCTATTTCTAGCATAACTAGCCACCCCATTGTGCATAATTCCCCCTGGTGGTCGAAATAAATTTGTTTTAATCCCTGTCACTTGATAAATCAAGTCTGCTGTGTGGTCAATTTCATAGGCAGCTGCTTGGGGATTTAAGAATTGATACCAATGATGCCAAGTGTGATTACCAATTACGTGACCCTCAGCAATTTCCCGCTTCACTAAGCCTGGATAATTCTTCACGTTTTGCCCAATGAGAAAAAATGTCCCTTTGATCTGATTTTTTTTAAGAATATCCAGTACTTGCGCGGTACTCTCAGGCCATGGCCCATCATCAAAGGTGAGCGCAATTACTTTCTGTTCGGGAGTAAGTTTTGCCGCATCAACTATTGCCCCTTGAAAACGTAGTGGCACAGTATATGAAATACCTTTTGTTTGTACTTGTTGCTGCCAACTTTTAAGCATCGCCGCTTTTAGGTCTTCAATCTGCTGCTGAATTCCAACTTTGCTTGGTAGATTGTTTACATTTATATTCTCTGTACTTTGAGCATCAGAGGAGCTTGACTTGATGAGCATCATCGTGCTGGCACTCAAAATGCCACTCAAGACAAGCAACGTAATTAATATTTTTTGCAGACCATAAAATGACTTATTGTCGTTCACTTCATAGCTCCTTCAAGGTTGAACCATCTTTTTTTTCCACAATACTTATGGCAGCTTTTTAGACTCTGGTAAGCCTTGCCATACAAGCTACAAGTTATGATTGGTATATTTTTTAAAGTTAGCTCCAACCCTGACTCTGAAAAAATACCTTACCCGATGGATAATCTAATATCTATAAGTAAAACCCTCGCCATGAAGGTAAGAACCTTCTTCCGTGTTAATTTTTATAACCTATGGGGTATGAGGAAAATTTCGAGAAATGTAAAAGGAAATTAAAATAATTTGTAATTAAGTTTTACAACGGTGATAAAGACAAAAGCAACAAAACTTGCCGCTTGTTAGTTGCGAGGGACTTAACCCTCTAGAATTTGTTAATCCTGCTTTATTAACATGAATATCTTAATGTAGGCTAAATATTGCATATTCTATTGACGAAGCCATTGCGAAATTATGACGAAGATGTGACCTTCCTTGAGTAATAACGATAGAGAGGAAACCTGTTAAAAAATTTCTTTGATCCCCAACCGTACAAGACGATTGAACACCATTAGCTGCTGAAAGTTCTGCAAATAAGGCTTTAGAGTTGCTTAGAAAAGGGAGTTCCTATAAATTATGCCTTTTGTGGGGCAAGATGCCCGCCCCACAAGAGGTAAGAGGATACTTTTTTATTTGGAAATCCCTTAACACCTTACAGGCTCGACATTACATCCCGTGCAACTGCTAAAGTCTGCTCAATATCCTCTTCAGTGTGAGCAAAAGACGTAAACCCAGCTTCAAATTGAGAAGGTGCTAAGTAAACACCACGCTCTAACATTCCGCGATGGAAGCGTCCGAATTTGGCTGTATCAGACTTTTTCGCATCTTCGTAGTTATGAACTGGGCCAGAGGTAAAGAATAAGCCGAACATGGCGCTGATTTGACCGCCGCAAACCGCATGACCAGTTTCTTTGGCAATTTGCAGCAAACCATCTGCTAGCTTTTTAGTAATCCGTTCAAGAGACTCGTAAGTACCTGGCTTTTGCAGCAATTCTAAAGTCTTAATGCCAGCAGTCATTGCCAAAGGATTACCAGAAAGAGTCCCAGCTTGATATACGGGGCCAGCGGGCGCAACCATTGACATAATATCTCGACGACCACCATAAGCCCCTACTGGCAAACCACCACCAATCACCTTACCCAATGTTGTTAAATCGGGAGTGACGCCAAATTTTTCCTGAGCGCCACCGTAAGCAATGCGGAAGCCTGTCATCACTTCGTCAAATACTAATAACGCTCCATACTCGTGAGTCAGTTCCCGTAATCCTTCTAAGAAGCCAGCATCAGGAGCAATAAATCCAGCGTTGCCGACAACTGGCTCAAGAATGACACCGGCAATCTCGTCGCGGTTTTCTTCAAATAAAGCTTTGACTGCTTCTAAGTCATTGAAAGGCGCAGTTAGAGTGGTGCTAGTTGCTAATTTAGGTACTCCCGGTGAGTCTGGCAAACCAAGTGTAGCAACACCAGAACCCGCCTTTACTAGAAACGCATCGGCGTGTCCGTGGTAGCAACCTTCAAACTTGATGATTTTCTCCCGGTTGGTGAAAGCCCGCATTAGCCGCAAAACTCCCATACAGGCTTCAGTTCCAGAGTTAACAAATCTGACCATTTCGATGCTAGGAACGGCATCAATGACCATTTCTGCCAAAACATTTTCTAGGACTGAGGGAGCGCCGAAACTAGTGCCTTTTTCTAAAGCTTCATGCAATGCTGCAATGACTTCTGGATGAGCATGACCACAAATAGCTGGCCCCCATGTGCCTACATAGTCTATGTATTGATTGCCATCTACATCCCAAATATATGCGCCTTTAACACGATCAAAAACGATGGGTTGTCCGCCCACAGATTTAAAGGCACGAACTGGAGAACTGACTCCTCCAGGCATGAGGTTTTGAGCAGCAGCAAAGACTTCTTGTGATTTTGTTGTTTTAATTGTGGTATTTACCAAGGTTCTCTCCTAACAGTAGGCAATAAAAAGCTCTATCTTAGGATAGGGTCAAACAGTGCTTAGAATTTCTATCCTATAGGATTAGCTGAACCAAAAAAATAACAATATATTATGCAAGTCCAATGAAGACTTGACTTTAAGGCATCATGTAAAAATAAGTTGTACAAATTTAATTTGGAATAAGCTGTCAGCCTTACTTTCCAATTAAAAGTGTTCAAGTTATTTTTGCGTGACTCCTAAGATATTCAAACTCGATAATTTGCGGCATACTAGGATCTTTACCGAAGTCTATGCTTGCATCAGTCTAGGAGTCTGTCACAGCTAGATAAGATAGTTCAATTCAAAAAAAACATCCCAGTTGCCCTATTCTGGATGGTATCGTAAATCCATATAATTATTCTCATTAGAGCAAACTAGCTGGTATGTCTTCTAAGGATTCGCGATCGCTGCATTACACCATCCCGGTTGAGAAAATTCGCTACGATGAACGGGGTCTGGTGCCTGCAATTGTCCAAGACTATCTGGATGGTACTGTCCTGATGATGGCGTGGATGAATCAGGATTCGTTACAAAAGACTTTAGAAACTGAAGAAACTTGGTTTTGGAGCCGTTCTCGGCAAGAATTATGGCACAAGGGAGCAACTTCGGGACATCTTCAAAAGGTGCAGAGTATCCGTTATGACTGTGATAGTGATGCGTTGCTCATTGGGGTAGAGCAATTAGGAGATGTTGCCTGCCACACTGGAGAGCGCAGTTGTTTTCACCAAATAGAAGGGAAAATTGCCCCGCCACCAGGGGATACATTGTCGCAATTGTTTGAAACAATATGCGATCGCCGCGATCATCCTACCGAAAGTTCTTATACCTGTAAACTCTTTGCAGGCGGCGATAACAAAATTTTGAAAAAGATCGGTGAGGAAACAGCTGAGGTAGTAATGGCCTTTAAGGATGATGAAGCAGATGCGATCGCAGGTGAAGTGGCTGATTTGCTATATCATACTTTGGTTGCCTTAGCTCACCATCAAGTTGATTTAAAATCGGTATATCGTAAGCTGCAAGAACGTCGTCAATAGAGGGAAAATAAGCGCACATCTGTGCGCCCCTACTCAGCCAAAATTCGATTGAGATACTGTAAAATTGCCACAGCGATCGCTACACTCAAGGTAAAACCTAGCCAGTAACTATTGGTAATAATTTGTGGTTGATCTAATGCCCATCCCCCCAAGGGATGACCAATAAAAGAGCCAATAGCCCAGCACAAAGCGTTGATGGAAAAATAAACGCCGCGTTGATTTTCCGGGGCTAACTCAGTCACTAAAGAAGCAGCAGATGGGGTATAAGAAACAATTGCCACAGCAAATACTGCCAGTGCCAATATTACCCAGACCAGATTATGAGATGGGGCAGTGCCGCTTACCCAAATCAGACCAAAACCAATTGCCCAAAAAATGGCGGAAACAGTGAGCGCGAGTGTGTGAGAACAGCGTTTTAAAATGCTGGTGACAGGCAACTGACAAATAATTGCGAATACTAAATGCCAAGCAAATAGTCCGCTAATGGTAGTTTCAGTAAATCCCTTGGCAGTACTTTCGACAAATACAAAGTTTTTGAAGTAAAGCGGCAGGGTGCTGTGGATTTGAGAAATATAGATTGTAAAGAATATATTAACTGCGATGTAGACCAGGAAACGGCGATCGCTTAATACTGCCATCCAAGAAGCGAAAAGTTCTGTCTTTTCAGATTTCTCTATCTGCTGTTGTTCAGTTTCACTAATCCCTACATAGACAACTCCAAAAAATACCATAAAAGAGATGGCATCAATCACAAATAGCCATCGATAACTCCCAATTATCGCGATCAAAAACCCTGCTAGCACAATTCCGATCACTAATCCAAGGTTATCAGCTAGTCGAGCGATCGCAAAAGTTTCCCGGCGATTGTCAATTTGGCTGGCGTCAGCAACCACAGCTTCAGCCGCCGGCCAATAGAAACCTATCCCTAAACCGCTAATCAAGCTACCGATTACCAAAGTAGTGAAATTATTGGTTGCAGCTAAAACTAGAGAAGCAATTGCTGAAATCGCCGTGGCTAGCAACAAAGTGCGGCGGCGTCCCCAATATCCAGAATCAGCCAAAGAACCACCTGTAATCCGCCCGACGATGCCGGAAATCGAGGCGCTACCCAAGGCTACCCCAACACTGGTTGCAGATAAACCAAGTTGATTGACAAAAAAGATGGGGGCGTAAAACAGGGTAAAGCCGGTGCCAACTTCCGAGAAAAATCTACCAATTGCGAAAATCCAGACCTGGGGATGTATCGAAGACAGCCACGATGATAACTGAGATTGAGAAGCTAATTTCATGAACTTAAATGTCATAATCTGGTGACATTTTGGTAATTCTTATCATTGGCTGCAATTTTTCTCACTAATTCCACAGGGTTTCCACAGGGATTTTAACAGTTTTCCACAGGTGTTCAACGAGCTAATAGGCTTCTTACCGTCTGACTGGGGATTGTTGATTAACAGTGGTAAGGAACTTCCAGGACTGAGTTTTTGTAAAGTAAAGTAACGAAAAATAGACTCTAAAGCTGATTCTCTCGTTCGCATTTATTTTTTATACAATCGTTTTTAACATTTCGCAGCATTGACAAACCCACCCCCTCTTGGCGCACAATGATGCGGCTTGCTTTTGTAATCCGTTCAACCGTCAGCATCAAATGTGTAAAATATATTACTATTAGATGCGGACGTAGATTGTCGGGATGGCGAAAGAGCGTGTGAAGCTTTAAGCCGCTTCACCGCAAGCAACTTGTCCCTCTTGATTATCCTCATAGGAGGAAAATCTCATGAAAGCAACGGTTAGCATCTTTACAGAAATTCCCCAAACACTCCACGAATCATTAAAAAACTACTTAGAAACCCATCCCGATTGGGATGAAAACAGAGTATTGACAGCGGCGCTATCATTGTTTTTACTCCAAAATGGAGATAGCGATCGCCGTGCTGCCCGAGTATATCTGGAAACTTTGTTCCACCACTCCTCAGTAGAAATGCCCTGTACCGACTCACCAGCAACAGCTAATTTACTAGACACCCCATAGGTACTGGTATAAAGGGCGTTATTCTGGCTCACGCCCTAATATGGGCACGGCAAACCGTGCCCTATTAACGGGATTTTAAGCTAATAGCGATCGGCAATATTACAACAAAAAAGATCAGTAGGTTCTGATCCTTAAAAAGTTCCAATAGTTTCTCCTGTTGCCAAAACTAGTTGGTAATAGTGCAAGATTGAGAATTGAGGCAAGACTTGAGTATATTAGCTGACCGTTAATACTTGTTATCTAGCAGTTTTCTTTTGGATACAAACACGTTTGTAGGGGCGCATAGCTAACTATGCGTCCCTACTAACTCCAACCTAAGTACTGTTATCTCTATGAAAACGGTCAGATGCAAAGAAATATTTTCCAGTGGACTCTCTCCCCTGTCCACTGTCTTAAAAAGATAAATATCTCAAATAAATGCCTGGTCTATATTTGAGGAATATCTACCTATTTTTATCGTCTGAATTTGTCTTTTATTAAAGCCAAATCAATTCACTAATGCCTCCCCCAAGAGTCAACAGTCAAGAGTTAAAAAACTCTAGACTATCAACTCAGGATTTGGCCTCTAACTGTTGGGAATAAGCAGGAGATTCAAACTTATACCCTACGCCACGTACAGTTTGAATTAATGCTGGCTGACTAGCATCAATTTCAATCTTCTTGCGAATTTGACCGATATGCACATCTACAACCCGCTGGTCGCCGACATATTCATAGTCCCACACCTCTTGGATTAGTTCTGCTCGCCGCCAAACTCGACCTGGATGACTAGCTAAAAAATGCAACAAGTCAAATTCCAGAGCAGTTAACGGTACTGGTTGGTTATTAAGTGCTACCTCCCGTCGCACTGGATCAATCATCAGTTTTTCAAATACCAAGCGTTTCTGCTCGGCCGTAGTTATCACTCGCTGACGCCTCAAAATAGCTCCGACTCTGACTTCTAGCTCTCCCAGCCCAAAAGGCTTGGTGAGATAGTCGTCAGCACCTTTAGCAAAGCCGCGAATTTTGTCAGCTTCGTCAGCACGGCTAGTCAACATCAGAACAAAAACACCATTACGACTTTGCATCTCTTGGCAGAGGTTAAACCCTGTGACATCTGGTAGATTCACATCTAGAATCACCAAATCAGGGTTAAATTGCTCAAATAGAGTTAAGGCTGTCTTTCCATCTTCGGCAGCCTCTACCTGATAGTTCTGCTTAATCAAAAAGCGTTGGATTAAATTCCGAACCGCAGGGTCGTCGTCAACTACAAGAATCTTGGCAGGAGCCATGACCATTACTTTGCACAAAAATTCGTAAGATTAACAAGAGGGTTGCGTAAAAACGCAGTTGCCACTTTAGGACTAACTAAGAATCTACATGGCTACGGTGTGAGAATCCTGATTATTTAAAAATAAATACTTTAATCAGGATTGTGGGCAATGAGAACGCGAAACTTCTGTTAGGCACAGTGTATAAGCGTTATGAACTTTAGCCGCAACAGTTTTTTACACCAAGACACCTCGTTGATCCCAGTTAGGTGGTAACTTAAAACGTTTCAATTTTAAATCGATATGCGGATATATACCACAAGCGATTATTCAGTATAATTAAAAAAACTCTATTAGGGCACAGTAAGTTGCCAAATTTGAAACAATAAACTTGATTTTTTCATAAAAACTATGCAATTTAGGTACTCTCCGTTCAAATTCTAGATTAGAGCCAGAACTAGGCAACGACATGAGGGTATACACGGAGTTATAGCAATATGTTAAAGTGACTATAGTTGAAATTACAAAGTCGATCAAACTAACCCGTGCTACTATCCTGGTAGGGCATAAAATAGGTCGAGACTTTAGTTTCGATCAAAATAAAACCTAAAGCTGTTTTTTCTTCGACAAAAGACTGCCGCTGACTGAGGCTGAAGTAACAAACTCCCATGAGCGATCAAAATCCCTACGAAAAACTTGGGGTATCAGAAGAGGCTAGCTTCGATGAAATTCAGGATGCTCGTAATCGCCTATTCGAGCAATATAATGGCGATGCCAAGCATTTAGAAGTAATTGAAGCGGCTTACGATGCGATTTTAATGGATCGCTTACGGATGCGCCAGGAAGGTAAAATCAAAGTTCCTGAGCGCATCCGCTTTCCAGAGTTGCGAGTACAATCGCCTCCTAAAGAAAGTCCAACCCCTCGCGAACAGTCACCTGCATGGCTGCAACGGATGCTGGATCAGCCAACACCTGCGGATATATTCTTACCAGGAGCTTGGTTTCTTGGCTTGAGTTCTATTAGCCTGTTTTATCCAGAGGGAGGCGATCAGGTTTTGCAGTTAGCATTGGTGGTTGGGGTAGGCACTAGCATTTACTTTCTCAATCGCAAGGAAGGCAAGTTTGGCCGAGCAGTTTTGTTCACCCTGGTCAGTTTAATAATTGGCTTAATCGCTGGGGGACTAGTTGCTATGTGGCTCTTACCACAAATGCCATTCCTCAATCTGTCATCGAATCAGTTCTCTACTGTACTGACGTTTATATTTTTGTGGTTGGTTAGTAGCTTTCTACGCTAAATCGATAGCCGTAAGGAAGTTTCTAAATACTTCTAAAAAGAAGACGTGATTAATGTGTGTTATTTATTTGGACATAACACGTGGTAAGGGTACATATATGTGTGCCCTGATCGTAGAAACGTCAGTATACTAAAATACAATAAACATATACTTATTGATTACTTATCAAACCCCAAGAACCCCACTGCTACCAAAGCTACGCTTTGTCTCGCCTCCCCGCAAGCGAGGAGGGGATTAAGGAGAGCGCTAATTTATCTGGTATGATTCAAGCTCTTGCAGCCTACAGAGTCTTTCTAGACAAGGCGTTTAGGTTTTAGGACTAAATCTACAGCAGTGCTGAAATCCTTAACGATTAGGTTGGGATGGTAAAGTTCCAATTGGGTGCGATCGCGAATCCCAGATTCTACAGCCATCACCTTAATACCATAATTTTTTGCTGCGGTGATGTCGGCTTCCGTATCCCCCACCATCCAGGTATCAGTAGCCGGGGGCAGTTCTCTTAATGCCCTAGCCATTAACAAGGGCTTATCTTCAATATCACGAGTTTTAACATAGTCGTTACTCAAGCAATAACAACGATTTTCCGGGAAAAATTTACCTAGATCGTATTTTTTAAAGGCATAATCTAGTTCTCGAACTCGGCGCATCGTCATAACTGCCAAATCGATTCCAGCTTGTTGAATTTTTAATAGTGCATCCACAGCACCGGGTACGAGAGTGTCATAGTGAAAGTAAGCTTCTGTATGCACAGTTTGCCGCCGCAATTGGGCGAATTCTTGGGCTTGGGCTTCGTCTAACCCGGAATTTAAGGCGATTTGTTTTTCAGGAACCCGCGATCGCTTTAACTGCCAAAATTCCGCTTTTGGAAGTTCTTGCACTACTTGGTCTGGGCGACGGGTTTTCTCCAAGCAGAATTGATAAACACGGTAGTACCGTTCGGAAACATCAATAATTGGGCCGTCGAAGTCAGTAATCAGTCTTAGCATCGGCGGAAAATGTTAATTTTTATTAAAATTATCTCAGATATATGGCTATTTTTCGAGACTATCAAGTTCAACTAAGGTTTTTTGTAAACTCTTTTTAAGAAAGTATCGACGATAACCTGGAGGAAAATCCTCCAAGCCGCCCGCTACATTTTTTCTGAATCACGAAGCAATAAAAACAGTGGCGTATATTGATAATCTCCAATCTTACTTGTATTAAATTCCTGAAGTTGCTTGTCTACAAAATCAACTTGTTTGGAATCTGGCTGAACTTCAATTGAGATTTTGTACTCAGACATCATTGCAAAGTACCGCGTTTGATTTGTTCACTTTCAATAGCTTCAAATAAGGCGCGAAAGTTACCTTCCCCAAAACCTTGAGCTTGAAAACGGCGTTCAATAAACTCAAAGAAAAATGTCGGCTGTTCAAAAATAGGCTGAGTGAAAATTTGCAGTAGGAGGGGTGCAGTTTGTTGTGTTCCTACGGAAGTATATTCTTGCCAGTCTACGAGAATTTCTTGTTGAGCGATCGCTTCTAGTTCTAGAGGTGATAGAGTGAGTCCTTGACGCTGTTTTAGCTGTGAGTAATAGGTTTGGGGAACTGAGAGTAAGGATAAACCACTGGCACGAAATTTAGCGATCGCACTTACAAGATTAGTCGTTCGCAAGGCAATATGTTGAATTCCTGGCCCCCGGTTAACATCGAGAAACTCTTGAATTTGAGAATTCCTAGAAGCCGGTTCATTAATTGGCAATTGGACGCTACCGTTGCGCGAAACCATCACCTGGCTGTGTAAAGCAGAGCGATTGGTTTTAATTTTAAATGCTTGCTGGGGCTGAAAATCTAGGATCTTTTCGTACCAAGCCACAGCACGATCTAATTCACCAACTGCCACGTTCAGCACTATGTGATCTATGGCGGTAATTGAAGAAGACACGGGGAGACGGGGAGACGGGGACACAGAAAGTTCATCCCCCTCTCTCCCAATCTCTGCGTCTTTTCCCACTTCTCCACAGTGCCTTTCTACCAATGTATGAGTCAGTCCACCCCAAGCGGCAATTTTGCCACACTTGAGAGATGCCCTACCTTCCTGGCGTTCCTGGACGGGTTGTAGGATTGTAGCACCGTGCATTTGAGCTAGTGCGATCGCAGCCTCGACATCTTCGACGACAAAAGCGACATCTGCCACACCAGGTGGGTATTGACGTAGAAACTCAGCTACTGGACTTGTAGGCAACAGTGGTGAAGACAGAAAAAAGCAGACATCGCCACTTTTCACCACTTCTGTACAAGTATGAAATGAACTAACGCGATCGGTTACTGCTTGAAAACCAAGATGGCGTACAAACCAATCCCGCCACACTTTGGCGTCTTCTACATAGAAATGAACGCGATCAATTTTCATAGATATTGAAAATCCAGCATAACAGTTTATATATCTGTAAATTTTGCCTTTTTTGCTAGATTTTCACGTCCTTCCTAAGCAAGAATTATGTAGGCGCACTCCCCCTTTAAAAGAACAAATGACTATCAGGTTGAATGTTAATTTCCATTGGCACAGCTTGCGGTTCGGCAGAAAGAGCAAAGAAAATCGCATTGGCAGCAGTTTCAGGACTGAGCATTTTTTTTCGGTCTACTTTTAGGTTGACGTTATCCCAGAAAGGAGAATCTACCCCACCAAAGTAGAATAGCGTGAACTTGATACCAAAACGCTTGAGTTCTTCTGCCATGCACTTGCTGAAACCAACAACACCAAACTTAGAAGCAGAATAAGCCGCTGCCATTCCCATCGAATGCTTACCCAGAATTCCCACCACATTACAGATGTGACCAGATTTGCGCTTTTGCATCTCTTCAGCAGCCGCCTGAGTAGTGTAAAAGCTACCTTTTAAGTTGACATCTAACATCTTGTCTAAATCAGCGGGTTCTAGGGTGTTGTAGGGCTTGAGTATACCAGCACCAGCTGCATTCACTAAAATATCTATTTGACCAAACTCAGCAATGGTCTTTTTGATCAAAGTATCTACCTGTTGGGGATCAGTAATATCCGTGGGAACGCTCAAAATTTGCCCTGGTAAATCAACAGACAGTGTTGTTAAACGAACAGCATCTCTGGCAGCCAGTACCAACCGGACTCCGGTAGGCACAAGTTTGTGTGTTAAAGCTGAACCAATACCACCAGTAGCACCGACAACAACAACGACTTTATCCTGCATTGTATCATTTACATTTCTTTACATCTTTTTACATAATACTGAATTACAGGCTCAGGTTGTAGGTAAACATCTAGAAAGTATTTACTCGCAGGGTAGCGCTGTTACCTCGTATTCTTTGCCATTTGCCTTTAATGTAAATGTGGGAGATGATTCTAAATATTTACTAAAATTGGAGCCTAACTTTAATTTTTTAATAATTGAATTAGGAGATTCTCCGGTTATTTTCTGTAACTCTGAACCTAGCTTGGACACAGATAATTTAGTTTGAGGAGACTTATTTTGTATATCTTGAATAATTTTTAATAGTAATTTATCTAATGTTTCTCCATTATAAATTTTCGCAGCATTTTCTTCTTGAATAGATTGTGCAGATGAGTTATATTGAATAGAGATTATTTCCTCAATTTCAGATTGCTTTGGATTAGATTTAATATTGATATCGCATCTTTCTTGAAATAAAGTGGCAACATCCACTAAACTGTTTAATTTAGCATTGATTGATTCCTCTTCAGTTTTAATTAAATCTTGAATTGGATCAATCACTTTTTCAAAAGATGTAGCTTTTGTTGCCATTGACAAAGAATAATGAGTTAATTTGCCAGTATTCCGGTTGTCTATATGCAAATTTTGTCCTTGTCTACGTACCCAATAGACAATTAATCCTTGATTTTGGAGTTCGTTACAAAGATGGTTTAAAATTCCATCGCTAGAACAGACTAATATTTCTTTAACTTTTGGATAAGAGCGTAAGACACAAGCACCGAATGCAATCATTTTTGCATCAGCACTATTTTTCCCTTCAGGCACATGGAGAAGTTGATAACCACGGTTATATAGTTCCATATCTTGCTTCCCAATACTGGGGTTTTTCCAATTAGCAAATGCAATTTTTACTTGGAGTGGATATTCGCAAAGACTGGCTAAAAATAATTCTGAATTAATATCTAATTTTAAGTTTTCTGCATCCAAAATGAGAAGAGATATTCCTGTTTCTAACTTATGCTTAATTTCATTATTTTGCTGAATTTTTAAGAGCAATTGGCTGAACACAGAAGATTCTAACCAATCAGGCGATAATATCATTTGCAGCAGTTCTTCAGCTAATTTAAAATTAAAAGAGCCAAGACTTTTCTCTGTGATTTTTTCTTTTGGCAGGTTTTTTACTAAAGAAAGTTCCGCCGCATCAGTCATAGATAGTTTAGTATGTCCATTGCTGTTAACTAGCAAGTCCCCTTCCAGGGAATGAGGTAATGCAGGCTCAAGGAATTGTTTGCCACAATTTTTGCAGAGGTAATTCTGCTGGTCATTGCAACGACCATTTTTATAATATGAAGTAGATTCGCACAGAGGACATTTCATCTTATGATTCAGGTGATCTAGGCAGATACTTTTCTTTAAGTATATAGTATAAAAAGAGACTGTCAATCTCGGTCTGCATTGCCCAACACAAGAAAAACTCAAAACAAGCGGAAATCAAATTTAACCCCTAATTTCCGCAAGACTATCTAGTTACCCTCTGAATAGCTAGAATCTTAGAAACACTTCAACTGACGCGGGCGAAAACGTAGTCACGGGTGCGAGAATCTACGGGGTTAGTGAAGATTTTATTTGTAGTTCCAAATTCAACCATTTGAGTCATGCGATTTTCATTACTGCAAAAGAAAGCTGTAAAATCAGATAGGCGAGTAACTTGCTGCATATTGTGACTAACAATCACAATTGTCAACTCAGAGCGCAAGTTATTGATCAGATGCTCTATTTTCATACTACCCATAGGATCAAGACCTGAACAAGGCTCATCCATCAACAGAACATTCGGCTTGACTGCTAAAGCACGGGCAATACATAATCTTTGTTGTTGACCACCAGAAAGCTCTAAAGCAGATTTGTGCAGCTTATTTTTCACTTCATCCCAAAGTTCGGCAGCTTTGATGGCAGATTCAACAATTCCATCTAATTCTACTTTTGGATGCCATCCAACTAATTTCACCCCATAAGCAACATTATCGTAAACGCTCATGGGAAAAAGATTTGGTTTGGGAAAAACCATGCTAACTTGGCGACGTAAGCGATTGATGTTGACACGACGCTCATAAATACTCTGCCCAAAGAATTCTACTTTTCCTTCAACTTTCACTTCTGCTTCTAATTCACCCATGCGATTTAACGATTTCAGAAAAGTAGACTTGCCACAACCACTAGAACCAATAATTGCCGTGACTTGGTTTTGGTAAATATCCATTGACACGGCTTCAACTATCTTTTGAGTGTCGTAATAGTAGCTGAAGTTTTTGACTCTGATGGCTGGAATTAGTTTACTCATATTCCCAAAACGTGTGAAACAAAACTTGACTAAGTAAAACAGTACAAATCAACGCCGCTGTTTCACTATGTTACTCCCAAAAGGAGATATTCATGGAAATTACGTAGCTATATAGTAGCCATCCAGCAGATAAACTGTTAGCAGATAGTTGTATTAAAGCTGTGTTCCACAATTTATCTTTTAAAGAGTTTTTATACCAAGCTTTTGCACTTTGAACTATATACCAATTCGCTTGAGTTAGCATCAAAAACCATCAACTGCGTAGATTGGCTTGAACGAAGTAAACCAAAATTTTCTATTTAACAGGCTAGTGCAGCTATTGTACAGATTTTTTAATTTACCAATCTGCCACCATCTAAATTATTTTATGTTTGCTTGCGGCTACAATACATTACCAAAAGTATAAACAATCCTAATCCTGCCAGATATTTAATTGCATCAGGGACGCTGGGATTAGGTGAAAAAAATCCTTCGATTGCACCAGCAATAATCAACATTGGTACAATCCCAAATACTAGCTGCACCGCCTGAGAACCGTAAAATTTCAGTGCATCTCCACGGCGATATTTACCAGGAAATAAAATTGCTCTTGCTAATAAAAATCCCGCACCCCCAGCAAAAAATATCGCAGGTAATTCCAAGGAACCATGCGGTAACACAAAGGCCCAAAAAGGATAAGCTAGATTATTTTGACCAACTAAAGTACCAACAGCACCAATTAATAAGCCATTAAATATCATCAAATAGGCTGTGTATGCTCCAGTCGTCATGCCACCAGCGACAGCCCCAAAAGACACGGACAAATTATTGATCATGATACCGCTAGATGCCAGAGGTTCAACACCGACAATTGAACCCATCCATAATTTATGCTCATCTCGCACCTTGCTAATCAAGTTTTCAGGTACAATCAAAGGCATAAAGCTGGGGTTTTGCCAAGAATACCACCAAGCCACTAGTGCGCCTAGTAGAAACAGCGCCGTTGCAGCTGCAATGTATACAAATGCTTTCTGGACTACAGATGGTAATCCCCAACGGTAAAATTCTAGGATTGCCTGCCATTCTTGTCGCCGCGAACCTTGGTAAATCTGCGTGTAAGCACGAGTTGTTAAAGATTGTAAACTTTGGATTAAAGTATTGCCGATTTGCTGAGTGCGGGCACGGGCTAAATCTGCCGCCACTGAACGATATAAACTCGCTAACTCTCTAATTTCTATTGCTCGTAAGGACTTTAATCCTTTTTTTTCTATCTGCCTTAATAGGGCATCCAAACGCTGCCAATTCAGTTCTCGTCGCGCAATCCAACGTTGAATATTCATGAATTTTGGGAACACTGAGTTTAACTTAGCTTAAGATAGCCTCAAACTCATCTCCGTAGTTTCAAGGCAAATTTACCATTATGTTTGAAAACTTTGGATCTCCTGGTCAAATACAACCACTGAGTTTAGGAAATGTAGTTACTGCTGGATTCCGAATTTATCGCTCTCATTTAAAATCCTACTTTTTGCTTGCTTTAATAGGTTATTTGTGGTCATTGCTGCCATTTTTGTTTTTCATCCCTGCGGGAATAGCACTTTTTTGGAACTTACGCTTTAATAATAATTCTCTTTTGCTTTGGCTGATTGTACTGCTCATTGGAATAATTGTGTATTTTTATGCATTGGGAAAATACTTAGTTAACGCTGCCATTATTTCACGATTAGCTTTTGGTGAATTAGTCAATCAACCCGAAACAGTTAATACTGCTCGCAGCCAAGTTAAACCTCGTTTATGGATGTTTGTACTAACTGTACTCTTGCTATTGCTAATTTCTTTTTTACTCTTACTATTTTTTGTAATTTCACTATCTCTCTTACAAACTTTACAATGGATAAAGCCCTTGGATTTGATTTTGCCACTATTAAATATTGGGTGGGGTTTTATTGTATTGGCTGCTATTTTTTGGTTTGTTGCAAGGTTTTTTATAGCTGACGTACTAATAGGAATTGAAGAGCATCTTAATCCAATTACAACAATAAGTCGCAGTTGGGAATTAAGTAAAGGAAATGCATTGCGGATTATTTTAATATTATCTGTATCTTTATTGATCACAATGCCAATACAAATAGTTATTCAATTAGTTGTCAGAGGATTTATCCAAGCATTAAATCAACCAATATTAATTCAACAAGCAATACCAGATATTATGAATGGTTCAACAAATGCAATTTTCTTTATTGCTATAGTTTATTTATTTGTATTAGGATCATTATTTTTAGTGAGTGCAGTTATTTTACCCTTCTGGCAAGCAATCAAAGCTGTTATTTATTATGACCTGCGGAGTCGTCGTGAAGGGTTAGGCTTGAAGTTACGCGATCGCGAAATTTAAACCTCAGTACAAAGACGATTATGCACCTTTTCAATAATGTTAAATTTAATACTCCCGAAAGCGTAGAACTAGAATTCACTCTTGCTGGAATCGGAAATCGTGCCTGGGCTTTGCTCATTGACTATCACGTTTTGGCTGTGATTTTGGTGGGATTTTTCATAGCTTGGTCTCTTGTTTTAGACCAGTTAGGAGATTTTTGGGTAGATATTTTCGGTACCGCAGTAACTTTGTGGTTGATTGCGATCGCATTCTTTGCCAGTTTTATTATTTATATTGGCTATTTTGTATTTTTTGAAACCTTATGGTTTGGACAAACCCCTGGTAAACGAGTTGCAAAAATTCGCGTAGTTCGAGATGATGGTAGACTCATTGGGCTACAACAAGCAACACTACGCGGCTTACTACGGCCCTTTGATGAAACTTTGTTTATTGGCGCTTTTTTAATTATGTTGGGTCGCCACGAAAAGCGCTTAGGTGATTTGGCTGCTGGTACAATTGTAATTCAAGCTCAAATAACCACTGCATCTGCAACATTGACAATTTCAGAACAGGCAAAGATACTGCATGAACAGTTAGTACAGATTGCCGATTTGTCACCATTGATGCCAGATGATTTTGCTGTTATTCGTGAGTATTTGCAGCGACGTAGTGCAATGTCATTAAAGGCAAGAGCTTCACTATCTCTAAAGTTAGCCGAGCAAGTTGTAGCTATTATTAATTTAGAAAAGTTGCCAGAAGCTGTTACACCTGAAGTTTTTTTAGAAGCAATTTACATCGGTTATCAAAAACCGGAATTTTAAATCCGAACAAACTATAGTAATCCTGAATAATTCGTGATAAACAAGATCCCCAACTTCTTTAAGAAGTCGGGGATCTGCGGCTGGCAATTCTTAAAAATCAAATAGGATTGCTAGATGATTCCTGAATTCTTAGATTTATTGTTCAGATAATACACGCATCAGGTTAAAAATCTAAAATCGGCCAGTTTGGTTCACGATAATAGCGCGTCATATTATCAAACTTTCGCAATTCGACACGATTGATCAAAACTTCTGGCAAATTCAACAGCCATTTTTCATTCAATTGAGAAAGCATTGTGCTGAAACTTATGCGGTCTAAGTCAGATGAAACCTCCCCAAAATAGGCTAATGTAACATGGGCTGTGAAGTGATAATGCTGCTCAATACCCAAGGCAATTAACTTGGGATTTTGATAAATTGTTCGGCGAAATTTAATAATTTCCTCGTAGCAGCTTTCATCTTGAGGTACTAAACAAACGGCTACAGCTCTTGGCATCAGTATCAGTCCCAGCATTTGCCATTTAATCGGATGACTCCTGTTTGTCATCAATTGTTGATATTGCTGAAATATTTCGGCTAAACAAGAGTGTAACTCTTCATCAAATTTGGGATTTTTTTCGTAGGCATCAAGGTAAGCATTGTCCCAAATTAAATCCGCTAAAGTCACATGAAAGCTAGCAGAAGGTACAGGTACAATCAAATTACGGTTTACAGGCAACTGTAAAAGTTCCTGTTGGTAAGTCTGTAATTTGGCATAGAAAGCAGCGTTTTGCGATTCTTCTTCTGCCGCAGGTGGGGTAATTAGCGTATAGCCAGGAAAGGATGCTGCTTGTCTCAACCCAGAATTTGGCTGAAATTTAGAAGATTCCTGAATATGCTGGGCCTGGGATCTGTAGGTTTCTGGCAGCGTCAGTCGTGCTAACCGATTTAAGTAAGTTTGATAGTTGTCGTCCAATCTTCATAGCCTCACGCTCTCACTTGATAGATTTTAGGGAAAATTACCTTGATTAAGAGAATGATTTCAAAAGTATTTAGTTTTTTGGAGTTGGGAGACGCGAATAATCGCGTCTGTACAAGGGGGATAAGCGGAATGATTCAATAAGTCTCTTTCTATGCCCCATACCCATCTATTAAGAGGTTTATCTATGCCAATCTATGTTTACTGGGGTGAAGATGATTTTGCTATGGAAAAGGCGATCGCTATGCTGCGCGATCGCGTCCTCGATCCTCAATGGATCAGTTTTAATTACACTGTATTCTCCCCAGATCAAGCTGATGCTGCTATCCAGGGGTTAAATCAGGTCATGACACCCACTTTTGGCGCTGGTGGGCGCTTAGTATGGCTGATAAATACTACTCTGTGTCAGCATTGTCCAGAGAATGTATTGGCAGAATTAGTGCGATCGCTACCAGTCATTCCCGAAAACTCATTTTTATTGCTCACCAGCCGCAACAAGCCAGATGAACGCCTCAAATCCACAAAATTGTTAAAACAGTTTGCTACCGAATTTCGAGAATTTCCCCTCATTCCCCCTTGGAAAACAGAATTACTGGTGCAATCTGTGAATCAAGTAGCCCAGACTGTGGGCGTGAAACTGACTGCCAATACTGCCCAACTGTTAGCAGAATCCGTAGGAAATGATACACGACTACTCTATAATGAGATGGAGAAATTGCGGTTATATGCCCAAGGTAGCAATAAGCCTTTAGACGTAGATACTGTTACGAAGTTAGTAAGAAATACTACTCAAAATAGCTTACAATTAGCAGCAGCAATCAGAACAGGAGATACAGCTAAAGCTTTGACAACCTTGGCAGATTTGAGCAATGCTTCCGAACCAGGATTACGGATAGTTGCCACACTGATTGGACAATTTCGCACCTGGCTCTGGGTCAAGATGATGATGGACAGTGGTGAGCGCAATCAACAAGCGATCGCTATTGCCGCTGATATCGGTAATCCCAAACGGATTTATTTCTTACAGCAAGAAATCAGGCTGCTTTCTGTGCAACAGTTAATCTCTTGCTTACCCCTACTACTGGAGTTAGAAGTGAGCCTCAAGCAAGGAGCATCAGAAATGTCAACATTACAGACTAAAATAATCGAACTTTGTCAAGTATGCCGAGGAAATTGACAATCAAATATAAAAGCTTGATGTATTGAGCAGTTGCTGGAACTTCCAACTTTGAAAATAATTCAAAGTTCTTATAATATCCCTGATGTAGTTCTGTGTCATACACTATATGAAGAAAATTTCTGATTTATTTTCCCGCTCTAACCGAAAGCGAATCCTTTTCCAATCATTCTTTTTTGGCGCGATCGCCACTGCGGGTGTGATTTCCAACGCTTTTTCATCGAGTTCAAAAGCTTACGCTCAAACTCCACCACCAATAGTTAACAATACTGAAATCAACAGCTACGCTCAAGCCGTGCTAGCAATGGAGCCAGCCCGTCAAAATGCCTTTGAAGAAATTAAAAAACTTATTGGCAATGGAGAAATTCCCAAGATTGTTTGTAACGATCCTAACAGCATAAGTGGTCTTCCAAAGAAGGCTCAAGATATTGCAGTTAATTACTGCGCTCATGCTCAAAAAATTGTCCAAGATAATGGTTTGAGATTTGATCAGTTCAACAAAATAACTATAGAATTACAAAATAATAATATGTTAAAACGGCAGGTTTACAATACATTATTACGCCTGCAACAAACTCCTGATTCTCGGTAGTTAAATCTTGCATAAAAATTTGACTAGCTATAGATTATACTGAATTTTCACGATTTTACTTGTTGCGACTCGTGCGAGTTATCAAAATTATTCAGTCGCCACGCAAAACTTTGTTTTCATGCCAGGGTTGATATTACCTATTCTATTATTTGATTAGATTTACTTAATAATATGACCCCAAGCAACTTATCAAATAACCGGATGAAAAAATCCAGTTAACAACTTGCAGTTTAAAAATTAATTCTGAATTGCAATACTAATATTCAACTACAATGGATGCATGTCGCTTGGTGTGAATATTTTTCATGTGCTTTTTCACTGTGTTTATGGTGATGTAAAGCTTAGTAGCAATTTCTTTGTAGCTGTAGTTGTTTCTATAGAGAAACCAAATTTCAGCTTCTCGCGGCGTCAAGTCAAATTTTTTAACTTCAGTGATTGCTAAACTTTTCTGAGACTCATATTGATTTTCGATGGTAACTAATAAGCAAGGTACTTTAAACCCATCTAAATCTAGCAGTCTCACCCTAATACGAAAAATATTTGACTTATCAAGCACAATCTCATCCGACAGAATGATGAGTTTATCAGAAAAAAAACATCCATTGCTAAGTAACGATTTACAAAGATTCCAGATGACTGACGGGACAAAATTTTGGTTGAAATTGCCTTGATTGAATTGACAACAAAGACGACGAGCAGATGCATTAGCATGAACTAGTTCACCCGTTTGACTTAAAATTAATATGCCGTCTTCTAAGCCTTCAATTACTTCTTGTAAAAAATCAGCTCGCTTCGATTCATGTAAGTCAATATTATCTAGCTGTTGGGGTTCAGCTAAAGTTTTTACTAATGTCTTTGTTAGGGCGCTCATACGAGGTATACTAATGTATAAAATAGTGCTTGATTATGAGATTTGAGATTTATGAGAGTTGGAATATATACCATCCATTTTTTACATACTCATCTGAGTAAATTTAGAAAGTCAATGTGCTAATCAGCTTAAAAAGCATACAAAAATTGTCTTAGCGAATGTGCGTAGAGTCACACAAAGGGTGAATACTACAGACTAATCACACTAACTAAGGTAAAAAAAGTTTTATTTTTAACATTAATCTCTTGCAATACCCAAGTGAAAGTTTATGTAGCCTGTTTAGATTAGCTGAGGTTACATAATCTAAATACAACTCTTAAATTACCTATTTCGGAAGCCGCATTCAATTTGTTTCGGATAGCATTCCCCCACTGATGGCGGTTGCTTTTTTAAAGGGGTAAAGGTGGAAAAAAGCAAGCTTTTTAAGAGGATTTGGGCGAATGTTTGCATAATAAACAAGCTAGCCGAATTGTATTGAAGCCGCTTTTACTAAGTACTCATCGCCTCAATAGACAATAGTTATTCATATTGAAATAAAAATATACAGATAAATATTTTGATAATGCAGTATTTACCAGCCACGTTAAATTCAAAGAAAAAACTGCTTTTTGGTAATAGGGAAAAACTTGGAATTTTGGATAAATTTTAATATTGCTAAAAAAGGGAATGGGGCATTGGGGATTGCTTGTTTCTTCCTTGTCTCCCCAGTCCCCATTCTCTCTAAGTCCTTCCAACAAGGCTAGCTACTACTGTAGCTAACTCAGCAGCCTCAATAGGTTTAGGTAAATGCAGCTGATAACCTTCTTGTATAGCTCGCATCCGATCTTCTGCCCTAGCATAAGCTGTCAACGCTGCTGCGGGAATATTTCCTCCTAATTCTGGTGGTTGCGATCGCAATTTGCGGATCAAAGAGTAACCATCCTCTTGGGGCATACCGATATCGCTGACTAAAACATCTGGTTTCCACTGTGTAATTACCTGCAATGCTTCTGAAACTGATGCTACTGCTTTAACTTCGGCTTGGCACTGTTCCAGGACTGTGGTGATGAATTCACGGGTATCGGCTTGGTCATCTACAACTAGCACGCGCACGCCAAGCAGGGAGAGGGGAAGAGGAGGAGGGGGAGAGGGAGAAAGGGGAAGAGGGGGGAAGGGAGAGAGGGGGGGAGTTTTCAGAAGTGGTAGTTTGACTGTAAACGTCGCTCCTTGTTCTTTACCCGGACTATCTGCGTGGACAGTACCGCCATGTAATTCTACTAAATGACGGACGATCGCTAACCCTAATCCTAATCCACCATAGGTTCTAGTGCTAGAACTATCAGCTTGACGAAAGCGATCAAAGACATAAGGAAGAAAGTCACGACTCATACCTATGCCTGTATCAATCACTTGAATTTGGGCATATTTATCCGTCGTCTGTTGTTTTTCTTCTCCACTAACCACTGACAATTGCACCTCTACTCGTCCTCCGACGGGTGTGAATTTGATGGCATTGGATAGCAGATTCCAGATGATTTGCTGCAAGCGCTCGAAATCCCCAGAAACTAAGAATTGAGAATTTTCACTAAGCTTGCTGTCCTCTGAGTGTTGATTGGTTTGGGATTGTGCTTCTGGAGATTCAAGATTTTCGCGATTGATTCCTAATCCCCAATCTGAATTTGGCGTTTCTTTTGAGGGAATCAGGGAAAATCTCAAATCGATTTCCTTGGACTGAGCGGCTAGACTAACAGTCTCGATGGCTGACTCAATCATGGGAACCAAATTACAAGTACGGACATTGAGGCGTAACTTGCCTCTAATCATCCGCGATATATCCAGCAAGTCTTCAATTAGCTGGGTTTGCGCTTTGGCATTACGCTCAATTGTCTCCGTAGCCCTAGCCATTTGGGTTTCATTGAGCTTGCTTCGTTGCAGTAATTGCGCCCAACCAAGGATGGCATTGAGAGGCGATCGCAACTCATGGGACAATATCCCCAGAAACTCATCCTTCATGCGGTTAGCCTCTTGCAACTGCTCAGTTTGTTGTTGCAAAGAAGCAATTAAACTAGCCCGTTCCATTGCGATCGCTATTTGGTCGCATACTGCTTGCATCATCCCTTTTTGATTGTCGGTGAAGCTTAACCGACTGCGGCTGCCAAAAGAAAGAGTACCCAACAGCCGTCCTTGGGCGATCAATGGGTAGGCATAATAAGCAGTAATGCCTAAAGAGCGAAGCAATTCTGTTTGCGAGTCAGTAGATTGCTGCACATTCTCTACAGCTATGGGATGGCGTTCCTGCGCTACAGTACCAGAAACCCCTTCACCAAATGCCAACCACTCGATTTTCTTTGCCATCTCCTGGGAAATGCCATTGTAAGACCCCAACCGCATTACCTGAGAATTATCCTCAACCAAGTAGTTAAAGTAAATATCTAAACCAATTTGGTCTCTTAGTTTTCGGTAGACGCTATCGATTAGTACTATTGCTTGCTGGCTCGATAGTAAATCATTGGCTGTGTCAAATAGTAGCTTTAGCCTTTTGTAACCCAAGGAGAGCGCTTTTTGTGCCTCCTTGAGGTTGCTAATCTCTTGGAACACCAAAATACAAGTAGCCGGATGACCGTGCATTGCTGGCAAAGTATCAGCAAATATCAGTAGAGAGCGCACACCAGCAGGAGTGTGCCAGTCCACCTCCAATCCATTCAGGCGTTCGCCAAGGGCAACGCGCACTCCTGGCATTTGCTCATTGGGAATGCGATCGCCAGCAGCATCCGTATAGTGATAAACTGTGTGATAATCTGCGGCTGGTACACCTTTGGGAAATTCGCCCCCAGCTAATTCGTTAGCAGAGCGATTGGCAAAAGTTACCCGCGCCGTTCCTGGTTCGATAAACAGCAGCGGTCTTGGCATCAGATTTAACACATCTTCCAGCCATTTTTGCTGATTTAGAAGTACTTCCTCTGCTTGTTTGCGCTCCGTAATATCTAAAAATGCACCAACGCTTCCTCTGGTTTTACCCTCTTCGTCAAACAGGGGTGCAACGGACTCCAAGAGGTTGACGATTTTTCCATTTTCATGAACTATATCAACTTCAAAATCTAGAACTTCAACACCATGAGCAGCAGAGTAGTGCATTGGGAGTTCTTCTGTTGACAGTTCTCTTCCCTCGCGGTAGCTTTTAAAGCTTGTTGATCTTTCGTCCAAGGAAGGACTGAGGTGGGCATTTATATCTGAGGATATCCCCAACTGCTTGGCAAAAGAAGGGTTTACCTTGATATTTTTGCATTCTGGATCTTCGGCAATGCCAATTCCAATGGGAATTACCTCTAACAAAGTTTGTAACTCAGTAATGCGGCGCTGTAGATCCTTGTTTAGTTGTAAGATTTTTTCCTGGGTCTGCTTTTGTTCGCTGATGTTGCGAGTCACAGTTGCTAAAGCAATTGGCTGACCTGTGTTGTGATCTGTAACAGTGAAGATGTTGTAATCAACTGGTATCGGTTGACCTGTTTGGAGGTGGCTAAAGCAAAATTCTCCCTGCCAGCGCCCTTGTAATAGCACAGTCGGCAGTATATGTTCTTGAAAATAGGCTTTGTCTTTGGGCATGACGTAATCTAATACTGCTTTTTGCCTCACTTCATCAAGGCTGGCAAGCCCTACCAGCTTTTGACCTGCATCATTTATGTAGAGTAATTGACCCTCAAGGGTGGCGATACTGATAAAGTCAGAACTATTTTCTACCAGCAATACTAGTTTTTGTTGCTCTGCTTCTGCTTGTTTGCGTTCGCTCAAGTCGAGGATAAACGCTACTGACTCTTCCCGGTTTTCTCCCAGCAGGACGTAACCAACTAAAACCGGGATGCGGCTACCATCCTTGTGAATATATTCTTTCTCGTAGGGCGTACAAGCAGCGTTGGTATTACCTTGTGCCTCGGCGACACCTCGCTCATCCAAGTATAGATACTCTGGTGGTGTGATATCGCTCCAACTTAATCTACCTGCTAACAAATCCTCCCGCGTGTAACCAATCATCCTGAGAAATTCGTCATTTGCCTGCTGGATATCGCCATACACGTCGCCAAACAAAATGCCGATGACGTTAGCATCTACAAAACTTCCTAGTTTAGCTTCGTAGGTTCTCAGTGCTTTTTGAGCGAGATCGCGTTGATGGCTGAGGCGTTCAATAACTCTGGCACTTTGCCAAATCAAAATAGTAAAAATTACAATCAGGACGATCGCAAACACTGATACTGCAAAAGCCGGATCGTATTGTCCTGCCCGTTGACCTTCTACAATTATCCACCCCAATCCAAAAGGGACTGCGATCGCAGCAACTAATAAACGTCGGGCAAGTAAACCGCCGTAAGTATCACTTGTAACTACCCTCATTAACCCCTGTTCTGCCTGCGCCCACAGAATGCCCATACTTAGTAAAAGGAACAACACCGCTGTGTGTAACGCCATTGATGTTGTATAAGGGGCGAGTCCGTAGAGAACTTTCACTTTATAGGCATAGCCCATGAGCGCCTGAAAGGAAATTAAAGTAGCGATCAGAGCGATAATCTGGGCATACCAATAACTGCGGTGGGTTTTTGGATGAATCAAAATCTGTAGGGCGACACTGACCAGGATAAAATTTACTGCTGTGTTCACCCCCATTCGCCCCGGATGCGATGTCGCTATACTAGTTAGCGAATCACGAAACACCAGCTCGTCAATGCCGAGATTCCAGCCAAACTGATATTGACAGAGTGTGAGCGCAGCAATTGTAGTGACAGCTATTGCACAGACCTGAGAAATGAGAAGAGTGGGGAAGTGGGGGAATAATTTGGAATTTTTTTCCCCTGCTTTTAAAAATAGCCACAACGACATACCACACAGCACAAAACACACCGCTGTGTTGACTTTCATAGTGGCAGGACTACCTGGGAAGCCGCGCTTAAGAACTTCAATGCCAAGCCACCAGCCAACTAGTACCACACTGCCAATAAAAACAGCGATCGCACTTGCGACTTTTGCCACAAGTGAATTTGTAGGGATCTTTGATATATCTTGCAGCCGCAAGCGGTTAACATTTAACATTGATTGTTCTCTAACCGCATCTATCTAGCGTAGTAAATTTACGTATTTCTTACGGTTTCACCATTTTCATCCTTTGTATTGTATGTTACCCCTTGACTTGCTTTTCATCTACCTCTATGCATATTTTTTCTGGCACAATTTAGAGTAGGAGATAATGGTGGTTCAAGAAACCACCTTTGCAAATATTTCAAAATTGCAGAGTATGTCGCTTACCATCATCTTGGAAACGTTGCTCTCCAACACCAACAACTTCTACAATCACTTCACGCGGTGGTGTCCATTCCCCAACTCTTGCTCCAATTTCCACTACTATTTGATTAAACTCAGTAAATACGCTGATAGTTGCTAGCGAAAACTTTTGATCTTGATACTTATTTGTCTGTCCATCATCTTCAAATAGCTGATATTCATTATTACCTGGCCAAATCCGTAATCGGATCTCGTCGAGTGGGGTTTGATCAACGTATTGCCTAACAGGTTGCATGGGAACGATCGCACCACTACGGACATAGAGTGGCATTGTTTCTAGTGGTGCATGAGCAAGAATGTGAATCGGGCCTTCGTAGCGATCGCCACTCCACCAATCATACCAAGTGCCGGCGGGTAAATAGACAGCTCGATGCTCAACTCCAGGACGGTAAATTGGCGCAGCCATCAGCGACGCACCTAGTAATACTTGATCGTAGAGGCTATAGGTTTTTGGATCGTTAGGGAAGTGGTACAATAATGGTCTTAAAATCGGTGCGCCCGTTGTTGTCGCTTCCCAGAAAAGACTATAAATGTAGGGCAGTAGTTGGTAACGGAGATTAATGTATTCTCGACAGATATTTTCAACGCGATCGCCAAATACCCAAGGTTCATGATGAGCAGTAGACATTGCCGAATGACCGCGCATCAATGGGTAAAGCATTCCCACTTGCATCCACCGAGCGAATAATTCAGCTGTGGCGTTACCAGCAAACCCGCCAATATCGCAACCGACAAACCCCACACCCGAAAGTCCCATGTTGCAAAGCATCGGCAGAGACATTTCTAAATGCTCCCACAACGATTGGTTATCTCCCATCCACACAGAAGACCAGCGTTGCACACCAGCATAACCCGATCGCGTTAACACAAACGATCGCTCTGAACTTCGATGCCGTTGCAATCCTTCATAGCAAGCTTTAGCCATCATCAACCCATACAAATTATGCACTTCTGTATGAGTCACATCAATTTTGAATTTTGAATTTTGAATTTTGGATTGAGAATTATCCTCCTCTCCCTCTGCTTCCCTGCTTCCCTGCGGTGCATCTAGCGGAAACCAAATTTTTTCACCTTCATCGCCGAAAGGGCGATCGTTTATGGCAGGTTCGTTCATATCATTCCAAATTCCTGCCACGCCAATATCAGTTAGGCTTTTGTGTAAATCAGCCCACCAGTTACCCACATCAGGACGCAAAAAGTCAGGAAAAACAGCTTTCTCAGGCCAAACGTAGCCGTGGAACAACGTACCATCAGCTTTACGCACAAAATAGTCGTTTTCTATTCCTTGGTCAAAAACGTGATAATTGCCTTCTGGTTCATATTTCACACCAGGATCAATGATAGTGACAGTTTTGAAACCATCCTGTGCTAAATCACTGATCAGTTTTGCCGCGTTGGGGAAGCGTTGGGGACTCCAGGTAAACACCCGATAGCCCCGCATATAGTCAATATCGAGGTGAATAACATCGCAGGGAATGCGGCGCTGGCGAAATTCCTTTGCTAGTTCTCGCACAACGGTTTCTGATTCGTAACTCCAGCGGCATTGATGATAACCTAGCGCCCATTTCGGCGGTAATGGCATTCTCCCAGTTAACTGAGTGTATGTGTCCAGAATTTGGGCTGGTTCGGGGCCGTAGATAATGTAATAATCCAATTCACCGCCACGAGTTTCCATCTTCCAAATACCTGGTTGTTCAGCACCGATATCGAACTGACTCCAAAAAGTGGTATTGAAAAAGATGCCATAGCTTACCTCTGGGCGCAAAGCCATAAAAAATGGAATTGCTTGGTACATTTCATCTGTCAGTGCATCATAATCTAGGGCATCCGTTGTCCAGTTGGTTTTTACTTCGCTGAGTTTATCCAGAAAGCCTGTGCGTTCACCAAAGCCATAGAAATGTTCATCGGCTGCAATTTTTTTCCACCCTGCAACTGCGCCCATCCGCCAACCTATACCCATCTCTGCATCTTTGGCAAAGGGACGATTAGCTTTGTCGAAACAGGCGATGCGACACTTTTTTCGCTGGACACACACACGAATCTGTGCTGTTTCAATTTCTACCGTTGCTTCAGTTTCCCGAACTGTAAAAGGTGTTGTCGTCCATTCTGCATCATCCAGCGTCACTGCCCAAGAACGGCGAGGCATAAATTCCCTAGTCAGTGCGAAACGCACGCGGATTAAATTGGGAGCAAGTACGCTGACGGTAAGGCGTGAGTCCCCACAGTCACAATTAATAATATTATTGTCCCAGGTTACAGCTTTTACATTGCTAACTGTTGTCCAAGGTTGGTTCGTAGTGGGTAGTTTTCCGAAATATTGCGGCATATCAGTTATTTAGCAGGTTAACACTTGTCCGCATTCATGATTACAGAGATACTCAGCCTCAAACTCTTTCTTTCGCTAGAAGTTGGGTGAAAGATTAGCAGATATTTTTTAGCAAGAGTGGTTTTTGTAATGCACAAGCTTGTGTCGTTACCACACTAAATACAGCATTTTATTAATTTGTAGCGAATTAAATTTGGCAATACCCTGCAATGCTAATGCATCGGCCGCATTGTTAATGCGTCGGCTGACAATCCTAATGCACTGGCCGCATTGTTGATGCGTTGGCTGACTAATGCCAATGCATCGGCCGCATTGTTAATGCGTCGGCTGACAATGCCAATGCAGCCAGTGCATTGTTAATGTATCGGCTGACAATGCCAATGCATTGCCCTACATTAAAAACGCTACACTTTTACGTAAAACTACACTAACTTCTCTTGTTAGAAGCGAATTAAATGAGACTGTTGGCTAATTGATAGATATCTATATATCCTGTGGTTGCTCGTTTAATGACTTTAATGCATCTAGACTGCAACGCAAACGCGGCTGGTCAGGGTCAGTCAAATCTAGCTTGTCCCAAGGTATTGTATAACCATCGGAAATTTTCTGCGCCCCCAATAGATGCAAAATTTTTAACCCAATTGTCCAAGCGGATAGCCTTTCTAACACGGCAATATAGCCGATAAGATATTCTTTTACAATCCATTCTTCGCCTTGTTGTTCGGCGCGTACTTCCTCAATGCGTCCAACTACTTTACCAGTTGAGTCTAGTACTGGTTTACCTAGCAGTAATTCTAGATGAATTTCACGAGTTGTCATTATCCCCCTCCTGGAATTCGGGCGATGATGCGATCGCGCAGCCATTTTTCATAGGCTAAGGCTGGTGTTGCTTCAGCTTCAATATCGACTTCGACATCAATACCAACATCCCGTACTTTTGACCACGGAATCCGAAATGGTTCACTTTGTTTAGCGCCCCATTTACTTGCAATTGCTGCTACCAAACGTGCCAAGCGGGGATTTAGCCGTTTGGCCAAGGTTGTTACTCCTACTTCAATATAAGCAAGTCGTGGTGGTTGGCCGTCTTGCAACTCCATCACAATGCCATCAACTTTACCCATTTTGTGTTGATTGCGGTCAACTAATTGGTTATCAAGAACATCTCTAATAATGTTCATTTCCTACCCTCCAATAATTTCCAATGGAATAGCAACAATCGCTAGCACAAATGTCAGCGCAATTGTAAAAATGACAACACTATTACTAATCCAGCCGTTGCGATACTTGCCAACATAAGATTGATCATTCATTAAAACTAGAAATGGTATGATTACAGGCGGCAAAATCACTGCTGTAATTGCCATTGAAAACAAAGTTAATTGCAACGGGTCGATACCAAATACCATCAATAACGACGCAAAAAAGACAAACACGGTGTAGATTAAACTAAAGCGTGCGGCATCTTTTGGTTTAAGACTTTCGCCCCAATTCCAACCAAAGGCTTGAGCAACGTCATAGGCAGTATCAAGGCTTACCTCTAATGCTGCACCGAAGCAGGCAATGCCCAAAGATGCTGCAAATAGAACAAAGCCCCAATAACCAAAAGGTTCTGTCAACATCAGCGCCGCCTGTTCGTAGCTATCAACCTGGATGCCTTTGGATTTGAGTACCAATGTTGCTACAATCAACACCCCCAGCGAGACAATGCTACCAAAGCCCATCCCCAAACCAGCGACGGCGCGATTCACACCAATATGCCCTTCATCCCATTTATCTTCCACTGCACCAGATGAGTAGAAATAAAATAGGTAAGGGCTGATTATCGCACCCAAGATGCCAACTGCAAGGAATAAATAATGTACGGTGTCTTCTTGTGGCAGAGTTGGCAATAAACCAGTACCAATTTTTGTCAATGATGGATGTAATTTGAACGTGGCAACGACAAATGCCAGTGTAATTAATCCTAATACGGAAATACCATTTTCAATGAGACCAAAGTTGCCATACCAAAGTATCAACCAAATTGCAAAGGCAACGGGTAGAGCATACCACTGAAAGCTAATGCCTGTTAACAGTTGCAAAGCAATACAAACACCGCCAATTTCAGATCCTAAAATTAGAAAATCAACAATAACTTCTGCAACTAGGGGAATGATATAAAAGTTGAACCCAAAACGTTCCCGCACTGCCGCAGCTAACGTATGTTTGCTGACTGCTGCCAAGCGACCAGACATTTCTACTAAGAAAATTACACAAATTGTACCGAGAATAATCGCCCAAATCAGTTGAAAGCCAAATTCAGAGCCGGCTTCAGCAGCAGTCGCGATCGCCCCTACATCGAGAAAGCCGCCGATACTGGTAACAATCCCAAGGGCGATTTCCAAAATTTTATTCATTCGTTTGTCCTGCTACTTTTCTTAGCTTGTTTAACGATCGCTTTTCTGCTGCTAATTCTATAAGTTTTTGCCGTACCGCTGAACGATTTTTTTGTGCCACAGCCCTGGATATTTCCTCAGTTTTATTTCCTAACTTTAAAACTTCAGCTAATAGTATTGATTTATCATCTTCACTTACATCCTTGGATAACTTTATTTCGTCTATTTTCTCTTTTTCTTTTTGCAGCTCTTGCTGGGCTTTTTTCAATGTTTGTTCAGCATATTTATTTGGCACAACATCGCGTATCCAGGCATCACCGACCATATTTGCTGTTGCTACCCAAGAAGATATATTTTGTGTTTCTTTGTCCATATCTTCTGCTGACGTTTTAGCACTGCAAGAAGCTAACAATGTCAGTATTAATAAACAATTAATTACAGATGCCATTTTACCAGGCTCTGGCATTTCTAGCCCTCCATAGCCAACATAAGTATATTTGTATGATTACTTTGATAATAGTATACATCTCTCTAGCGAAATATTTTAGCAGATACTAGTTTAAATTTAATTGTTTATTTTTTAATTACAATGCATTTTCATAACGTAAATTAGCTTCACAAATACTGATAATAGTTTTATTGATAATTTATGGTGTATCCAAAGTAAATAAATATAGAAAAATATAACTTTTTTTCACAGGAGATTTTATTGGCAACTTCATCCCTAATAAAGTATATTTTTAATGTCTATCATCGTGCAGATACTTTATTTATAAATAATAGTTTACGGCACACTTGTCGAATGTGCTGACTTATCATTGACCAAGAACTCAAGGAAATACACGGTAAAAAGGGCGCAAAACTTGTTGCCCAAAGTCATACAACAGCAATTAATACTATAAAGGCGATCGCTACCCAAGAAAACATTAACTGCGACTTTGAGCGACTTGACGGCTATCTTTTTCCCCAGACCTAAAATCAATAGATGAGATTCAGCAGGAGTTAGAAGCAGTACACCGGGCTGGACTGACTCATGTTGAAATGGTGAAAAAAGGGCCACTGACTGACTTTGATACAGGAGTGTGTCTACGCTTTCCCCGACAAGGGCAATTTAATCCACTCAAGTATCTAGCAGATTGCACAAACATTCTGCAATCTGTACTCACCTCAATGGTATCGTCGCCTGGAATTCCTCAGAAAAGACCTGGGATTGCCCGTGTGACAGTTCGCGGTTTAATACACAGGGACAGGTAATCAACGACCCAGCGATTAATGGGCTGACACTAAAGGAAAACAAATGAAGGAGGCAGGAAGCACGAGGGGATTCGACCCCGGATGATTTGGAGTCACTGAACTTCCGTACCCTGCGGGAAGCTGACACAACAGAGGGCGTATTAAACCCCTGCTCCCTCTGGTCGTATCAGTTCTTGGTAAAAATATTCACAAATGTTTTGTTGAGTGGACAAACAGCCCACTTTTTTATTGTCAATCTAGTAAATATACGGGAACTTCTGGTTGTGGGTTATAGTCATTTGGTGTCACTATCTCATTAGCGTAGACGTAGCCCGCCGTAGCCCTCTGTGTCCAATTTAACTTACTCTAACTCTTCAGCAAACCGCTGTATGCATCTAAAGGTGCGTACAGATGCTGCTCTCATTTGTCAGCTTTTGCTGAATTGTCTTTATATATACAATAATTGCACTTTTTTAGTCAGATTAACGCAGACTTGAAATACTTTTAAATGCCTAAAATGGATGTTTGCTCATGGAAAAAATTCGCGATATTCAACCAAACATTACCATATTTCCTTATATATATCCTAAAAGTTTATGAAAGCTATATTAAACGACACCTCACACATTTTTACAACCAAAAACCTATATACTAGACTAGACTTTGATTAATTTGAGAGTTTTGTTAATTGCAACACCAAAACTATTAATTTTTAGATGAAATACTAGCGTATCTTATAGTCTATAGTTTTTAAGGTTTAGTCAAAACTATATCCAGTATCATCAAAAAACTGCAAACTTCATGTGGTGCAAAAATCAAGCGGGGAGTGAAAACATGAATTTACGTAGAGATGCATTGCAAATCCTCAAAGAAACTAGCCGAACTTTTTATATACCAATTAGTCTTTTACCGCCAGGATTGCAAGAAGCAGTAGCATCAGCATATTTGTGTATGCGTGCCATTGATGAAATTGAAGACCATCCTGAATTAGATAATGCTACTAAAGCGAAGCTGTTAAGAACGATTAGCCTGACATTACAGGCAGGGGTTGATGGCTTCGCAGTAGACGCTTTCTTTGCAGGTTTTAGTGGGTATGAGAATTTATTAGAAGAAGTCACTTTGAGCATTAGAGAATGGTCGCTGCTAGCACCAGACACCATTGCACCTCGAATTTGGGATGCCACTGCTGCAATGGCAGACCGAATGGCTTATTGGGCAGAAAGAAACTGGAAAATTTACACAGAATCTGATTTGGATCGTTATACCTTTGGGGTTGCAGGTGCAGTGGGATTGTTACTTTCAGACTTATGGACTTGGTACGATGGAACACAAACGAACCGTACCCAGGCGATTGCATTTGGTCGCGGTTTACAAGCAGTTAATATCCTGCGTAATCATACTGAAGATTTGGGACGTGGGGTAGAATTCTTCCCAGAGGGTTGGAATGCAGAAAATATGCAAGAGTATGCGCGGCGCAATCTAGCCCTGGCAGAAACTTACACCAAAAACCTTCCTACAGGTCCAGCCTTAGATTTTTGCCAAATTCCCTTAACCTTGGCTAATGGTACTCTTGACGCCCTTGCTAATGGTAAAGAAAAACTCAGCCGCAGTGATGTTTTTGCCCTTATCGAACAGCTGATTAGTGTAAACATGAAAGCCAGCTAATAGTCTCTTTAAGACTAATGGAGACAATTCTAAATTGCCTCGAAATTTGGGCATCCAAAATCCTACAGCGATTTTCTGTACGGAAGCCAGTGTGGTCTTGGGGTCTCCCCCGAAGTTCAGATCGGCAAAAGCCACCGCTCCGACTTCTCTCCAAGTAAAACAACTGGCGTTGGGCACTGCCCTCCAATACCTCTAAATACTAATTATCCAAAATTAAGATTACACATACAATCATGGGTAAATCTAGTACTCTACCGTAGGGATGATGACAGCTTAAGAGATTTTGTGGTAAGCACTGAAGTACTTAGATAAGGGCTACAGCCATCCACTACGAATTTGGCAAAATTCATGTAGGAGACTACTAGATAAAAGCTGACTTTCTTAATTAGGAATTACGTTAGTAAGTTAGGAGAGCAGCAAGCTTTAAGGGAACGTCATTACCTAGCTTGCTTCTCGCCTTTAGCAAGTATTACAAATTAGTATAAAGTAGCATAAGCACTATCTGTAAGCGTAAGTATAATAAATCTTCTTGTTATCGCGATCGCTTTACGTAATCTCAATTAAACTTTAGCAACTCTTCAAAGGATTTCCAGCAAAAATTACCTGGCAGGAGTTGATTAATATCTAAATAATTGAAAGGGAGTACAACACTCCCCGTGATTATTCGTGCAGCGAGTTGAGAGTGCATGAGCTACTGCTTAAATCCTACCTGTCCCAATCCAGAAAATTTGGTATATAGCCAAAGGTGTCAGTCTTGTGGCTCGCAACTACTGTTGCGCGATCGCTATCAGGTGATCAAACCATTAGGTCAGGGTGGCTTTGGAGCAACCTTCTTAGCCAACGATCAAGGCTTACCAGGAGAACCAAGTTGCGTAATCAAGCAATTACGCCCATCAGGAAGCGCCCCCCACGTTTTACAGATGGCTAGAGAACTCTTTGAGCGAGAAGCTAAAACTCTAGGTAAGATTGGCAATCATCCCCAAGTACCAAGATTGTTAGACTATTTTGAAGATCATCAGCAATTCTACTTGGTTCAAGAATACATAAGTGGTGATACCTTGCAGGAGGAGGTCAAACTTAACGGCATCTTGAGCGAAACTGGAGTCAAGCAATTTTTGAGCGAGATTTTGCCACTGCTGCAATACATCCACGATCAAAAAGTGATTCACCGTGATATTAAGCCAGCCAACTTAATTCGCCGGACTCAAGATGCCAGAATGGTACTCATCGACTTTGGTGCCGTCAAAAACCAAATTAGCCAAGGTGGGACAAGTCCATCAGGACAGACAGCGTTAACTGCGTATGCTATTGGTACTCCTGGTTTTGCGCCTCCAGAACAAATGGCTATGCGTCCAGTCTACGCCAGTGATATTTATGCATTGGGGGTGACATGCATTTATTTACTGACTAGCAAAACTCCTAAAGATTTAGATTACAATCCCAACACTGGCGAGATGATCTGGGAGCATCTTGTGCAAGTGAGTGACCACTTGAGCAATGTATTGCGAAAAATGTTAGACGTGTCTGTGCGTAATCGCTATCAGTCAGCGGCAGATGTTCTCAGAGCATTGGAAATAGAACCATACTTAGATAGTTTAGCAAAGGGTTTACTGATTAAATCTGATAGTGGATCTAAAGAGCGAACATACAACCACCTGGAAAATTCTGCTGTTTTATCTAATAACCCTTCTACTGCTGTCACCAGTGCAGGAGTGGCACAAGTAGCGGCAGCAATTCGTGCCAGACGAGCCAAGGCAGCAGAAGTGGGTGGATTACACCAGGGTTCTGGGATGGCTAAATCAACCACTTTAGCTAACAGCAGCAGTAATGGCTCACAAGTTCAAAATTCTAAAGTTGAGCGTAAGTTAGATACCCAAAGTTTATTAACAGCCTATCTGAAGGGGAGAAGGGATTTTGCCCTACACAATTTAAGTTTGCTGAATCTGCAAGGTGCTGACTTATCCCAAACAAATTTCCATTCCGCTCAATTGCAAAAAACTAATCTTCAGGGAGCTAATCTCCACAATAGTGACTTTGGTAGAGCCAGTCTCACTCGAGCAAATCTTAAGGATGCTAATTTGAGCAAAGCATACTTTAACCATGCTGATTTAGAAGGGGCAGACTTGCGAGGTGCAGACCTCAGCAATGCTTATCTTAGCAATGCTAATCTTCGAGGAGCCAATTTGTGTGGTGCTAATCTTACCAGTGCCAAAATTTCTGATGAGCAGCTAGCACTAGCAAAAACAAATTGGATGACTGTGCGCCCCAATGGGAAACGAGGCTTGTTGTAATTTGAAAGTTTAAATTTGGGAGCTACTTGCTTGCTTTGGTTGCCAGGGTTGAGCGAAGTGGCGTTATTTTTAGATGGGGTTAATTATTGTCATCACTGTCGGCAGTCAGCTTTCAACTCTCACAAGACTTATGTTTACGGTTATACAAATTAGATGTTTTTCTGTTCATCTTACACAAAGCTAAAATTCATTTGGAAATGACTATAGGATTACTCAGCCAGTAAAGTTAATTTTTAATCACTAATTCTTGACTCCCTTTATTCCAGAGGGGAGTTTTTTATGTATTATAGTTATTTTCGATAGTTCACTTTCTTTGACCTTCAGATTATTGCGATCGCCTGGGTTGGGTGCTTAGTGCGATCGCAAGTCCCCTTGTATTCCCCACTCGGCATTGCCTACTTTAATTTTTATTTGCTCTAGACTCGACCTTAATGCACCTTTATCAGATTATGAAGAATGATTAAGAAAAACGAGTATAGACAAACATGATAAAAATGCTAGCTGAAAATTTGACGAGAATTGAGACAAGCTTACAAATTAATTGGGTTTGGCTAAATGCCAGCTTACAGTTTGCTAGTTGGGCACTTTTCTCACTTTTACTTGCTGAGGTTTTGAGAGACAGTTACCATGCTTTGTGTCACCAAGTCAATTGGCTGGCTAAATGGCACAACAAGCACCACATGGCCTATCGCCGCGATTTATCGATAGTTTCCCTGAAAATTTATCAAGAATCCCAGCTATATCACGACATTTTAGAGTCGAGTTTACTGCTAGTAGTCTTGGTAGCCATTGCCTTAATTGTCCAACAACTGGGGTTATGGTTGGGAGTAGCTTATGGTTGCACCTTCTTGTATGGCGCGTCTGTGCGGTATTTTCAGGGAAAAATTGATACAGACTACAACCACCTGCCCGGCCCTTTAGAGACAATTCCATCCATTTGGTGGGTGAATCGGTCTTATCATTGGCGGCATCATTTTGATGATGTCAACGCTTACTACAGTGGTGTCTTTCCTCTAGTGGATAAAATTCTTGGTACAGGATTGTCTCTCAAGGGTAAAACCATCGCTTTAACCGGAGCATCAGGAGCGTTAGGGCAAGCGTTGGCGGCTGAACTGGTAAAGAATAATGCTAAAGTCGTGGCATTAACCACTAATCCAGAAAAATTAGTAGAGCAAGTTGGGGTGAAGGTGGTTCCCTGGCAGTTGAGTAATGAAGCCGAACTGAAAAATAGTTTAAAGAAAGTAGATATTTTAATTATCAACCACGGAATCAATGTCTACGCCAGCCGCACATCAGAGGCTATCAACTCTTCTTATGAGGTGAATACCTTTTCAGCATTGCGGTTGATGGATATATTTTTGACAACTGTAACAGGGCCACAAGCAAAAGCAACGAAGGAAATCTGGGTGAATACTTCTGAGGCTGAGGTTTCTCCAGCGCTGAGTCCGCTTTATGAACTCAGTAAAAGAGCGCTAGGGGATATTGTTACCCTCAAGCGTTTGGACGGGGATTGTGTAATTCGCAAGTTAATTCTTGGCCCATTTAAGAGTCAACTGAATCCTTATGGTGTGATGTCTGCACAACAAGTTGCTCGTGCGATCTTATTTTTCGCCCGGCGAGACTTCCGAAATATTATTGTGGCAATAAATCCTCTCACCTATTTGCTGTTTCCCTTCAAAGAAACTAGTACGTCGTTATACTATCGAGTCTTCAGCCGGACAGCAAAAAGTGAAGAGGATTCAAGCAAACAATAGCCGAAAAGAATGATTTTCAGGTAAGGGCAATTCATGAATTGCCCCTAAGCGCGTGTAGTTTTGCATAGGCGTAGCTCAACCTAGGCATCGTTAACTATCAACAAGGTTACACATTTGCCGTCGATGTCGCTTAAATAAAGAAAATGGTAGAGTTAAGAGCGATCGCGTAGCAAAAAATGTAAATAAGATATGGCTGACCAAAAAGATAAAGCTCAAGAAAAAAACCGCCTTGAACAGCTTCAAGAAGAACAAGGCAACACGGATTCTAAACACTCAGGGGGCGCTGGCGCTTCTGGCGGGAATTCGGGTGCAGGTAAATCTGGCACATCAAAAATTTCTGCCACTGGTACACCTGATGATATCGAAAAAGTTGATCAGGAGTAAAGCTGACTCCGACGATGAGTCAAGGTTTAACTGCGCCGACTCTCATTAGTAACTTAACTCAACAATGGTGGATTGAATACCTTGTTATTTCGTCCACCATTGCAATGCCTGCGGCGGGCTACGCCTACACAAAACTTTTCGGTCTACTGAAAGTCCACCACGAATGCCTCCTAATTGTGCCAGAGCGATCGCTTCATCGTTAGTCATTGTTAATGGTCTATATCTTTCTTAGGCTATCTAATGTTCTCTGTGCTGATAGTACCGCCCGCCTCGCCAACTGAGCCACGCATCAATCGCTTTGCCTATCGTCAGCAGATCGAGTTCATTGTCGAAAAAGCAGTCTGACGATGAACTCATAACAATAGCCGCCGAATAACACACCCCCTGCTCCAATTAACCCTAAAAGTGGAGGAACTGGAGCCGGAAGCTTTATCCCAGCAAATGCAATGCCGATAATCCAACCCCCTAGTAGCGCCATGCCTGCCTGTTTGAGGAACTCCATAACAATTACCTCTTAGTGACACCGACAATCGTACAGCTATGACCTCTGGTTTTTTTGAAAAAGAAGGTGTTGCAAAATGAAATTTGCAGATTGCTGACAGGAGCTTATTTGTGTCATTGTCAGGGGTTTATTTATAGCTTCTTACCTAATTTTTTAAGTAATATCATGTCCGCCTAATTAGTTATAATTCCCGCATCTGTGCAAAAACCAGGAAACCCTCTTTCCCCCTGCCCCCTGCTCCCCTGCCGTCTTAATGATAAGTCTTGAACCGGACACGATATAAGCTATTGCACTTTGCCCTCTTGGCATCTAACCTGCGGGTTCTGCTTGCAGTGTCCGCGGCGCGAAACACAAAAAAAGGGATAAGCCCAAAAGCCTATCCCTCAAAAAATCAACTAATCAATGTATCAAGTTCCACTTGTCCAAGAATTGATATACTCAATTTGATCGGCAGTTAGGCTATCAATCTTAATACCAATAGCTTCCAACTTCAAACGAGCAATTTCTTGATCAACTTCAAGAGGAATTGAGTGCAAACCAGGTTCCAACTTACCCTTATTCTTCACCAGGTATTCACAGGCCAAAGCTTGGTTGGCAAAACTCATATCCATTACCGCGCTGGGGTGTCCTTCAGCCGCAGCTAGGTTAATCAAGCGTCCTTGCCCAAGAACGACAACTGATTTACCATTTTTCAATTTATACTCTTCAGTGAAAGGACGAACTTCCTTGATTTCCCTAGCTTGTGCAGCCAAGTATTTCAAATCAAGTTCCAAGTCAAAGTGACCAGAGTTACAAACGATCGCACCGTCTTTCATCACATCGAAGTGTTCACCGCGAACGACGTGCTTGTTACCAGTCACAGTAATAAAAATATCACCTTGGGGTGCAGCTTCAGCCATTGGTAGGACGCGGAAGCCATCCATCACGGCTTCAATTGCCTTGATAGGGTCGATTTCGGTGACGATGACGTTAGCACCCATCCCACGGGCGCGGAGGGCTGTACCTTTACCACACCAGCCATAACCGACGACAACAATGTTTTTACCAGCCAACAAAATATTTGTGGCGCGGATAATGCCATCTAGGGTTGATTGCCCAGTACCATAGCGATTATCAAAGAAGTGCTTGGTGTCGGCGTCGTTAACGTTGACTGCGGGGAAGGTAAGAACGCCTTCTCTAAACATGGCGCGTAACCGCACAATACCAGTGGTGGTTTCTTCGGTGCTACCAATTAAATCAGCAATTTGGTGTTGGCGTTGTTGTACCAGAGTTGCAACCACATCGCTACCGTCATCAACAATAATGTTGGGGCGATGATCTAAAGCTATTTGGACGTGGCGGTTATAAGTTTCGTTATCTTCACCTTTTTGAGCAAAGACGGGAATTTCATGATCGAGGACGAGGCTAGCGGCTACGTCATCTTGCGTTGATAAGGGGTTACTAGCAATTAAAAGCGCATCTGCACCACCGGCTTTCAGAGCGATCGCCAAATGTGCTGTTTCTGTTGTAATGTGGGCACAAGCTACAAGGCGTAAACCAGCGAAGGGCTTTTCGATAGCAAAGCGATCGCGAATTTGCCGCAAAACTGGCATTTCGCGTCCAGCCCATTCAATGCGCTGTCTTCCCAAGGCAGCTAGGCCGAGGTCTTTAACCTCGTGCTTTAATCGGGGAGAAGTTGCGGTCATCAAAAGTTACCTCAAAAAATTAAAAAAGTTACGTAAATTTTACGCACTCTACTAGATTATTCTACGACTGGCGATTTTTGCTTGAAAGAAAGCAAACTACTAGTCAATAGTCTTCAAAACTAGCTTGACGTTTGATCAGCGTAATGTCAACTTCATCCCCAAGTTCTTCTTTTTTGTTTTATCTTTGGTAAGAGTAAGACTCTTCTCAGTCTTAATCGCTGATTGTGAGTACAATGTCATCTGTCTAAAGATAGATAACAACCAAAAAAACATCAAAATTTCATCGTCTAAAGGGAAAACCTTAACTTTAGATAGGTACATTTACCCAAATTAATTGCGGAGGATGGTTATAGAAGTAGTCACTAGTAAATTTTACTCAAGGAGGTGTTTGAGTGCGCTTTCAATTTTTGGCGATCGCCAGTTCAATGGCCATAGGCGTTGTATCTGTGCCAAAAGCCACAGCCCAGATTCCTTTTTTCCCGCAACTGCAAGCTCCTAGCAGTGTGAGTAATGATTCAAATGATCGAGTTGTTTCGGGCTGGATTTATTTAGATGGTCGCCGGTTATTTCAGATAGCGGCATCAAAAACCAACTTTCCTGAGCGTTCAGAAGACATCCAAAAGAAGTTGGAGAAAATTAGTCAAAATTACTTTAAATCACCAGCAAATACAGTAGTCAAGGTAGAAGTTCGGAAAGTAAACGAATTACCAGTAATTTATGTCAACGGTCAATATCTGATGACCATCACTTCTGAGGATGCTGGACTGCGACAAGTAGATATATCAACATCGGCAAATCAAGTAGCGGAATCGTTACAAGAAGACTTGCAACAAGCAAAGCAAGAAAGGCAAACTCAATTTTTAATCGACCAAGGTAAAATTGCTGCCGGTACAGGACTGGCAATGATTGTGATGAGTTGGGGGGTATATAGCTGGCAAAGACGTTCCAAAAAGGATTTAGTAAATCCTATCGCCTCCCAACCCCCCAGAGGGCCGCTAAACTCCCCAATTTCACCAGTAGCTGCTCAACCAATTACTACACAACTGAATCAACAACAAAAGCTGCATCTCCAAGAAGTCAAAAGACGATTGTTTCAGCTAACTCAAGCCGGAATTTGGGGAGGTGGAAGCTTCTTTATTTTGGGTCTATTTCCCTATACACGAGGGGTTCAGCTAGGAATTCTCACCGCTGCCCAATTTCCTTTGCGATTAGGTATCGTGTTATTAGGAACCTATGTAGCAATCCGTTTGACCTACGCCCTAATTGACCGCTTCACCACCACTCTGATCAGCAGTGGTGCTTTATTGACTCCAGAAAGTTCTGAACGGCTACAACTGCGAGTTTCCACATTTTCTGGTGTGACTAAAAGTATTGCTACTGGTATCTGGGTGGGAATAGGCTTCTTGCTAGCGCTGGTATCATTGGGGATAGATATTGTTCCTTTGCTAGCGGGTGCCAGTTTAGTTGGTGTTGCAGTGTCTCTAGCTTCGCAAAACTTAATTAAAGATGCGATTAACGGTTTCCTGATCATTCTAGAAGATCAGTACGCTTTAGGCGATGTGATTAATGTGGGAGATGTAGGAGGCTTAGTAGAAAATCTGAATCTGCGGATGACCCAACTGCGGGATTCCGAAGGGCGCTTGATCACGATTCCCAATGGTGAAATTAAAGTTGTTGCCAATCTTTCTAGTCGTTGGTCACGAGCAGATTTAACAATCCCCATTGCCTACCAAGCTGATATTGAAAAGACTTTGAAGTTGATTGAAAGTATTGGCTTTGAGATGGATAAAGATCCGCAATGGCAGCGTCAAATTCTGGAAACACCGCAAGTTTTGGGAATAGATCAATTTGGCGATCGCGGTTTGATTATTCGCGTCTGGATTAAAACACAGCCCCTCAAGCAATGGGATGTAGCCCGGGAGTTTCGCCGCCGTCTGAAAGTTGCTCTAGACGAAGTTGGAATTTCCATTTCTGTGCCTCAACAAGCAATTTGGGTCAATGACGAGCAGTTATTAAATTTTCAGGGGAATGGTAAAGCTAATTAGGAATTTGCATTCATGACCGCATTTTTCATTTTATTAAACCAAACCCTGACCTCTCTTTTCTCAAGCTCCGGTGTACACACAAGTCCTAAAAACCTAGCTTGATCAGGCTTTCCTCGTTCTTATGCTCTGCATAGGAACGAGAGAATACAACACACGGGATGAATGCATATCTGTGCATTGGTATCAACTTCCAAGAAAAATCCTCAATCCCCAGAGGGGGCCGCACCTGACCCAATTTTGCGCGTTCGCCAACACTAAACCTTAATAAATTCTTATATTAATAAAAAGCTACTACCTTACTAACGAGTCTTGAACTTTTCACTGATTTATGTTTGTCAATACCTTCATCAAACGTCCAGTCCTGACGACGGTCTGTACGTTCATTATTTTGCTGCTGGGAAGCATCTGTATTCCGATCTTGCCGATTTCTCAGCTACCAGACCTGGCTCCGGTGCAAATCACCGTTAGCTCCAACAATATTGGTGCGGATGCTCAAACAACAGAAAGCACTGTCACCAACATTATTGAGCGACAAATTAATGGTGTTAAAGATGTATCTTATATATCTTCTAATACGGGTAATGATGGTTCTAGCAATATAACTGTTTCCTTCCCAACCAATGTCAATAGCGATATTGCTCAAGTAAACGTTCAAAATAAACAAGCACTTGCCGATCCGCAACTGCCAGATACAGTTCAACGAACAGGTGTCACTGTTGAAACGGCATCAAGCAGTCTGCTTCTGGTCTATGGGTTTTACTCAGAAAATAATGAGTATGACAACATTTTTATCAGTAACTATGTTGACCTGTATATTTTCGATCAGATCAAACGGCTTCCTGGTGTCGGAAGTGCGAGGGTTTTTGGGGAGCGCAAATATGCCATGCGTCTCTGGCTTGATCCCAACAAGCTTGCCCAACATCAACTAACTCCTCAAGATGTTACAGCCGCCCTGCAAGAACAAAATATTCAAGTGGGTGCAGGGGCGATTGGTAAGGAACCAGCACCAGATAATCAAAGCTTTGAATTTGCTTTACGGGCAACCAGTCGATTTAAAGATGCGGCTGAATTTGAAGATATGGTGCTGAAGGTGAGTCGAGGTGGCACTAATAGCACTACTAATAGCGCCACTAATAGCATCAGTAATAGCGCCACTAATAGCACCCTAGTTAAGGTCAGAGACATCGGTCGAGTTGAACTAGGAGCAGAGAGCTATCTCGCTGATGCTAAATTCACCATCCCCGGAAATGCTCCCAAGGCAGCTGTGGGTCTGGGTATATATCAACTTCCGGGTAGTAATGCCCTAAACGTTGCTCATGCTGTTGAAAACCAGATCAAAATATTAGAGAAGAATTTTCCACCTGGACTAAAAGCACAGTTGGCATTTGATACCACTCCATTTGTAGAAATTTCTTTAGAAGAAGTTCTGCACACTTTGGTTGAGGCGATTGTCCTAGTAGTCTTGGTAATTTTTGTCTTTTTGCAAGACTGGCGAACCACGATCATTCCCACTGTGGCGATCCCCGTTTCCTTAATTGGGACATGTGCGGCTCTGTTGGTTTTAGGATTTCAGATTAATACACTGACCTTATTTGGTTTCGTTCTGGCGATCGGGATCGTCGTCGATGATGCCATTATTGTGGTGGAGGCAGTTGCAGTTAAACTCGAGCAGGGCATGAGGCCCTTTGACGCCGCTGTCGAAGCAATGAAAGAGTTGACTGGGGCAATCATTGCCACTTCACTTGTACTCATGGCGGTATTTATTCCAGTTGCATTCATTCCCGGCACTACTGGGATTGTCTACAAACAATTTGCGTTAACCGTCGCTTGCTCCATTGCCATCTCGACCTTCAATGCCTTAACCTTCTCTCCGAGTATGGCAGCCATCCTCATGCGCCCGGCTCAGACTCCACGGGGCCCTTTAGGCTGGTTCTTTACGCAGTTTAATCGAGGATTTTCCTGGTTCACACGCCGATATGTCGGGTTTGTTAGCTACCTTACCCATGTCAAGCCGATTGTAATTGGGGTTTTCATCACTGGTTTAGTAGCAACGGTTTTGATGTACAGAGCAGTGCCTACTGGATTTATTCCAGAGGAAGATCAGGGTTACTTCTTTGTCATTGTCCAGGGGCCTGATGGGGTTTCTTTAAAATACACCGAATCTGTTATGGAGCGGGTTGCCAAAGAAGTAACATCGCTTCCTGAAGTTAGAGCTAGTTTTATGATCAGTGGCTTTGGTTTCGATGGCAATGCTTCTAATTTAGGCATTGCCTTTGCTAACCTCAAACCCTGGAAAGAGAGAGTTAAAGAATCTGAGTCTGTCTATGGCATACTTCAGAGGATGAACAAAAAGCTCTCTGCAATTACAGATGCCAGAGCGATCGCGGTAAATGCTCCTCCAGTTAGAGGGTTAAGTACTACGGGTGGTTTTGAGTTTATTATTCAAGACAAAACCGGAAGTGCGCCAATTCAAACCCTGGTTGATACTGCTAACAAATTCATTGCGGCGGCAAATAAAAAGCCTGTTCTCCAACGAGTCTTCACTCAATTCACCGCAGACACTCCCCAATTTGACATTCAGGTAAACCGCAACCAAGCTAAAGCTCTCAACGTCGAACTCAACGACATCTTTGGGACTTTGCAAAGTTACTTGGGGTCGCAATATGTGAATGACTTTGTGCAGGGACAGCGACAGTATCGAGTATATGTCCAAGCAGATGGGGTTTTCCGCTCTAATCCAGATGATATTGGCAAGCTGTATGTTCGCTCTGCCAGTGGGACGATGATCCCGTTGAGCAGTCTGGTGAAAGTTACTCCCTTTGTGGGGCCAAAAACCATCTCGCATTATAACTTGTACAGGTCAATCAAAGTACAAGGCGCTCCTGCTCCCGGTTCTAGTTCTGGAGAGGCAATTAAAGCGATGGAGGAAGTTGCAGCAGAGACCTTACCTCAAGGATTTGGTTACGAGTGGACAGGGACTTATCTCCAGGAAAAGACATCTGGGGGATCTACGGGCTTGATTTTTGCCTTAGCGATCGTGATTGTCTTTCTGGTGCTATCAGCTCAGTATGAAAGCTACGTTGACCCGATCATTATTTTGCTGACGGTTCCCCTAGCAGTCTTGGGAGCGATGACGGCGATTTGGCTACGTTCCAATATTTTCATGACAGGTAGCCTTTTCCCCAAAGTGGTGGATGATATCTATTGCCAGGTAGGTTTGGTGACTTTGATTGGTCTAGCCGCCAAAAACGCGATTTTAGTCGTGGAATTTGCCAATCAGTTGCATGAGCAGGGCATGAGCTACACACGGGCGGCGGTGAAAGCAGGGGAAGAACGTCTGCGACCGATCTTAATGACTTCCTTTGCAGCGCTGTTAGGATTTTTGCCCTTGGTAATCTCTCAAGGGGCTGGAGCCAGTAGCCGTTGGTCTTTAGGAACAGCGCTCTTTGGGGGGCTGATGCTGGCAACATTCTTGAGTTTGTTCTTAGTGCCAATTCTTTACATTTTAGTCAAGACCCTGGCTCAGGCTATATTTTCTCGGAAGCGATCGGGAGGTTCAAAACCTCCTGATTCTCCAAATGGAGCTTCGGGATCTAGACATGAAGTTCTTCCTGCTGGCTCAAGTCAGCCAGAGACACAACTCAGGTCTCAGCAGGATGGGATAACTTAACTTTTGCCCTTAATCGGCGGTTAAAAACTACACGCCAGTCGCCTCTCTCTTGGCGCTGGCGCCTCTCTTTGGGACTCCTACACAGTACTGGCTCGTCTACACGAGGCTTTATGCACGGAGGTGGGTTTCAAACCCTCAATTTTTTCTTAGTCCGGCAAAGAAATAATTCTGAGCGCCGGATACAGGCACTCAGAATTTTGAAGTGTTGGCAATCCTCTGCCGAATTAAGTAATAATAGTCACCCTACCTGTATCTAAATCGTAACGACCGCCGACAATTTTCAATTTGCCCGCTCGCACCTGTTCAGTTAAAAGCTGCGATCGCTTCAATCGTTCAATTTGATATTGCACATTTGCCACCACGGCGTTTTCAACTGCATCACCCGGCTGACCCTTGACCTTTTTTACGGCTGGTTTAATTGCCTTCACAAAAGTACCAATATCACCAAGTAACGATTCGTTCTGTACAGCGGCGGTTACAGCCCCACAACGCTCATGACCCATCACCATCAGCAGTGGAGAACCTAACAAGACAACCGCATATTCAATACTGCCGATCGCTTCACGTGTAGCAATATTTCCGGCAATCCGCACATCAAAAATGTCCCCAATGCCTTGATCGAAAACAATTTCTGCCGGGACTCGTGAATCCGCACAACTAAGAATAGTTGCAAATGGATGTTGAGCTTGAGCAACTTCGTGCAGCCGCAGCTCAGATTGATCGGGGTATTGGGGATGATGATCGACAAACCGCTGATTTCCCTCGATCAGCTTTTGTAAGGCGGCATCGGGATTGAGGGATTCAGCAGAAGTTGAGGGAATTTCGGCAGCTTTAGCCTGTTCTACCCGCCAGAGTAAATCGCTGGCAGATAGCATCATCCCAAACGCTCCGGTCATTCCCAACTTCAAAAAGTCACGACGTTCCATGAAATGCTTCATTGAATTTATAACTCTCTTAAATCGACGCGATACATCTGACAGAGCGAATTTCCATCACATCGGAAACGTAACAAGTACCTCCGAATTTATTCAGGAGTGGTCTGATATTTTCGACAACACGCTTGAGTTCTTCTGGCATACAAAATGCGAGGATGTAAACATTATCAAGCATGGTCATGTCTAAATCTTCTGTCGTTCCTCGTAATCCTTTACCAACCACATTGCGGATTACGGCATGGCTATGTACACCCGACTTGTCTAAACTCTCTAAAATTTTGGCAAGCTCAAAGGAGTTGGCGATAATTTCTATCTTTTTAACTACGTGCATATTATTACCTCCAGAATAGGTTAATTCCGTAGAGATATAGCGGAATTCCCACAATAATATTGAACGGAAATGTGACTGCTAGAGCGGTAGAAACATATAGGCTGGGATTTGCTTCGGGAACAGTCATCCGCATCGCTGCTGGCACAGCAATGTAAGAAGCGCTGGCACACAATACAGCGAATAACAGCGAATTTCCCTGAGGCATACCGATGAATTTGGCGATCGCTAACCCAATGCCTGCATTGAGTATTGGAATTAGTATGGCAAATAAAATCAGGAAAACTCCGGTTTTTTGCAAGTCTTTAATTCTTCTGGCAGCCACCAGTCCCATATCCAATAAAAAGAAGGTGAGAATGCCATAAAACAACCCTTGAGCAAAGGGTTCTAATACGTGCCAACCACGTTCTCCTGTCAAGACACCGATTAAGAGGCTACCAACTAGTAAAAAAACTGAACTATTAAGAAATGCTTCTTGCAAAACTTCCGACCAAGCAAACTCTCGCTTTTCATCGGCGGTGAATATACTCACCAAAATCAGACCAACAATGATCGCCGGAGATTCCATCAGGGCAAGAGCTGCTACCATGTAACCATCATACTGAATACCAAGCTCAGTTAAAAAAGCGCCGGCAGTGATGAAAGTGACGGCACTGATAGAACCGTAGGTTGCTGCGATCGCCGCAGCATCGTAAGTATCCAGTTTCCACTTTAAGATAAAAAAGGTGTAAATTGGAACAAAACAAGCCATCAACATTGCTGCCAGGAGTGTTAAAATTACTTCCTGATTCAGTCCGCTTTTAATTAGTTCTACCCCTCCTTTAAAACCAATAGCAAACAGCAAATACAACGAAAGGAGTTTGGGTACTGGTGGGGGAATTTCCAAATCAGACTTGACAAAAACAGCAGTCATGCCTAAAAAGAAAAACAAGATTGGCGGATTCAAAATGTTGGATACAATTAAGCTAAAATCCATATCCACCCCTCTTTATACTGGTAAAACCTGCAATTAAAGAAATTTTTCATCTTTAAAAATTTAACGGTTCAATGATGATGTATCGTGTATTGTTACCTAATGTCAATTGGGTACTCAAGGAGTGAATAGTCCGATTGGTGACTATACTCTCAGTTAGGTATGTACAGCGTTTTGCAAGCAAATAAACCACGGGCTAGGGAACATTCTCATGTCCCCATGAAAACGTATTGGGGCAATTTATTAATTTAATTGCCCCTAGTGTTGACAACAGAACAAGTTAGAGCTTGCTCATCATGTTTTGATGTTTGATTCCCCGTGGCTGATTTTACGACACAACGCGCCGGAATAACTCATAGCTAACTTTTCTACGTAGAAAAGTTAACGTATTGTCGGGACAATTCATGAATTGCCCCGACAGAAATTATATGTTTTTTCTGGTACAATATTTGTGGTAAACTTCACACACATTGGTGTCTGATGATGTGACGCCAGGCGTTCGCTTTTTCACATCTATGACAACAACCCTTGACTTTCTCAGTCACCTTAACCCTAGCCAACGTCAAGCTGTCGAACATTACTGCGGCCCGTTACTAGTTGTTGCTGGCGCAGGTTCCGGTAAAACACGAGCGCTGACTTATCGCATTGCAAATCTGATTCTGAAACACCGTGTAGATCCAGAAAATATCCTGGCGGTTACTTTTACCAATAAAGCCGCGCGGGAGATGAAAGAACGGATTCAAAGGCTGTTTGCAGAACAACTGGCGATGAAGCAACACGGTCAGCGGTTGGATTTGTTGACAGAATACCAACAAACGCTACTGCGATCGCAGGTTTACAAAAATACGATCAAAGACTTATGGTGTGGCACTTTCCATAGTCTCTTTTCTCGCATTCTCCGTTTTGATATTGAAAAATACGTAGACGAAAAAGGACGCAAGTGGAATCGCAATTTCTCTATCTTTGATGAATCAGATGTTATCAGTCTGATCAAAGAAATCGTTAATAAAGAGCTAAATTTAGACGATAAGAAGTTTGATGCTCGGTCTGTTCGCTACGCTATTAGTAATGCTAAAAACCAAGGTTTATCACCCCAAGAATTTGAGCAAGAACAACCAAATTATCGCGGACGGATAATTGCCCAAGTTTACAATTTATATCAAGATAAGTTAGCACAAAATAACGCTCTCGATTTTGACGATCTAATTCTTGTGCCAACTAGATTATTTCAACAAAATGAGCAGGTATTAGGTTACTGGCATCGCAAGTTTCGCCATATTCTCGTAGATGAATATCAAGATACTAACCGCACTCAGTATCAACTTATTAATTTATTAGTTACTAATGGCGAAACCAAAAAGAGCGAATGGCAATGGGAAAATCGCTCAGTTTTTGTTGTTGGTGATGCAGACCAATCAATTTACAGCTTTCGGATGGCAGATTTTACCATCTTGCTAGGATTTCAGGAAGACTTTGGCGATGGTTTGGTAGATGATGACACCCGAACGATGGTTAAGCTAGAAGAAAACTATCGTTCTTGTGAAAATATTTTGCAAGCGGCTAATGAACTGATTGAAAATAACACCCAACGGATTGATAAAGTCCTGAAAGCGACGCGGGGGTCTGGTGAACAGATTACTTGTCACAAAGCTGATGAAGAACTTGCAGAAGCGGCATTTGTAATTAATCAAATTAGCACTTTAGAACAGCAAAATCCAGAGTTAAACTGGGGTAGTTTTGCCATACTTTATCGGACGAATGCCCAATCTCGTCCCTTTGAAGAATTGTTGGTGAAATATCAAATTCCTTACACAGTTGTGGGGGGAATGAGATTTTACGATCGCAAAGAAATTAAAGATGTCGTTGCTTATTTAAGAGCGATAAATAACCCAGCTGATACAGTCAGTTTATTACGAGTTATTAATACTCCCCGGCGGGGAATTGGCAAAACCACTATTGACGCTTTGATGAACGCATCTCAGCAATTAGGGACAACTTTGTGGGAAATTCTCAGCGATGAAACATCAGTTAATACATTAGCTGGACGGGCTACAAAAGCTGTAAATAACTTTGCCGCAACGATCAGCCGTTGGCAAGCACAAGTCGCCACGCTTCCGGTGACAGAGGTTTTGCAAGGAATATTAGAAGACTCTGGTTACGTTCAAGACTTGATGAATCAAGGCACAGATGAAGCCACAGATCGGGTACAAAACGTTCAGGAACTTTATAACGCCGCATTGCAATTTCAAGAAGAAAACGAAGAGGTTTCCCTAAGAGATTTTCTAAGTAGCGCCGCCCTCAGTTCCGATTTGGATAACTTAAAAGAAGGACAGACAGCCGTTTCTTTGATGACTTTGCACGCATCCAAAGGTTTGGAATTTCCCGTAGTGTTTTTGGTGGGATTAGAACAAGGGCTATTTCCCGGCTACCGTTCCCTAAGCGATCCTGCATCTTTGGAAGAAGAACGCCGCTTGTGTTATGTGGGCATTACTCGCGCCCAAGAGAGGTTATTTTTATCACACGCGCGGGAACGTCGTTTGTATGGTTCTCGTGAACCTGCGATGCGATCGCAATTTCTCGACGAATTACCAGAAGAATTAATATCTACAAAACGCGCGAGTCGTCAAAGTTATACCAAAAGTGCCTCTACTCCGAATGGAAAACAAGACACAACGCAGAATTGGCAAGTAGGCGATCGAGTATTACATAAAACTTTTGGACTTGGTGAAATTACTCATGTTTTCGGAACAGGTAGTAAGATGTCTGTGGCAATTAAATTTGCTAGCTTAGGACAAAAAATTGTTGACCCAAGAGTAGCGCAGTTACAACGAGTAGAGTGATACAATCGCAAAAATCCGACTTCTCAAATAAAGCGGGGTTCTTGTTTTTTATATTTCAATTTCTTCAAAGTGTTCAACAGTGGGAAATGGCTCATAAAAATGATGCAGAAGTTTTTTCCACTCTTGATACTCAGCAGAATTTCTAAATCCAACAGTATGAGATTCTAAAGTTTCCCATCTAACAAGTAATAAGTATTTACCTTTAACTTCTATACATTTATGCAATTTATGGGATAAATATCCGTCCATTGAGGAAATAATTTTAGAAGCTTTTCTGAAAGTAGCTTCAAAATCGGATTCTAGACCAGGTTTAACATGAAGAATAACTGCCTCAAGAATCATAAAGTTTTGCGGTGATAATTAAGCTCAATGTTAACGCGATGTGCAACTTAATATTTTGACCTCTTTCCTTTTAGGCTATCCATTATCCGTGGTTAGTTGTTTTGTTACTAAACCGCAAAGTCATGATAATTGCAGCGATCGCTAAACCAATAGCCAGTCCCCACCAAAGACCAATCGCTCCATACCCCGACCAGATTCCGAAAGTATAACCAGCGAATAAACCAACACACCAATAAGCAAAAATACCAATCAACATAGGAATTCGAGTGTCTTTTAGTCCGCGTAATGCTGCCCCCGCAGTAACTTGCACACCGTCAACTATTTGAAAAATCGCTGCCACTCCCAGCAATTTCACTGCGAGGACAACCACATCTGCATTGTTTGGATCGTTAATGTCAATATAAAGAGAAATAATCGACTTTGGCACTAACCACAATGTAATGCCTATTACACCCATAGATAGAGCTGCAATGGCAATGCCTACATATCCAGCTAGACGAGTAGCAAGCAAATCATTCTGTCCAACTAACTGCCCAACACGTACTGTTGTCGCTAGAGAAATGCCCAGTGCAATCTGGAATGATATTGAAATTGTTTGTAAAGCAATTTGATGGGCAGCAAGAGCGTTTGTTCCTAATTGTCCTATTATGAAAGTAACAACGGTGAACAGTCCCCCTTCGACCGCAATCAGCCCCCCAATGGGCAATCCAACCTGAAAAATCTCGCCAATAATCCGGCGATGCTCTAGGGGAAAAGCTTTTTTAGATGAAGATCGAAAAATACTGTAAACTGCAAAGCGAGGCTGATTACATATATAAACTGTCAAAGCAACAAACATACTCCAAAGTGAGAGTGTGCTTGCCCAACCGATACCAGCTAAACCCAGCGCCGGAAATCCCAGTTTGCCAAACATCAGCACATAGTTAGCTGTGATGTTGAACAGAGTACCCAAAACCACAGTCACAATCACTAATTGCGGTTGCAACAGAGCAGAAAGAAAGCTTTTAAGTACTGCAAAGCCTAAAGCAGGAATAAAACCCAGTGCGATCGCCCTTAAAAAAATATCTGTTAGTGCTACTGTGTTAGCATCTTGCCCTAGTAGAAGTAGTAAAGCACTTCCATTGTAAAGCAGCAATGTAATTGGTATTCCTAGTACCAGAGATATCCCTAGTCCCAGGCGGACAATTGTGCCAACTTTTTCTCTATTTCCCGCCCCGTATGCTTGGGCAGCTAAGGGACTAACAGCAGAAACGATACCAGTAACGATCAACAGACAAAAACTAAAGATAATAGCTCCCAAACCTCCAGATGCAATAGTCTGACTCCCCAACCAGCCCATCATTACCGTATCCACAAAACCAGTTGCAGATTGAGCCAGTTGTGCTGCTGCTAAAGGTACGGCTAACACGAGGCATTTTTTAACTTCAGAAAACATAATGCTTATAACCCGATGTGAAGAACAAAGGGTTTTTCCAAAATCTAAACCCATGTTCAGGAGATGTTGCTCCTGGGAACTTGAATCTATCTTAATGGAGTAAGAGGACTCCCGTTACAGTCGTTTGCGCAGCATTCCGCAGGAAAGACTTAACGTGAGATGAATTACAACCAGGTAACAACTAAGGCGACAACTATCAAATATTTGGTTGATTTTGGTTTTCAACGTAATGTTTGAGTTGCTCAACTGTAGTTATCTAACTAAGCTGATTTTAATTGAATAATGCCTTTATCAAGAACGCGATTATCAGTAGCGATCGCACTTATTTCTATTCTATCTTTATACACTTCATAAGAGGCAAAACTTAAGTCACTGGTAGAATACCCTGTCCACTCAGAACGCCCTACAGGACGATTACCAGCACCTGCGCCACAAATTAAGTAAGTTGTACCATCAATAGAACGAGTGCGTTCATAATTATGTTCGTGGCCATTGATGTAAAGTTGAACGCCATATTTTTTAAATAGAGGAGTAAAAGTTTTAATAAAATCTGGATTATTCCCATATTGACCTGATGAATAAATCGGATGATGACCAAACACTACTTTCCAAGGAGCATTACTAAGACTTAATTCTTTTTCTAACCAAGGTAGCTGGTTTTTCCAATCAGCATTTACGTTAGTATCTAAAGCAAAAAATTGTACAGTTTCCCGGCGAAATGTATAGTAACGTCCCTTCATATTAAAGCCAGCATACTTGACTTGTGGATCACCATTAGCGGTACGAATATCGTGATTACCTAAACAAGCCTGAAATTTCACACCTTGCTTCAGTAAACTCTGGTAAGGACGCTCAAAAACTGCATTAATTTTTTCAATTTCGCCGTTATTGTAAATGTTGTCCCCAGCTAAAACGACTAAATCATAAGGATTTTTCTGATGATACGCATTCATCGCTCTAGCCACAGCATACTGTCCTTTAGCCCCAGTTCCCGTATCTGCTACAGACACAAAACGTAATAACAAGTCTTTTTTGGCTGGGTTGGCGGCTATAGCTGTTGTTGAATCGCTAATATCAGCACTTTGATGATTTTGATGAGCAAACATCCAGCTTAAAAATCCTGTACTAATGGCGCTAACACTACTTAAAAATAAAAATTGACGGCGTTTCAGTTTCATAAGTCACCAAATTTAATAAATACTCAGTTTAGCGGAAACAATGAGCAATGAAGTGATACATTAAGGCAAAAGAAGGCAGCACCAGTAATAATGTACGTTGTTTGTCTTTGATTCGCTGCTTTTGGTGAAAGTTCCATGTCACAAGACAATCAGTCAAAACCGACGGATGAGCAGATAACTCAACCTCCCCAAAAACCTTACCAGAGAGTTCAGCCTTTTTGGAAGGCTAAAATTATCCAACTTCTCCAAGGGACGATTGGGGTTTTAGAAGTAACTGTGGAGAAACTGGAGACAGCACCCCCACCTGGTTCTGAGGAAAAACCTGGTTTTTTTCAGCAGCTTCTGTTGAAGTGGGGTGGACTTTTAAGGACAATCCGCTTGTTTTTACCATCAAATTTGTCAACAAAGTTATCAGATACAGCTTTGACGGGAATTGTGACTGGAATTGCTGTAATTCTCGTTTGGGCGACTACAACTGTATTTACTGGTAAACCTACGGAAATAGCAACTGTTCCCCCGGTTGAAGAGGTTCCGATACCAACACCAACGATAACTACTCCACCGGAGTCAGTCGCACCAGAACCACAGCCGCCAGAGAAAATTACGCCGCCGCCAGAAGTACAAATTACGCCACCAACACCGGAACCGGAACCAGAACCAATTCCTACGCCAACGCCAACACCAACACTAACGCCGACACCCATCATAGAATTGACACCTGAACAAGCCTTGATTGCGGCTATTGAAAATCAAGTAGCCGAAATTAGCGATCGCATTGCCTCTGGTCTGATAAAGTCAATTCAAGCCAACTTCCGTACAAGTAACTTGACTGTCAAAATTACTAATGATTGGTACACTCTCAATGAATCTCAGCAAGACAAACTAGCTGCGGAGATATTACAACGCTCTCAAGAACTTGATTTTACTCATTTAGAAATTATTGATTCCCAAAATACACTCATAGCTCGTAACCCAGTTGTTGGGACTGAGATAGTAATTTTTAAACGGCAAACAGCAAGTTAAAATAATTCGTAATTTGGAGTTTAACTTAAGTATTTATGTTAGACAACGTTTTGCTATTGCTCAAAGCTTGTGATAACTTAAACATCAGTTATGAAATTCTTCATCCTTCGGAAAACTTAGTCAAAATAAAATTGAATAATAAACAGCATTATTTTTGTAACTATAGCACTCCGTTACTTAATCAAGCAGTAGCACACCTTATCAAAGATAAAGAATACACTTATCATGTTTTAAATAAAAAAGTTAAACTTCCTCGGACAGTAGGTTTTCTTTCTCCTTTTTGTGATACCCGATATAAAATTTACTTAAAATTTCCAACTATTCAAGATATCATATTGGAAATAAAAGAAAATTTTCAAACACCAGTAATTATTAAAAGAAACTCCGGTGCTAGCGGACATAATGTCTTTTTGTGTAAGAATCTAGATGAAATTGAAACTGCTTTAAAAGAAATTTTTAATATCAATAATAAGTATGATTACGTCGCTCTTGCTCAAGAATTTATTCACATCAAATCTGAGTATAGAGCGGTTTTCTTAAAAAAAGAGTTAGTTTTGCTCTATGAAAAAGATATAACTGATGCGAAATTTGTCGGTAATCTCAGTCCTCTACACTGGGATGGTGCAAAAGCCAAGTATATTAACGATCCAGAAATACTGTCAGCGATTGCTAATTTTGCTCAACCAGTTTTTGAAGAGTTAGACCTTGATTATGGTGGTTTTGATATTGTATTAGATCGAGATAATCAATATTGGTTAATTGAAATCAATTCTCATCCAAATTTTGGCATTTTTATTAGAGACAATGGAGAGGAGCCAATATTGAAAATTTTTGAAAAAATGCTCATTAGCCTAGCCTCAAATTGAAGAAATAAATCATCACAAATACGGCGATTCATCGCGTCTCTTGCTTAACTCCTAACTTACCACTCTCATTGTCTGAGTTGGTATCCATACAGTAAAAATCGAGCCGATACTTACAGTTGATTCTACTTCAATTCGACCTCGATGGAGTTCTACAAGTTGTTTAGTTAAAGCCAATCCCAGCCCAGTGCCTTCGTAGCGGCGGCGATAGGGTGTATCGAGTTGCTGAAATTTCTCAAACAGTAATGGTAATTGTTCTTCAGGAATGCCAATCCCGGTATCTTCCACTTGAAAAATAGCGGTATTATCTTCCACCCAAAGACGTAAGGTAACGCTGCCACTTTCAGGAGTAAATTTAATTGCATTAGTTAACAGATTCCAGAGGATTTGTTCTACTCGTTTTGCATCACCAATAAAGCGATCGCGCCTGGGATCGATTTGCAAATCAAGTATGAGATTAATTTGTTCGCTCGTTGCTTTTTTTTGCAGCGACTTCACAGCGTTTTCGGCAATATTCACTAAAGAAAATTCCGAAATATTTAAAGCCGTTTTACCAGCCTCGATTTGTGATAAATCGAGGATGTCGTTAATCATTCCTAATAAATGTTCTCCACTGTCGTGGATTGTTTGCAGATAACCCCGTTGTCGTTGGCTCAATTCACCCAAAGGCCAGCGTAATAACGTCGAAGACATTCCAATCACATAAGTTAAAGGCGTGAGCAATTCATGACTGATAGTAGCGAGAAACTCACTTCTGATCCGGCTAGCAGCTTCGGCGGCGAGGAGAGCATCACGCAGAGCCATTGTGCGCTCAATAACTCGTTGTTCGAGATTTTGTTTTTCTTGGGTGAGAGTTTGCATTAACTCAGCTTGGTGAATAGCGATCGCTAATTGTTCTGCGATCGCAACCAGCAAGTTTTTTTCGCTATCATTCCACTGGTGGGGTTCATCGCACTGATGAGCAATCAGCAATCCCCACAGTTTATCCTCAAACATTATTGGTGCAGCCAACTTAGCCTTAACTTGGCATTCCCTTAAAAAATTCAACAAACACTCTTCCAGAGCATAAGTTTTTTCGACATCATCCACAGCTAAGGTAAAACCTTGCTGATACTTCTCCCAACACCGAGAGGTTCGGATAAAGCAATTTTTCTCCGTGTAATTCAACACCGATGTAATAGCATCTGTAGCACGAGCTTCATAGACAATATAACCTCCATACTTTTGGCAGTCTCCTAGTAGAGATTGATTGTTTGTTGATATAAAAGGCGAGTGTCGATCGTTGTTTTCGTGTATATAAAAATAGATTTCGGCAGGTTCCCTAACTGATAGTTCCATACCTGTTGTCAGTGCCGTTTCATTGAAGGGAATAGTCTCAGACTGGTATGGTTGAGTATTTACTTGAGAACCTGCAAATTTATAAATTACTAATCTGTCTAATTCCAAAAACTCACGCACCTGTGTAATTGCCGTCGCCATAATGACAGGCAAATCCAGGCTTTTGCGGATCTGCGTTGTTACCTGATTCAATAGCCGCTCTTGAGAAATCTGTTTTTTTAAAGCATCTTCCACTGGCTGACAGATATAAACTGCTGGCCCAATTGGGCTTGGAGGTGCTATTATTTCTTGGTTTGGCTGAGTTAGGAGATATTCTAATAACAACAGCGTGAATTGACTTTGGAGTGTAGCATCATTAGGTCTAATAATTTGCCGATAGCGTTCGAGATTTTGGTGAGTATAAGAATCGCACTCAAACAAGTCTCTCAACTCGTAGATAAAAGAAGCGATCGCCTCCAAATTAAACGTCAACTGAGCATTGATTTCTGAGTAAATTCCTTGCCCCTCTGTTTCCCTGCTTCCTTGCTCAAAGGTTCCTACCAAAAGGACGCTAAATTGCTCAGAAAGCACTAATGTAAACTTTTGCCTTTGCCACTCCACAGGTATATAAATCCGCACCAACATAGCTTCTGTCAGTACTAGAGCGGCACTTCCCACCGTTTGAGCCATCTGTTCTAACAACTCCCCAAGCTGATTAAATACAACAATAGGCAAGGTTCGAGAAAAGCTCAAATCAGGAGAACTAAGCATTTTCAATCATTTTGGTAAGAGAGGGCTGAATGCAGGGAAAAAAGTTTGTTTTGATTATGTACTAACCAACAGTTTAAAACGGTAACACAGGATTATGCATCGTATAAGTAGCACATCGGGTGGATGGAATCAGTCAGAGGGGTTAATTTTTTTAGAACAAACTCCCGCGCCTTTCGTGTTGATTACGGCTGCTGATACCGACATTCAAACCTTGGCAGTTGCGGTGACAAAATTACCTGTAAGTTTTCCTGCATTAAGAGTCGCCAACCTATTGCAGTTGCAGCAACAATTAAGTATAGATACTTACGGTGAGCAAGTTTTGGAACTTGCCCAAGTAATTATTTTGCGCCTATTAGGAGGACGTTCTTACTGGGGTTATGGATTAGAAGTAGTGCAAGAAATTGTGCAACGAAATGGTAGAACCCTCATTGTAATGCCAGGGGATGACGCTTTTGATCCCGATTTAATTTCCCAGTCTACCCTGCCCTTGGGTGTTGTTAACCAGGTATGGCAGTATTTTAGCGAAGGCGGCGTGGAAAATTTCGTTAATGCTCTGCAATTTATCTCCGATAGTTGCTTATTAACTGCATATAATCCCCCGCCACCTCAGCCGATTCCGCGTGTGGGATTGTATGAGTGGGGATTGGGGACTGGGGACTGGGGAAGGGGAGAGTTACAAATATATTCATCCACCTCAGAACTGGATTCATCCACCTCAGAACTCCGTTCATCCACCTCAGAACTGGATTCATCCACCTCAGAACTCCGTTCATCCACCTCGGAACTGGATTCATCCACCTCAGAATCTCAAATCTCTCAATCCCCAGTCCCCAATCCCCAGTCCCCAGTCCCCAATCCCCAATCCCCAATCCCCAAAATTGGCATCCTTTTCTACCGCGCTCATTATTTAGCGGGGAATACCAAAGTAATTGATGCTTTATGCGAAGCTTTGGTACAGAAAAATTTACAACCAGTGCCAGTATTTGTTTCTTCATTGCGTGAACCAGATGTTCAAGTTGAGTTGAGTGAATTTTTTCAACCCAAAGAAGCTGAATCAATTGCTGTACTGCTAAATACCACCAGTTTTTCTCTAGCACGCTTGGAAAGCGAAACACCCCAAACCGAACTTTGGCAAAAATTAGATGTGCCTGTGTTGCAGGTAATCCTCAGTGGCGGATCGATTGAGCAGTGGGAGTCACAGTTTCAAGGGCTTTCTCCCCGTGATATTGGGATGAATGTGGCGCTACCAGAAGTAGATGGGCGGATTATTACTCGTGCTGTGTCTTTTAAAGCATTGCAAACTCGTAATCCCCATTTAGAAACAGATGTGGTAATTTATGAACCAGTGAGCGATCGCATTGAGTTCGTTGCTAAACTAGCAGCAAATTGGGCGCGTCTACGTTCCAAACCACCCCAAGAACGTCGAATTGCCTTAATTCTGGCAAACTACCCCAACCGCAATGGCCGCCTCGCCAATGGTGTGGGACTCGACACCCCAGCTAGTTGTGTAGAAATCCTGCAAGCTTTACATCAGGCTGGTTATGAAGTAGAAAATCCACCTGCTCAAGGAGACGAGTTGATTCAACGGCTGACAGATGGCGTAACCAACGATCCGGAAGGTAGAGAATCGCTTCCGGTACACCAAAGTGTTTCTTGGGAAGAATACCAAGAATATTTCGCTTCATTACCGCCAGCAGTTCAGCAAGGTATTAGTGAACGGTGGGGAAACTTAGAACAAGGAAGCAATCAACAATTATTCCCCTCTGCCCCTCTGCCCCCCTACCCCTCTGCCTCCATCCCCGTTCCCGGAATCCAACTCGGCAACATCTTCGTGGGAATTCAGCCAGCAAGGGGTTATGATAATGACCCCAGTTTGAATTATCATGCGCCGGATTTAGAACCAACTCATGCTTATTTAGCTTTCTACTATTGGGTTAGAGAAACTTTTGGTGCTGATGCTGTAGTTCATGTAGGGAAACACGGAAATCTAGAATGGCTACCGGGTAAAAGTGTGGCTTTATCGAGTAATTGTTATCCAGAAGTAGCTTTCGGCGCACTTCCCCACCTGTACCCGTTTATTGTCAACGATCCTGGTGAAGGTTCCCAAGCCAAACGTCGCGCTCAAGCGGTGATTATAGATCACCTCACGCCACCGATGACTCGCGCGGAACTCTACGGTTCTTTACAACAGTTAGAAAATTTAATTGATGAGTATTATGAAGCTGACAGTTTAGATCCTTCGCGTTTGCCAGTGATTCGCGATCGCATCCACGAATTGGTGATCAAAGAAAATCTCCATCTAGATTTAGGAATCCAAAATGAAACAGAAATTTTTAATTCTGAATCTCTGGTTTTAAATTCCATCGGTGGCTATCTTTGTGAATTGAAAGAAGCCCAAATCCGCGATGGCTTGCACATTTTTGGGCAATGTCCCCAAGGAAGGCAACTGCGAGATTTAATAGTAGCGATCGCTCGTATCCCCAATCGCCATTCTCCAGGTATTACCCGTGCGATCGCTCAAGATTGGGGGCTAGACTTCGACCCCCTCACAGCCGATTTGTCAATGACTAGTGGTGAATACTCAATAGTCAATGGCACAGAATGCCGTACCCTCGGTGATATTGTCGAAGTCCTAGAAGAACACGCCGCCCTCTTAGTAGAACAACTAATAAATCAAAACTCTTGTAGAGACGCGATTCATCGCGTCTTTGCTGGGGGGGGAGACGCGATGAATCGCGTTTCTACCTGGATACGCGATCGCCTCCTCCCAGCCTTACAAAAAACCGATCAAGAAATCACCCACTTATTACATGGACTAGATGGCGGATATGTCCCCAGCGCTCCATCTGGCGCACCCACACGCGGCCGCCCGGAAGTTCTACCAACAGGGAGAAACTTTTATTCTGTCGATATTCGTGCCATTCCCACCGAAACAGCTTGGGATATTGGCAGAAAAGCCGCCGAAACACTCGTTGAATATTACACTCAAGAACATGGTGAGTATCCCAAAACACTAGGCTTATCATTGTGGGGAACAGCCACCATGAGAACAGGCGGTGATGACATTGCCGAAGCCTTAGCTTTACTCGGAGTCCAGCCTGTATGGGATGGTGCAGCACGGCGAGTAGTAGATTTTGAAATTTTGCCCCTAGCGATTTTGGGGCGTCCCCGTGTAGATGTCACCTTGCGAATTTCGGGATTCTTCCGCGATGCTTTTCCCAACTTAATTGACTTATTCGATCAAGCAGTATCAGCAGTAGCAGACTTGGATGAACCGCCAGAACAAAATCCTCTAGCCGATGCGGTTCGTCAAGAGACTGAATTGTGGACAAGCCAAGGATTAACTTTAGAAGAAGCCGTGGTGCGATCGCGTTATCGCATCTTTGGTTCTCGTCCAGGTGCTTACGGCACCGGACTCCAAGGTTTAATCGAATCGCAAAACTGGACAGATGACGAAGATTTAGCCCGCGCCTACATTAACTGGAGTTCTTACGCCTATTCTTCGGGAGCAGGAGCAGGGGGAGCGGGGGGAGCAGGGGAAGCAGGGGGAGCAGGGGAGGATAAAATTTCCAATCCCCAATCCCCAATCCCCAGTCCCCAGTCACCAGTGCCCAATAACGAAGCCTTCAAGCAACGCTTGTCCCAAATGCAAGTTGTCCTGCACAATCAAGATAACCGCGAACACGACCTACTCGATTCTGATGATTATTACCAATTTCAGGGTGGCTTAACAGCAGCGGTGCGTTCTCTACAGGGAAAAAATCCCCAAACCTATTTTGGAGATAATTCTATACCCGCCCAACCACGCGTTCGTCAACTGAAAGCAGAAATTGCCCGAGTGTATCGTTCTCGCGTAGTTAATCCCAAATGGATTGCAGGAGTAATGCGCCACGGATACAAGGGAGCATTTGAAATGGCAGCGACGGTAGATTATCTATTCGCCTACGATGCAACCGCAAAATGTGTCGAAGATTACATGTATCAAGGCATAGTAGATGCTTATTTACTCGATCCAGTTGTTGTAGAATTTATTCAGCAAAAGAACCCTTACGCACTGCGTGATATTGCTGAAAAATTATTAGAAGCACACAAGCGCAATTTATGGGAGGATGTAAACATAGGAACATTAGAAGCTTTGAGGAACCTAGTACATCAAGCTGAAGCAGTTATCGAAGAAAAATCAATGGTGTAGGAAACAAATATGGAAAATCTTGCGTATTTGCACCTAGCTTTCGCCTACGAAGACAGCACACCCAGTGAATTGGTCTCCCTCAGTTCTTTGTTTAAGGACGCAGCTGCACCAGACTGGAAAAGGCTTTCAGGTAGGGCTTGGAAGTATATGTTGCCCCTTGCTCTGTCTTTATCTATTCTTGGCGCTGTCAGCAGCGTCATGGCACTAGAAAAAGGCGATCAAGGCCCTTCTGTCAGAAATCTACAACAAAAGTTGAAAACAGCAGGTTTTTACCAAGCTTCTGTTACCCAAGTATATGACGTATCCACACAAGAAGCTGTGCGGCGCTTCCAAAAGTCTGCTGGTTTACCAGTGGACGGCATTGTTGGAGCAAGCACCCTGCAAAAATTAGAAAGTTGGCAAGCCAAAAAGTCCACAACTGTGGCTACACAAGCTAAAAAAACCACTGCTGTAAGTGCACAAGCCAAAAAGCCCAGCACTACTAGTTCAGCTAGTTCAGCCACCAGCAAGCGCCGCAGTCCCAACTACCTCGCTAAGGGGGATGAAGGTGAAGATGTCAGAGCTTTGCAAGAACGGTTAAGAGTCGCAGGCTTTTATTACGGAAACGCCACAGGAATATTTGGCCCAATTACTGAAGAATCTGTCAAGCGGTTCCAAGATTCTTACAAATTAAGCGTTGATGGAATTGCAGGCCCAGCAACATTGGGTAAATTGCCGGGAGTTGGCATCGGTGATGGAGAAGAGGCTCCCAAAAAGGTAGTCAATCGAGACAAACTTCGTGTAGGCGATCGCGGTGAGCCAGTTAGAATTGTTCAAGAACAATTGATCCAGGCAGGATATTTAGAGGGAGAGCCAAATGGCTACTATGGCCCCTATACTGCCGATGCTGTACGCCGATTTCAGGCAGCTAACTTCTTGAGTGCAAGTGGTGTTGCTGGCCCAACTACACGAGCTAAGTTATATAGCTCAGTTAATACTGCTAGCAAAAGCGAATTTAATACCTTAGAAATTCAAACCCGACTACGGGAGCGGGGTTTTTATAAAGGCAAGCTGAATGGTGTGATGGCAGATGACACCAAAAAAGCGATTAAACAAGCCCAGGAATTCTACGGCATCAGTCTCAAGGATCTTAAGAGCGGACGCTTTTAACATCCGCTTTGGTGTTTTTAGTATCACTTCCCAACTGGTTGCTTGCCTCCAGTAACAGCAAATTACGAACTGCTCAGATTCCATTTATTTGGTAAATTTGAGTAGTTTCGTCTTATTTATCTACCCACGCACTAAAGCGGCATCAGCGCCCGTTGGCACTTGGGGCACACTGCATGAATGGTCATTTGACAGTCCAGTAGGTGAAAACCTTCTTTTTGAGCGGTTTTTGACCCAATTTTTAAAATTGAATCATTTTTAAACTCAATAGTTGAGTTGCATCGAACACAAATTAAGTGATGGTGGTGATGAGGATAGGGCTGGTTGATCTCATAATGCTTATGTCCCTCGCCCAATTCTAGTTCCCGTAAAATTCCCATCCTGGCCATCAACTTCAAAGTCCGATAAATAGTTGACAGACTGATCCCTTCACCATCAGTTTCTAGCCGATGATAAAGATCCTCCGCACTCAGATGTTCACCTTGCGGAAGTTCTTGAAAAATGTGTAAAATTGTTTCGCGCTGGGGAGTTAATCGCCAGCCTCGTTCGTTCAGTTCTGCCTTGAGTGAAGTAGTTGTGTAGACAGTCATACTAATAGTTCTCAACAAAGCTTGTTAGTTGAGAATATAACAAATCTTGGGAGCAATTTGCAACAATCATTGCCTATTGAGAATTCTTACTAAATATTTAAGAACAATTCATCAAATCTTGAGCAAAATTCAAGTAATAAGCTGTAGTGCATTTAATTTGCATACAGCTAATAGTTAGGATACTTGTAACGATTGCATCCCTTGACTTTGAATTTTGCATAAGTTAAATTTGAATTGGTTAGTTGCTCCCCACGTTCAAGATATCTGAGCAAAAATTTGGGGAAAACTCTTATACAGTTTAATGCCAATTATTTGCTGTAAGCCTACAAAAGGCTTTTAAGCTGGGAATTAAATCAGCTTTTTGTCCCTAGTCATTTGTCAAGTGTAGTTTTCTAATGACAAATGACTAATGACAAATGACTAACTTAGAGACTCCAAATAGTCGCGGATGAGGTTGCGACGCTTGGGTTGACGTAACTTTTGCAAAGCCTTGGATTCAATTTGGCGGACTCGTTCGCGCGACAAGTCAAGAGCGCGGCCAATTTCCGCTAAAGAATAAGGATGACCATCTGCTAAACCAAACCGCATTAGAATTACATCGCGCTCCCGGCTAGTCAAATCTGACAGCAGATGATGCAAATCTCTTTGTAAAGATTCTCGCATTAACATCTCTTCTGGAGTTACACTGTCAGTTTCGAGTAATTCGCCTAACTCAGTGTCTTTATCCTTGCCTACCTTGGTTTCTAAAGAAACGGAGCGAGGAACCCGCAACAAAACTTCTCGCACTTGGGTCGGTGTCATCTCTAACTCTGTTGCTAAATCTTCTAGAGTTGGAGTGCGACCTTTTTCTTGAGCAATTTTGCGTTGAGCCTTTTTGATTTTGTTTAACTTTTCGGTGATGTGAACCGGTAGGCGAATCGTGCGACTAGAAGTAGCGATCGCTCGGGTAATTCCCTGACGAATCCACCAGTAAGCATAAGTACTGAAGCGATAACCCTTAGTTGGGTCAAATTTTTCTACAGCCCGCTCCAAACCTAATGTACCTTCTTGGACTAAATCCAACAATTCCAAGCCGCGATTTTGATACTTCTTAGCAACAGACACAACTAGACGAAGATTCGCCTTAATCATGTGTTCTTTTGCTTGGAGTCCTTGGGACTGAACTTGCTCCAACTCTTCTACTGTCAACTTGGCGATTTCAGCCCAGCGACGTTTGCCATCTGCCAAAGTCGGTCTGAGATCCGGTACCATTATGCCAGCAGTGGCAGCCCATCTTTCCAAAGACGGGCGATGTCCTAGTTCCGAGGTTAGACGTTCTTGAACTTCAATTAATCGGAGATAAGGTGAAATCACTTCATCCCCTTGCTTGGCCGCGTTAGCAAGCACTATCCGCATCCGCAAGTAGCGCTGGACTTTTTGAGCTTCTGAAACCTCTTCATCCCGCCCTAACAAGCGAACTCGACCAATTTCTTGAAGATATAGACGTACTAGGTCTGTACTCCGACGGTTAGTGTTAGCAGCAAAGTTTGCATGGTCAACAGAAGCGATCTCTAGCTCCTGTAGGTCATCTACCGATAACTCACTGTCATCAACCGTGAGATCCGAGTCCAAAGCCTGGCGGGACTTTTTGGTGTTGTAGGGGGCATCTGCATAAAAAGATGTTGCTGGCATAAAGATCGTCTCAATGGCTCCAGGTAACAATAGATTACGGTCAGCTTAGATTACGGTCAGCTATTCAACTGTTGCTATTGTTCCCGTGATTTACGATGAACTAACATGGTTGAAGGTTCCATTACAATTTTTTTAGAAATTAACTGTAAGGGTTTTATTGGATACAGTATTACTGAACTTAATCGGCTGCTAAATTTTTGATTGAACCAATAGCTATTTAAATCCACAGCTAGGCTTTCATATTTCAACTACTTAGTTAATATTTCAACCTTGATGGGTTTTGATAGTAACTTTTGCAACACAGTATAAACATCCTTCAGTGAATGTCATCTTTATAATTGGCATAGTCACATTTACATGGCTACGAAAGTAATATCCTGACGATTTACCAATTTTTTCTAAGGATTATTCAGGTATAAGTAGAACTAATAGATATCGGATAAGTGATTAGTATTAACGGCAAAAATACTATCAACACGGAGATAGAAGACGCAAAGAGTATGTGATGCATCCTCTTCCGTGTCAGTCTTAACCCGTCAACTTTAACTTGACAGACTACTAACTAATAGTTGTACTCCGGCTTGATATCTCGCAGCATCAGTTCATCAAGTGCTTGTCGGGGTGTGATTTCGCCTTGAAGTAACCGATAAACTTGCTCAGTAATTGGGACTGCGATGTTTTGTTGCTTGGCTCGTTGCATCAAAACCTGGCAGGTGTTCACTCCTTCAGCAGTTCCTTGTAAATTTGCGAGAGTTTCTGTAAGTGACTTACCACCAGCTAGCTGATAACCGACTTGGTAATTGCGACTTAAGGGACTATTGCACGTTGCTAACAAATCTCCTAGACCTGATAAACCATAAAATGTTTCCGTCTTTGCACCCCAGTTGTTGCCGATGCGAACCATTTCTGTAAGTCCACGAGTGACTAAAGCCGCTTTGGCATTGGTTCCCAGTTGTAAACCATCACACACACCAGCTGCGATCGCAATCACATTTTTCAGTGTTCCCCCCAGTTCCACGCCCAAGGGGTCGGGATTGGTATATACCCGGAAACGATGAGAAGAAAATACTAACTGCACTACTTCCGCAGCCGTAGGGATGTTACTGGCTACCACCGTGGCTGCTGGTAATTCCATTTGAATTTCTTTCGATAAATTAGGCCCAGACAAAACAACCACTGCATGGTTAGGGAATATTTGTTGCCAAATTTGTGAAGGCGTGCAAGTGGTTTGGGGGTCTAAGCCTTTCGTCGCTGTCACAAAAATTGTCTCTGGAGAAAGAGGGGAAGACTCAACTTGGGAAGCAACATCTCTCACACCAATCATTGAGATAGCGGACAGGATTATTTGGGCATTTGTTAAAACTGCTTCCAAAGTTTGAGAACCTTGACGCGACCACACGCGCACCTGATGACCATTTGCAGCGGCGAGATTTGCTAGAGATGCACCCCAAGCACCCGCACCCAGAATTGCAACGGAAAGTTTTGTGTTGGAGTACATCTGCTCACTCATAACTCCTAATTCCTAACTCCTAACTTTCGAGCGTGGGTAACGTTCCATCAATTCTCTGACTTGTTCTGCATGATATGAGCTTCTTGTCAATGGTGAAGAAACAACTTGTAAAAATCCGATTTCTTCACCAAATGCCTTCCAAGCAGCAAATTGTTCTGGGTTGATAAATTCATTTACTTGCAAGTGTTTTTGACTGGGTTGGAGATATTGCCCAATTGTCAAAATATCGCAATCGACAGTTCGTAAATCTTGCATGACTTGGCGAATTTCGGCATCAGTTTCACCGAGTCCAACCATGATCCCGGATTTAGTGTATGTGCTAGGAGAAACTTGGCGAGTGCGCTGCAATAATTCTAATGTGCGATCGTAGTTTCCTTGGGGACGCACGCGGCGATACAGGCGTGGGACAGTTTCCGTATTGTGGTTTAATACCTCTGGCGCAACTTGTAGAATCAACTCTAGAGCATTCCAATTGCCGCATAAGTCAGGAATTAGCACCTCAATTGTGGTATTGGGTGAAACAGAGCGAAGCGCATTAATACAGGCTACAAACTGAGACGCACCACCATCAAGCAAGTCATCTCGGTTTACAGAAGTGATTACCACATGATTAAGTTTCATGCGGCGAACAGCTTCCGCTAATCGTGCAGGTTCCGTGGGGTCTAGTGGTTGGGGTTTTTTCTCAAAATCAATATCGCAGTAGGGACAAGCACGTGTACAAGCTGGGCCCATAATCAAAAACGTGGCAGTCCCAGCGTTGAAGCATTCACCAATATTCGGACAGGACGCTTCCTCGCAAACTGTATTGAGGGCTAAATCCCGCAAAATTTCTTTAACGTTACCGATACGCTCACGCCCAGGTGCTTTTACCCGCAACCAGTCTGGTTTTACAGTCACAATCCGCTTTTACCATTAGAGTTATACAAATTTAATCGTAGCAAGCAAAGCCTTTGATGAAGTGATCATATATAGATGTAATTCTGATATTTGGCACAAGTTGTGATATTCTTATATTTACAATGCCATTTTTATGGCGGGATGTGGCGCAGCTTGGTAGCGCACTTCGTTCGGGACGAAGGGGCCGCTGGTTCGAATCCAGTCATCCCGATTTGTTGTCGAATAACTAATTATTTGTCGTCGTTAACAGATTAATGTCGTTATTAACGAATTAATCTCGCTATTAACAAATTAATGTCATTAAAGTTGCTCTTGCAACCGTTAACAAATTAATGTCGCCGACTGTCTTTTTTGGAGCTGGTTCAAAATCAAGCTTCCCCAAAGTCTAATATAAACTTCATCCAAGTTTAAACCTGTGGTGTTTGCAATATTGCTTGAAAAGCCTATATACCAAGAGCTATATGTATCAACAGGCTGTTTAAAAACCTCCGTTTTCAAGATGGACGTGGTTTAACTGCAAATATTCAGGATAATCCCGAACGAAGTGCGCCTTTCAACCCTCTTAAATAAAGTTGTAATGATGAAAAATTTTTCAACCCACCCCTAGCCGGGATGGTTGTTGAAACCTGAAACTATTACTGAGAAAGAATTCAGAAGCATTACTTTCAACCCACCCCTAGCCGGGATGGTTGTTGAAACAAAGCCGCCTTCGGATGCACAGCAGCTAAATATGCCTTCTTTCAACCCACCCCTAGCCGGGATGGTTGTTGAAACTTGCAGGTCTACAGAGCTTGGTTTGACGAATCAGTTTACATCTTTCAACCCACCCCTAGCCGGGATGGTTGTTGAAACCTTCAATGCCCAAAATTAAAATTACAGCGCTAAAGCCTTTCAACCCACCCCTAGCCGGGATGGTTGTTGAAACTCGACCCGTCTAGCACCCTTGTTTTGCAAGCTGTCCACAAACACTTTTGTCAGGTCTGCTTTGAAGCATGTCCAACTGAAAATTCAAAAACTAAATTAACTGACAGTCTGATTTCTGAATTTAGTGCTGGACAAGGGTTTTCAGTTTTTGGCGGGAGTCCAGGGATTTTGCCCACGCTTTGCCTTGCCAAAAAATATTTGAGAGGGTTCCCCCGACGAAGAGGGTGATTCAGTAACCACCACTGCGGTAAACCGCACCGTTACGAAAACGGCTAGGGCAAAAAGCCTTACTCTTTATTGCTGGGAGCGCACCTGTCCCTATTTTGCTATCCTTGTATAAACTTCTTTTTTCGTCGCTGAACAGGTCGGAAAATAATTGGTTTATCCAAGTTACAAAAAAAGGCATATCCTGTCTAGTTAAGCTAGACAGCAGCATCAAGAGCGGGCAGTTACCAGGGTCAGAAAGCATAACAGTCTTCCAACTGTCAAACTAACCCAGATTTTTCGCAATACAGAGGCTGTAAACAGTATGAATTGCGGCGCTGTTATTTTTCATATTAAGTTTTCAAGGTTCAGTATTTTATTTAGATTGATGAAGTAATTCTGCATTGATAAGCAAATAAGGCTAAATCCCGTGCTTGCTCTTGTGGACTACCTCTAATTGCTTGCTGTTGTGTTTCAATAGAGATTCCAACTTTTGTGGCTTGATTTTGGATATTCTCAATCAATCTTCCATAACTCCAGTTATGTACTTGTCGCCGATACTCTTTGGCGTAATTTTTTTGACCTTCGATAAAACCGGGTATTTTTTTCTCAGCTTTGAAGAGAACTTCGCTTTGAATAATTTCCCGCATATCCCCAAGCTTTGGTATAACAATACTTCCAGCAGAGTATACTTTTGCAATTTCCACAATTTTTGTGGCTAGTAACCTGTCTAAATATTGTCCTAACTCGGATTCGCCAAAATCGTTTGGCGCAAACTGTTTTTGAGATTTGTGACGTTCGTGAGAAAAGCGTTGTTTTTGCTGTCGTTGACGGTTAAGTAAGTTGTAATTATCACCTAGTAGCTGCTTAACGCTGCGATAAACGAGGACTTTGTTATTAGCTGCATCAAAAACAGCAATGGTTACAGGTTTTTCTAAACCAAGGCTAACACCAACTAGAATATTCGATTTCCCTTCATATAAGGGTTTACTGGGACGAGGAAAGGGTGTATTAATTCTAGCAAGTGTAGATTGTTTACGGATGACATCATCTTTCTGTTGAGGTTTGAGTTCGCCTTTCTCTTCGGCTTTTACTAACTTATTCTTAATATTTGCTGTTTTTTCTTCAATAACTTGTTGAGTTCCTTCAACAGTCCACATGCGAGTATCAAGAGAGCAAAAAAGAACTAAACGGTGTACGTTCCAAGGTTTTCCTTTACCTTCTTGCTCTAACCAAGATATTCGTCCAGTACGTAAAGTAAATAAGCTACTGGAATGTTGTTTTTTACCTTTACGTTTAGTTTCTTGGTCTTCTAGAAAGCGATGAAATAAATGAAGGTGTCTTTTGTCACAATATAGTTCAAACTTAAGCTTTCCCAACCCGTTAAAACAAACAAAAAGTCTTTTCTTCTCGTTGATTTCCCATTTCATGTCCTCAGTAGTTTCATAAACTACTGGGAAAGGAACAGAACTCGATTTTCTTAAAAGGTTGGCTTGCCACGATTTAGCTTCCTTTTCATCTTGGGCAACTTGCTGAACTGCTTGTTCTAGGGTCTCTAGCCATTTTTCACCAGTTAAATCTCGTCCTTTAGGAACTCGGCTTGTTAATTGGATTTTCAGCCGTTCAATTTCTATTTCTTTTTTTCGTCTTTGTTTGGTGTATTGTTCGAGGTCTTCTTCAACAAAACTTACCTGACAATTATTTTTCAGGAGGTAGACTAAGGCACATCTTGTCAGAGCATCTTCTGTTTGACGATAAGCTTCAAATAGACGGCTTGGTTTAATAGTTACAACTTTATCTGGTCTATCAGCTCTTTCATCTTTAGGCTTCCTGCTTCTTCTGCCTCTCACCTTATGATTTGTCTCATGAGTTTGATGTGTTGCAAATGAAGCTAATATTTTAGTTGATTTTATTCTGATATTTTCTAAACTTGATTTACTTTCTTGTTCAAGTTCTACATCAGTTTTGAGCATTTCTAACCATCGCTCTTTCCCTTCAATTTTAAGCTGTCGTCGCCTATTTAAAGCCAACCAAGATTTGTATATATACGTGACTAAGGTTATTGCAGACGTATAAAAACGACCTGGTTGACCTATAAATGGTTCTTGGGTTTTGAGAGAATCACACAATTCTTTGATCGCAGTTTTGGGAACTTTTGCAGTTTTAACCCACATCTCGAATTCAGAATGTTTTCCTAATCGTTCCAATATTTCATTGACTAAGGGCGTATTTTTCTCTGCCATGAATTCCCAAAGATGGCGGAGGGTTTCGTCATCTGCAACTAGACGACATTGAATCGTGATCACGCTCATAGATGCACGTAAGCATTGTTGTAATCAATAACCCAATTTAATTATGAGCTTAATAACGCAATAGCGCAAGAGCTAAATAGCGCAAATACATTTTTGTTAATATACTGTGCAAAAATTAAGCCCGGACAGGGACTTGGTGCTGGGATGACTGAAGAAACACGAGAAGTTAGGGGAAGAATCCCTAAAGAGTTAAAAATTGCATTTGAGATTGCCTGCGCTCGTTTGGAAGTAACCCAGACGGCAGCGTTGGAAGATGCTATTAAGGATTGGTTGAAAAAACAAGAGTCTGCATCTGCTGAGAAATAGAGTTGGCTTGGAAGTGTTGACTCTATTGCTAATCACCTAATATTTGGTGATGATTTCTGGATCTAGCCTGTAACTATTCCCATTACATAAATCTCCATCAGTATCCTCAACTAATTCAAGGCTTAAATTTTTGCCCATAGCTTTCCCAATTAGTTCCATTAATGCTTTTGCTCTTACTTGGAAAAATATTTCAAAGTCGTCGTTGCGTAAAATTTCTAGTTTGATGCCATGCGATCGCATTATTTCATCCAAGCTAGCTACCGCAGTTCCATGTAGCTCGAACTCTTTGAGGTAAGCCGAAGGTGCTTTGCTACCGATTCTTTTATTGGTTTTGGCACTTAGAGGCGTGCGATTAACTAGGCAGTTATATTTTTTGGGGTCAATGCCTTGTTTGCGACACCATGCTACCGGGAAGATGTGGTGCGAATCGATTTGTTCTTCAAAATAAACAACGTCGTTAATTTCCTCGCCTGTAATCCAATCTACTGCGCCTTCACGCCGTAGTAATGCCGCAAATCCTGATAAACTGCGCCAAGTCGCTTTCTGACGCTAAGAAGTCGTTCAAACGAGAAATTTGCTTGTGTGATACCAAAGGGAACGGAATCACCTTCAATCCATGCTGGTACTTCGACAATATCACGTCCAGCTTGGGAATCGTGCCAGTGGGTATAAATTTCACCAAACATTCCGCACCACAGCCAACGCTCTAACATGGAACGTACTTGAAACGAACGAGAGCGATCGCCAATAATGGTTAAAATTGCACTCAAGGCAACTAACTGGATAGGGCAAGCAATATCATCAGCATCAAAGATTTTTTGACCGCGTAGAAAACGAGCGGCTTCTTCAAAACCTTTGTTAACGGGGCCAGCCCATATTTGGTATTCTTCTTTTGTTAGTTTTAATACTTCTGTACGACCGCAAGCAACACCAGGCAATTTATCTAAATTCCAACCATGTTTAGCTGCTTCGATTCTTCGAGCGTAACCAGCTACTAAGGTAACAGCTTACATAAAATCGGTACTACGAACCTTCCGCAGAACCTTGAATGTCTGAAAGCGATTTTCGCGGTGCTTCCAATCATCTCGAAGGCTAAAATTACCTGCACAGTAACTCGAACTCATTAAATCGAAGAAATTGAGGTCACATCCGGCTGTATTCGTATCCTCAAAAACTTGGCACACCGCCTCTTTCGGTAATGAGTCACGTAGTTGAATTACTGGTATTTGATAATGCTCAAATTTTTTGATGACTTCTAATTCTAAAGTGTCAATTAGTTCGAGTTTTTGAGAGTCGTACTGCCAATATTTAGAAAACTTACTGCGCCATTCAGAGAAAAAGAATACTTTAGATAACGGGAACAAAAGTGCTTCATACTCGTTTTCGAGAGTTGAACAGTCAATAAAATCGCCGTTTCGAGTTCGCATAATTTTCGATTCGGGTAAAGCGATAATGGCGGTTTTGCGGTCATGTTCCGGTTCAAGGCATTTTTGAATATCTAGGTAATACCATTTTTTCGCCAATTTCTGGCTTTTGGGGTCTTTGATAACGACGGGTTGCCCAGATAGCAGCACCATAAAAGAAGTAGTTAATCTTTGCTGACCATCAAGCACAAGCAAATTCGGCGTTTGAATTGCAGCATTTATTACACCATCAAGCATTCGCGGTTTAAATTGTTGATGCTGAGTACCTTGCTGTAACATCATGACTGCACCAATAGGGTAAGCCAGCGATATACTCGCCAGCAAACGACGCACATGGGTATCGTCCCATACCCAATCTCTTTGAAAATCTGGTAGTTGAATGCGTCCAATTTTGATGTCTTTCATGACATCGAATAAGGGATATTTTGTAATATCAAATGTCGAAATCGAATCCATTTGGTGTTCTGCTGTTGCTATCATCGCGCACGTCTAAAACACAATCTGTATGTCAGCCTAAAGAACCCTTGCATTCAGTGCAATGGTTTTTTAGAGTAATTGATAGTGACTAGCGACTAAATTATTCCTGGGTAAAATCTGAAGGTAAATTGATAATTCCTTGAACAACAAGCTGTTTAAATTGATTGATTAAATCAGCCTGTCGTAAAATGCGAGTGACGTATTTTGGTCTGTAGCGAAAATCTCTTCCCCAGTCTTTTACAGTTTTGGGACTTGTCCCGGTAATTTGTGCGATCGCATTAATGCAAGCTTTGCGATAATTACGTCCTGGTTCGTGAGTAACCCAACGACGACAATACTCCATCGGTTCTAGGGGCAACTGACAGAGGATATCAATTTGATGTTTATTTTGGTGGGATTGCCTCCCGGTTTGCATTTTGAGCGTTCGTGAGTTAGTAAGGGTTATAGCAGCAGGGAATTGTGAAGACACCTAGCTACTGCACCCAAAACCCATACTTGCTGACCTCAACTTAAGAAATATCTGCTCTTAGCACAAGTATTTTAGTCACGATTCACGAGTAAATTATTGTTGCGGAAAGTCAGGAGGTAGGACTATTTTTTTGATTTGGTTGAGCATATCAGCCATGCGTAAGATATGCGTTGCATAATTGGGGCGCTTCTCGAAGTTGGAACCCCAATTACCTATAGTTCTTGGACTCAGCCCAGTTGCTTCGGCGAGAGCGGCTATGCAGGCTTTTCTGTACCCCCGATCATCCGGGGACATATCAACCCATCTTTTACAGTATTCCATCGGCTCCAAGGGCTTTTCACTGAGCGCGTCGATTCTATATTCAACCCTTGGGCGAATGATGTCTATGACCTTGCTTGATCTGAGTAACACGTTTACTCACGATTCGTGACTACATTAAAGACATTATGAGCCACGATATATGTAGAAAAGCAATGCGATCGCTGATTATCGCTCAGGTATTATTTGCATCTTGAATAACAAGGCTAATATTATTTTTTTGTGCGTAGACATTACTAGGTGTTAAGTTAGAAAACTAACTAGTAAAATAGCAAGCAATGAGCAATGAAGCTAATACCTGCCGTAAATATGTTGAGCCAAAACTAAGAGATGCAGGGTGGGAAAAAGAGCCTCACGATTATACTGAGCAGTATTACTTCACTAATGGCAAAATTCGCCCCAAAAACAAGCGTCAACCTCGTGGTGAAAGAAAATTTACAGATTATTTGCTGCTATATAACGGAGAATTTCCCTTAGCCGTGGTGGAAGCCAAGCGGAAACATAAAACACCAGATGAGGGACTGGAACAGGCAATAGACTATGCCAATCTTCTAGGGGTGAAGTTTGCTTACTCCACTAACGGAAAAGGAATTGTAGAGTTTGATTTCACCACGGGTAAGCAGTCTGATGTGATGGAATCGTTTCCCAGTCCTGATGAACTTTGGCGGCGACTAACTGGGGAAGCGAAGGAGCAAATTAGAACAGACATAGCAGAAAAACTGTTAACTCCGTTTTATCCAATTCCAGATAAACCACTGCGTTACTATCAACGAAATGCTATTAATGCTGCACTAGCAGCAATTTTCAAAGGTCAAAAGCGCCTACTGCTAACAATGGCAACGGGAACGGGTAAAACTACTGTTGCTTTCCAAATAGCTTGGAAACTGTCAAGTTTGGAGTGGAATATTTCTGGAGAATCTCGTTCCCCTAGAATTCTGTTTTTGGCAGATCGGAATATTTTGGTAGATGATCCCATGAATAAGGATTTTTCTGCCTTTAATCAGGAGAAAATTTACAAAATTCAGGGGGAGGCAAAAAAAGGACGTGACCTCTACTTTGCTATTTATCAAGCAATTGGTGATACACAATATAGCTTTGGACTTTACAGAGAATATAATCCTGATTATTTTGACTTGATTATTGTTGATGAGTGTCACCGAGGTAGCGCCAGGGATGAAAGTAACTGGCGACAAATTCTAGAACATTTTGAACCTGCTTATCAGTTAGGACTGACAGCAACACCCAGCAATTCTCATTATGATAATTGTTATCATTACTTGAAGAAGAGTAAAACTAAC
>NZ_JABXKQ010000015.1 GCF_017114945.1 Nostoc sp. JL34
TTCTACTACTTAACTTTTCGTTACATAGCTGTAAATTTTTCCGCCCACCTACTTACGACGTAATATATATATGTTTCGCCAAGTGGGTGTTCCTGTCCTTGGCATCATTGAAAATATGAGTTATTTAATTTGTGGTGATTGTGGTTCACGCACACCAATTTTTGGTAGTGGTGGGGGCGAACAATTAGCCACAGAATTACAAGCGCCTCTGTTGGGACAAATTCCCATTGACCCCCGCATTTGTAGCGGTAGTGATACTGGAAATCCGATTGCGATAAGCGAATACATTTCACCAGCAAAGGAGGTTTTTACACAAATAGCTATTTCATTAAATACTATTTTTACGTTACACAATAAAACTACGCAGCTTGACCAAGCTTAGTAGCTTCAGGAACTTCAATCAATTGCCCTGTTTTGATATCGTAGATATAGCCATAGATAGGAATTTCATTCGGAACTAATGGATGCAAACGAATCCGTTGGACATCTGTATAGACACTTTTGGCTTGGTCATCAATAGTCAACCAATTGATAAACTTGCCTTCGCTTGATCCAGATCCAGATCCAATATCTGACCAACCTCTTTCATCTAGCTTGGCTGTTTTGAGGCTACTAGAAAGTAAATTACTGATGATTTCATTAGTGAAGGTTTCCATCCCGCAATTAGTGTGATGAATTACAAACCATTCACGCGTACCAAGTAATTTATAAGAAATCACTAAAGAGCGAATTGCATCATCGCTAGCACGTCCACCTGCATTACGAATTACATGGGCATCTCCTTCAGCTAGTCCAGCAAATTTAGCTGGATCAAGCCGAGCATCCATGCACGTGAGAATTGCAAACCGGCGAGATGGGGGTATGGTGAGATTACCTTTATCACCGAATTTATCAGTGTAACTAAGATTAGCTGCCAGAACTTCTTCTACAATTTGGCTCATTTTGAGTTTATGTGGGCGATCGCTAGTAGGGGCACAAGGCCTTGCGCCCCTACGAACGGTGTGGTTCAAATACATGAAAACTGCTGTAAATTGTTTTACGCAGAGGCGCAGAGAGTAGGAGTTTGAGACAAGTTTTTGCGATCTATGCGGGGTAAAAGACCAATGTTCGGAGTTCGATGCTTTCTCGTGGGGGAGCGTTGGCTGGGCTGGTGGGGTCTTCAAAGGCTGTATGGGCCGCAAAACGGGCGTATCCGTCTTCTGCGGAGTCGAAGCATTTGATAAATAGTGCTTCGTCTCTGTGCATTTGCGGAAAGTAGAACCATTTATGTTGGGAGTTATACGTGACACCGTATGTCTCACCAACCCGATCGCGGTACACAAGATCGCCAGCTACAAGGTCTGTGGGTGCGATACTTTGCGCGTCACACAGTGCTAATGGTGACTCTTGAATTGGTTGTGCGATCGCTCGCCAAACATTGATGATGGCAAATCGTTGTTTTAATAGTGCATCAATGTCATCTATTCCCCGTGCTGCTAGTTCCAAACGGGCGCGAGTATAGCCTGATTTGGCGGTGAAGTCGTTATGCACACGCTTTGCGGGTTCTTTAATATTATTCTCACCTGGCTTTGACTGACCAGCATTACGCAAGGTGTGATCGAATATCACTACCTTAGTTCCGCCCGTCACCTCTTTTAATAATTGCTCGGCTTCTGGATAGTAGACGCGGCGTACTTCGTCTTCATCGTAAAAGTTGCGAACATTAGTATTATGTCCAGTAAAGGCGAATCCTTCTCGATCTAACGATATGTTCTCTGAGATAGAACGAGCATTGTAAATTGGCAGTTTGTATGTCTGATAAGTTGCATTCGTGCGGGGAATCCCGGCTGGCGGTTCGTAAGTATAGTTAACAGGTTTTTCTGCCGTTGGAATCAGGTAAGTGAGGTTAGCCTCTACGGATGGCAGATCCAGGGAAATCGGTCTGTCTATAACTTGATTATTTAAGCTCATAGGTTATCCCATTTTGGATTTTGGTTAATTTCTGTCAATCTATACGTCCTATTTTTGAGATGCACCAACGGGAACAGGTTCACCGAGAACTTTGGCGAATCTTTCCAAATAGAAGTCCACAGGGTTTGCTACTGCTTGGATTGAGGAGCGATCGCCTACCAGATTCCACCATGTCTGCAAACGAGGTGTTTCGGCTGGTAATGTGAATTTGCGGAAGTGTTCTAAGAGTGGTAAACGTTCAAACCAAGGATAGAAGCTGATATCAACTAGGCTAAACTGATCTCCTAATAAATAATCACCTTTGCCTAATCCTTCTTGTTCAATATATAGAAGTGCTTCTGTGAACTCCTTTCGTCCTTGTTCTTGTTCCTGACTATCTTTACCGCGTAAGAATTTGTTAAAAGCTGGGACAAAGCGAGTATTAGCGTAGTCTATCCAAATCCGAGCGATCGCTTTAGCTGCGGGATCGCGGGGTAATAAAGCTGGTTCTGGAAAAACTTCATCTAGATATTCATTGATAATGGCGGACTCGTAAATTTCCACATCCCCATGTTTGATAGCCGGAACTTTACCATAGCCCGAAATCTGCGTGTACCCGTCTGGTTTATTTTGTAAGTCAATTTCTATCGGAGTGAAGTCAATACCTTTTTCCAGTAAGACGACGCGAGTCCGTTGAGAGAAGGTAGAGGCTTTGGCGAAGTATAGTTGGATGTTGCTCATGAAATCTTTTCCTTGTAATAATCGTGACATGCAGACTATTTGAGATTGCACAACTCAACCTAAAGCAATAAAACAGAAGCTGTTCATGAGCGATCGCCCACTATGGATGAAAGAAAGCATTCTGTTTTCTGATTAGTGTAGTTAAATAATTGACTTGCAGGTATGTACGTCAGTTAGATGATATACTACAGTTTATCGGTCGATTTAATGTACTTTAAATAGTATACAGTCTTTATGAAAATATGCATACCTAATTATTAGTGTAACTAAATAAATAGCTAGACATAATCGGGTGTTTGTGCTGTGGGACTATTTTTGTTGGCTGTGGCGTTTATCACTCATTTCAGTGTGCGGAAGAGAAAATCTCCAGTTGTTTAATGCAAAATAGAATTCATGCTGCAAATCTCTCCCCAATTTATTTTACGTAGCAAGAGAAGGAATCAAGATTAATGGCACATCTGTTTGAACCATTCAAGATTCGTGAAGTTGTTTTTCGCAACCGCATTGCCGTTTCACCGATGTGTCAATATTCCAGTACAAATGGATATGCTAATGATTGGCACGTTATTCATCTAGCCTCTCGCGCAGTTGGCGGTGCAGGTATAGTGTTCACAGAGGCGGCAGCTGTAGAGCCGCGTGGACGCATTAGCCCCCAAGATTTGGGAATTTGGTCAGATTCACATATCGAAACTTTAGCCAAGATTGTGGCATTAATTCATAACTTTGGCGCTGTTGCAGGTATTCAACTTGCTCATGCAGGTAGAAAGGCCAGCACTGCCAAACCGAGTAAAGGAGGGAAAGCGCTGGATGAATCTCAGGAAGGTTGGCGTCCCTTAGTTTCGAGTAGTGCGATCGCTTTTAGCCAAGATAGCCCAGTTCCAGAAGCCCTCGGTCTTGAGGGAATTCAAGAAGTTATTAACGCCTTTGTCGAAGCTGCCAAACGTTCTCTACAAGCTGGTTTTAAGGTAGTTGAAATCCATGCTGCTCACGGTTATCTACTGCACCAATTTCTCTCACCCCTTTCTAACCAGCGTCAAGATGATTATGGTGGTAGCTTTGAAAACCGGACTCGTCTCCTTAGAGAAGTAGTTCAAGCAGTCCGAGAAGTTTGGCCCCAGACACATCCGCTTTGGGTACGCATCTCCGCCACCGATTGGGCAGACAATGGCTGGGACGTTGAGCAAAGTATCGCTTTAAGTGACAAACTCAAGTCTTTAGGAGTTGATCTCATCGATACTTCATCAGGTGGTATTATACCGGGCGTTAATATCCCAATTAAACCTGGTTATCAGACTCAGTTTGCCGAACGCATCCGCCGCGAAGCTAATATTCATACAGGAGCCGTGGGCTTAATTACATCCCCGGAACAAGCTGACGAGATTATTCGTACAGAAGTCGCTGATATAGTGCTGTTAGGACGTGAACTACTCCGCAATCCTTACTGGCCGCATCTGGCAGCCAAACAACTTGGACACGATAAACTCTGGCCTGTTCAATACGATCGCGCTTGGCTGTGATCTAATTACCAGCGATCGCTCTTGCTCATATTGGGGAATAGCACTAAGAAAAGCTATAAACTATGCTGCATAAGCATTAATGCGTTAATAGCAGTGGACGCTTGGCTGCGATCGCTATTTTTTGTAGGGGCTGTGAAATGGAAGCGCTAACGGTGGAGGGTTGCCCAGCTTATGAAATTGCTACCTTGGATTTGCGAGGACTAGAAAAAACAGAAGTAGAGAGCAAGTTATATCGTGTCCGGTTCAAGACTTATCATTAAGATGGCAGGGGAGCAGGGGACAGGGAGCAGAGGGAAAGAGGGTTTCCTGGTTTTTGCACAGATGCGGGAATTATAACTAATTAGGCGGACATGATATTAGCAGCCATTCGATAAAAATTATCTCACAAAATTTTACCTTCTCAACAATGGACTTGCTTTGATATTCGAGCAACTTATTTAGATAATCAACGCATCCGCATTCACATCAGTATAGACTTATTAATTGTGGAGCGAGTATTCGCATTGTATTTTAAAAGTGGAATAAACTTATATCACAAACCTGATTTATTATTATCACCACTAGATTTATCTTTTCGTGATTATGTAATTAATAAAAACACCTTATACCAATTTAATGTGAAGTTGCATATATCTCGAACCCCCTAAATCCCCCGATAAATTGGGGGACTTTGATAGATTTTTTTCCGGTTCCCCCCTTAATAAGAGGAGCCAGCGCGGTCTTCTCCCAAGGGGAGACGGGAGACGCCAGTCGCTCATGGAGGAAACCCCCATGAGCGACTGGCGTGGGCTAGGGGGGATCTAATTCTATGCAGCTTCATAAAAAATTGGTATTACAAGATTTAGAATTAATCAAGCAGTTCCAAGATTATTGGTTTAGTTGTTTAGACACTTTATCACCAGCACAACTAAAGCAACGAATTGCTGTGAATGCGACAGATAAACCAATCCCTGAAACAGCTTTACTGCATACTTTGGTTTTTGAACAAGTATCTTTGCGTCTAGAGCAGATGGCTGTAATTACTAGCGATCGCACTTTAACATATCTTGAAGTAGGCGATCGCGCAATTAATTTAGCACATCATCTGCAATAACTACGTGTTTATCCTAATCAATTAGTAGCAATTATGATGGATAAAGGCTGGGAGCAAGTTGTGCCTACTTTGGGCATCGTGGCTGCTGGTGCTATCTACCCATTGATCCTGGACGGCTCTAAAATCATTAGGTTTGAGAGCGATTACTTGATTATTGTCCGCATAGGCGTAGCCCAACCTAGGCATCGCTGCTTGATAATCCCCTTGTCTGTAGTATGCTAGTCCCCGATTGAAGTGTGCTTCAACATTGTTGGGGTTCAGCCAGGATACGTGCAAATTGGGACATTGTGAAAGGGTAGAAATGTTCCGTTACCATTCGGCTATGACCCAAAGATGCTTGCAGTGCAAATAAATATTTAAACAAATTCAGAGGTTAGTTGATGGATTTTCTCTCGGACACCGTTGTTCTATCGCGGATGCAGTTTGCACTGACGGCGATCTTTCACATGCTATGGCCTGTTCTCACCACTGGAATGGGGATTTATCTAGTCATCGTCGAAGGAATGTGGCTTAAAACACGCAATCCTGATTACTATCACCATGCTCGTTTCTGGGCAAAACTATATGTGTTGAATTTCGGCATTGGTGTAGCATCTGGCTTGCCGATGGAGTTTCAATTTGGCACGAACTGGGCACCATTTTCCGAAGCGGTAGGCGACTTTTTTGGCAGCATTTTAGGCTTTGAGGCTTCGATGGCATTCATGCTAGAAGCCGGATTTTTGGGGATTATGCTGTTTGGCTGGGAACGAGTAAATCCAGTGCGTCAAGGCCCTAACCTAGAGCTTTCGGTTCCAGGCATTGACACCCAACCTCCCGCAGAAACTACTCCGGCTGAATTTGTTCCAGATCAACGTCCTGTTGAAGCAGAGCAATGATGAGTGCTGTTAGCGGTAACGGGGCTTTAGCCAGTAATTTTTCTTCCCTACGGGACGCTACGCGAACACTCAGCACTATCAATAGATAATTGTATGGAGAATCTAGAACACTTTTTAGCACAAGTTTGGTTTGTCATTTTGGCTCTGTTTTTATTTCTCTACGTAATGTTAGACGGGTTTGATCTAGGCGTAGGCATCTTATCGCTAACCAGTTCCAATGACGACCGACGCGACATTTTAATGACGAGTTTGGGTAATATTTGGGATGCTAATGAAACCTGGTTGGTGTTGATGGGTGGTGCGTTGTTTGGGGCATTTCCTCTCGCTTATGGCACTATTCTGAATGCGCTCTACATTCCCATTTTTGGGATGATCTTTGGCTTGATTTTTCGGGCTGTGGCCTTTGAGTTTCGAGAACATTCTACAAACAAAGTGTTTTGGAATGTGGCGTTTGGAGTCGGTAGTTTTATGGCGGCGCTATTTCAAGGATTTGCCTTGGGCACCATTTTAGAAGGCATTAAGGTGGATGAAGCGGGTCACTTTATCGGCGGTATGTGGGATTGGTTCGATTGGCGATCGCTCCTAGTTGCTTTGACATTGATCCAGGGTTATGTATTAATTGGCTCCACCTATCTCATCTTAAAAACTGAGGGAGAACTGCAAACATCCCATTACCGCACAGCAAAACTCGCTGCTTGGACAACGCTTTTAGGTGCAATTTTAATCACGATCGCCACCCCTGTTGTGTATGAAAATGCCAGGGCAAAGTTATTTCACCAGCCAGAAGTATATTTATTTTCAGTCATTCCAGTGCTAGGTGTGCTGCTGATTGGGTTATTGATTCAAAGCCTGAACCGCAAAGCAGAAACTACCCCCCTAGTTTGGACTGTGCTGCTTTTTCTGCTTACCTTTGTGGGGTTAGGATTAGTTGTCTTTCCCTATATCATCCCCCCAGGTATCACCATTTATCAGGCAGCCGCAGCACCTAGCGCATTAGTCTTCATGATTATCTTCATTGGATTTCTGATTCCCATTATGTTGTTCTACAACATCTACAATTACATTGTCTTTCGCGGGAAAGTGGCAGACACACATTATGGAGAATAGGTGATACTAATTTGAGAAATGATTGTTGATTTTTGTCCAAAGTCCAAGATGGTAGTTTCTTCCCATCTAATTCTGGGGTAAGTTCTGGCTTTAACTATTATTTGGCGTTCGTTGTTCGCGCAGCCTCTCGCAGAAAAGAGAAGACATACCGAGTAAAATGCTTTCTCAGACAGCATTCAAGCGTTACATGAGCGTGTTTGATCGGTTCAGGTTTGGGCTACGAGTGCGATCGCGTTTACTTACCAGAATCTACCCATTTAAGTCATTTTTGGGTGTCAACGGTAAACCCGTGGTTGAATACGAAGTGCGGGAGGTAAGGCGAACCGAGCGCGATGCCTACGGCGGCAAGCTACGCAAAAATGGAGAAACCACCGTGAGGCGATTAGCCAATGAAGGGTTTTGAAATCTTGAAACTTTCAGTTACCCTGAAACTTAAACTAGTAACTGAGTTTATTCAAAGACTGGGGACTGAGGAGCAGAGAGAGAATAAGAAATAACTAATGACAAATGACTAATGACTAATGACTAACTCAGATTGGAGAGAGAAATTTGAAAAATCAGCAATTGGGTAATTGGCAAACCACAGTTTTTGGAATTGTGTTAGCAATACTAGTGATTATTGGGCTAAATTCCTTTATCATTATTAACCCAGGACAAGCAGGAGTAATCAGCATCTTGGGTAAAGCGAGAGATGGCGCTTTATTGGAAGGTATTCACCTGAAACCGCCTTTTATCACTGTGATAGATGTGTATGATTTAACAGTGCAAAAATTTGAAGTACCAGCGGAGAGTTCCACTAAAGATTTGCAAAATTTATCTGCGAGATTTGCAATTAACTTTCGCCTCGATCCGATAAAGGTAGTTGAAGTTAGAAGAAAACAAGGAACATTAGAGAATATTGTCTCAAAAATCATTGCTCCTCAGACACAAGAAGCATTTAAAATTGCCGCAGCCAGAAGAACAGTAGAAGAAGCGATTACTAAACGAAGTGAATTGAAAGAAGACTTCGATCAAGCGTTAGGCGATCGCTTAGACAAATATGGAATAATTGTGTTAGATACTAGCGTAGTTGATTTAGCATTCTCGCCAGAATTTGCCAGAGCAGTCGAAGAAAAACAAATTGCTGAACAACGAGCGCAAAGAGCCGTTTATGTAGCACGGGAAGCTGAACAAGAAGCACAAGCAGACATTAATCGCGCCAAAGGTAGAGCAGAAGCTCAAAGACTCTTAGCAGAGACACTCAAAGCCCAAGGAGGGCAGTTAGTTCTGCAAAAAGAAGCCATTGAAGCTTGGAAGACTGGCGGCGCTCAGATGCCCAAAGTCCTGGTTATGGGTAGTGACTCAAAAAACGGCGTACCCTTCATATTCAACCTTGGGAATGTCCAAAATCAACCGTAAAAGGGAAGTGGGCATGAGATAACAAGGTCTAAAATTATAGCATTTGCTCTGACCTCAGACAAATTTTACAATACATTGGAAGATTGCCAATCCCTTCTCCTGTCGGAGAGGCTGCACGCTCCTACGTCGCTAACGCTTCTCTACGAGACGCTGCGCGAACGCCAACAGCAGTAACTTATGGGGTAAAGCCCCAAGCAATCGTTCGCGTAGCGTGTCCTAGACAAGACTCGCTAGCGCCAAGTAAGAAAACCGCGTTGGCTTCACCAAAATCCCAAATCCCAAATGGTATAAGTTAGGCTAGCCCCAACTCAAACACAACAGAAAAATCAACAAAATCATAGTCGAAGTTTATGTCAATCCCCAATCCTCAGAATCTCACCGCCGAAGAAGCGAAAAAATTACTGAACAAATTCAACTGTCTAGACATTGCTCCTATCGTCAACTCATCAGAAAAAGTTGGAGTTCGTAATGCCTTAATTTTGCTCACCAAGCTTACTGATTACCAAATTTTAGGAATTTGTGCTGATACAGCAGAAGAAGGAATATTGGCGATGAAAACCTATTCTCTGGCTTTGGGTTATGAACCACCAAACAATTTACTTACACCCGAAGGCCCAGTTTATATCAAATTAAATGGTAAAAATGGCTTGTGTTATCTTGATTCCTATGATGGACATCATCGTGGTGTATTAGTATCTTGCCAGTCTTACGACGAAGATGGAATCAACGAAATGTATGGACACCTTCCCTTGGACTTATTTGTATAGAATTCGGTAATGTAGGTAAGGTATTTGCCTTGCCTACTCACTAATGAAAAATAATTAATGACTTCAATCTTATGAGTATTATTACACTACAATCAGTAAAAAAAGACTTTGGCATCAAGGAAATTTTAAAAGATGCTAGCTTTAGCCTTGATGCTACCGATAAAGTTGGATTAATTGGTACTAACGGTTCTGGTAAATCAACTCTATTAAAAATGATCGCTGGCTTAGAATCCATTGATAGCGGTCAAATTTTAACTAACTCCGGTTCTAAAATCATCTACTTACCTCAGCAGCCAGATTTAGATGAAAATCACACAGTTTTAGAGCAAGTTTTCGCTGACAGTGGCGAACATATTGCTATAGTGCGTGAGTATGAAGAACTTTCTAATAAATTGGCTCACTATCCAGATGATAGCCAACTGATGTCTCGCCTTTCTGTGGTGATGCAACAGATGGATACGAGTGATGCTTGGGAACTAGAAACTAATGCCAAAATCATCCTGACAAAATTAGGAATTTCTGACTTTGATGCCAAGATAGGCACTTTATCTGGAGGCTATCGCAAGCGCATTGCTTTAGCATCAGCTTTGCTATCAGAACCAGATGTTTTGCTTATGGATGAGCCGACAAACCATCTAGATGCTCTTTCTGTAGAGTGGTTACAAAGTTATTTAAATCGCTATCGCGGCGCATTGTTTTTGATTACTCACGATCGCTATTTTCTAGATCGCGTTACCAATCGGATCGTGGAAATCGACCGAGGCGACATTTACACTTATACAGGTAACTACTCATATTACCTCGAAAAGAAAGCTTTAGCTGAAGAATCTGCTGTAAGTAGTCAACGCAAACACCAAGGCTTGTTGCGCCGCGAGTTGGAATGGCTCAAAAAAGGACCGAAAGCCAGAAGTACTAAGCAAAAAGCTAGAATTGACCGCGCTCACGCTCTGCGGGATACTGAATTTAAACAAGTTCAGGGTAAAGTTGATATTTCGACAGTTGGTCGTCGCATTGGGAAAAAAGTTATTGAATTAGATAACGTTTCTAAGGCATACAATGGACGCACTCTAATTAATAACTTCACCTACGAATTTAGTCCAGAAGACCGCATCGGCATTATTGGCGCTAACGGTGCTGGTAAATCGACTTTAATGGATATTATTACTGGACAGGTTAAGCCAGATTCCGGCATTGCAGAAATTGGTACTACAATTCACATCGGTTATTTTGACCAACATTCGGAAGAATTGCTCACAGCATTGAACGAAAATCAGCGCGTGATTGACTACATCAAAGAAGAAGGTGAATTTATCAAAATTACCGATGGGACTCAGATTACTGCTTCGCAAATGTTGGAGCGGTTTTTGTTTCCTGGTAATCAGCAGTATGCCCCAATTAGTAAACTTTCGGGTGGGGAAAAACGCCGTTTATTTCTGTTGCGGGTTTTGATGGGTGCGCCCAATGTCTTAATTTTAGATGAACCGACAAATGATTTAGATGTTCAGACCTTGGCAGTATTAGAGGATTATTTAGAAGATTTTGCCGGGTGTGTAATTGTAGTTTCTCACGATCGCTACTTTCTCGATCGCACCATCGACACAGTATTTTCCTTTGAGGAAGGCGGTAATCTGCGGCAATATCCAGGTAATTACTCGATTTATCTGGACTATAAGAAGGCTGAAGAGGCGCAGCAACAAGCCGCTAATGCTAAGGAGAAGCCCAAAAATGTTGAAACCCAAAATGGTGCGGCTTCATCCAAGGATGGAGAGAATACCAAGCGGCGCAGATTATCCAATTGGGAGAAAAAGGAATTTGAGCAGTTGGAAGGTAAAATTGCCGAGTTAGAGGCTGAGAAAGCGGAAACAGAGAAAAAATTAGCGAATGTCTCACCGGGTAATTATAGCGAAGTGCAGAAATTGTACGATCGTGTAGAAAAGCTCAAGCACGCGATCGATGTGGCGACTGAACGCTGGTTAGAATTAGCAGAGATGGAGTCTTGAAATTACTAGCTAGTAGTCTGTCAAGCTAGTAATGAAAAGTTTGTAGTATAGCGGTTCTCGTTTTCGTGAGGTACACCCGTAGGGGCACAGCATGCCCATAGGTGTCAACTTAGGCATCATGTAAAAATAAGTTGTACAAATTTAATTTGGAATAAGCTGTCAGCCTTACTTTCCAATTAAAAGTGTTCAAGTTATTTTTGCGTGACTCCTTAACGTGAAACCGCTTGTCCGCCAGGAATTGAAATTCCCTGCTCATAGCTAAAGTCATCTAAAGATGACTAAATATCACCAAAAATCTTTAGTCTACTTGAGTAGACTTTCGCTATTAGCCTGGGAATTCATTCCCAGGCGGGCAAGGAGGCCAAGGGTCAAGCTATTTTTTGCTTAAGTTGACACCAATGGGCATGCCGTGCCCCTACACCTTGCGATATGATGTTGTACCGCATCTGAGTGGGAACCTTTATAAGCACTAAGGTAGGGAAGGGTGACTTTTGACTTCCGCTTTGCGGTACTAGTGGGGTAGTTATGAAAATCCTTTTAGTAGAAGATGAATATCGGATTGCAAAAGCACTTGCAGAAGTACTCATTGACCAAAATTATCTTGTTGATATTGCAAATGATGGTCAAGTGGGATGGGAGTTTGCTAAAGCCTTTCCTTATGACTTAATAGTGTTAGATTTAATGCTACCAAAATTGGATGGTATAACTTTGTGTCGGCAACTACGGCAAGCAGGCTATTCTATACCTATTTTGTTACTAACTGCAAAAGACAGTAGCACAGATAAAGTCATTGGTTTAGATGCCGGAGCAGATGATTATGTTGTTAAACCCTTTGATTTACAAGAGCTAATGGCTCGGATTCGCGCTTTATTAAGGCGGGGAATTACTATTTTACCCCCTGTATTTGAGTGGGAAAAGTTGCGTTTAGATCCAAGTAATTATCAAGTTACATATAATGGACAACCAGTACATCTGACTCCCAAAGAATATAGAATTTTAGAATTGTTTTTACGTCACAGCCATCAAGTGTTTAATCGCAACGAAATTCTGAAACATCTTTGGTCTTTTGAAGAGCCACCAGGAGAAGAAACAATCAAGGTTCATATTCGGAGCTTAAGACAAAAATTGAAATTTGCTGGAGCTAATGTTGATTTTATTGAGACAATATACGGTTTAGGTTATCGACTCAAACAAACTTTTTAAATTGATGCTTCAGGCTTTAGGCAGGCGGCTTTTATTTTCATATTTAGGTGTAATGGTAACAATTTGGGGGACTTCTACCACAATTGTTTACCATTTTTTGTCTTATAATCTTTATCAAAAATTAGATAGTGAAATTGCCACTTTAGCAAATGCAGCTTCTCACAACTTAATAGCAGCGCCAGTTGACAAAAAAGCAATTAATACTAAGATTCCTCGAATTTTAGATAATGATGATGGAGATTTAGATATTCCTTGGCAAGATTTACGTGAAAATCATCAAGGAGTAGAATGGTTTGATGCTAATGGTCGGCTATTGGCTAAGGCGGGAACCACTATTTCTCGAATGTCTTTTACTGCTAACTTTGACATCAGCCAACACCATAAAATTCGCAGTATTACTATTCCTGTTTATCTGCATAGTTCAAGTGGAAGAAAAAAAAAGCTCCAAGGCTATGTGCGGGTAAGTGAATCGACAGAAGAATTAGAAGAAGAACTAAATAGAGTTTTATGGGGATTTGAGTTAGGAGGATTGATTGTCATAATTCTTAGCGGCTTAGGTGGTTGGTGGCTAACAAGACAATCTTTACAGCCAATTGAGCAAAGTATCGAGCAATTAAAACAGTTTACTACCGATGCTTCTCACGAGTTGCGTAGTCCTTTAACAATTATTAAAACTTCGGTTGAAGTGATTATGAATTATCCAGAGAGAATTCATCCAGCTAATTTAAATAAATTGGAAGCAATATCATCTGCAAGTAATCAAATGACTCGATTAGTAGAAGATTTACTTTTATTAGCTCGAACTGATGCAGTCACAAGTCCTAAAATGATTGCATGGATCAATATTCCTTTAGATGAATTATTAGAGGATTTGGTGGAGTTTTTGGAACCGCAAGCAGTATCTAAGGAAATTACTTTCAAGTCAGAAATATCAACCGAAGTTTTGATCAAAGGTGAAGCTATTCAACTAAAGCGATTATTTTCTAATCTGTTGCAAAATGCCTTGCACTATACACCTAAAGGAGGGACTGTCATAGTTTCTCTAGTTAAACTTGAGCGGTTTGTAGCCATAAATGTTCAAGATACTGGTATTGGTGTTGCTCCAGAACACATTCCGTTAATTTTTAATCGCTTTTGGAGGGCAGATCAAGCTAGAAATCAGCGAGAGGGAGGCTTAGGTTTAGGATTAGCTATTGCATTAGCGATCGCTAGAACTCATGGAGGAGATATTACCGTCACCAGTGAAATCGGTGTTGGTAGCTGCTTTCAGGTACGTTTGCCATTAGCTTCTTAGTTTAATTATTCGGGTTTTGCCGAGTTTTTTTACCAAATAAACCAGACATATTTAATCCTGTCACCAACAATCCCAAAAGTCCTAATCCATTCAAAATTGGGTAGATTCCTTGCAGATGAAAGATTTCGCCTGTATGGATACTCAAGAGGAAGCTAGCTGGAACTCCTATACCAATAGACCACTCGCGGACAAAGGTTGTTAATATCCCAGTCAGCACGGTTAACATCAGTGGCACAGATAGGATGATGCCAAGGATACGATGATACTTACGAAATGAACGTTTCATGGTATTTTTCCGGTAGTAGAAACTTTTTCCCAATACAATGTAGGCTCAATATCACCAAAAATGCAAATGAGATGAGAAAAATCGAGTCTTGTCAGACAAGACTCGAAGTCAGCAATTGGTGTGAGGAGTCTTGATAGACTGCATTTTTAAGGTAAAGCATGACAAGTAAAAAACTCGGAAAGAGAAAATATTGCTTCTTTCCGAGTTTTTTACCTTGATAGCTTTAATATTTAAATGACAAAAATATGACCTAATATTTTTGTTCATAGTCAGCGTAAAATATGAACGCTAGTACAAGTCGGCGGAAATAAACCTACTATTTCATTACAGCCAGAAAGCCCAAAATGAAAGACTTTTGATTTCCGCTTTGCGGTACTAGTCTACATAAACGAGTTTTGATGAGGAGTTTAGAATGAATCGTTTTAATCCAGTACTGATAGTTGCTGCAATCAGCATGATGACTTTGGTTGGATGCAATAAGGGTGACGAACCTACTGCACAGACACCACCTGCTGGGAGTTCTATCGCCGATACAACAGCCACTCCTGCTGCGACAACTAGCCCTAGCGCAGCAACCACTCCCGCTGCGACAACCTCCCCTGGTGCAGTAGCCACTCCCACTAAAACAACCGAATTTCAAGGTCTACAGGGTGTTGTAACCAATACTAAGGCCGCAGTTGAGGCGGGAGATTTTACCAAAGCTAAAGGGGAATTTGATAAATTTGAAGATTTTTGGTCAAAGGTTGAGGATGGAGTGAAAGCTAAATCTCCCACTACCTACAAAGAAATTGAAGATAAAGCTGATGAGATTAAGGCAGGACTGAAAGCCTCTGCACCAAATAAACCAAAATTGTCAACAGCTTTAGTGGTTCTTAACAAGGATGTCACTAGTGTAGCCAAGCCTTAAGAGCCAAATACATAGACTGAGTATTTGTTGGCTAGGGTGCTAGTAGTACGTCAAGTTGAAATTGATGGATGAGCAAGTTTGTAGTAAGGACTTTAGTCCTTATTTTCTAAGCACTAAAGTGCTTACTACAAACTTTCAAAATTAACTTAGACATTGTACTAAGGGACTGACAAATAAAAAAATGTACAACTATTTATTGTGGGGTGGGCGACACGATAGCCCGTAGTCGAAGGCGGGCAAGATGCCATTAGTGTCAACTTAAGGTTAAAACCCATTTGTCAACGATAGGTTTTGTTATGAACGAAGTATAAAGGTGAACTTTTTTCTGAATTTTATACGCAAGCTGGGAGTGATGCTAATAAACAAAGCATTAATAGTCCCTGAAAAAGTTCGTTTTTTGTCCCTTTCAAACCAAATTGTTAAGCATAAATACTTATTGACATAGGAAGTTTGAGCTTAACTTGACACTAATGGCAAGATGCCCACCCCACAAGATTGGATAATTTATTTCTTGGAAGTCCCTAATCCTAATTAATTTTTTGTGTGAGAAATAAAAATGTTAAAAGCAAAATTTCTCTGGAGTTTTCTTCAGCAGGCTCCATTCGTTGTGCTTGTTGCCTCAGTTGTTGGTTATGGTGGGCTGGCAATAGCATCTCCTGCAAATAATACTACATCAAAACCTGAAAATAACCAAACAGAGCAATCTCTAGAGTCTCCGGCAACTGCTGATGCTGTCGCTCAAGTTACTTCTGTATCTCAATTATCAGATGTGCAGCCAACTGATTGGGCATTTCAAGCGCTGCAATCATTAGTAGAACGTTACGGCTGTATTGCTGGATATCCTAATAGTACATATCGCGGTAATCGAGCGATGACGCGATATGAATTTGCGGCGGGTTTGAATGCTTGTCTACAACGCGTCAATGAACTGATTGCTACCTCAACTAATGATTTGGTTAAGAAACAAGATTTAGCCACATTACAAAAATTGCAAGAGGAATTTACCGCCGAACTAGCAACCCTACGCGGTCGAGTTGATGCGCTGGAAACACGCAGTGCCGAACTGGAACAGCATCAGTTTTCTACCACTACCAAACTCAATGGTGAAGCGATTTTTGCAGTAGCAGGGGTTGTGTCAGGAGATAATGCTAGAGGAGGAAAAATCAATCGCAATCCTATTTTAGGCGATCGCGTCCGTCTCAACTTTGATTCTAGCTTTACAGGCAAAGATTTACTCAGAACCCGACTGCAAGCCACAAATCTGAATGCCTTCTCTGCAAATTCTACATTTACGCCAGAAGGTGACTTACGGTTTGCTGGCGGTACTTTTGATAATGGCAACAACAATGCTGTTGGGATAGATGCGCTGTTGTATCAGTTCCCTCTTACTCAGAAAACAAATGTCATTGTTGAAGCAAACGCAGGTGCAGCAGATGATTTTACTAATACAGTAAACCCTTACTTAGATGGAGATGGTGGTAGCGGCGCTCTTTCTCATTTTGGGACTCGCAACCCTATTTACTATCTAGTTAATGGTGCTGGTTTAGGAATTCAGCACCAGTTTAGCAAGAATCTAGAACTAAGTTTGGGGTATTTAGCTAACGATCCTGCTAATTCTCAAAATGGAAGTGGTTTATTCAACGGCGCTTATGGAGCCATAGCCCAGTTAACGGTCAAACCGACTGATAAATTCACCCTTGGTTTGACTTACGTTAATTCTTACAACAATGATTTCACTGCTAATGGTAGTACAGGTAGTAACCGTGCTAACCTGCGATCGGCTTTACTGAATAATCCCAATTTACCAGATGACTTAGCTGCATTTTCTGGTGCAGATTTACCAGTATCCAGTAATGCTTATGGTGCAGAAGCATCATTACAACTGAGTGATAAATTTATTTTGGGTGGCTGGGCTGGCTACACTAACACTCGGATCTTGGCAAGCAATGGCAGTGGAATTAATCGGGGAAGTCTTGATATCTGGAACTGGGCGGTTACTTTAGGATTCCCCGACCTTGGTAAAAAAGGGAATCTAGCTGGTATTGTGGTTGGCATGGAACCTTATGTAACAAGTTCCAGTGTTGCCCAAATTGGCAAAGACAAGAACAATTCCTATCATTTAGAAGCGTTCTACCAGTATAAGGTGAGCGACAATATTACCATTACTCCCGGAGTTATTTGGTTGACTTCGCCGGATAACAACAGCAATAACAATGATGCTGTCATTGGTGCATTGAGAACTACTTTTACTTTCTAAAGGTAAATCTGGATTTGTTAAGAGAGGAGTTTTGTCTTGAGGAAAACTCCCTAACACCCTACCCCTTCTTTGCTTGCGAAGAGTTGAGGGAAAGCGTAACCTTTGCGGGGTGGGGTTTTATTTTTTGGAAGTCATGGTGATGGCGATCGCACTTCCACAACACGCTACTATCTCTGATAAACTGCCTAGTTTACCGCCGTAGGCATCGCTTCTGCTTAACACACCCTACCCCTTCATTTTTTGCTTTTGAGCTTTGGAGAATCGTTTTTCTCCTTTTTATCCTGCAAGCTGCGAATTTTAACCAGCACTGAAATATATTGTTGAGTCATCCAAATCAACGCCTCAATGGATGAGTTACCTTGGTCAATCTGGCTTTTAGCTTGGAAGCCAATCAAGAATAGTTGCATTGCCAGCAACAAAGCAATGGTTTTACTGAGAATTTGACGGACTTGCATTTGGTTGTACCCCAAAGAGTTGTATAGATATAGGTTCTCTTTGGGGTTGTGTCCCTAAGCAAATACCCCAATGTCGCTGAAAATGCCTTAGAATCTGGATTACATGAGTTTGGGGTGGTAGTTTCAATCTGGGGTAGCCCCAAACTTCTTACTCAATTTTTTGGATGTAATGCCACGAGAACCTACTAAAGGCCCTGTAATTCAGAAACGAGTCAAGCGTCTGCTAGAGGCGTTGCTTTGTTTTATCGATGGGGAATTTGAGGATGGTAACTTTAAAATTGAGTTCGACTGGAAAGAAGCAGACAGCGCTAACCCCAAGCTGACTGTGCAGACTACGTTAGTCACGTTGGAGTTGCTGACCCAAAAAGACAAATATCCTGGCAAGTTAACTAAAGCGCAAATTCGAGAAGCGCTGAATTTGCTGAAGGATTTTTTGAAGATTCTGGAAGATAACCGTCTCCAAACTCAGGGTGTTGAAAACTGGCACTTTACAGTCAAGCTATGGTCAAGGAATAAAGAAAAGAACCTAAAACGATTTGATGAGGTATGGGAAAACAATAGACCACAGAAATCTAAAACTTTAGAGGCTAATTTTCAACAAGATGATGGAAAAGTCCAAGATTTAGGAGAAACTGTTAAATTACAGCCGCAAATTAATCAAGCAACTGAGAATTACCAGGGCTTAAATATTAAGGGTGGAAACTCTACAATTAACAACGTAACATTTAATAGTAACCAGATTTCTAATGCTGTACAGCAAGCTGGCAAACCGTTTCAAGCGCCACCCTTACCAGAACACTTTGTAGAACGTCCAGAATACAGCAACGATTTAAAGACTCGCCTTATCACAGAGTCATCAAGTAATCACACTTTGATAATTACTGCGATTCACGGTTTGGGTTCGGTGGGCAAATCTACTTTAGCTGCGGCTTTAGCCCATAATGCAGAAATACAATCTCGTTTTTGTGATGGCATTCTTTGGGCAACATTAGGTCAACAACCCAATGTGCTGGCTTTACTTAGTGGCTGGGTGCAAGCATTAGGAGACTATAGCTTTAAACCTACAAGTGTTGAAGCAACTTCCTCGCATTTGCGGACTCTGCTTTATGACAAAGCTGTGTTGCTGGTGGTGGATGATGCTTGGAATACCGAAGATGCACAAGCATTTAATTTTGGTGGTGCGCGTTGTCAAGTTTTAGTAACTACTCGTGAAGGTCACATTGCCGATGCCTTAGCAGCCAGTACTTACAGTCTGGATATAATGAAACCAGACCAGGCAATGGAATTGCTGACGAAGAAATTAAGACGCGAGATTACAGGCATAGAACGTCACTCAGCAGAAAATTTAGCCAAAGGCGTTGGTTATCTTCCCCTAGCATTGGAACTTGCAGCCGCCGAAGTTGCCTGTGGTACGACTTGGAATGAACTGTTGGCGGATATTCAGCAAGAAGTAGCCAGATTAACAAGTTTTGACCGACCAGAAGCCGAAGAAATTACTGATGAGGCTAGTTTAAAACGCCTGAGTTTAACCGCATCATTAAATTTGAGTGTCAAAAGAATGCCACCAGAAAAGCAGCAGCATTTCTCTTGGTTAGGGGTATTGCCGGAGGATGTCAACATTAATAAGATGATGGCGGCAACGCTGTGGCAGATGGATAAGCGTGATGCTGCCAAGATGTTGCAATATTTACGGAATAAAGCATTGAAATTGCTAGATATATTGCCAGAAGCCCTTGCTGCTGCCAGGGCGATTCAGGATAAGTCTTTGCGTGCCGATGCCTTTAGTGCCTTAGCTGAGAAACTGCCACCAGAGTTATTGCCAGAAGCCCTTGCTGCTGCTAGGGGGATTCAGGATGAGGATTCTCGTGCCGATGCCTTGAGTGCCTTAGCTGAGAAATTGCCAGATATATTGCCAGAAGCCCTTGCTGCTGCCAGGGCAATTCAGAATGAGTTTTTTCGTGCCAATACCTTGAGTGCCTTAGCTGAGAAACTGCCAGATATACTGCCAGAAGCCCTTGCTGCTGCCAGGGCGATTCAGTATGAGTATTCTCGTGCCAATGCCTTGAGTGCCTTAGCTAAGAAACTGCCACCAGAGTTGTTGCCAGAAGCCCTTGCTGCTGCTAGGGCGATTCAGGATAAGGATTATCGTGCCAATGTCTTGAGTGCTTTAGCTTCTGGTTTGTCACAAATGCCAACTGCCGAACTTTTTTCCCTTTGGCAAGATACACTTCATGAATTATCCCTTCGCACTCGCTCTAATTTGCTGCGAGATATCAAAGCATTGTTTCCAGTTATCTTTGCATTAAGTGGTGAAGCAGCAACGGCAGAAATTGCCTGTGCAATTTTTGATGTAGCGCGATGGTGGAAATAATTCGTAATTCGTAATTCGTAATTTAAGAGAGTTAAATTTAACTTGCATCTGTAGCCTGATTTTGGTCAATTGGTATAAGGGGATGCAGGATCTATAGTTTTAAGCGAAGTGCGATCGCCTTTTACAGCTACTCAACCATCAAGCAGGTATGGAATTTACAAACTCTCTCTGGTGTCGATGAGTTGGCGATCGCAATTAGTCATAAAATCATCACAGAAATTGTCTAGACTCTCGATGAGCGATCGCCATGATAGGTTTTAAGCAACTTCTTTAGGTGACATTTTAATTTCTACTTTTTGATTTAAAGCTGCTGCAATCCGAGCCAATATAGACAAAGAATGTCCCTCATAGTCAGCATCTTCCAATCGAGCAATAACTGACTGGGTAGTACCGACTAAATCAGCTAGTTGTTGCTGGGTTAGTCCCGCTTCTTTACGTGCATCGTAGATTATTTGAGATACCTGAGCATTTATTGATGATTCTCTAACCATCTCTTGTAATTCTGGATCTTCTTTCATCATTTTTTTAATGATTTTCAGTGCATCATTAGTTTTCTTCATCTGTTTCTTCTTCTGGTTCAATATAAGTATGAATTTCTGAATTGAGTATGAATAAATTTTTGTATGTTAATGCTAAATCAATTTCTCGATCTGGAACTTGGTTATCCTCTTTAATAATGGCATGAGCTAAAATCACTACGTTTTGACCATGAAAAAAATATAGAATTCTATACTGTACTCTGATGTGCTTGGCTCTTAGTTCATAAATACCATCACGCAGAAAATCTGCGGCGGGTCGTCTTAATTCAAAACCATACTCAGCTAATTGCTCAATTCTGGCGATGCAGTTTGCATATCCCTTACGATCTTGTTTAAGTAATTTGTTTAGCCACTTTAAGACTGGAACTTCTCCTCTATCATCCTGAAAGAAAATAATCCGTGTTTCTGGCATTGTCTGGGATAAGCTTACGCATACTACTAATTTTATCGCAAAAATGCGATTTTAGTGATTAGGCAGATGCTCTGCATGGCGGGCGAGACGCCCCACCCCACAAGAGTTAATTGAATATTTTTTTATTTGGAAGTCCGTTAAAAAAGTTTTGCCTATGCAGGAATATTCATTAACAAGCCATTTTGCGTTTATGCACTCCCTAAGTTACGGGAGCAGCTACAAAACTTATGGGAGCGGCTACAGAACTTATGGGAGCCGCTACAAAACTTATGGTAGCAGCTACAGAACTTATGGGAGCTGCTACAAAACTTATGGGAGTAGCTACAGAACTTACGGGAGCCGCGACAGAACTTATAGGAGCCGCTACAAAACTTATGGGAGCCGCTACAAAACTTATGGGAGCCACTACAGAACTTACGGGAGCTTATAAATACCAAAATCTAGTAACTAAACTACGAAAAATACTGATGTTAGTCCAAAATTTTAGTAAAAAAAATTGCGAGTTTTACTGAACCGGAACGCAGTTTAATTGAGGCAAGCTAGCTCTAGGAGCATCTTAAAGGAGTAATTTTATGTCTCGTAAAAAACGCACATCCCGCATTTTAGAAAAAGCTCAGTTAAGATCCGCCGGACTGAAATCAATTGTTCCAAGCGTCAAATTTGATGAAGATTATAGTCTAGAAAAATTAGTTGAGTCAATCGACCAGTTACGCAACAAAATTGATGTTTATAATACTGCTCTGTCTGTAGTTGACTCTTCTAAAACTGAAATTGAAGAGATGGAAAAAAACTTGAGTCAGCTTTCTGAAAAGATGCTGATGGTGGTTGCAATCAAGTACGGCAAAGACAGCCGCGAATATGAGATGGCGGGTGGTGTTCGCTATAGCGATCGCATCCGTAAAATCAGGTCAAGCCGCTTGAAAAATGTTGCAGAACAAGTATTAGATGAAAATAGTAAAACTGCATAGTGTGGCGCGGCAAGCCTAAAATGTTGCATTAGAGTTATCTGCATCAGTTTCAAAAAACCGATAAAGATGCTTAAGTTTGACATGAGCATCTTCAATATTGACATACTCCCCCGAATGCGATTCGCTAAATTCGGGGGATTTTAGGCTCAAACAGCAATTGCAAGCCGTGCCTGTATATAGCGGTTCCCATTCAGATGCGGTACAAAATTATATCGCGAGTTGTAGGGGCACGGCACTGCCTATTGGTGTCAACTTAAGCTAGAAATAGCATACTGATTGGGTGTTGTTCACCCGCCAGGGAATATAATTCCCTGACTAATTGCTCAAGTCTACTGAAGTAGACTGAAAATTTTCGCGCTATTTAGTCCTCTTCAGAGGACTTTAGTTATGAGACAGGGATTTACAATCCCTGGCGGACGTGCGGTTTCACGTTAAGTTGATACCAATGGGCACTGCCGTGCCCCTACACGTGTACTTCGCTAGATCGGGAAACGCTATAACATCGCTTCAACTGCACAAATATTCTTGGATGCATTCTCATCACGCCCATTCATTGACTGAGCAGTAATTTTACTGCATAACTAAGACAATAGTCCTGCAACAGCTAAATGCAAAAGTTGAACCTGCGAAAACAAGTCAAGTTTTGTTGTTTTAAAGTGACAAAAATAAAAGCAGTAGGCACAAGACACTACTAATTAACCTGAAGTTCACTTGATATAAATGAGTGACCTTGATAAATTACTGCTTCTACTAAAGTTGCTAATCTCGAACTTTTTCACATTTAATATAAGTACTTTTATTACTTTTGCATTACTCAGGTTTGTGAATTATGAACTATATAATTGTTCAACTTAAGTATTAAATAAAATAATTACCTATAGTTTAGGAAAGCAAAGACGTGAACCGTTTAAAAAAGCTATCCTCAATTGCGCTCCTGTTATTAGCCTTCATTTATCCACCTACCTTGGCTGAAGCTAAGGATAATACTCTCAACAATGTTCTCAATGAACAGAGTATTGACGCACAGACAAAATTAGTTGGAGAGCAAAGTGAAAAGTTTTTGTTAGCTCACCGACGGACTCGACGACGTTATCATAGACGACAACGGACTGGAAAATATTATTATCAACGCCAGCGGAATCGACGACATTATTATAGACGACGCTATCGCTCTATAGATTATCACGGACAGGGATATCGTCATGGAGAATGGGAACTTGTGCGCGATCGTCATGGACGATTAATGTATGATTGGCAGCGTTAATAGTGAACTTTACACCCAATTCCCCCAGAGAATCTTTATGCGTAAATCCTAATGTAGGCAGAGTTATTCGAGATAAGTAAAATGATTGAAAATGGGGAAAACTGAACTATATGAAGAAAATTAACTAGGCTAAAACCCTCTTCAATCATGCCTTCTGTCTTTCGGCTTAGTGCAGCAATGTAATTGATAATTTAACCCCGAACTCACCAAATCGCGTTACTCTCTGACTAAAGTCCTAATTTTTCTTGAACTACTGCCTCATCTTTAAAGCCAACCAGCACAGCTGTTCCATCTTTGACGAAAAGTGGACGTTTGAGAAGCATTGCGTCGTGAGTGAATGCGTCAATCCATTGTTCATCAGTCCAAATCTTCTTTTGATCTTCTAAAGCGCGGTAGGATTGGCCAGAGGTATTTCGCATGGGAGCAAAACCCAAAGACTTTACCCAGTTTTGAATTATCTCACGGGTCGGCGGAGTATCTTTGGTGTTGATAAACTCATAGTCAATGTTGTTGTGTTGGAGCCACGTCAAAGCTTTTTTGCAAGTGCTGCAATTGGGAATTCCATAGACTTGAATAGACATAAAACAATTAAGCAACAATCTCCATATATGACATAGCTGGTGTAACTTCTGCAATGCTCCTTGGCGGGTGGTGTCCGCAATAGCGGGAGCATCTGCAAAATCAGGTCGAGTCGCTTGAAAAATTTTGCAGAACAAACATCAAATGAAAGTGCTAACACTGCATAGAGGAGCTTAAAACAAAAGGCTTGAGCAACTTGTCTGGCAAATTGGGCGTTAGCACGCTAGCAAAATCAGCACATAATACAATAGCTAGCGTCCACCAAAAGCCACTCATGCCGCAAAATAACCAAACTGCCGTCGAATTCCGCGATGTCACTTTTAGCCGTAACCATCGCCCATTGGTGTCAAATCTCAACTTCACCATCCGTCAAGGAGAAGCACTGGTATTACTTGGGCGCAGTGGTAGCGGCAAAACCACCACAATGAAATTAATTAATCGCCTATTTACACCTACACAAGGCGAAGTTTTATTTGATGGTATTCCCACAACTCAATGGGATGAAATTAAACTGCGACGAAAAATTGGTTACGTCATTCAAGAAATTGGTTTATTTCCCCATTTTACAGTTGAACGCAATGTGGGTTTAGTTCCTTCTTTAGAAGGTTGGCAACCGAAACAAATTAAAATGCGGGTTTATGAATTGTTGCAATTAGTCGGCTTAGAACCAGCACAATTCGCCGGACGTTACCCGCACGAACTTTCGGGAGGACAAAGGCAAAGAGTCGGTGTAGCCAGGGCCTTAGCAGCAGATCCGCCAGTATTATTGATGGATGAACCCTTTGGCGCACTCGATCCAATTACGCGGCTAGAACTGCAACAAGAGTTTCGGCATTTGCAGCAAGAATTAGGTAAAACTGTTGTTTTCGTCACCCACGATATTCAAGAAGCCTTAGTTTTGGCATCGAGAATTGGTTTAATGTATGGCGGAGAATTGGTAGTATTGGGGACGACAGATGAATTTATGCGATCGCAACATCCAGAAAGCCTCGCTTTTCTACAATGTCTGCGTTCCCTGCAAGATACTTTATGAAAAATTTCTTCTTGGTTAAGTATGCCCCAGAAATTCTTCAGCATACTCTAGAACATCTATTTTTAGTAGGCATCGCTATCGGAATTGCCATCCTTGTAGGCATTCCATTAGGTATTTTGATTACACGTAAAACCTATCTCCGCCAACCAATTCTCGGCATAGCAAATATTTTTCAAACTATTCCTAGTTTGGCGCTGTTTGGCCTACTCATTCCTGTTCCCATAATTGGCGGAATTGGCGCAGTACCAGCAATTGTTGCCTTGACTGTATATTCTTTGCTGCCGATAATTCGTAACACTTACACAGGTATTACTAATGTCGATCCAGCAATTCGAGAAGCTGGAAGAGGCATGGGGATGACAGATAGACAATTGTTATTACAAGTTGAGATTCCCTTGGCAATGGGAGTAATTTTGGCAGGTGTGCGAGTCGCAACGGTAATCGCCATAGGTATTGCAACTATTGCCGCCGCAATTGGGGCTGGTGGTTTGGGAGTATTTATTTTTCGCGGTATATCAGTAGTGAACGATCAGTTAATTTTAGCTGGTGCAGTTCCAGCGGCGGTAATTGCATTATTAGCTGACTTTGCAATTGGCTGGATGGAGAATAAATTAAAAATTAAAAGTTAATGAAAAGATTTTTCACGCTTTGCTTTTTAAGTTTTGCCTTATTATTGGTAATTGTTGGCTGTACGCCGAATTTAAATAGTAATAACGGTGGTAATATTATTGTCGCTTCCAAAGATTTTACCGAACAAGATATTTTAGGTGAACTATTAGCACAGCAAATTGAAGCGACAACTAATTTAAAAGTAGCTCGTCGTCCCCGTTTAGGTGGTTCTTTTGTTTGTCATAGTGCTATTACTGCTGGTAAAATTGATGCCTATATTGAGTACACAGGCACAGCTTTTACTGCAATTTTAAAGCAAAAAGCAGTTAACGATCCTAAAGAAGTTTATGAGAAGTTAAAACAAGCATACTCCCAGCAATTCAATCTAGAAGTGATGCCAAGCCTAGGTTTTGAAAATACTTTTGCGATGATTGTTCGGGGTGAAGATGCCAGACGCTACAACATTGAAACTCTCTCTCAAGCTACTCAATATACACCGCAGTGGCGTGGCGGTTTTGGTTACGAATTTTTAGAACGAGAAGATGGTTTTCCCGGATTAGCGAAAACTTACGATTTACGTTTTGCCAAATCTCCGCAAATTATGGACTTGGGTTTAATATATCGCGCTTTGATTCAAAAACAAGTGGATATGGTAGCAGGTAACTCCACTGACGGACAGATTTCTCGCTTGGGTTTAGTTGTACTCAAGGATGATAAACATTATTTTCCACCTTACGAAACTGTGCCAATTGTCCGACAAGAAATATTAAAAAAATATCCCGAATTAAGAACAGCGATCGCACAACTAGCTGGAAAGATTTCGGCAGATGAAATGCGGCAGTTAAACTATTTAGTTGAAGGAGAATTACGTGATGTTAAAGATGTTGTTCAAGAGTTCCGCAAATCGAAGGGATTAGGTTAATTTCAAGGATAAGCAAGATGCGATCGCCTAGATGCTGACTCAATAATTGATGTTTAGAGTAGGTGTGACCGCAATATGGTTCGGTTAACAAATATTATCTGTTGAGGCAAGCAGGGGAGGCAGGGGGAGAAGAGAGGCAGGGGAGGAAGAATTACTAGTTAATAACTTTCTTCCTCTCCTCCTTCGCTGCTTATCCAAACCGTATTGGGTGTGACCGCGCATCGTTCCTCCCCGATGGTGGCTTGTGCGTGTTTGTAACGCTCTTGCATACAGCAAGAAAAGATGTAGAGAAAAAACTGTTGATAATACAATTCCTTATGAAGATGCACTTAATCTTAAAAAACGAACTGACAATAATATAAAGGAAGAGAGGGTTACTTCTTAAACGCAAGTTTATAAAGAATGAGTATAATATCTGATTTAGATATTCTGTACCGAGATACTGCCGAGATATGTTTTATTAAGCTCATGCAAAGCCAAAAGTGTCTCAAAATGCTCTAAATTGTTTGGGAGCGCAAATCGTAGAATCATAGATATGCTTGACTTTAGTCTCATTCTACCTCCACTTCAAGCGGGTGCATCAATAGCAATTTTTACTTTATATATAATTTGAGATTTGAGTTTGATAAAGTTTGAGTTAAATTCAGCAAATTATTAATTCAGAACAATCACTGTTTTCTGTTTTTAAAATTCAAATTACAAATGTAGAAGTCCAGAAGAATTTGAATTTAAAAAAATAGAAATGATGAAACCTAATTACTTATCTAATTTCCTGAAAATTAGCCTTACCACTGTTGGCATCTTCTGTGTCGCTGCTCAAGGAGCGTATGCTAGCGATTTAAAAGGAACCGCATTTAGCATATCTTTAGAGTGTTTGAATGACACTACTGGACTTTTGTTAGGAAAAAACTCTACTGATGCTAGTGGCTGGCAGTATGCATTTGATTCAAATAAAGATGGGATGAACGGCAACTACTGGGTTGGCTCTGCACCAGGACAGGAAAATCCCTATGATATCTACGGCATGGCTATTCAAGAAACTGATACCAGCGTGATTGTAGCTCTTAATGGCAATATGAAGTTAACAGGACAATCAGAAGCAGGCGCTGCTGGTGGTCAGATTGGTTATGGCGATTTGTTCTTCAATATGTCGGGTAAGTCCTTTGACGATGCCATGAGTAGTGGGGATTTGTTTGGTATTCACTTCTCTTCAGTAAATGCTTCTGGGGTACAACAGCTTGGTGTATATGGTGATGTTCAGGCAAAAACAGTTACTGATACTAAAGAAGGCTACACTATAAATACTTATGGAGGTTTGGCTGGCGGTCAGAATTCTTATGAGGGACAAGTAAAACAAGGTGGTGGTACTGTGGGCTATGGTGATTTGACCAGTAGCTACTTTACTAATAACGGAAAAGACAATACATTCAATCTCAATACCATCCTTTCTGGAAAATACCTCACTGGCATCTCTTTCCTTTCACAAGGAACTGTAACACAGCAGTTGTTAGCCACTGGCTATGATGCAACAAAATTAAAAGGTTCACAAACTATCGCCTTCCAGTTTAATAAGTCTGCAATTACCCAATCAGTTCCCGAACCTGGTAACATCGCTGGTTTTACAATTCTCGGCTTGGCTTTGGCTGGTAGCCAGCTCCGCAAGGGCCGCAGTTACAAGTTTTGAAGTTATATTATCAGGATAAATCAGATCAGTCTCAATTAATTCTTTTGATGCAAAACTTCCCTCAGCATTGGGCTGAGGGAAGTTAAAAAATGGGATATTTTCGATAAAAAGAATTTTTATTAGACTTAGAAGTCAACGTCGTGATTAATACTAAATCACCCTAAGATTGACAAATTTTTTATCAAATGTGGTTTTATTTGACCACAGTTCTGGCGCTGAATTCGGGACTGTAGTTGCACATTTTGAGCAAAAAAGTGATGAAGTAACCAATCCCTCTGCTTATACAGAACAGGTGCGATCGCGTATTGCACATTAGTTGAACCAATCTGTTTACTTTTCAATATTCAAGTGGCTAGCAAAAAATGAGGGCATAGGTAACTTGTTAAGTTGCCAATACCCCCACATAGATAAACTAAGTTTTTGGCGTAGTGTATCAGGCTAAGTCAGTGCTTGAGCAACTGCTGCCGAAAGTGACTCATTTGCTGCTTGCTTCAACAATTCGGCTTTATCGGTCTGTTCCCAAGGCAAGTCTAAATCAGCTCGCCCAAAATGACCGTAAGCCGCGACGTCCTGATAAAAACGTCCGCCTCGTTCACTTGGTAAGTTGCGTAAGTTAAAGGTATGGATGATCCCAGCTGGACGTAGTTCAAAATGCTGGTTGATTAATTCCAGCAAGGTTTCTTCATCCACTTTGCCAGTGCCAAAGGTATCCACCAAAATGCTTGTTGGTCGCGCTACGCCAATAGCATAAGATAGCTGGATTTCAACTTTGTCTGCCAACCCGGCGGCGACAATATTTTTCGCCACATAGCGAGCCGCATAAGCAGCAGAACGGTCTACCTTCGTGGGGTCTTTGCCGGAAAAAGCGCCACCACCATGCCGTGAATAACCACCGTAGGTGTCAACGATTATTTTCCGTCCTGTCAAACCAGAGTCTCCCTGAGGGCCACCAACGACAAATTTACCGGTGGGGTTGACTAAAAAACGTGTTTGATCATTAGGCTTAACGTCAATATCGCCAAAAACAGGTTCGACTACTGCTGACCAGAGGTCTTGTTTAATTTTGGCTTGTACACCCGCCTCATCCGTAATTTCCCCAATACTGGCTGTATGCTGGGTAGAAATTAGAATAGTATCAATACCGACAGGGTGTCCATCTTCGTAGACTACAGTTACTTGGGTTTTACCGTCAGGACGCAGGTATGACAATTCACCTGTTTTGCGGACTGCTGCCAATCGGCGAGCAATGCGGTGGGCGAGACTGATGGGTAAGGGCATCAGTTCTGGTGTTTCGTTGCTGGCAAAACCGAACATTATACCTTGATCGCCCGCCCCAATTTTGTCGAATAGCTCATCACTATCTTGCTCGCGGGTTTCTTGGGCAGTGTTAACGCCTTGGGCAATATCGGGTGATTGTTCGTCTAAAGCCAGCAGAACGCTGGTACTGTTAGCAGAAAAGCCATTATCGGCATTGGTATAGCCAATTTCGGCAATTTTTTTGCGGGCGAGATTGACGAAATTCACATTGGCTTTGGTGGTTATTTCACCAGTGATTAGCACCAAACCAGTATTAACTACTACTTCGGCGGCAACACGGCTGCTTGAGTCTTGTGTCAATAGAGCATCCAGAATGGTATCAGAAATCTGATCGCAGATTTTATCTGGATGACCTTCGGTGACTGACTCGGAGGTAAATAAATATCGACGAGACAAAGGAAATTCCTCCATCGAGAGTTTTTTCGTTGACCAAATGTGAGTATTTAGTTCAACTACTAATTTATGAAATCATAACAATATTTATACTTCAGTCGTTAGTATCTTCTTGATATTGATAAAAACCGCTAACTATAAGGTAAATATCCGTAAATAAGATAAATATATGCTAATTATTTTGTAGTGAAAACGTATTTAATAACACAAAAAAAAGGGGGACACCCGGAAGCGTCCCCACAAGCTTTGACACAAACACTGCTGCTTTAAACCTGAACCGCTAACTTTGCTTCCGTAGCTGTCAACCGCTCATAAGCAGCACGCATTTTCAAACCTGTAAGCACTTGGAAGAAACCAGTACCATTATTGGAACCTGGATACTCGCGGTGCTGGAGTAACAAGTGAGTCAATTCACCCTGATATTTTGTGGATGTATTGCTGAGATGGGTTTCGATATAAATGACTTCTTCCAAGTTGTCAAATTGGCCATCCACCTCTAGTACTGAGACATAACGACCATAGTAAACATCTGAACCGTAGTAGAGTTGCATACCAGGATAAGAACAGGTCAGCTTGCGTCCACAGGGAGTCCAATTAATTGTTGAACCTTCATCAAATAGGTAGGTTGGATCAAAGCCTTCCTTACCTTCCCGCTGGAGCATACGTACCCTTAAGACTCTACGCTCGGTGTCGTTTTTGATCAAGTTCGTGGGTAATACCTGGAGAACCACATCAGCAAATTCTCTTTGTGGTTCGATAAATTTATCAAAGTCAGGTTTACGGGAATTGATTTGCGCTAAGACATCTTCGTAGCGATGACCGCGTTCAGCCATATCTCGCTGGATTTTCCAGGCAATTTTGACTTCATCGCTAATATCAAAATAAACACTGAAGTCGATTAGCGATCGCACCCGCTCATCATATAAAGGATGCAGCCCTTCAACAACTATAATGTGATTCGGCTCTATCCGCTCTGGCGGATCAATCAAGCCGGTTTCGTGGTTGTAAATCGGCTTATCAATCGCTTGACCACTTTTGAGCGCTTTAATTTGCTCATACATCAGGTCAAAATTGTTTGCTCTGGGGTCTAGTGCCGTTATCCCAGTTTCTTTACGCTGTTTGCGATCTAAGGAGTGATAATCATCTAAGCAGATGACCGTCATTAAATCTTCACCAAACAAATCTATCAAACGACGCAAAAACGTAGATTTACCGCACCCAGAGTCTCCCGCTACTCCAATCAGTACCACGCGTTCCGGCTTACTTGTCATAAATCTCCTCTAAAAATACTAAAGTTGTGTCAATAATTTTTCACACAGCAGATTCTGAAGCCAGGAGTTTACCCCTTTGGTTTATCCTGCGTTCTTGCTACCTAGCACATCTATAAGACACCAAGCGGGTAGGCAACAAAGTAATCAGGAGGCAGGAGGCAGGAGGCAGGAGGCAGAAGTAACCCACGTTTAAAAGCGTGAGACTTAAGCTGTAGATGCCTTGAATCTCGCGGCACTTTTCGCTCAATACAATTCTTATTTTTAAACTGGGCTTTTGACCTAGAAATAAAAAAATTTTATTCATGCTTCTTTCCTCCTGCCTCCTGCCCTTTGCCTCCTGCCTACTCTTTTAAGTTGCTACTCGTCGGACTAGCCTGAATGTTGGTGCCGGTAAGTATTTAATCCTAGTGGTATATTTGATTTTAACAGAAGGGGGTATCCCATACAAGATTACTGTCAAGAAGAATTAGCGTGGTTCATCAATCATTTTTTTGTTAATTTAGTTGTTAATTTAAAAATGGGGATCAGCACCGCCCATCAGTGTTGCACCTTTATCAGTCTGCTACTTGTGACTCTATATAATCCAGACTATAAGGTATAATTTATTATTACCGCGAATTTTCTATCTTCCTAAATTGTAATTCCTGCTCGACAATACTTAATATATTCAAAGTAAAATCTATCCAACGAATGAGGAAACAACTCGCATTAGTCAAATTATCGGCTGTAAATTTATAAATATGCTCATATAGAAGCGTTGACGTTATGGCAAAGTACTGATAAAAGGTTGACAGATTTTTCACATCAAGTGAAACTAATTACAGTTGCTTGAATTACGATTCTCTATTTCGTTATGTTTGTAGCTGGAGTTGTCCTAGTCATGTAATTATCCATAGACAGGTAATGAGGATAGCTAAAAACATTCCACCAGAGTAGTAGATTTGGAAAAGTAAAACCAATCGGAAGAAAACCTTCCGAGATTGGTATTATCTAATTTCAACCCTTGGAGTAAGCAAGCACAACGGTAGCTTTTGGAGGTAAACTCAGCGCTAGCTTCCACCAATCAAAGCAGCCCTTCGACAATATCTGCTATTGTGAGTTGCTCATTGGGTAGTAAGGTAAAAAGCTATCTCCCTAATGGGGGTGGTAGTAAACTAAAAAAAGATTAAATTGACTCATTATTAACATTCTCCACAAGACTTATCCTTTACTTTAGAAGGTGAACAGGTGTGTTTTTTGCTATGCCTGCATGTCTTTGGTGAGTGTACTTAGCAAGGCATTAATTTAATGATGCCGTTTTTCCTTGTTTCTCCAGTTTTGTGAAACGAAAATCCGGTAAACTAAAGCTGGCATGGGATGGGAATAGTTTTTTTTTGAAAAACGGTTAAGTAAATTATCGGAGTGGTAGAACGAATGTACAATCAAGGTGCTGTTGAGGGTGCTGCCAACACAGAATTAGGTAGCCGCATCTTCCTTTATGAAGTGGTGGGTTTGCGTCAGAGCGAAGAAACTGATCAAACTAACTACCCAATTCGGAAAAGTGGCAGTGTGTTCATCAGAGTGCCTTACAACCGCATGAATCAAGAAATGCGACGTATCACTCGTCTAGGCGGCACAATTGTTAGCATCCAGCCTGTAACTGCTCTAGAGCCAGTTAATGGTAAAGCCTCACTTGAGAATGCTACAAGCGAAGTTAGCGAGTTAGCTACATCTGGGGAAACTGCTAACAGTGAAGGGAATGGTAAAGCCACACCTGTAAATACTCATAGTGAAACCAAAGGTTTTGCTAAACCACCAGCTGAAGAACAGCTCAAGAACAAGGACAAGAAAGGCAACACCATGACTCAAGCGAAAGCCAAAAAAGACCACGGTGACGTTCCTGTTAACACTTACCGTCCCAATGCTCCGTTCATTGGCAAGGTAGTATCTAATGAACCCCTAGTCAAAGAAGGTGGGATTGGTATTGTTCAACACCTCAAATTTGACATTTCCGCCGGGGATTTGAAGTATATAGAAGGTCAAAGTATTGGGATTATTCCCCCAGGATTAGACAAGAACGGCAAGCCAGAAAAACTTAGACTCTATTCCATCGCCTCAACTCGTCATGGCGATGATGTGGATGATAAGACAGTATCACTGTGCGTCCGCCAATTGGAATACAAGCACCCAGAAACTAGCGAAACAGTCTATGGTGTTTGCTCTACACACCTGTGTTTCCTAGAACCAGGAGCAGATGTAAAAATTACAGGGCCTGTGGGTAAGGAAATGTTGTTACCCGATGACACTGATGCTAATGTGATCATGATGGCAACCGGAACAGGTATTGCCCCGATGCGAGCTTATCTGTGGCGTCAGTTTAAAGATGCAGAAAGAGCAGCAAACCCAGAATACCAATTTAAAGGATTCTCTTGGCTAATATTTGGTGTGCCGACAACTCCAAACCTTTTATATAAGGAAGAACTGGAAGAAATTCAACAAAAATATCCTGAAAACTTCCGCCTCACACCTGCCATCAGCCGCGAACAAAAAAATCCTCAAGGCGGTAGAATGTACATCCAAGACCGCGTAGCAGAACATGCTGATGAATTGTGGCAGTTGATTAAAAATGAAAAAACCCACACCTACATCTGCGGTTTGCGAGGTATGGAAGAAGGTATTGATGCAGCCTTAACTACTGCTGCTGCTAAGGAAGGCGTAACCTGGAGTGATTACCAGAAGCAACTCAAGAAAGCTCATCGCTGGCACGTAGAAACCTACTAAATTAGTCATTAGTTTTAGACAAAGGACGAAGGACAAATGACGAAGGACAAATGACGAAGTTATGAAATAGTAGGGTGGGCAATGCTCACCCTACAATTGTTTTGTTATGAATATTGTAAATAGCTGAGGAAAGAGTTCTCTGTTCTGAGTGGCCAAGTACTAAGTACTGATAACTACTCAGCACTCAGCACTCAGCACTCAGCACTTAAAAATAAATTAGGTGCAAAAATTGTGGGTGTGAAACTAGGAATACTCGGATTAGGCACCGTGGGAACGGGAACAGTGCAGTTGTTGCAAGATAGCGCTGGGCGTCACCCATTGTTGCAAGAGATAGAAATTTATCGGGTGGGAGTGCGATCGCTAGATAAACCCCGTGCAGTAGAATTGTCTACGGAAGTCTTAACTACAGATTTAGAATCTATTGTCAACGATCCAGCAGTAGATATAGTTGTCGAGGTGATGGGCGGACTAGAGCCGGCGCGATCGCTCATTCTCAAAGCTTTAAGTAATGGTAAGCATGTAGTTACAGCTAATAAAGCAGCGATCGCCCGTTTTGGGGCAGAAATTTTCACAACTGCCAATCAAGCCGGCGTATACGTCATGCTAGAAGCCGCTGTGGGTGGTGGTATTCCGGTGATTCAACCCCTAAAGCAGTCTTTGAGTGTTAACCGGATTCACACTATAACAGGCATCGTGAACGGTACAACGAACTACATCCTGACACGGATGCAAACAGAAGGCAGCAACTTCAATGATGTTTTGGCTGATGCCCAGCGATTGGGTTATGCTGAGGCTGACCCCACGGCTGATGTCGATGGCTTAGACGCAGCTGATAAAATTGCCATCCTCGCATCATTAGGTTTCGGTGGACGCATCAACTTACAAGATGTTTATACTGAGGGAATTCGGCAAGTCAGCAAAACAGATATTGCCTACGCTGAAAAATTGGGATTTGTGATTAAATTGTTAGCGATCGCTAAACGTGACACTCCCGCATCTCCGCTCTCCGTCAGAGTTCATCCTACCTTAGTGCCGCAAGCTCACCCTTTGGCTAGCATCAACGGCGTTTACAATGCCATTCTTGTCGAAGGAGAACCCGTCGGGCAAGTCATGTTTTTCGGCCCTGGTGCTGGTGCTGGTGCAACCGCCAGTGCTGTGACATCAGATATTTTAAATTTAGTTGCTGTCCTCAAAACCAATACAGCAGTTGCAAATCCATTATTAGCTTGTGCACATCAAGAATACTGCCAAATTGCGCCGATGGCAGAATTGATAACTCGGTTTTACGCCCGTTTTCTCACCAATGACCAACCTGGAGTTATCGGGAAATTGGGGACTTGCTTTGGTAACTATGGCGTTAGCTTAGAGTCAATTGTCCAAACAGGCTTTCAAGGGAAACTAGCAGAGATTGTGGTTGTTACCCATGATGTGCGGGAAGGCAATTTTAGGCAAGCTTTGGCAGAAATTCGGGATTTGTCAGCAATTGAAAGCATTCCCAGCTTACTACGTGTACTTTGAGATTAGTCGGGAGTGAGGCTCCTCAACTTGCTTTGCTCCAATTCTTAATTACCTCAAAGGATTACAATCTCCATTTTATACAAACCAAGCTGTGAGTAAAACTTGGTTAACTACGCAAGCTAAACTAAAAAATAAACTTCACCCCAGCGCGAGGCTAGACCTATGACCTCTGCAATCGACTCATCCACCGCCCTCACTCCTTTCCCCGACCATACGCAGCTTCCTGAGTCTGATGGTACTTTCGTGTTCGCGGAGCGTGCCGAAGGCAAAAACTTTCAGGAACATCCCCAAAGCATTCTCCTAACGGACTCGATTAAACCGATATTGCAAAAACGTCATCCTGATGGGCAATACTGTATTGGTCAAGATAGCGGTATCTAGTGGCGCATCACTGACCCCCCAGAAAAAGGTGCAGAAGCTCCCGACTGGTTCTATGTAGGAAATGTACCACCTACTCTGGATGGACAAACGCGCAGGTCTTATGTACTATGGCGAGAGTTTATTGCCCCATTGATTGCATTGGAATTTGTTTCTGGGGATGGTAGTGAGGAGCGAGATAAAACTCTTTGGAAGGGGAAATTTTGGATTTATGAGCAAGTGATTCGTCCTCCCTTCTACGGTATTTATGAAGTGAATAAAGCCAGCGTGGAAGTTTATGAATTAATTGGTGGACAATATCAGTTGTTAATAGCAAATGAACGTGGACATTATCCCATACATCCTTTAGGGGTTGAGTTAGGAATTTGGCAGGGACAATATCAGAATATGGAATTACCTTGGCTACGCTGGTGGGATTTGCAAGGTAATTTGTTGTTGACTGGTGAGGAAAGAGCCGATCGCTTAACTGCCCAATTGCGTAGACACGAAGTGGCTTGTCGTTAGACATCGCTAGGCATCGAACCAGAAGTCTAATCTTTACCTATTTATTCACATCCAGCAACCGCGAAGTTTGTAACCGACTCATCCACTTCTCTAAATAAACTCGATTACCTTTTTGCTCATTTGGATCTTTAGTATCCAAAGGATGAGGCATCAGTCCCAAAATCGTTGCTGTCGTCACGCAAAACATCGATTTTTGGAAACTTATGCAAATTTGGACTCGCAAATCATCTTCACCCCGGAGACTGCGACGATAAATTTCATGCAAATACTCTGGAAGATAATGACGCATATCCTGCATCAACAAGGTAGGAGGAATACCTGCGCCGCCGATGGGCAAAGGATCGGCATACAATGCGCCATACTGAAATCGAGTTTGATCTGGAGGAATTTGATAACCTTGAGCGTTGTATGAAACTGTCCCGTGGAAAGGAGTTCCTCGGAAGAATACTGCTTCTACATAAGGGATAGCTGTATCTGCTAAGAAAGTCAAACCAACACTTTTGGGAATGATTTCATAGACTTCATTCCGAATTTTGACGGTGTAGGTAATTGGGTTTGATGCATTTGCCACTAACCCAGCTTTAATGTGTTCTACAACTTGCGGAATCGATTTGATTTTGCCTTGATCGTAGAGGTCTGATAAGCTGAGGAAGATATCAGCCATGACTCGCCAGAATTGACCTAAACCAGTGTAGTAAGCAGAGACGCGCAAGTGTTCTGTCAAGAAATCTGGAAACAGTTGGTTAATACCGAGAATGAATGGATTATTTTTAAATTTTGCGGCAATAACGGCTTGCGCTCTTTCTTGAAATTCTGGTGTATCTAAATACGTATCTAGTCCGCCGCCACCATGCCACATCATGCCTTTCATGCAATACTCGGCATATTCAAAATTAATTCGGTCATGCCACCAGTGACGGAGTAATTTCTGCAAAGAAACCTTTCCATTAAAGTATTTAAAAAATGGGAAAAATACTAAAAACTGATGCTCGGCAATATAGTTAAGATTTTTTGAGTAGGCATCTAAAACTACGCCATAGCTTTTAAGAATACCAACAACTTCCAGCACATTTTCTGGACTATCGGGGAGTAATGCATCTCCTTTTTGCAGGCGTTCAATATACTCAGCTAAAGGATTGTGAATAGCTTTCTTTTTAATAGTTACCATTGCCATCTCTCCAAAAAGTATAGGGATTGGGGCATTGGGCATTGAAAAGAGGCAGAGGGGCGGGGTGCAGGGGGCGGAGGGGAAAACTCTTCTCCCTTGCTCCCTGCTCCCTGCTCCCTTGCTTCTTCCCTAGTCCCCAGTCCCCATTGCTTTATCCAAAGACACTGCTACTACTACGTTTTGGCTATTCACCATTGCTGTAATTGTTGGTTCAGTCCAGCGCACTAACCAACCAGGTTGAATGCCAAAAATCACAATCAGCACAGCTAAAATTACCGCTGGGATGCGATCGCTCCAATACACACGTGGTAAGTTGGCAACTGATGCAGACAGGCGGCCAAAAAAGGCGCGGTTTACGAGAATTAAGAAGTAAACCGCTGTTAAACCTGTACCAAGCATACATAGCAAGGTTTGCACTGGGAAAACTGGAAAACTTCCTCGATAAACTATGAATTCGGAAATAAACCCTAGCATTCCCGGTATACCAGCGCTAGCCATGACTCCGACAATCATCAAGCTACCGATTACCGGCATACCCCGTTCTGGATTCAGCAATCCTTGGATGATTTCTAAATCACGGCTTCCGGCTTTTTTATACACAACCCCTACCAGCAAAAATAGCATTGCCGAAATCAAGCCGTGGCTAATCATTTGCATCACAGCACCCAACACACTTAAAGGTGTAGCCGCTGCCGCCGCTAAAAGCACGTAACCCATGTGTCCAATAGAACTGTACGCCACCATTTTTTTCATATCGGTTTGGGCGATCGCACAGGATGAACCATACAACACACTTACCACTGCCCAAGTCGCCAACCAAGGAGCCACATAAGCCCAAGCTTCTGGTAACAAGTTCATGCCAAATCGCAGTAAGCCGTAAGTTCCCAACTTCAATAGCACCCCAGCCAAAAGCACTGAAATCGGTGTGGAAGCTTCAACGTGAGCATCTGGCAACCAAGTATGGAAGGGAACTAAAGGAATTTTAATCCCAAAACCTACCAAAATTCCCCCTAGCAGTAATAGCTGTGTTGCTAGTGGTAAAGTTGTCGTGTTCAAGGTTGCTAGTGCAAAGTTAGAGGAGCCACTCAGCCAAACCATGCCAAGGAAACTTGCTAAAATTAGGATTCCCGAAACGGCTGTATAAATGAGAAATTTGGTAGCAGCATAACCCCGCTTGGCACCACCCCAAATGGCTATCAGCAAATACAGCGGAATCAGTTCCAATTCGTAAAACAGGAAAAATAGTAGTAAATCCTGTGCTAGAAAGGCTCCTGTCACCCCAGCGCTTAATAATAGTATCAAAGAGTAATAAAATTTAGGACGCTGTAGGGATTCATCGCTGCTATAGATGGCAATGGCAGTTAACAATCCATTTAAAACCAGCAACGGCAAAGATAAACCATCTATCCCAAGGTTATAGTTCAACCCCAAAGCATCTACCCAAGGGATAGATTCGGCAAACTGTTGAGTAATTTCCCCTGGATGGAACTGAATTGCTAGTACGATTGTCCACAAGAAAGCGATAGTAGCAAAGACCAAAGCTACCCCACGGGCGAATTTCCCACTGATGCCAGAGGGCGAGAAACCAATTAAAGCTGCGCCGATTAACGGCACTAGAATTAAAACACTAAGCATAAGTAGGTATGGAATGGGGAATGGGGAACTCGGGGCCCCCTCTGGGGATTAGGGGCAATGGGGAATGGGAAAAAACTCTTACCCAATCACAAATGACAAATGACCAAATCTTTAAAAAGGCAATTTATCTAGTAAACCCAATGACCAGCTGATGAAAAAACCCAGGACGCTGACAACTGCTAGGATGGTCAACATATAGCCCTGAGATTGCCCAGAAATGCTGTACTTTAAGGTTTGTCCGCCGAGAATTGTGGCAAACCCAACCAAGTTTACTAAACCGTCAACCAAGTAGCGATCGCTCCAAGCAGAAATTTTAGATAGCAGTGCTACTGCACTCACCACGGTTACAAGATAAACTTGGTCAATATAAAAATCATAACCTAACAAGTCTTGCACAAATCTCCACGCCAAGATTCTGGATCTTGACCAAGCTTTGTGCAGATGAACTGTACACCCTAGACCTACGCCGACTACCGTAGAACCAAACAACGCTAACGCCACATACCAATTAATACTTTCCCAATCGGGTAGCAAGTACCATTGCTGTAGCATCAGGGGTAGAAGCAGAGTCAAGACTGTGAGAATTACCATTGGCAAGGCCATCTGCCAACCTACTTCTGGGGTGCGACGGGTCTTTTGTTGCGGTTTCCCCCAGAAGACTAATCTAAATACTCTGGTCAAGTTCAATGCTGTCAAACCATTGACTAATATTAAAACCCCAATTACCCAAGGGCTAATATTCACGAAACCGTCAGCCCATGCTAGCATTGCCCAGAAGCTTCCTAGTGGTAGCACTGTTACCATCCCGGCTGAACCGACCACAAAGGCAGTGGTGGTGGCTGGCATCCGTGACCACAAACCGCCCATTTCGGTTAAGTCTTGGCTTTGGGTAGTCAAGATGACTGAACCAGAACTCATAAATAATAATGCTTTGGCGATCGCATGAGCTAACAGCAACATCAAGGCTACACCACCTTGCTGTAACCCCACCGCCAAAAACACTAAGCCCATATATGCACTGGTGGAATGAGATAGCGATCGCTTAATGTCAATTTGAGCTATGGATACTAATGTTGCCCCAATTGCTGTCACCGTTCCCATGACTACTAAGGCATTCAACGCAACTGGCGACAGCGCTAACAATGGTTGAAATCTATACAGTAAATAAGCACCACCAGCTACTACCAGCGAGTTTCGCATTACCGAAGCCGGGTTGGGGCCTTCCATTGCCTCATCTAACCACAGGTGCAGTGGAAATTGGGCACATTTCCCAGCAGGCCCAGCAATTAACGCCAACCCCAGCAATGTCGATGTCATTGGACTTAAATTAGCTGTTTGCGCCCACTCATATAAATCGGAAAAGTTCAAACTGCCGGCTAAGGTCGAAAGCGTCACCACACCCATCAGCAGCAACAAGTCCCCTACCCGTTTAGTCCAAAATGCATCCCGGGCCGCCGTTACTACTAGGGGTTGAGCATACCAAAATCCCACCAACAAGTAAGTCGAAAGCGTCAGGACTTCCAAAAGGGCATAACTGAGAAACAAAGAATCACTGATTGCTAGACCACTCAACGCCGCTTCAAAAAATCCCAGTAACGCAAAAAAACGCGCCAACGACCAGTCCTTTTCCATGTAACCCAGAGCGTAAACTTGTGCCAGTAAGCTTAACCCCGTAATTAGAACTGTTGCCCCAATACTGACTGGCGACAGTTCTAAGGCAAAAGATAAGTCTAAATCCGCAGCTTTGAACCAATTGACCAGTAAGTTTTCTGGTTCTCTATCCCAGATACTTTTAAATACAAACAGGCTATGGGTAAAAGCGACAACGGTTGTCAACAAATTGATATATGCCGCAGGTCTTGGCCCTGTCCGCTGAATTATTCCTATTCCCCACGGCAAGGTCAAAATTGCACCCAATAAGCTATAAAAAGGCACAAACCAACTTGTTGAAAATAGAAATTGATCCATTTAAATTTCCCTTGACGACTCAGCCTTGATTTTAAAAAAGCTCTAAAACAATTATTTATTTAATAAAATTAATTTACCAAAATACCGATGTTTTTTTTAATATTGTTTCAGCTACATTACAGCGAGTACTTTTACCTAACTTTACCCTATTTAACATAAGTAAAATATAACTTTACATAAGTAAAAGCATTTACTTGCCTTAACATCACCGACCTTTTTACATTTGTATTTCTACTTTAAGCAAAGTAATTTATACGATATATTTGAAAAAATTATCTATTTTTCACCTAGTCATTGTACACATAACAATATTTGAGGAAAGATAGATACAGCAAAAGGTTTAGCCGACGCTTGTCCCTCGCCAGATAGAATTAGCCTTGGTTATGAATGTCGTTTTGTAAATGTAATAAAGAAATTATAAAGCATAAGCGACCTCTCTAGGAATCAGTAAACTTTAATTGCTCAGAAGCACAGATAAACTTTTGTTAAGTTTTTTAAAACTTTCTTATCATAAACTATTATAGTAATTTATATTGCCAGGGACGCCAAGCTTTCCTATGCTTAATTTGGAAGTGTTTTCTTAGCTATAAGATAAAGCCCTCCCCGTCAAAAAAATCAAACGACAGTACAGATTGCATTAATTTTGTAGGAGTTCTGCGATGCCAATTGCAGTTGGGATGATTGAAACGAAGGGCTTTCCAGCAGTAGTGGAAGCTGCTGATGCGATGGTGAAAGCCGCCCGTGTCACTTTAGTAGGGTATGAAAAAATTGGTAGCGCTCGTGTCACCGTGATAGTTCGGGGAGATGTATCAGAAGTCCAAGCTTCTGTAGCAGCTGGGGTTGAAGCGGCGAAAAGAGTCTTTGGTGGTGAAGTGTTATCCACTCACATCATTGCTCGTCCTCACGAAAACCTGGAATACGTGTTGCCGATACGTTATACAGAAGCGGTAGAACAATTCCGTACTTAAAAGCTGTTTAAACAAAGTAATTAACGCTCTTTATCTGAAAAGAGCATCACTTTTGTCCAAGGCTAAAAAACTTTGAAATAGGGATTAAAACTAATGTCAATTGCAGTGGGAATGGTTGAAACGCTAGGCTTTCCAGCAGTGGTGGAAGCTGCTGATGCAATGGTGAAAGCTGCCCGCGTCACTCTGGTAGGTTATGAAAAAATCGGTAGTGGTCGGGTGACGGTAATTGTTCGGGGTGACGTTTCAGAAGTGCAAGCTTCTGTGGCCGCAGGTGTTGAATCTGTAAAGCGAGTCAATGGCGGACAAGTTCTGTCTACTCATATCATTGCTCGTCCTCACGAAAACTTGGAATACGTTCTGCCAATTCGTTATACCGAAGATGTAGAGCAGTTCCGGGAAAATGTGAATGCAATTCGTCCTTTTGGTAGAAGACCGTAATTTGTAATGCAAATTGCCAAAGTTCGCGGCACAGTAGTTAGCACCCAAAAAGATCCAACTCTTAGAGGTGTGAAACTACTATTGTTACAATTAGTAGATGAAAACGGCAATATCCTACCAGAGTATGAAGTAGCAGCAGATATTGTGGGAGCAGGAGTAGATGAGTGGGTACTCATCACTCGTGGTAGTGCCGCTCGTCAAGTTGTTGGCAATGAACAGCGTCCATTGGATGCAGCAGTGGTGGCGATCATAGATACTATTTACGTTGAAGATCGCCTCATTTACAGCAAAAAAGATCAATATCGATAGTCATTAGTCATTGGTCATTAGTCATTAGTCATTAGTTCTCGACAAATGACAAAGGACAAATGACTAATGACAGACAACACAGGAGGAATCTCGCGATGGCAGTCCGCAGCACGGCGGCACCCCCAACCCCGTGGTCAAGGAATTTAGCTGAGCCCAAAGTCCATGAAACTGCCTTTGTACATTCATTCTCCAATATAATTGGGGATGTACGAATAGGTGCAAATGTAATCGTTGCTCCGGGGACTACGATTAGAGCGGATGAAGGCACACCTTTTTATCTGGGTGAAAACACTAATATTCAAGATGGTGTTGTCATTCATGGGTTGGAGCAAGGCCGAGTAATTGGCGATGACCAAAATAAATACTCAGTATGGATTGGTAAAAACGCTTGCATTACCCACATGGCTCTAATTCACGGGCCAGCTTATGTAGGTGATAATTCCTTCATTGGCTTTCGCTCTACGGTGTTTAATGCCAGGGTGGGTAGAGGTTGCATCGTGATGATGCACGCTTTGATTCAAGACGTAGAGATTCCCCCTGGTAAATATGTACCTTCGGGAGCGATAATTACCAGCCAGCAGCAAGCCGATCGCTTGCCAGATGTGCAAGATCAGGATAAAGAATTTGCTCATCATGTGGTTGGGATTAATCAGGCATTACGAGCTGGTTATCTCTGTGCTGCGGATAGCAAATGTATAGCACCCATTCGGGATGAAAACGCTAAATCTTATACAGGTAATGGTATTACTGTTTTAGAGTTGGAAAGGAGTAGTGAAGTGTCGAGCAATAGCTTGGGTGCAGAAACAATAGATCAGTTGCGGTATCTATTGGAGCAAGGATATAAAATTGGTACGGAACATGTAGACCAAAGACGGTTCCGTACGGGTTCTTGGACTAGTTGTCAGCCAATTGAACCGAGATCCATCGGTGAAGCGATCGCAGCATTAGAAAGCTGTTTAAAAGACCATAGCGGCGAGTATGTCCGACTGTTTGGCATTGACAAAGGTAGACGGCGTGTGCTAGAAACCGTCATCCAACGTCCAGATGGTGATACGAAACCAGCTACCAGCTTTAAAGCTCCGACCAGTCGTGGCAATAGCAGTTACAGCAGCAGTAATGGTAACGGTAACGGTAACGCTTCTAGCAGTGGCAAAGTCAGTGGCGAAACACTAGAGCAAATCCGCCAACTATTGGCAGGTGGTTACAAAATTGGCATGGAACACGTAGATGAGCGTCGTTTCCGCACTGGTTCCTGGACTAGTTGCAAGCCTATTGAAGCAACTTCCACAAATAAAGTCATCTCCGCCTTAGAAGAATGTATAGCAAGCCATCAAGGCGAGTATGTGCGTTTAATCGGTATTGATACTAAAGCCAAACGGCGGGTATTAGAGACTATTATTCAACGTCCAAATGGTCAAGCAGCTTCCTTTGGCGGTCAGAAATCATTTACTACTAATGCAGCACCCTCTGCTACGGGAACAGCTACCAGTAACCGCTTGAGTTCTGAAGTAGTAAACCAACTCCGGCAATTATTGGCTAGCGGGTCTAAAATTAGCATTGAACACGTAGACCAACGGCGGTTCCGGACAGGTTCCTGGACTAGTACTGGTCAAATTCAAGCCTCCTCAGAAAGAGAAGCGATCGCAGCTGTAGAAAGACAGCTCGGCGAATACGAAGGGGAATATGTACGCTTAATTGGTATTGACCCTAAAGCCAAACGGCGAGTATTAGAGACTATTATCCAACGTCCAAATGGTCAAGTAGCCTCCTCTGGCAGTCAGAAATCATTTACTACTAATGCAGCACCCTCAGCTACTGCGACAGCAACAGCTACCAGTACGCGCTTGAGTAGTGAAGTAGTAGACCAACTGCGGCAATTATTGGCTGGCGGCTCTAAAATTAGCATTGAACACGTAGACCAACGGCGGTTCCGGACAGGTTCCTGGACTAGTACTGGTCAAATTCAAGCCTCTTCAGAAAGAGAAGCGATCGCAGCCGTAGAAAGACAACTCGGCGAATACCAAGGGGAATATGTGCGCTTAATTGGTGTTGACCCCAAAGCCAAGCGTCGCGTATTGGAAACGATTATTCAAAGACCATAGCAGTGCTGAGTTAAAAGTGCTGAGTGCTGAGTTAACAAGATTTTGGAACATACTTATTTACTCGACACTCAACACTCAGCACGGGCTAAACGCCGCGCTACCGCTAACACCACTCAGAACTACATCCGGCTTCCGAGGTTAAATTTCCATGTCTGTGCCGCTACTGCGCCTCAGCAATAACTTTGATTCTTCTTATATTAGTGGTGAGGTGACTATTCATCCAAGCGCGGTACTTGCACCTGGGGTGATCCTCCAAGCGGCTGTAAACAGCAAGATCATCATTGGGCCAGGGGTCTGTATTGGTATGGGGGCAATTCTCCAAGTCCATGAAGGCACCCTAGAGGTAGAAGCAGGTGCAAACCTGGGAGCCGGGTTTTTGATGGTTGGCAAGGGCAAAATTGGAGCAAATGCTTGTATTGGTTCAGCAACAACAGTTTTTAACTATTCGGTTGAACCTGGGCAAGTAATACCACCTGGATCGATTTTAGGAGACACCAGTCGGCAAATTGCTCAAACAAAGCAGCCGGAATCATCTACGAATAACCCAACTACTCCAAGTACGCCACCGCCAAAGGAAGAGGAAAATGACTCTGGTGGAGTTAAGGAAAAGGTAATTTCCTCGACTAACTTCTCAGCTTCGGCTTTTGTAGATTTCAAACAAAACAAGTCGATTTCTTATTTCAAATCTCCCGCCACTCCAGAAAGCCAGTCTCCTCCGGTAGAGGAACCGCCTAATGATGCTGACTCCACCTTGGGCGAAGCCGCCCAACCGTCTACAGAACATAACTCAGACGCCAGTCAGCTAGCCGCAGAATCCCCTAACGGTTTTGGAACTCAAATTTATGGACAAGGGAGCATAAGCAGACTGTTGACTACACTGTTTCCTCATAGACAATCCTTGAGCGACTCAAACTCTGACGATTAGTCCGAGTAAGTGTTAATTGTAAGTTGTCGGCTTTTTCCGTATTTTGGAGAATTCACATGGAAACATATAATCAACGGTCTATTCGCACCATCCAGGGAGCGAGTAATCAAGAAACCTTTCAGGATACTGCTTTGGGTTTAGTTTCTACCCGCAGCTTTCCGGCGATCGTTGGGACGGCGGATATGATGCTGAAATCAGCGGGAGTTCACCTGGTTGGGTATGAAAAAACTGGTAGTGGTCATTGTACTGCGATCGTCCGGGGTGGAATTGCTGACGTGCGTCTGGCGGTAGAATCGGGTGTGCAAACGGCTGAACAGTTTGGTCAGTTGGTTTCTAGTTTGGTGATTCCTCGACCTTATCCCAACCTAGATATAGTGCTTCCTATCACAACCCGTTTCACTAAATTGATGGAAGAGGGCAATTACAGTCGTCTGAGTAATCAAGCAATTGGTTTGGTAGAAACGCGAGGATTTCCCGCGATGGTAGGAGCGTGTGATGCCATGCTCAAAGCTGCTGATGTTCATTTAGCAGCTTATGAAAAAATTGGTGCGGGTTTGTGTACAGCTATTATTCGGGGTTCCGTAGCAAATGTAGCGGTAGCAGTGGAAGCGGGAATGTTTGAAGCAGAACGCATTGGGGAATTGAATGCAGTGATGGTAATTCCCCGACCGCTGGACGAAATGGAGTTAACCTTGCCATTAGCAAGCTGCTGGATAGAAGAACGCGAACCGTTAAACTTACCTGTGAATATTAAAGAACAAGTTGCCGAAATCGAGGTACTGAGATTACCAGATTTAACCAAGCTACCTACAAAAATTAAAGAAGAATTATGGAATGATGAATGATCAATGATGAATTGTGGATAAATCTACATTCAGCATTCAACATTCATCGTTTAGATGGAAGGCATTTTATGCTTTTGCTGTTCCGATAATAGCTTCTTCAATCCATAAGTAAAATATCTTTCTTATAATAGAAGTGATAGAGTTTTATCTATAGATAAAACTCGTAACTTTCTGTGAGCATGGCTATATCATTTGCCAGTGTTCAGCAATACTAGTTTTATATCTATTAATCGCTATATAGGAGAATCACCCTTGAACCAAGCGACGCTGCACCAGTTAAAGGTGTTCGAGGCGGCGGCACGGCACAGTAGCTTTACTCGTGCTGCTGAGGAATTGTTTCTCACCCAACCTACCGTTTCTATGCAGATTAAGCAACTCACAAAATCGGTGGGGTTGCCATTATTTGAGCAAGTGGGAAAGCGATTGTATCTGACGGAAGCAGGACGGGAATTATTTGCCACTTGTCGCCAGATTTTTCACAATATAGCCCAGTACGAAATGAAGGTGGCAGATTTAAAAGGGCTAAAACAGGGCCAATTAAAGTTGGCAGTGATTACAACAGCTAAATATTTTATTCCACGTTTGTTAGGGCCCTTTTGCGAACTTTATCCAGGGATTGATATCTCGCTGCAAGTAACGAATCACGAACAAATTTTGGAACGAATGAGTCAGAATCTGGACGACTTATATATTATGAGTCAAATTCCAGACAATATAGATGTGACTTGCGAACCATTTTTAGAAAACCCTTTGATAGTCTTTGCACCGACTAATCATCCATTATCCAAGGAAAAAAATATTCCTATACAACGTCTGTCTAATGAACCTTTTATTATGCGGGAACCAGGTTCAGGAACTCGTCGCGCCGTCCAAAAGCTATTTGAAGAACAAGGAGTTACGGTAAAAGTCAAGCTAGAATTGGGAAGTAATGAAGCAATTAAACAAGCGATCGCAGGTGGTTTAGGAATTTCTGTTTTATCTCGTCATACCTTACTATTAGACTCCTCAGAGTTTAGTATTTTAGATGTACAACACTTTCCCATTCAGCGAAATTGGTACATGGTTTACCCATCTGGCAAGCAGCTATCTATCGTCGCTCGTGCCTATTATGAGTATCTACTAGCTGCGGCAAAGAATTTTGTCGAGCAAAATGCTGATCCTGTTTCTAGTCCGCTTGAACCAATTCACGGGTAAGATAATTCGTAATTAGTAATTACGAATTCCCTAAAGGGGTTGACGGTTAGACCGGGAAACATTGACAATTAACCAGCAGAATCATTAAAAATGGGGGAAAACTGGCAGTGGTTAACCCGGAAATACCGTCTTGGCGCAAAACAGTACAAAGCGAGATTGTAGCTGTTACCGTGTATTCTGATAGAGCATTGGTTACACGGCGGGGTGTAGTTGATTTAACAGGAATTGAACAGGAATTAGTAATTACCCCAGTGCCAATGACTCTAGAAACTGAGTCTGTGAGGGTTAGTGGTACAGGTACGGTAGGGGTGCGCTTGGTGGGAGTTAGTAGCGATCGCATCTACACTACTGAACCTGTAGCGGAGCGAGTCGCACATTTGACAAGGCAAATTCAGCAATTAGAAGCAGAAAAACGCCACTTGCAAGCCCAAGTAGATGCTTTAGCATTGCAGTCTAGTTTTATCGCCGGCTTACGGGAAAAAACAGAAGAACCCTTTTCACAGAGTTTGTCGCGGAAAAATCTCAGCCTCAGCGAAACTTTGGATTTCCTCAACTTTCTCGGAAGCCAGTATAGTGAATATGCGATCGCATCTGGAGAGTGCAAAACCCAACAGCATGAATTAGACAAACAACTGCAAGCACTCCACACCTCATTGCAAAAAATCCAAACGCCCCATCCCAAAGAGAGTTTTAACTTAGTTGTAGCAGTGGAAGTAGCGGGTGAAGGCGAATTTGAGTTAGAGGTGTCCTATATAGTAAATCGCGCTAGTTGGAATCCGCTTTATGACTTGCGCTTTAGCACTACCAGAGATATTGTACATCTGAGTTATCTTGCAGAAATCACTCAAAGCACTGGCGAAGATTGGATTGGTGCAAATCTCACCCTTTCTACCGCTAAACCGGGATTAGGTACACTTCCACCCAAACTTGAACCCTGGTATATTGATGCTCCACGTCCACAACTGTTACAACGACACCGATTTACTGCCCAGCCACCACTGCTGCCTAGCATACCAGAACCACCTGCTTCTGCTGCCAGAGCAGATTGGCAAGAACAAGATGAAGTTGCAGAGGATAGTCTCATCCCAGCAGAAACCGTTACAGCAGAAGTATCTAAAGAAGGGAGTGTAGTTACCTTTAAACTGAATGGCGGTGGTAATATTCCCAGTGATGGCGCACCCCATAAAACTACGATTTTCAATGATGATTATCCTTGTAGCTTCGATTATGTAGCAATGCCGCGCTTGGTAAGTTTTGCTTATCTACAAGCGAATGTGAAAAATAATCCCAACGGTGCGACTTTGTTACCAGGTAAAGCGAATATTTTCCGCGACAACGTTTTTGTCGGCACTACTGGGTTAGAGAACATTGCGCCAGGGCAAGAGTTTAAACTTAACTTAGGAATTGACGAAGGTTTAAAAATTGAGCGCGACTTAGTTGAGCGCCTGGTAGATAAAAGATTAATTAGCAACCAGCGCCGGATTACTTATAGTTATCGGTTGATTGTTACTAACTTACTAGAGAAAGAAGTAAATCTAAAACTAACTGAACAATTGCCAGTTAGCCGCAACGAGCAAATTAAAGTCCGTCTCAGTCGCAGCAACCCACAAATTCAACTTGGTGAAATGGGGATTTTAGAATGGCTGTTAACTCTTCCAGCCCAAGAGCGACGAGAGATATATTATCAGTTTAATGTTGAACATCCGCCTAATTTAATGGTAGTTGGGTTAGATGTTTAGGGAATCTTAAAAAATAAATTCTCTAATTTTAATATTTAGTAGGATGCGTTACTTCGTTAACGCACCTTCTTTATTTGATTTCTTACGGTGCGTCGTAACCTCCGGCTTTCGCTGGCTGAAACCGCTTCGTCAAAATCCGCGATCGCTGATAAGTCAGTTTTATGATTAACATCAGTCTTTTTTTTGTCAAGCCCTGTTGACGATTTGTAACAAAACTGTTATATTTTGTTACATAAGTAAACAAAGAAGAGAAAAAACTATGTACACCACCACTAACGAAGACGGCATTCTCAACAACTATGCAGCAGAACCCCAGATGTACTACGCTGAGTACCCAGCAATTTGGGAACAACGTAAATACGTTATACAAAGTGTTTTTGCCACTTTAATCGTCACCACTTTAGTTTTAGTTGGTTTGAGTGTTAGCTAAGATTTTTTGATTTCAACTATCGCGGTATCTCATCGTTAATCTCACTTCTCGACTTTACCTCGGCTAAATTAGCCGGGGTTTTTTGTGTTTTATGTATCCCAAACAGTGAGTACTTTATTGCGTTGTAAAATAACAAGCCTAGTCTGTCGCAGGCATCGCCTGACAACAAACCACTGGTCAGCCATAAAATAAAGACAAATCAATAAAAGGGGGTGTTTATGGCAACCCAACTCGGTGAAGCTAAATCTTCAACAGAACTGGTAATATCTTGGGAAGCATTGCCCGCAGATTTTCACTTAGAGGATGAACCAGTGGAAAATACAGGTCAGCCACTATTGGCTGGTACTTTGCGCGAAAGCCTTGAGATCAGTGGTTTCATCAGAATTTTACCAACTCGAAAACAGGCGCTACGAGTTAAAGCAACCTGATGAAAATGGTCGTCATTGGATTGATTCAATGGGTTTATTTCTAGGAACTTGGCAAGGAACAAAAGAAGCCAGGACTGGTTACTGGTTGCGCTGGTGGGATGAGGCAGGTAATTTGTTACTTTGGGCAGTGGAACAAATTGAACAGGAACACCAGCAAAAAGAACGGCTAATTGCCTATTTACAATCTCAAGGTATTGATCCAAATAATTTGCCATAGCATATACAGACAAAATTCTCAAGTATTTGAGCACAAGCGCCTGAGTTTACAAAACGTACACGCCTAATTGTTGCGACTGACTACGCTGCTGATGGTTTACGTAACTTAACGGTGACATTAGAAAAACACCAGAAAAATATTCCTCTTAGTTGGTTATCTTCGCACCTAGGTGGTGGTGAACAAGTGGGTGATTTAGAAAACCTGATTACCCGTAATAGCTACAACCTTTACGCTTACGAAGGAGTGGGGCATCATACAGAAATTCAAGCACGGGCGGAAAAGCTACTCGCAGAGAAAAAAGCAAGAGAGGAAAAAAAATTGTGTTTTTGCTGAATCAAAAACCAGAATTATTCGTCACTTAAACTATCAATTCCCTACCTATTTCTTCTGGAGGATGATTTATGTCATCACAAATGCTGCGATTGATGTCTTTGGGTATTCTTGGCTTATCTTTGTGTCTGGGTAATTCCGCAGCAATGGCACAATATGATTCTACTAGCGACGGTGTAGTAGTACCAACAGTACCATCAGGCGGCACATCAGCACCAGTCCCAATAGACACATCTACAGGCATACCACCTTCACCCTCAGCTGACGGTACAACTCGATTTACCTGTCAGACTTACAATGGACAGTACACTGTCATGTATCAGCCACAAAGTCAACCAGGACAATTCTTTCCTTGGGCAGCACCTGCGGCTTTGGGCGGTGGTTGGGACGCACAAAGGCGTTGTGCAGCAATTGCTAGCCGTTTAGAACTTTATCGCCCAGATGGCTTACAAGAACTCCAGACAGCCGTAGAAAATAACGAAAATATTGTTTGCGTCACAACTGAAACTAACCCAACCTGTAGAATTGTGCTGACAGTCCCCCGTGGAAAAGATCCCTATGTTATCCGCAATAGCATTTTTCAGAACTTGACTACTGCTGACAGTGGACAACAGACTATAGCCGTTAACACTTATGGCGATCGCAGTAGTGGAGGTAACGAAATATATAATTTAGGACGTACACTTCTAGGCAGTGGCAATAATCGGGTTAGTTCATCTAGAAGCGGGATTAATCTCAAACCTTTCCTTGATGCCAAAGATGGCGGTACCGGAAACAATTTGCGGAGTGGAGTAGCAATTCGTCGTCAGTCTCAGCCTAACTCTGTTCGCTTAAATCCTCGTAATTTCCGATAAGCGATAGTGGCTTTTAATACAAAATGACTTTCAAATAAAAAATATCCAACTACTTAATATGGGGCGGACATCTTGTCCGCCTTTTTTTATGGGCGAGGGAGAACCCATAGCAAATATTTGTTGTTTTAACCTTTTGCTAGCTGTTTCTTAATATTACTGAGATAATTTGAGGTTGCTGAATATGGATTAATACTAGTAAATTATGTAGTTTTTTACACTAATCAATGTTTTTTTGAGCGTGATCTTGCGATCGCTCAAAACATCAGTACAGCCTAATCCTCGAATGTAAAATTCATCTTTGCATTCAACATTTTTTGCTGGCAAAAAAATGGCATTTACATTCCCAAGTATCCGCGCTCCCAGATTTTGACAAATAGAATCTACATCTATCCTAATTCTCATTATTTAGGAAGCTAAGTACAAACTTTGAAGGCTGCTTGTTTTTAGGAATTGCACCAATAATTCTTCTACAGATGTCTTCACGGTGAAATCCTTCAAGTTAGATTTACTACACAAAACTTCTTCAGTAAAAACACACTATTTATTTATGGCATCAACAATTCTTACTCCTGGCGATATAGCACTTATTGGTTACATTAATAACGGTAGCCCTGACTCCTTTTCTTTTGTCAACCTAGCGCCTATTGGTTCAGGTACAGTCATTTACTTCACTGATAACGGCTGGACAGGTTCAGGATTTAGGGGAGTGAGTAGCACTGATGCTGATGGTAGTGAGAACTTAATCAAATTCACTGCTAATGTTGACCTCCCTACTGGTACAGTTATCCGCAGCATTGATACCTCCTCACCCAATTTCACTTGGAGTAAATCGGGGTCAGTTGCACCACCTGCATCAGGCAGTTATGCGGATCTTTCATTTGCCCAAGGGACTGGCACATCTGGCGGCGATCAAATTATTGCTGTGCAATCCACAGGTACAAGCCCGTTACTATCAGATTTTACAGCTATCTCTCAAATTGACTACACTGGTGCATTTGAAGATGCAACCACTTCCAATACTGGTAATGTAGCACCGGGGTTATCTCAAGCTGGTAACACAGCAGTTCTGTTCAATAACTCGGCGACTTATGCAGCATTCAATCTTAATACACTCAGTAGTGGTACTAAAGCTGATTGGTTAGCGGCAATCAATAATGCCGCTAACTGGACTTTTGCCAGTAATACTACTTTACCGACTGGTAGTATTACTGTTTCTGGCGGTGCGGCTTCCCAACCAGACTTTACTATCAGTCAAACTGACTCTCCCGATCCGGTAATTGTTGGCAACCCCCTTACCTATACGATCAGCGTAAATAACAGTGGTACTGCCAATGCCAGCGGCATTACAGTCCAATACACCTTGCCTAATGGTGTAACCTTTAACGGTACAACCGTTGCCAACGGCTTCACTGCTAGCGTATCTGGTGGTATCGTGACCTTTTCTGGTGGCAGTATTAATGCTGATAGTAATGCTACCTTGACTGTTAACGTCACCCCTAATTCTCCGGGTACTCTCACCAGCGGCATCGCAACAGTAGACCCCAATAACACGATCGCTGAGAGCAACGAAACTAACAATACTGCCACTGCAATTACTACCACAGTTAATAATGTAGTGGTAGGACAAGCGCCAACTATTCAACTAGACACAGCCAGCACTACAGACTTGTTAGATGCTAACGGTGCTTTGTCTGCGACAGGGACGGGGGCAATTAGCGGCGTCATCGGCAATGTTAATGATCCGGCAAATACACTGGGCGTAAACTTTGCGATCGCTGACTCTGATACCCCTGTAGAAAATTTGACCGTTACAGTTACAAGCAGTAATGCCGCAGTGGTTCCTAACGGCAATCTAACGCTGACGGGGACTGGAGTCAGCCGCAATCTGAAAATTAATCCTGTAGGTGTTGGTAATGCAAATATTACAGTAACCGTCAGTGATGGTGCTAGTACTGCTAATTATGCGATCGCTTATGCAGCATCGGCGAATAATGGTACTGCCACAACTCAATTTTTAACAGGTACGAGTGATGCTTCTACAGCTATTCCCGTGGGTGGCACATTTTTCTTAGAAGCCGATGACGAAAATCAAGTCTTGCGCCTCTATGATGACAGCAAGTCGGGACTGCCTGTAACTGGCTTTGACTTCACAAGTTCTCTAGGGCTTACCCAGACTGACGGTTCTGGCGTGTTACGAGAAGTGGATCTTGAAGCTTCTACCAAGGTAGGCAATCGCATTTTCTGGTTAGGGTCACAAAGCAATAGCGATGATGGGAAAAATCGTCCTAATCGCGATCGCATTTTTGCCACAGACATCACTGGTACGGGAGCATCCACCACACTCAGTTATGTTGGTCGCTACAACTTTTTAAAGGAAGACATCATCAACTGGGATGTCAATAACGGTCATGGTAAGGGAGCAAATTACTACGGCTTGGCTGCCAGTGCTGCAACTAATGTCGGCTCAAAGCAAGCGGACGGCTACAATATTGAAGGTTTGGAAATTGCCCCCGACAATACCACAGCCTATATTGCCTTCCGCGCCCCTCAAGTTCCCCTCTCTGGACGCTCCAACGCGCTCATCGTTCCCGTTACCAACTTTGCTAGCCTGATATCAGCTAGCGGTGGTGGTGTTCAAGGCTCGGCACAATTTGGCGCTCCTATAGAATTAGATTTAGGTGGTCGAGGTATTCGAGAAATTCGCAAGAATGCCAATAACCAGTATGTGATTATTGCTGGCCCAGCAGGAGACGCAGGAGCAGCCCCCAACGATTTTCGCCTCTACACTTGGGATGGCAACCCCAACAGCAAACCGCAATTGCGGGCGGCAACATTCCCTGTCAGCTTCAACCCAGAAGGAATTATCACCATCCCTGATAACTTAACAAATACCTCTCAAATTCAATTCGTCAGTGATGATGGCAACAGCGTTCTCTACAACGACGGTACAGCAGCCAAAGATTTATCAGAGAACAATTTCAAAAAGTTCCGCACCGATAGCATTACACTCGGCGCTGTAGTCTTCACTCCTCGCATTCATGACATCCAGGGTGCAGCTCATATCTCTCCATTAAACGGGCAAAAAGTCGCTGATGTAGCGGGAATTGTCACAGTCCTAAAATCTAATGGCTTTTATTTGCAAGACCCCAACCCAGATAGCGACGATCGCACCTCGGAAGGTATTTTTGTTTTTACCTCATCAGCACCAACTGTGCAAGTGGGCGACTCTGTACTAGTTGGCGGTACGGTGAGCGAGTTCCGTCCTGGTGGTGCTACCAGTGCCAACCTGACTACTACAGAGATTATTAGCCCCACGATTGCCAAACTTTCCAGTGGTAATGTTTTGCCAACTGCCATAATTCTAGGTAATGGCGGCAGAACCATTCCAACGTCGGTAATTGATAACGACACTACTGGTAATATCGAAACTGGAACAACCACCTTTGACCCTGCCCAAGATGGCATTGATTTCTACGAAAGCTTGGAAGCAATGCGAGTACAGGTAAATAATCCTGTGGCAGTTAGTCCGACTAATTCTTTTGGGGAGATTTGGTTACTGGCAGACAATGGCGCAAATGCCACCGGACGCACAGCACGTGGTGGTGTCGCGATTAGTCCCAATGATTTCAATCCAGAGCGGATCCAAATTGATGATACTCTGTTTACTTCTGGTAGCTCACCGCAGGTTAACGTCGGTGCGACATTCAGCACGATTACAGGTGTGGTTGATTATAGTTTCAGCAACTACGAAGTTCTGCCCACCTCAGTAACAGTGACTTCTAACACGCTGACCAAGGAAGTTACTAATTTAACTCCCACCACTGACCAATTAACAGTTGCTACCTTCAACGTCGAAAACCTTGACCCCGGTGATGGTGCAACCAAGTTTAACAACCTTGCCAGCCGCATTGTTAATAATCTGAAATCACCAGATATCATTAGTCTCGAAGAAATTCAGGACAACAACGGGCCGACGAATGATAGCGTAGTTGATGCCAGCACCACCTTCCAAACATTAATTGATGCAATTACTGCTGCTGGTGGCCCCACATATCAATATCGCCAAATTAACCCAGTAGACGATACGAATGGTGGTGAACCTGGTGGAAATATTCGAGTGGGTTTCTTGTTTAATCCCAATCGTGTCAACTTTGTAGATCGCCCCGGTGGTACTTCCACTTCTAACACCACAGTCAGCAACGTTTCTGGTGTTCCTACAGTTTCTAATAGTCCTGGTTTGATTGACCCCACCAATTCCGCCTTTACTAGCAGTCGTAAGCCCTTAGTTGGTGAATTTACTTTCAACGGTAAAACTGTTTATATAATTGGCAACCACTTTAATTCTAAAGGTGGCGACCAACCGCTATACGGGCCAAATCAACCGCCAACCCTCACTAGTGAAGTGCAACGTCAGCAACAAGCCACGGTGGTAAAAAACTTTGTTGAAAGTATTTTAGCAATCAACCCCAATGCCAATGTAGTAGTAGCGGGTGACTTAAATGACTTTGAGTTCTCCAACCCCGTCAGCATTTTAGAAAGCGCTGGACTGACTTCCCTAATTAAAACCCTGCCTCAAAATGAGCGTTACACCTACAACTTTGAAGGTAACGCCCAAACCCTTGACCACGTTTTAGTTAGTAACAACCTACGCAGCAAGCTAGATGGGTATGATGTAGTTCACGTCAACTCGGAATTTGCCGATCAGGATAGCGACCATGACCCTAGCGTGGCTCGGTTTAATCTGGCTAAAAACAATGCTCCCACAGTACAACCGCTTGACGACCAAATCATCTCTACTAATAAACCCTTCTCTTTCAACGTCAGTAACAAATTTGCTGACATCGATCAAGGCGATACCCTCACCTACAGCGCTACAGGCTTACCCACTGGATCTAGTATTGTTGCTAATACTGGTGTGATATCTGGTACTATCTCCCAAATTGGTATCTTCGGAGTCACAGTTACAGCTGCTGATGGCCAAGGCGGTAATGTTAGCGATACCTTTGACCTGACTGTTGCCAATAACAAGGCGACATCTGGCAACGATATCATCTTTGTCAGCGAACTTACTGGTTTGAACAAATACATAGTTAATGCTCTAGCTGGGAGCGATCGCGTCATCGGCACTAATAACAATGAGTTAATCGACGGTGGAGGAGGCAATGATTACCTTGATGGTAAGGGAAGCATAGATGTACTCCTTGGCGGCGATGGCAATGACACAATTTTAGGTGGACTTGGCAGTGACGCACTTTCTGGGGGCAATGGTAATGATCACCTGATTGGTTGGGGAGGTGGCACAAACGAAATCGACCTGCTCAACGGCGATCAGGGTGCAGATACTTACGTCTTAGGTGATGCCGCTTCAGTTTTCTATACCAATTCTCGCAACAGTGACTACGCCGATATTGTCAACTTCCAAGTAAACGATCAGATTCAGCTTAAGGGAGTTGCTAACAATTACTCACTAGGGTCAGTTAGATCGGCTGTAGGCATTTTCACTAACAATGGAGCAGAATTGATTGCTGTTGTGGAAAACGGGTTAAACCGCAATACCAATTTGGCAACAGATACTCGTTTCGTCTTTGTTTAACGCAGATTTAAGCAATCGCTCTTGAGGAAACTTGAGAGCGATCACTTGACTACAAGGCGTAGAGAAATTTATGAAAAAACGAACCGCATACCCCTTCGGGGAAGCAAGCTACGTGCAGCGTCTCGCAGAAAAGGGCGCAAAAGAATAAAAGTTTTAAAGAGTTCTTGCGTAAGTTCTAAAAGTGTTTGAAATGATGGCTTTTGCAAGAAACGTCTATTACTCACTCCCAATTTTCAAAGCATTCTCATATCTGAAATCTATCTCAGAATTAAACATGGTAACTACTAATACAATTCGCTTTTCCCAGTTCAACGCTTCTTTGAATCGGAACGCTGAAGGTCAGTTAGTCAGTGATTTATCTACCCCTGACAATGCTCAAGCAAAGGCGGTTGCTGAGATTATCCAGCGTAATAACCCGGATGTGTTGCTAATTAACGAGTTTGACTACTCCCCGGAGGCAGTTCAACTATTCCGACAAAATTATTTAGCCGTTAGCCAGAATGGTACAACTCCTGTTGATTACCCCTACTTCTACATCGCTCCTTCAAATACAGGTATTGCTTCTGGGTTTGACTTAAACAACGACGGTACAGCGGTTACGACCCCAGGTGCAGCCGGATATGGCGATGATGCTTTCGGATTCGGGAATTTTCCTGGTCAATACGGGATATTGCTACTGTCTAAATATCCCATCGACACTGCCAACGTCCGCACCTTCCAAAACTTCCTTTGGAAGGATATGCCCAACGCCTTGCTTCCCGATGATCCGACAACACCACAGCCAAATGATTGGTATTCTGAGAAGGAATTAGCAGTTCTCCGCCTCTCTTCTAAAAGTCACTGGGATGTACCCATCCAGGTAAACGGCGAGACAATTCACATTCTCGCCAGCCACCCCACACCCCCAACCTTTGATGGTGTGGAAGACCGCAACGGTAAGCGCAATCACGACGAGATCCGCTTTTGGGCAGACTATATTACCCCTGGTAAAGGTGATTACATCTATGATGATGAAGATAAAACAGGTGGTATTGCTGCTGGGTCAAGCTTTGTAATTGTGGGCGATCAAAATGCTGACCCATTAGATGGTGACAGTTATGACAACGCTATCCGGCAATTATTCCAAAATCCTAATATTAATACTAATGTCATCCCTACTAGTCTGGGTGGCCCCCAACAAGCAGACTTACAAGCTGGTGCAAACGCTAGTCAAAATGGTAATCCTAGCTTTGATACCGCAGACTTTGCAGATACGACTCCCGGAAACCTGCGGACTGACTATGTGCTACCCTCATCTGACCTGACAATTGCCAATTCAGGAGTATTTTGGCCTCTAAATACCGATTCCACGTTTTCTTTGGTAGGTACTTTTCCCTTCCCCAGTTCTGACCATCGTTTGGTGTTTGCAGATGTACAAGCTAGGCCAACTGAAGCAGGTAAAACCATTCCCAGTGTTGGATTTGTGGGGCAAACTACCTTCGTTACTGGCTTTATTCCTCCTGGCGCGGCGGGAACGGTAAATGGGGTACAAACTCCAGTGGGTGGACTTTCTGGTGTCACCTACGATGCTGTTAACAATCGCTATTACGCTATCTCAGACGATCGCTCCCAAGTTGCCCCTGCCCGTTTTTATACCTTTACTGCCGATTCTGGAGTGACTTTTACTAATGTTACTCCCCTAAAAGATACCAACGGCAATTTTTTTGCAACCAACAGCCTCGACACAGAAGGCATTGCTTTAACTAACAATGGCACAGTCTTCATCTCTTCAGAAGGCGAAGTTAATCCTACTGCTGGTCGCGTTACCAATCCCTTTATTAAAGAGTTTTCGCTGACCACAGGGCAAGAAGTGGCATCGCTACCTGTTCCCAGCAAATTCCTACCAGTAGTTGAAGATACCAACAGCAACGGTATTGTCGATGCGGGTGATATGCAGATATCAGGTGTTTACAATAACTTAGCCTTTGAAAGCCTCACCATCACACCTGACCAGAAAACCCTATTCACCGCCACTGAAAACGCACTGTCTCAAGATGGATTAAAGGCTTCACTCACAAGTGGCAGCCCTTCCCGGATTCTGCAATATAATCTGGTTACTGGACAACCAGAAAAAGAATACCTCTACATTACCGATGCGATTCCCGAAGCGCCCAACCCTAGCACAGGTTCAGCTGACAATGGTTTGGCAGACTTATTAGCGATCGATAATCGTGGTACTTTCCTAGCGTTGGAACGTTCCTTTGCTCAAGGTGTAGGCAACACCATCAAAATCTACGAAGTTTCTTTGCAAGGTGCAACTGACATTAGTTTCTACGATTCTCTAAATAATTTGAGTGCTGAACAACTAGCAGCAATCAAACCCGCTCAAAAGCGCTTACTGTTGAATTTAACTGACCTGAATCTGCCAACTGATGCAAACCACCCGATTACAGGAGTGGATAACATTGAAGGTATTGCCTTCGGCTCCAAACTAGCAGATGGTCGTCAGTCGATTGTGCTGGTGAGTGACAACAACTTTGGTAGCACTCAATATACCCAAATCCTCACCTTGGGTGCAGACTTAGTTCCTACTGCTGCACCCACACTAGAAACTCGTCCTGCTTTATTTGACGATGAAGATCCAGCACTACCTGCTGTAGATCAAAATGCTGATGCTGATGACCCTGCCATCTATGTCAATGCCACAAATGCAGCTGATAGTCTAGTCCTAACCTCAGTCAAAAATGCTGGATTGCGGGTTTATAACCTGTCTGGTAATTTATTGCAAACAGTTAATCCCGGTGGCATTCGCTACAACAACATTGACCTGCAATACGGTTTTAAATTAGGCAATCAATCTATTGATATTGCTGTCGCTAGCGATCGCCAAAATGATAAACTAGCAATCTTCAAAATTAACCCCAACCCCAACACCCCCGGAGAATACCTGGAAGATATCACCGATAGCAATATTGCTACTATCTTCCAAGCATCACCTTTTGAACCTCCCTATTCCGCATCAACTCGCAGTTCTTACGGACTTACCTTATACCGTAGCTCCGTAACTAATGATTACTATGTCTTTACCAGTCGCCGCCAAACTGGAGATATAGCTCAATTCAAATTAATCGACAAAGGTAATGGCCAAATTGGCGCGGAACTGGTGCGGGAGTTCACCATCCCTTCGCCCACTACAGCAGGGCGTTCTCCCCAAACAGAGGGTATGGTGGTTGACCAAGAAACAGGCTTTCTCTACATAGCCCAAGAAGATGTGGGCATCTGGAAATTCCAGGCAGAACCGGACGGTGGTACAATAGGCAAGCTGATCGATCGCGTTCGTTTTGAGGGTGGTTCTCACCTCACTGATGATGCCGAAGGGTTAACCATTTACTACGGCAAAAACGGCACAGGCTACTTGCTAGCATCCAGCCAAGGCGATAGTACCTTTGTTGCCTACACACGTGAAGGTAACAACGAATATGTGGGTAACTTTGCCATTGGTAACAATGGGCCAATTGACAGTGTACAAGAGTCAGATGGTGCTGATGTGATTAACGTGCCACTGGGGCCTAACTTCCCATTTGGTTTATTTGTCACCCAAGACGGCTCCAATGAACCCGCCAAGACCATCGATAGCGAAAACGTCAGTTCTAACTTTAAGCTGGTGCCTTGGGAGAATATAGCCAATTCTTTCCCCAATTCTTTAAATATCGACACCACTAGTTACGATCCTCGCAATCCTGTCGCCCAACCCAAACTGACTATCTATGAATTTGAAAACCTACCCAAACTAGGCACAACCTCTGAAAATCAAGATATTTTCTTGGGTGGTTTTTCTGGGTTGTATTTCCAAGGGTTTGCAGCAAATGGCAACCTGAAATTTGTCACCAACACAGATCGGGGCCCCAATGGAGAACCTGATGGTGTCAAAAGACCATTTTTATTACCCGATTTCCAGCCAGAAATAGTCAGTTTTGAACTCAACCGCACCACAGGTGAAATCAGCATTACCAACAGAACAGAACTATTCCGCCAAGATGGAACGACCCCATTAACGGGATTGCCCAATTTGCAAGCTGTAGGAAACGGTTTAGCCTACACAGATGAAATTGCTGTTGACTTAGACAACAAGGTTTTAGCTAACGATCCTTTGGGCGCTGACTTAGAAGGAATTGTAGTTGCGGAAAATGGTGATTACTGGATGGTAGATGAGTATCGTCCCTCTATTTACCACTTTGATGTTGATGGTAAGTTAATCGAGCGCTTTATCCCTCAAGGAACTGCCACAGCACCCAACCCAGATCAACCAACGGGAACTTTTGGCACTGAGGTATTGCCAGCAGTTTATGCCCAACGCCGCAATAACCGAGGATTTGAAGCTGTTGCGTTAGAAGGTAATAAATTATATGCCTTTATTCAGAGTCCAATTGATAATCCAGATGTCGCCAATGATGCGACTTCCAAAGCTTCTCTCAATCTCCGAATTCTAGAGTTTGATATTGTCAGCAAGCAGGTAACAGGAGAGTATTTATATCGCCTAGAAGGTCTACCAGCAACCGATAAGATTGGCGATGCAGTTTCTTTGGGTAACGGCAAATTTGCAGTAGTTGAACGAGATGACAATGCTACATCTGCTGGCAATAAACTAATTTACCAAATTGATTTAGCTGACGCGACCAACATCAACAACCCTGCTAAATTTACCTTGCCAGTTGGTAAAACTATTGAACAATTGACCTCTGCGGAGTTAGCTACTGCCAATATTACCCCTGTCAGCAAGAGTTTAATTGCTAATGCTGCTCAGTTGGGTTATACCGGGGTGGAAAAATTAGAAGGTCTAGCATTGGTAGCACCCAATACTCTAGCCTTGATTAATGACAACGACTTCAACATTACAGGTAATACGGCTGCGGAGAAACTTGGCATTCTCGAACTACCCAATAATCTGACAACTGTGCAGCCTACTTTCCCGAACAGTTTTGGTTCTAGCAACAGCGATACTGTCAATCTTGAGCCAGGACAATTCTTTAGTGCAGGTGACGGAGCAGACTTTGTAGAGGGTACTCAAGATAACAAAATCCTGGCTGGAAACGGAGATGACACAGTGCTTGCAGGAAATAACTCTTCAGTTTCCGGGGAAGATGGTAGCGATCGCATATTTATTGGTCAAAATGGCCCAGTTCAAAATACCAGTGTCGATGGTGGCAGTGGTGATGATGCTATTACCGTGGTGGAAGCCAGTGGTAGCAATAATTTGTTTGGAGCAGCAGGTGATGATACTCTCACAGTAATTGAAGGTTCTCGTCAATCATTATTCGGTGGTTCAGGTAACGACACCCTTAGCAGTAGCGGTAGCAATAACCGTCTCAACGGTGGTTCTGGCGATGACAAACTCTTCTCTAATGTTAATGATTCCCTGTTTGGTGGCGATGGTGATGATGTGCTATTTGCTGGTCAACAGGGTGGCGATCGCCTTAGTGGTGGTACTGGTGCTGACCAATTTTGGATTGCTAACGCCAGTCTGCCAACTAGCAAGAACATTGTGACTGATTTTACAGTTGGCATTGATAAAATCGGGTTTGGCGGTGTTGGTATCACTCAATTTAGTGCTTTAACACTGTTGCAACAGGGTAGTGACACTATCGTGAAAACCGGAAATACAGAGTTAGCTTCATTGCTGGGAATTACAGCAACTAGCCTTACAGCAAATGATTTCGTTTTTTCTGCCAGTATTGTCGCTTAATTTGTTCGCCTTGTTACAGCTTCATTACACAACTAAAGTTAATGAAGCTGTACTTCATTATTATTGCAAAAGCAATTAAAGATAAGGGTTATAAAAAAATGATTATCTGAAGAAACTGACAATAAATGCATCATGTCAGTGTAGAAAAATAATCTTTCACATCATCAAAAATATGCAAGAAGTTGTTAACTACACATTTGGTACAAGATTACAATACAAGATTTCTTAACCACCCCACAATTTTTTCACAACTTTGGCTATGTATGTTAATTAATATGCGATTTTCATCGTTAATTTTGATACAAAAATGCTCTAGTGATATCAAGTCCGGTTAATTACTTATGATTACCGCATTCGTGCAAAAATCAGGAAAACCTCTTTCTCCCTGCTCCCTGCCCCCTGCACCCCTGCGGTCTAAATGATAAGTCTTTACCCGAACATGATATGAGATATCAATTGTAGTGGTGGTTGACATTTTATAGTTCAGACTCAACAAGCTTACAAGTCAATTACATCTTTGAAGCCTAAAACTATTAGTTTTTACTCACCATATTACTTTTTTGATTCCACTGGAGCGAAGACCATCTCAACAATTAAACACAGGGAGATTCTCTTTCATGGCTAAGAACGTCATCATTATGATTGGGGATGGTATGGGCTGGGAAATGGCTCGTGCTGCATCCATCTATAAAGAGATTCAAAATGGTAAGACAGGCGCTAATCTGAGTGATTTTTATACACAAGGTAAGGGTCAAGGACTCAACTTTCAAACACTCCAAGGCTACGGTTTGGCAACCACCTATGGGACAACGATCGCTGGTATTAATGGAGTTTTTAGTACTGCTAATTCCGCTCTTGACGGGACTAATCCGATCACAGGAGAAAGCCCAGTTCGCCCTGGTTTCACCTTCGATCCAACTTTTAACCAAGGTAATACCCCAACAGGTGGTGCAAAAGTCAGTGATGCTGCTGTTGGAAACCTAGTAGGTTATGACCCTACCAAAGGTGGTGTTAACCCCTGGACTCCCGGTAACGATCCTGAATACATTAAGTACAGCTATCCTGACTCTGCAAACACCGCAACAACTCTGTACACTGGTGTCAAAACCTACAACAACGCTGTTGGCGTTGATATTTTCGAGAATCCTTTAGAAACAATTCTCAAAACTGCGAACGAAGTTGGTAAATCTACTGGTTTAGTAACTTCAGTTCCCATTGATCATGCAACACCTGCCGCTGCTGCTGCCAACGTTAATCGTCGCAGCAAGTATGATGCTGACTATCCGGCATTAGACAACATCCTGCAACAGCAACTCCGTGTCTATCAACCAACAGTATTACTTGGTGGTGGACACCCACTCTCTGCACCTGGAGACTTATTACCAGCAGGGGTTGAGCCAAATACGAGCAATGAATACATTAGTCAATCTACCTACACAGAACTTAGCACTAAACCAACAAACAACCTCTACGATTACACCTTTTTGGAGAGGGGTGAGAATGCTGCCCAGAAACTAGCTGAAACTGCGGCGACAATCGATCCAGAAAAAGGCGATCGCCTCTTCGGTCTGTACGGTGCGCGTGGTCAAAATGGTAATTTGCCTGTAAGTTCTGCTAACGGCGACTACAGCACTACTGGTTTAGATATGTTCAGCGTTTTCACTAACCAAGGTGATAACGCCAAAGTAGACACCACACGTCCCCTGCTTCCCGGAGAGACGGATGCATCTTTCATTGCCAAAGAGGTTAACGAAAACCCAACTCTCAATGACTTGACAAATGCTGCATTAGATGTATTAGGTAAAGACCCGGATGGTTTCTGGTTAATGGTTGAGGGTGGCGATATTGATTGGTCTGCCCATGATAACAACATAGACAACTTGATTGGCACCACATTGGATTTCGATAAGGCAGTTGGATCTACGATTGACTGGATTGAAAAAAATGGTGGTTGGGAAGAAAACCAACTGATCGTTACGGCTGACCACGATCACTACCTGACTCTCGACGGTAATTTTCCGACTTTAGTAAAAAATCAAGGTGCTGAAGCATTAACCAATTTGGATACTCCAGCAGAAGTTGGACATTACTGGGGGTCTGATCCCAATGTCAAGTATGGTTGGGGAACTCACACCAACCGTCCCGTACCTGTTTACTACCAAGGTGCTGGTTCTGAAGTGTTAAATAGCTTGGTAGGTAAAGGTTATAACGCCTACGGTTCTGATATTCCAGGAATTGCGGGTTTAAACGATCAAACCCACATCTACCAAACGATGTTTGCTTCAATAGTGCCAAAAGTTGAGTTAGTAGGTTTTGCCTCTTTACCTGCTGATACCTTTAGTGATGGGCCAGCTTCTGGTGCAGACGTTTCAGCAAATGGCAGAACTGGGCCTTTTCCAGGACAGCCAATTCAAGGCTTTAGCGGTGTCCAATTTGCTAACAGTAACTCTTTGTACTTCCTGTCAGATAACGGTTATGGTAGCAAAGATAATAGTGAAGACTTTCTATTGCGGATCAATCGTCTAGACCCGAATTTTAAGGGAACAGAAAATGGCGATGGCACTGTTAAAGTTTTAGATTACATTCAACTGTCTGACCCTAACAACAAAGTTCCTTTTGAAATTGTGAATGAGGGAACTACTGGAAGATTACTGACTGGTGCAGACTTTGATGTAGAGTCATTCGTCTTTGATAAAGATGGGACAATCTGGATTGGAGACGAGTTTGGCCCCTACTTGCTGCATTTTGATGCCACTGGTAAGTTATTAGAGGCTCCCATTGCTACACCCGACCAATTCAAAACGTTAGATGGAGAAGCACCTAAAGTTATTGGTCACAGAGGTGCAAGTGGCTATCGTCCAGAGCATACCTTAGAGTCTTATAAGCAAGCAATTGCACGAGGCGCTGACTTTATTGAGCCTGACTTGGTTGTGACAAAAGATGGTGTGCTAATTGCCCGCCATGAGCCAGCTTTAGCAGTTTTGAACGCTGATGGTACTGTCAATTTCAACAATACAACCACAGATGTTTACAAACATCCAGAGTTTGCCGATCGCAAGAAAACGGTAAGTTTAGATGGAAACACAATTACAGGTTGGTTTGCAGAAGACTTCACTTTAGCTGAAATCAAGACTTTACGCGCAGAAGAACGTCTACCTTTCCGAGATCATTCCTTTGACGATCAATTTGAAATTCCTACCTTCACGGAAGTGATCGACTTGGTTAAGCAAGTAGAAGCTGAAACAGGTAAAAAAATTGGCATCTACCCTGAAACTAAGCATCCAACCTATTTTGCCGATGAAGCCACTTATGTAGGCACTACGGACAAAATTAATAGAAATATCAGCCAGTTACTAATTGATACGCTCAAGACAAATAACTTCACTGACCCCAGTCGCATTTTCATCCAGTCCTTTGAAGTGGGCAACCTCAAAGAACTGCACGATCATATTATGCCTGCGGCAGGGGTTGATATTCCACTTGTCCAACTTTTAGATGCAAGTGACATTGATATCAACGGCAAAATCATCGAAAGTCAGCCTTATGATTTGAAGGTAAATGGTGACACTCGCACCTATGGCGACTTGCGAACTCCAGAAGGCTTGGCTGAAGTTGCCACTTATGCTGATGGCATTGGCCCTTGGAAGCGGATGATTGTTAGTGTCAAAGGTACTGATGCTAATGGTGATGGCAAAGCCGATGATGTGAATGGGGATGGAGCAGTTAATGATGCTGACAAGACTACATTACCTCCTTCAACCTTAATTCAAGATGCTCACAACGCTGGTTTACAGGTTCACCCTTATACCTTCCGGGCGGAAGATCAGTATTTGGCAGCAGATTACAAAGGCCAGCTAGCACTAGAAATTCAGCAGTTCTATCAATTAGGTGTAGACGCGCTATTTAGTGATTTCCCAGATATCGCGGATGAAGTACGGGATCGACTCAGAGACGATCCTCAGTATAATGTAGTGCGATCGCCACAAAACCCAGATGTACTTTCAGGTGATGCCTTTGCTAACTTGGGTGGTTCCAAAGGTTTTGAAGGTGGAGCAATTAATCCCAGCAAAACCAAGCTTTATTTCCTATTAGAAGGTACTGTTCAAGGCGATACTCCCGGTGCTTTGCGGATTAACGAATTTGATTTAGCTAGCCACAAGTACACTGATAAAAAGCTGTACTACAGATTGGATAATGCTGCAAATGCGATCGGGGATTTAGCAGTCATTAATGATAATGAATACCTAGTCATTGAACGGGATAACAATCAAGGGGCTGCGGCTAAATTTAAGAGGATCTACAAAATAGATTTGTCTAAAACAGATTCTAATGGCTACGTCGCTAAAGAAGAAGTTGCAGACTTGTTAAATATCCAAGACCCCAACGACCTGAATGGGGATGGTAAGACAACCTTCAACTTCCCATTCCAAACCATTGAAAATGTTTTAGTTGTTGACAAAAATACCATTTTGGTAGCTAATGACAACAATTATCCCTTCTCTACAGGTCGTCCTGGGAACGATCCTCAAAATCCAGTCATAGACAACAATGAGATTCTCCAACTGAAGTTAGAGAAGCCCCTTAATCTTGCTCCTGGCTTAGGTCAACCTCAAGCTGAAGAAATTGATTTTGGCTCCACTACCAGCGATGATATTACCGTTCAGCCAAATCAAACCTTATTCACAGGTGACGGAGCAGATTTTGTAGAGGGTACTAAAGGTAACACAATCCAGACTGGAAACGGTGAAGACACGGTACTAGTCGGCAGTGACTCTTCAGTGTCCACAGGAGAGGGTAACGATCGGATATTTATTGGTCAAAACGGCCCGGTTCAAAATATTACTGCTGATGGTGGCAATGGTAATGATGTTATTACCGTAGTGGAAGCCAGTGGAAGTAATAATTTACTTGGGGCGGCAGGTGATGATACTCTCTCTGTAGTTGAAGGTTCTCGTCAATCATTATTCGGCGGCTCAGGTAACGATACCCTTAGCAGTAGCGGTAGCAATAACCGTCTCAACGGTGGTTCTGGCGATGATAAACTCTTCTCTAATGTTAATGATTCCCTGTTTGGTGGCGATGGCGATGATGTGCTATTTGCTGGTCAACAGGGCGGTAATCGCCTCAGTGGTGGTACTGGTGCCGATCAATTCTGGATTGCTAACGCCAGTTTGCCAACTAGCAAGAACATTGTGACTGATTTTGCGATCGCCATTGATAAAATCGGGCTTGGCGGTGTTGGGATCGCACAATTTAGTGCTTTAACACTGTTGCAACAGGGTAGTGACACTATCGTGAAAACCGGAAATACAGAGTTGGTTTCATTGCTGGGAATTGCAGCAACTAGCCTTACAGCAAATGATTTCGTTTTTTCTGCTAGTGTCGTTTAACCAAAAGATGATTACAGCTTAGATTCAACATTCATTCATTAGTTAAGCTGTAGCGATTTTGCTAATGCGGGGGAATGATATTCCCTCGCTTTTTATATCTATTAGTAATTTTATCTTTAAAAATTCTTCTCCTTTTTGTCCTAAATCTTAACTTGTTTATAACTTTCCTTAAACATTGAACAACTATCTTTTGAGACAGTAACCAAAGTTAAGTTCATTTAATTATCTGCACTATTTTGTGTGGACACTAAGCATTTTGTCGCCAAATACTACTTATGTTTCTGTAGCCAATAATTTTTGCTGAGGTTGAGTGTAATTAATCGCTCAGTCCATAGACACACAATTGCTGTGATTAATTGTACTCACAATACTTAAGGAGTAGTCGACATGGCTGATACAAATGGCAACGGTAGAAATGTCATTATTTTTGTTGCAGATGGATTGCGTAACGGTTCTGTAAACCCCACTGATACCCCGACTTTATATAGCATCCGTCAGCAAGGAGTTAATTTCGCCAATAGTCATTCGCTATTTCCGACATTTACCACCCCGAATGCATCTGCGATCGCCACGGGGCATTATCTTAGTGATACAGGTGACTTTAGCAACACTATCTACACTGGTTTTCCGAGTCCTAATGCCAATGGTAGTGTCACACCATTCATCGAAAATGATGCGGTTTTGGGGGATATCGATGAAAAATTCCCCGGTAACAACTTTTTAGATGAAGAGTCACTTCTAGCTTATGCGCGATCGCAGGGTTTTAACACAGCAGCAGTTGGTAAATTAGGGCCTGTTGCCATCCAAGATGTTACCCAAGTTAATCGAGAAGGTGGTACTACAGGTACTATTCCTACTCCCGATACAATAATTATTGATGACAGTACGAATGGTGCAACACCGCCGACTACAACTGCTGGTTCACCTTCTGCTGTTCCACTCGATCCTGATATTGTTGCTCGCTTACAAGCCGCTGGTTTAGATGTAAAACCGACACCGCGAGTCCAGCCAGCTGGTAACAATACAACTCCAGGCACATTGGATGCCAATGTGGCTCAACAAAAATACTTTGCAGATGCCACTACCAAAGTAATTTTACCCAAGTTTCAGGAAGATGCTAAACCATTTGCATTAGTTTACTGGTCAAGAGATCCTGATGGTAGTCAACACAATCAAGGTGATAGCTTAAACACTTTGACACCAGGTATTAATGGCCCTACTTCCAAAGCTGGGGTTAAAAATGCTGATGATAATTTAAAGCAGCTTCTTGACTATCTTAAAAGCACTGGCTTAGACAAGACTACTGATGTCTTTGTTACTTCCGACCACGGTTTTTCTACCATCAGCAAACAAGCTATTGATAGCCAAGGCACAAAAACTACAAGTTATGCTGCCACCCAAACTTACACTGGCGTAAATCCGGGATTTCTACCAGCAGGCTTTGTGGCGATTGATTTGGCTCACGATCTCGGTCTACCCCTATACGATCCTAACCCTACAACTCTCCCCCCAGACCTCAACCACATCCAATATACGACTGTTGATGCCACACAAGGTCAACGTCCTATTTCTGGGAATGGTGTAATTGGTGGTACAGGTGAGGTAATTAATGGCCAACTCGATCCAGGTACAAAGATAGTTGTAGCTGCTAATGGTGGATCTGACTTGATTTATCTGCCCAATGGCAATGCTAACTTTGCTAAACAGGTAGTGAATTTGCTTTCACAAAAAGACTACATCAGTGGTATTTTTGTAGACGATGCCTATGGAACCATTCCAGGTGCTTTACCACTGAGTGTGATCGGGCTAAAAGGTGATGCTAAGACACCAGTTCCATCTATAGTTATCAACTTCAAAAGCTTTAGCACCGACCCAAGCAACCCAAACAACCCACAAGCTCAAGTAGAAATTGCTGATACAACTTTGCAGCAAGGGCAGGGGATGCATGGCAGCTTTGGTCGAGGTGATACCTTCAATAATATGGAGGCTATTGGCCCTGACTTTAAACAAGGCTATGTGGACTATGCGCCCGTTAGTAATGCTGATGTAACGCCTACACTTGCTCGGATTCTGGGGTTAGACATTCCCAGTAATGGCGATTTGAAAGGTCGTGCTATTACGGAAGCACTGGTGGGAGGCCCAGATGTGGTTCCCTCCACAAAAGAAGTCTTGACTTCGGAAGAAACTACTAATGGTCAAGCAACAATTCTGGATTCTCAAAGTGTAGGCAATACTCAGTACTTTACAGCCGCAGGGTTTGATGGTCGCACTGTTGGACTAACAACACTAGACCTTCAATTTGGTTCTACCAGTAGCGATGATGTCAGCCTTAAGCCAAATCAAACCTTATTAACAGGTGACAGAGCAGACTTTGTAGAAGGTAATAAAGGTAACAAAATTCTGACTGGGAAGGGTGATGACACGGTGGTGGTCGGCAATAACTCCTCAGTGTTCACAGGGGATGGTAACGATCAGGTCTTGATTGGCGCAAATAGTCCTGCTAGCAACACTAGCGCCGATGGTGGCAATGGTGATGACCAAATTACCGTAGTCGAAGCCAGTGGTAATAATAATTTGTTTGGAGGCGCGGGTGCTGATACTCTCACAGTAGTTGAAGGTTCTCGTCAATTATCTTTCGGTGGCTCAGGCAATGACACCCTCAAGAGCGAAGGTAGCAATAACCGTCTGTATGGTGGTTCTGGAGATGATAAACTCTTCTCCGGTGTCAATGATTCGCTGTTTGGTGGGGATGGTGATGATGTGCTGTTTGCTGGTCAACAGGGTAGTAATAACCTGAGTGGTGGTGCTGGTGCTGACCAGTTCTGGATTGTTAACGCCAGTCTGCCATCTAGTAAGAACATCGTGACTGATTTTGCGATCGGTATTGATAAAATTGGGCTGGGCGGGATTGGCGTCACTCAGTTTAGTGCCCTAACCCTATTGCAACAGGGTGCTGACACTATCGTAAAAACCGGAAATACAGAGTTGGCTTCATTACTGCAAATTACCGCAACTAGCCTGACGGCAAATGACTTCGTTTTCTCTGCTAGTGTTGTGGCTTAGTTTGTTGGCCTAGTGCAGCACGGCAGAAATAACTATCAGTTGAAACAGCGGTTTTCAATTACGTAGACTACAGCAAATAGTTGGTTATTGTGGGGTGGGCATTGTAATGCTCACCCTATTCTCGTTTCGCTGGAGTCCAACCTACCTCGAAGAGTTTACATTACTTATCAGTTGCTAAAATCGCAGTATTCCTTGTTCCTCAAGGTATTAATTCTTCTTGTTATCTCAAAATAAGTCTGCGTACAGTTAATATTCCCATTGCAAACATCTCTAAAGTTTTAATTTTCAATGAAGATGTATTGAAATTAACTACGATTTTGGGGAAATAGGTCAGAATGAGAGAACTAAATCTTAGAGTCAGTGCCATTTCATACAAAAATTGTAGGATTGCGGCATAATTTGTTGTTAAATTAGTTTTTTAATATCATTTCAAAGAAAATAGTATGACCATAAAAGCTAAGTAAAACTACTAATAATAAAACATAGAAAAGTGCTTTTTTTCTTTTAATTTTATCTGTTTCTCTAAATACGAAAAATAACAACATCATCTTAAATACAATAAAATTCTCGTTACGCATTTATCTCGGAACAATATCGGACTCGATTTACATGGTTCACTAGGTTATCCAAAAATCTATATCATTAACATACAAAAATATCTTTTTTGTGAAGTTTGGAACAACCTTTAATCTTTTTCCGTCAGTCCGTCAGTAATCATTCTGGTTTTGTATATTCTAGTTTTAGTAGCAACATCAACTGCATCGCTAACCCATAAATCTGTTTAGTTAAAAATGCAGTACTACTTAAAAACCAGACGTTTTGTAAAAAATATATTTTTGCTTCAAGTTAAATATGAAACTAATAACTAATTCATTGGCTGAAAATCAAAATGACTTGCTGGCAGATGAGGGTCAAATCTCATTATCACAAAATAACTTAGAACGAGATAATTTAATATTACCTATTTTACAAAAATCCGAAAAACACCTGCTGTTACAGTGGAATCATACTCAAACTGATTATCCTCAGCAAGCATGTATTCATCAGTTGTTTGAAGCACAAGTAGAGAAAACACCTGATGCTGTAGCATTAATCTTTAATAATCAGCAGCTCACCTATAGAGATTTGAATATTCGTGCTAATCAACTAGCACAATATCTGCAAACACTAGGGGTAGGAACAGAAACTCTTGTAGGCATCTGCATAGAGCGCTCCTTAGAAATGGTTGTAGCACTTTTAGCTATCCTCAAAGCAGGTGGAGCTTATGTACCATTAGATCCAGGGTATCCACAAGAGCGTTTAGCTTTCATGCTATCAGATACTCACGTACTAGTACTATTGACTAAAAAAGAACTAGTTGCCAAATTACCTACTCATACAGCATTTGTAATTTGCCTAGATACACATTGGAATGGAATAGCCAAAAATAAAACAGAGAACCTAAGCACTAGAGTAACTGCTGATAACTTGGCTTATGTCATGTATACATCAGGTTCTACAGGTACACCTAAGGGTGTTAGTGTTATCCATCAAGGTGTAGTTAGGTTAGTCAAAGAAACTAATTATGCTCATCTCACGGCTGAAGAAATAATTCTGCAACTTGCTCCTATTTCTTTCGATGCTTCAACTTTTGAAATTTGGGGTTGCTTGATTAACGGCGGGAAATTAGTAATTTGTCCTCCTCATACACCATCTTTAGAAGAATTGGGGCAAATTATTCAGCAATACCAAATTACTACTCTTTGGCTGACAGCCGGCTTATTCCATCTCATCGTGGATGAAAAAATTGATGCTTTAAAATCCTTGCGTCAACTTTTAGCGGGTGGTGATGTTTTATCTGTTCCCCATGTGCAGAAGTTTCTGCAAACTGTAGAGAACTGTCAGCTAATTAATGGTTATGGACCAACTGAGAATACAACTTTTACCTGCTGTCATCTGATAACAGCGCCACTACAAGCAAATGTTTCGATTCCTATTGGTCGCCCAATTGCTAATACCCAAGTTTATATATTAGATAACAACCTCCAATCAGTATCAATTGGAGAAGCTGGTGAATTGTACATTGGTGGTGATGGATTAGCTAGAGGCTATTTAAACCGTGCCGATTTGACTGCCGAAAAATTTATTTATCACTCCTTTGATAGTAATTTAGCAACGCGCCTTTACAAGACTGGAGATTTAGCTCGTTATCTTCCAGATGGCAATATCGAGTTTTTAGGTAGGATTGACAACCAAGTAAAAATTCGTGGTTTCCGAATTGAACTAGGAGAAATTGAGCGGGAGATTGCACAACATCCTGATGTTCGGGAAATTGTCGTTTTAGCTCGTCAGGATGAAGCAGGTGAAAAGCAGTTAACGGCTTATATTATTCCTCAGTATAACAGTAAATATACGCACAATAAATTGCGGGGTTTCTTACAGCAGCGACTACCTAATTATATGGTGCCATCGGCGTTTGTGATGTTAGAATCACTGCCTTTGACTGCAAATGGCAAAGTAGATAGACATAAATTGCCAGCACCAGGTAGAGAACGTCCGCAACTCGAACAAGCTTATATTTCTCCCCAAACCGATTTAGAGCGTCTGCTTGCAGGTATTTTATCTGAACTGCTCAAAATCGATCGCGTTGGGATTGATGATAATTTCTTTGATTTGGGAGCAACGTCAATCTCAATTCTACAAGTTGCTGCGCGAGTGCAACAGGAACTTGGTATTGAGCTATCTGCTGTGAAACTATTTCAATATTCAACAATTGGCTCTTTAGCAAACTATTTGCATTCAAACCAGAATAGTCAACCGTCTTCTGACAAGCTGCAAAATCGCGCCCAACGTCAACAAGCAGCTCGGAATCGTCGCCGTAATCATCAACAAGGTGTTTAAGTAATGGTAAATATGCAAACCTCAGATAACCAAGATCCTATTGATGGTGTCGCCATTATTGGCATGGTAGGAAGATTTCCTGGCGCTGGAAATGTAGATGAGTTTTGGCGCAATCTGTGTGAGGGATTAGAGTCAACGACTTTTTTTCAAGATGAAGAACTAGACCCTAGTATTGACCCGAACCTTTGCAAAGATCCTAGCTACGTGAAAGCTAGAGGAATCATTCCTGGGGGCGAAACTTTTGATGCTGCTTTCTTTGGTATTAATCCACTGGAAGCTGTGGTGATGGACCCACAAGCCAGAGTTTTTCTAGAGTTGGTTTATGAAGCCCTAGAAAATGCTGGTTATGAATCAGAGTCTTTTGAGGGTTTGATTGGTTTATACGCTGGTTGCGGTCAAAATACTTATTTTGCTAACCACATTTCTGGACGTATGGAAATTGTCGATCGCATCGGCGAGTTCCAGACGATGCTAGCAAATGAAAAAGACTTTTTAACAACCCGTGCTGCTTACAAGCTCAACCTCAAGGGGCCGGCTGTCAGCGTTAATACGGCTTGCTCTACTTCTTTAGTAGCAATTATTCAAGCTTGCCAAGCCTTAAGCAGCTATCAGTGTGATATGGCTTTAGCTGGTGGTGTATCTATGACTACACCTCAAAATAGCGGTTATATGGCTCAAGAAGGCAGTATGCTGTCTGGGGATGGGCATTGTCGTCCCTTTGATGTCAGCGCTCAGGGCACAATGTTCAACAATGGCGCAGGAGTGGTTGTTCTAAAGCGTTTAGAAGATGCACTCAATGATGGCGATCGCATCTATGCTGTAATTCGGGGTTCTGGTATCAATAATGACGGCGCTGATAAGGTGAGCTTTACGGCTCCCAGTGTAGACGGACAAGCAGAGGCCATTGCAATGGCGCAAGCTGATGCTAACTTTCACCCAGAAACCATCTCTTATATTGAAGCTCACGGCACGGCTACACCTTTAGGTGACCCGATTGAAATTGAAGCGCTGACGCAAGCATTTCGGGTACATACAGATGCTAAACAATTTTGTGCGATCGGTTCTCTTAAAAGCAATGTCGGACATTTAGTTGCGGCGGCTGGAGTAGCAGGGTTAATTAAAACCGCTCTCGCCCTGCATTATAAAAAGATTCCACCTAGTTTAAATTTTGAGGCTCCCAACCCGAAGATTGACTTTGCCAACAGCCCATTCTATGTAAATACCAAACTAGCTGAATGGTCAGAAGGTGAAACTCCGCGACGAGCCGGTGTGAGTTCTTTTGGTGTCGGCGGGACTAATGCTCATATTGTGCTAGAAGAAGCGCCACAAATCCAAAGTTCAGGATCTTCGCGCCCGCAGCAGCTATTGTTGCTCTCAGCAAAAACTAGTGAAGCTTTAGAGGCTGCAACAGCAAATTTACAGCAGCATTTGCAATACAATGCCGAAATTAACTTGGCTGATGTAGCTTATACCCTACAGCGAGGGCGCAAAGCTTTTAACTACCGACGCAGTATAGTTTGTCACGATATAACAGATGCGATCGCAGCGCTGCAATCTTTAGATTCAAATCAAGTAAATACCCGGCATATAGAAATCCGCAATCCAGCCGTTGTCTTCATGTTCCCCGGACAAGGATCGCAATATGTGAACATGGGACTGAATCTCTACAACCGCGAACCTGTGTTTCAGGAGGTAGTAGATGAATGTGCTGAAATCCTTAAACCTTTGCTGGGTAAGGATTTACGAGAAATTATGTATCCAGTAGCGAGCGATGCCTACGGCGGGCTACGCCTACGCGAAACTGCGGCTATATCCCTACGGCAAACCTGCTTTACCCAACCAGCATTATTCGTCATTGAATACGCTTTAGCGCAGTTGTGGCAAAGTTGGGGAGTCAAGCCCCAAGCCATGATTGGCCACAGTATTGGTGAATTTGTCGCTGCTTGTATAGCGGGTGTATTTACCTTAGAAGATGCGCTGATGTTGGTTGCAACTCGCGGTCGCTTCATGTGGGAGTTACCAGAAGGGGCGATGCTCTCAGTCCGCCTCCCAGCCAAAGAGGTAGAGCCGCGATTGAGTGCAGAACTAGCGATCGCTGCAATTAATGGCCCTTCCTTGTGCGTAGTTTCTGGCCCCACAGAGGCGATCGCGGCTCTGCAAAAACAACTAGAAAACGAAGAAGTTGTTTGTCGCTATTTACACACTTCCCACGCTTTCCACTCTCCCATGATGGATAGCATCATTGCCCCCTTTGCTAAGGTAGTTGGGAAAGTTAAATTATCGCCACCCCAAATTCCCTTTGTATCCACAGTTACCGCTGACTGGATTACAGCCCAGCAAGCAACTGATCCGATGTATTGGGCAACACATCTGCGTCAGACTGTGCGATTTGCGGAGGGCGTACAAACTCTATGGCAGCAACCAGAACGCTTACTGTTAGAGGTCGGGCCACGAATCACAACTACAACCTTAGCCCGCCAACAAGCAAAAGATATTAAACAACAGATAGCGATTCCTTCTCTGGGTGATAATGCTGACAACGAAGCCGAATGGACAGCATTACTCAAGGCAGTAGGACAACTGTGGCTAGCAGGAGTATCTATTGACTGGAGCAACTTCTATCAAAGAGAAACGCGACAACGAATTTCCCTGCCTACCTATCCCTTTGAACGCCAACGCTTCTGGATTGATCCTCCACCTCATCCCAATCGTGCAGCAACTCCTAAACTACCAAATCCCCAATTATTAAAAAAGACCCAAGCTATGACAACATCCCCTCAGCAAAAGCTCATTCCACTGCTCAAAGAAATTATTGAAGAAACTTCAGGCTTGGAAATCGCTAGTGTTGACGACTCGACAACATTTTTAGAAATGGGATTAGATTCCTTATCTCTGACGCAAGTTGGGCTAGCGTTGAAGAAAAAATTTAAAGTCAAAGTCACACTTAGGCAGTTACTAGAAATTTACCCCAATTTAGGAACACTGGCTGACTTTATCAATTCAGCCTTGTCTACTGAAACTTTATCCGCATTAGGATTAATAGAAACCGTTGCAGACTCCATTCAACAAGCACCATTACCAGCACCTGTAACCACATCACCCACTTTGGTAGTGCATGAAGTTCATACAAATGGATCTGCACCTCAGATTTCCCCCCAACCTGCTGCATCCAGTTTCCTAGAAAATGTGATTAATCAGCAGCTGCAAATCATGACTCAGCAATTGTCACTATTGGGTAACAATAGCCAATCGCTAACAATCCCAGTTGTACCTGCGGCGACATCTCAAAATAATGGTGTCAAGCCACAAAATGCTGTATCTATTCCCCCAACTCAAATCAGCAAAGAATCAGCATCGGTAGAAACAGAGTCAAATGGTGCTAAAAAGGCATTTGGTGCGGCTGCTCGAATTGAAAAGACACAAACTAAAACTCTGACAGCGCAACAACGCACTCATTTAGACAAAATTATCCAAAGATATACAAAACGGACTCAAAAATCCAAAGAATATACTCAAACTCATCGCCCTTACTTAGCAGATCCCAGAACTGTTTCCGGGTTTAATCCGACGATGAAAGAGATGGTTTACCCCATTGTGGTGTCTCGTTCATCTGGTTCTAAACTTTGGGATGTTGATGGCAATGAATATGTCGATTTAAGCAATGGCTTTGGCTTGAATTTATTTGGTTGGTCGCCACCTTTCATTACCGAAGCAATTGAAGCACAACTCAAACTCGGTATGGAAATTGGGCCACAAACTCCCCTAGTTGGAGAAGTAGCAAAGCTGATGTGTGAGTTGACTAACTTTGACCGAGCAGCTTTTTGCAACACAGGTTCGGAAGCGGTGTTAGGAGCGATGCGGATGGCACGCACTATCACAGGACGTAACTTAATCGCCATCTTTTCTGGAGCTTATCACGGTATTTTGGATGAAGTCATTGTTCGGGGTACAAAAAAACTCCGATCAATTCCGGCTGCTCCTGGTATCCCACCCGAAATGGTAGAGAATATTTTGGTGGTGGACTATGATTCGCCTGAGTCTCTAGAAATCCTCAGAAGTCGGGCTGATGAGTTAGCAGCAGTGATGGTGGAATCTGTGCAAAGCCGTCGCCCTGAATACCAACCCAAGGAATTCCTCCAGCAATTACGTGATTTCACGGAAGAAGCTGGTATCGCTCTGATTTTTGATGAAATCGTTACCGGATTCAGAATTCATCCAGGTGGCGCTCAAGCACATTTCGGTATCAAAGCTGATATAGCAACCTACGGTAAAATTGTGGGCGGTGGGCTACCAATTGGAGTCATTGCTGGCAAATCACAATATATGGACGCTTTGGATGGTGGGTTTTGGCAGTTTGGCGATGACTCCGTTCCAGAGGTAGGCGTGACTTACTTTGCCGGTACTTTTGTCCGCCATCCTTTAGCACTAGCAGCCGCCAAAGCAGTACTTCAGCATTTAAAACAGAGTGGCCCCAGCTTGCAGCAAAATCTTAACGCCAGAACCGATAAGTTTGTAGCGGAACTCATGGGTTATTTCCAGCAAGTTCAAGCACCGTTCACAGCCTATAATTTTGGCTCCCTGTTCATGGTGAAATCTGCACCAGAGTTTCCCTACGGAGATTTACTATTTTACTTGCTACGGGATAAAGGAGTGCATACTTGGGATCACCGTCCTTGCTTCTTGACGACAGCCCATTCCGAAGCCGATCTGGCTTTTGTAATGGCAGCCTTTAAAGAAAGTATTGCCGAAATGCAATCTGCTGGCTTTTTGTCTGCACCGCCTATAGAAGTAACAAACTGCGATCGCAATGGAGCAGAAATTACCAATAACAGCCTACGCAATCGTCCTCCGCAACCTAATGCCAAATTAGGACGAGATCCCCAAGGAAACCCCGCTTGGTATATTCCCGATGCCGAGCGTCCTGGGAAATATCTACAAGTTGCAAGTGTTTCCTGAAGTGTTTTGAAACAGTAATTTTCTTCAAGAAAGGAGCAAAAAATCTTCCGCCACTAAGCTTTTGATATGACTTTGATAGCTTCCTTTGATAAAAATTTACCTCACTAGGCTATGAATTAATCGATAGTTAAACATGAGGTTGTACCTGTTACATTCCGTTGTTTTGGTCAGGTCAAGCTGACCAAAACATAAGTAACTGATAAAAAGTATATTCAGTAAACAAGCAAATAATAGCCAAATACTTACATTTCACTCATGATTAAACTTAAAAAAATCAATGTATAAACACATTAAATCTCTTACTTCTCTGCGCGGTATAGCAGCTTTTTTTGTTGTTATACACCATTTCTCCTATTACACTTTACCTAAAACTGGTTCAATTCTATCAGCCTATAGCGATTTTTTTAAAAATGGATATCTGTGGGTCGATTTTTTCTTTATCTTGAGTGGTTTTATCATGACCCACGTTTATGTTGGGGATTTTTCATTAAAGGTTAATTCGTCTAATTATCGTTCATATTTGTTATCACGTTTTGCCAGAATTTATCCTCTGCATATATTTATTTTGTCTCTATTTGTTGGATTAGAAATCATAAAAATATTTTTACTACATACTTCTGCCTTCACGGGTAAATTTAACTTAACAGCCCTTTTTGCTAACGGTTTCCTTCTACAAGCCTTCGACTTAAATTGTCCACCTTTATTTTGGTGTGATACTTACTGGAATGAACCTGCTTGGTCAATTAGCGTAGAGTTTGTTATTTACTGTATCTTTCCATTTTTATTATTCTTCTTATTAAGAAATAGCCCCAAAAAAGATTTAATAATTTATAGTTTTACTCTCCTTAGCATATTACTAATAATCGCCTTTACCCGCGGCAATTTAGATAGTATTATTGGCATACCTTCAATAGCTAGATGCGGGCTAGAGTGTGTACTCGGTATTATAACTTATAAAGTCTATTATAGAGGTAATTATAAAAAGTATTTCAATCTTAATTTACTAGCAATTATAGCTATAACTTGGATAATTCTGATTATGAATTACTACTGGTCTTATTGGCGTAGCCTTCACGATTGGCTAGTTTTACCAGCTTTTTGTCTCCTGATTTTAGCTTTTTCTGTCAACAATAATAGTGTGATATCAAAGTTTTTGAGTTCCCAGTTGATGCTATATCTCGGCACTATATCTTACTCAATTTATATGGTTCATTGGTTTCTTCAAGAGTTGTTAAAAATATTTTGGCTTTATGAATTTCACAACGCCTTTGGCAAAGGATTTACAGAATATGAAACATTGACATCTTTAGGACTATTTCTTATGATTGTACTATTGACAGCATCATTGACATATAGATTTGTAGAAGTCCCTGCGCGTAATTATTTAAAATCTACAATCTTCGCTAAACAATGAATTGAGCGTCAGTAGTTTATCAAGACTGATTTAAATTTAACCACATTCAATAAACTGAGAAAATAATAGAGTTTTATGAGCTTATCACCTGTAGATTACCAATCCAGATTAACTGCGGTTGATTTTGATCCATTTGCAGATGGAGAATTACTTCTAACCGCCCCTGCCACGGAATCACAAAAAGAAATTTGGGCTTCTGTACAAATGGGGGATGCTGCCAATTGTGCTTATAATGAATCGCAATCTCTGAGACTCAAAGGCGAACTTGATGTCAAAGTTCTCCAGTCTGCGATTGAAGAGTTAGTACAACGTCATGAAGCACTACGGACAACTTTTAGCACCGATGGCAATACACTCTGCATTGTTGCTTCTCGGCAAATTGAAATCCCTATTATTAATCTTTCTAACCTGGAACCACAGGAACAACAGGAAAAATTAGCTAGTATCTTGCGACAAGAGGTAGAGCAACCTTTTGATTTGGAACATGGCCCCCTATTTCGGGCAAAAATTGTCAAATTGCAGCCGCAGGAGCATCTAGCTATCTTGACAGCCCATCATATTATTTGTGATGGTTGGTCTTGGGCGGTGCTGATGCCAGATTTGGGTAAACTTTATTCTGGCTTGCAACAGGGTATTGTTCCTGAATTAGAAGAACCAGACTACTTAAGTGAATATGCGACTTTGCAGGAAGAAGAGGCGGATAGTCCAGAAGCGATCGCTACAGAACAATACTGGTTGGAACAATTCGCTGACTCTGTACCTGTACTGGATTTCCCTAGCGATCGCCCCCGTCCACCACTCAGAACTTTTAACGCCGCCCGCGAAGATTGGCATTTAAATCCCGAACTAGTTGCCAACCTCAAACAACTAGGGACAAAACTCGGTTGTAGCTTTATGACTACGATCCTGGGAGGATTTGAGGTTTGGCTACACCGTCTGACAGGACAAAACGACTTGGTTGTAGGTATTCCAGCCGCCGGACAAGCTGCTTTGGGTCAATATAATCTCGTAGGTCACTGCGTAAATTTACTACCTTTGCGTAGCCAAATTAATGGCGAAAAATCTTTCAGCGACTACTTGCGATCGCGGCGATCGGCTGTCTTAGATGCTTACGATCATCAACAATTTACCTTTGGCAGTCTGGTCAAAAAATTAGTTTTACCACGGGATTCTAGCCGCATTCCCTTAGTTCCCATTACATTTAATATCGATCAGGGTTTAGATAGTGATAAACTCCCCTTCACTGGGCTAGAGGTAGAATTTTTCTCTAACCCCCGCGCTTTTGAGAATTTTGAACTGTTCATCAACGCCACAGAATTACATGGTCAAATGACCCTGGAATGTCAGTACAACACTAATTTATTTGATGCTGACACTATCCGCCACCGCATGGCAGAGTTTGAAACTTTGTTATTGGGTATAGTTGCTAACCCCAATCAAGCTATTGCTAAATTGCCCATTTTACCAGCAGTAGAGCAACAGTTATTAGCAACATGGAACCAGACTCAAACAGACTATCCCCAACATAAATGCATTCATCAGTTATTTGAGGAGCAGGTAGAGCGTACCCCTGATGCTGTGGCATTGGTATTTCAAGAACAACAACTTACTTATCGAGATTTAGATATTCGCGCCAACCAATTAGCGCAATACCTGCAAACATTAGGAGTGGGCGCAGATGTTCTTGTAGGAATCTGCGTGAATCGCTCCTTAGAAATGGTGGTAGGTCTTTTAGGGATTCTGAAAGCAGGTGGAGCTTACGTACCTCTAGATCCGGGTTATCCGCAAGAACGCTTGGCTTTCATGCTTTCAGACACCCAGATCAAATTACTATTGACTCAAAAACAACTAGTTGATAAATTACCCGATCACGCCGCCAGTGTAATTTGTCTAGATACCGATTGGGATACAATCAACCAAAAAACACCAGAGAATTCAATTACTAGTGTTAAAGCTAATAACTTGGCTTATGTAATGTACACGTCTGGTTCTACAGGTCAGCCCAAAGGTGTTAGTGTTATCCATCAAGGTGTAATTAGATTAGTCAAAGACACTAATTATGTAAATCTCACTACCAAAGAAGTATTTCTGCAAATTAGTCCCGTCTCCTTTGACGCTTCAACCTTTGAAATTTGGGGTTGTTTGCTTAACGGTGGAAAACTAGTAATCTTTCGTCCCCATACCCCATCTTTAGACGAATTAGGGCAAATTATTCAGCAATACCAGGTGACAACCCTGTGGTTAACAGCGGGTTTATTCCATCTAATAGTCGATGAAAAAATTGATGCTTTAAAACCCTTACGCCAACTTTTAGCAGGTGGTGATGTTTTATCGGTTCCTCATGTCCAGAAATTTCTTAACACAGTAGAAAACTGTAAACTGATTAATGGTTACGGGCCGACAGAAAGTACAACTTTTACCTGCTGTTATGAAATTACAGCACCACTAAAGCCAGGGACTTCTATTCCTATTGGTCGCCCCATTGCTAATACCCAAGTTTATATCTTGGACTCCCATTTACAACCTGTCCCGATTGGAATCACAGGTGAGTTGTATATTGGTGGCGATGGTCTAGCACGAGAATATTTCAATCGCCCGGATTTGACTGCTGAAAGATTTATTGCCAATCCTTTTAGCTCAGATCCCCAATCACGCTTATATAAAAGTGGAGACTTAGCTCGCTATTTACCAGATGGAAAGATTGAATACCTAGGTCGGGTTGACAATCAGGTAAAAGTAAGCGGTTTCCGCATAGAATTGGCTGAAATTGAAATCGCATTTTTGCAATATCCAGCAATAAAAGAAGCGGTCGTAATTGTTCGAGAAGATACTCCTGGAGAGAAATTACTAGTTGGTTATTTTGTCGCAGAAGTTGGTCAAGATAACCCACAAATAATCTCAGAATTACGGCGATTCTTGAAACAACAGCTTCCAGAATATATGGTGCCAAAGATTTTTATGGCACTGGAAGCCTTACCGCTAAATGCTAACGGCAAAGTTGATCGTCGGGCACTACCAAAGCCTGATTCTTTCCGTCCAGAATTGGAAGCAAATTATGTAGCGCCTCGCACTCCCATTGAGCAGCAGATTGCAGATATCTGGACACAGGTTTTAAATGTCAAGCAGGTTGGGATTTACGACAACTTTTTTGAACTAGGTGGATATTCTCTATTAGGAATTCAAGTGGTTTCTCGACTGCGCCAAGCCTTGCAAGTAGAAATTCTCATGTCCAATCTATTTGAATTACCAACGGTAGCAGATTTGGCTGAACGAGTTGAGACTCTGCGTTGGGCAGCCCAAGGTGTTCAGGCCGCTGATAGTGAAACGGCTGATGATTACGAGGAAGGTGAGCTATGAAAACATTGGATGAACTACTATCTGAGCTACGTCAGCGCGATGTCAAACTTTGGCTAGAGGGCGAACGCTTACGCTATCGGGCAGCAAAAGATAGTCTCACACCAGAATTGCTCACCGAGTTAAAAACTCAAAAAGCCGAAATCATCAACTTTCTGCGACAAATTACTACAGCCGCCAGTTCACAGATTCCCCCAATTGTCGCTTGTGAACGGAATGGCAACTTGCCGCTTTCCTTTGGTCAGCAACGGATATGGTTCCTCCATCAGTTTGAACCCAACAGTTCCTCAAATAATATGCCCGTTGTGGTGCGTTTTACGGGGAATCTCAATGTTGCAGTCTTGGAGGAAAGTTTAAGAGAAGTCGTCCGCCGCCATGAAGTTCTGCGGACAACTTTTCCAGCAGTGAATGGAAAACCCACTCAAGTCATCGCCACTGATGTTTCTTTGACACTGCCAATAATTGACTTGCGGCAAGTACCAGATGAACAACGGGAAGCGGAAGCTCTCTTACTGGCAACGAAAGAAGCTCATCAACCCTTTGATCTCGCCAATGGCCCGATTTTGCGGTTGCTGCTGCTGCGATTGAGCGATCGCGAGCATCTGCTAATCTGGAATATGCACTGCATAGTTTGTGATGGAGCTTCTTCCGATATATTTTATCAAGACTTCACTACCATCTATAAAGCATTGTCGGCAGGGAAAGCTTCTCCTTTAACTCCTTTACCAGTGCAGTATGTCGATTTTACCAATTGGCAATATCAGTGGCTCCAAGGAGAGGTTTTAGAGTCACAGGTAAACTACTGGAAGCAAAAGCTAGAAGGCAATTTACCGATCATTGAGTTACCTTACGATCATCCCCGTCCTCATGGTGTGCAGACATATCGAGGCGATCGCGCTGCCCTGCTGCTATCAAAGACGCTGAACCATGCCCTGACAGACCTGAGTCAAAAATGGGGTGTTACCCTGTTTATGACCCTACTGACAGTGTTTGAGCTATTGCTCTACCGTTATTCTGGACAAGAAGACCTACTCATTAGCTTTGCCAGTGCAAGCCGGGGACAGGTAGAAACCGAGCGGTTGATTGGATTTTTCTCTAATACTCTTGTAATGCGGGGTAACTTAGCAGGAAACCCAACTTTCCGACAATTGTTAGACCGCGTGCGTAAGGATTGCTTAGAGGCTTATACCCATCAAGACCTACCCTTTGAGAGACTAATTGAAGAACTTAGACCAGAACAACAAAGTCGGAACAGTTCGCCTTTATTTCAAGTAAAGTTCTCCCTCAATCCTCCTTGGTCGAATGGTCGTGGCATGGGAGCATTGCAACTACCTGATTTGAGTATCACTTCTCTATTTGGCTACATTTATCATGGCAAGACCAAATACGATCTGACATTAGTCTTGCGGGAACAGGATAATGGTCTGGGTATGGTATTTGATTATAATGCCGAAATGTTTGATGCCAGTACCATAGAGCGGATGTTGGGACACTTCAAAACTTTACTCGAAGGTATTGTTGCTAATCCCGATCAGCCGATATCTGAATTACCTCTGTTGACAGCAGGTGAACAACATCAAGTGTTGGTTAATTGGCATGGCAAGCAGACTAATTATCCCCACAATACTTGTATCCATCAGTGGTTTGAAACTCGAGCTAAACGAACTCCAAATAATATTGCAGTAAGTTTTGAAAATCAGCAACTAACCTATCAGGAACTCAACCAGCGTGCAAATCAACTAGCCCACTATTTGCAAACTCTAGGGGTAAAATCGGGAACACTCGTCGGTCTTGATATGGAGCCTTCCCTAGAGATGATTGTGGGGCTGTTGGGTATTTTGAAAGCAGGCGGAACTTACGTATCCATAGCTCCAACATCTGGGCAAGATCGTCTGGCTTTCATTTTAGAAGATGCCCAAATATCTTTAGTGTTAACCCAAAGCTCATTAGTTGAGAAACTCTCTGAGCATCAGCTACAAGTTATCTGTTTGGATAGTGATTGGAAAGGTATCGCACTACACGCGACTGAAAATCTGCAATATTACATCACAGATCAGACTCTAGCCTGTGTGATGTATGTGTCCGGCGGCAATGGAAAACCCAACGGCATAGCCATTACCCACCGTAATCTCGTCACCCATAGTCTAGCAATCAGTGACACTTGGGAGTTGACCCAGAGCGATCGCCTACTACTAATACCTAGTATCAGTTGCGATTCTTTCATTGAATCACTGTTTCCCACTTGGATTGCTGGTGCGATCGCAATTCTCCAGTCTCAAGAGCTACAAAACTCGACGGCGCAGTTTTTCTCATTCATTGCTCAACAACAGATTACTGTTGTTAATTTACCAACTTATTTTTGGTATGAGTTAGTTAACGAGCCATCTGTATCTGCACAAACCTTGCCAGTCAGCTTGCGCTTAGTCATGGTTGGTGGTGAAAAAGTCTCACGCCATGCTTATTTTACTTGGGTAGAAAAAGTTGGTAAGCGATCGCGCTGGCTAAATGCTTACGGGTCACTAGAAACAACTTTAACCGCCACGGTTTACGATCCAGAAACTGCCACTGAAGCTAGCAACACTCGGTCAGAAATTCCTATAGGGAGAGCGATCGCCAATACCAAAGTCTACATTCTCGATCAGCGATCGCAACCTCTGCCAGTTGGCGTTACTGGGGAAATCTACATCAGCGGTATCGGTGTTGCAGACTACTTTAACCGTCCCGACTTAACTTCTGAGAAATTTATCCCCAATCCTTTTAACAGCGAATCTGGGGCATACCTTTACAAAAGTGGCGACTTAGGACGCTACTTAAGTGATGGCAATATTGAGTTTCTGGGCCGCCTAGACAATCAGGCTAAAATTTGCGGCTTTCGCGTTGAGTTGACAGAAATTGAAACAATTTTAAGTCAATATCCAGGCGGACAAAAAACTGTGGTAATTGCCAAAGAAGATGTTCCTAGGGATAAACATTTAGTTGCTTATGTTGTCCCCAAAGAAGGGGAGACTTTTGGAAGTGAGCAACTACTGAGTTTTCTCCAGCAAAAGTTGCCTGAGCATTTATTACCTTCTGCCTTTGTCATAGTCGATTCTCTACCATTGAGTGCTAATGGCCAAGTTGATCGCAAAGCCTTATCTGCGCTTAATCCAACTAATTCTAAAATAGAAAAAACATTTGCTACAGCAGAAAATCCATTACAACTTCAATTAACAGAAATCTGGGAAAATATTTTAGGAGTTCATCCGATTGGAATAACAGACAACTTTTTTGATTTGGGTGGACACTCACTGCTGGCAGTCCGTCTGTTTTCTGAGATTGAAAAGATTGTAGGCAAAAACTTAGCTCTATCCATCCTCTTGCAAGCCCCAACTATTGAGCAATTAGCTAATATTGTTGAGCGAGAAAGATGCTCAAAACTTGGAGTTGCGGCGACACCAACAGTTGATGTCAAATCTGAAACATCAATTCCTTGGTCATCTTTAGTACCTATTCAGCCCAACGGTTCTAAGCCTCCTTTCTTTTGTGTACATGGTTTGGGTGGAGAAGTTCTACGTTTCCGGGAATTGGCAGTGCATTTAGGATCAGATCAACCATTTTATGGACTGCAACCACAAGGGTTAGATGGAAAACAACTTCCTTATACCCGGATTGAAGAGATGGCAGCGCACTACATTCAACAAATCCAGACTATTCAGCCCCATGAGCCTTATTTAATCGGCGGCTACTCCTCTGGCGGTATAATTGCTTACGAGATGGCTCGGCAATTGGTTATGCAAGGCAAGAAAGTAGCTTTGCTAGTTTTATTTGATACTTACGGTTCCAGAAATATTGCATCTGTGCCATTAGCCTCTCGCCATTGGAAGAGTCTTTTAGCAATTGCATCTAACTATGTTATTGAGCAGGTAAAAGGAAATACAGAGCGATTTAAGTATCAGATCAAAGAGATCCTCTGGCGGATTGTCTTTCAGTTTCACCTGAGCCTCGGCCGCCCCTTACCTTACTCCAACCGGAAATTCATGGTAGAAGAGGCCACCAGACAAGCGCTCAGAAAATATGTTCTACAAGTTTACTCAGGTCAAGCAACCGTATTCCGAACAGAAGATGGTCTTGTAGTTGGACAACGGGAGGCTGATGCCAAAATGGGTTGGGGTAAATTGGCATTAGGGGGAGTGGATATCTATGATATTTCTGGGATTCATAATTCCATTTTTAAAGAACCCCATGTACGATCTGTGTCTGAAAAAATGAAGGCTTGCATAGATCAAATTATTGCAGAAACCATAGGAAAGAAGTAATATCATGTTCGGGTAAAGACTCATCATTTAGACCGCAGGGGTGCAGGGGGCAGGGAGCAGGGAGAAAGAGGTTTTCCTGATTTTTGCACGGATGCGGTAATCATAAGTAATTAACCGGACTTGATATAACTCAGTGAAGTAAAAAACTTAAGTCTCTAAGCCTGATATAAAGCCTGTTTTGCTTCTGACTCTCCAAATTTCCGTGGACGATCAAAGTTATTTCTGAATTGTGCTTTAGTAATAGTTTGACAACCTCATCTCACTTGCGGGATGGGGTTGTTTTATTTGCGGGTAATAACTTTCACCGACAGCTTTATCTATGTGTAAATGCGATCGCCAATAAAGCCTTTGCATAAGTCCCAAGCTAGACTTTACTCAGTTTATTTACTGAGGTGATTAACCCTATTTACACAATAAGCTATATAGTACATTCCTCCCTTGCTAACAAAGAATATTATTTTTATGAGCAAAAACAGGTGTGAGGAAAGCTAAAACATTTTTAATAAAAGCAATCATGAGCGTATCATTTACAAATGCCACTAACTTTCTAGCTGGGACAAATCCCAATTCCGTTACTGCGGCAGATATTGATGGTGACGGTAAAAAGGACTTGGTGGTAGCTAACTCTGATGACAACAATGTTTCGGTGCTGCTGAACGATGGCAGTGGCGGCTTTGGCACTGCCACCAACTACACAGTTGGCACAAATCCCAATGCCGTTGCTGTAGCAGATTTTGACGGTGACGGCAAACTGGATTTTGTGGTAACGAACTCCAGTGACAATAATGTCTCAGTGCTGCTGAACGATGGCAGTGGCGGCTTTGGCACTGCTACCAACTTTGCAGTTGGGACAAATCCCAATGCCGTTGCTGTAGCAGATTTTGACGGTGACGGCAAACTAGACTTGGTGGTAGCTAACTCTGATGACAACAATGTATCAGTGCTGCTGAACGATGGCAGTGGCGGCTTTGGCACTGCCACCAACTTCGCAGTTGGCACAAATCCCAATGCCGTTGCTGTAGCAGACTTTGACGGTGACGGCAAACTAGACTTGGTGGTAGCTAACTCTGATGACAACAATGTATCAGTGCTGCTGAACGATGGCAGTGGCGGCTTTGGCACTGCCACCAACTTTGCAGTTGGGACAAATCCTCGTTCCGTTGCTGTAGCAGACTTTGACGGTGACGGCAAACTAGATTTTGTGGTAGCTAACTCTGATGACAACAATGTATCAGTGCTGCTGAACGATGGTAGTGGCGGCTTTGGCACTGCCACCAACTTTGCAGTTGGGACAAATCCTCGTTCCGTTGCAGTAGTAGACATTGACGGTGACGGCAAACTGGACTTAGTGGTAGCTAACTCTGATGACAACAATGTTTCAGTACTGCTGAACGATGGCAGTGGCGGCTTTGGCACTGCCACCAACTTCACGGTCGCTTCAAGTCCTGCTGCTATTGCTGTGGAAGACTTTGACGGTGACGGCAAACTGGATTTTGTGGTAGCTAACTCCGGTTCTAGCAATGTATCTGTATTGCTAAATACTTCCAATTCTGACCCCACAAACTTAATGTTGAGTGCTACATCTGTCGATGAGAATGTAGCTGCTGCAAGTCAAATTGGCACTTTCACCACCACTGACCCAGACACTAATGACCAGCATACCTATAGTTTAATAGCGGGTACTGGCGATAGTGATAACGCCCTATTCACCATTGTCGGCAATAGCCTACAAATAAATAATTCTCCTAACTTTGAAAGCAAATCAACTTACAACATCCGAGTAGCTAGCACAGATCTTGGTGGACTCGTCTTTGAGAAGCAGTTAGTTCTCAATGTCAATGACCTCAACGAAAAGCCCACAGACTTGACATTTAACGCTATCAGCGATGACGATGATGAAAAAATTATCGGCATCTTCAGCACCATTGATCCAGACCAAAATGATCAGCACACTTATAGTTTGGTGGCAGGCACTGGTGATACTGATAATGATGCATTCATCATCAAGGACGATAGCTTAAAAATTAAATCTGACGTGACTAAATCTAGTTACAAAATCCGCGTCCGCACTACTGACATTGATGGACTTTCTTTTGATAAAGAGTTGGCTGTTAATATTGATGGATTTGGGTCTACTACAAATACCCAAGTGACAACAATTTTCCAGTTGGTCAATATTACTCAAAATATCTTTATCGTCAATAGTAAAGTTAAGGGTCGTAAAGGAAAGCTTTCTCTTAAGATTAAAAACAACACCGCTAAAGAGGTAAATGAACTATGTGTATTTGCTGTTGACGATGAAGAAGGTAGGATTAACGGCATAGCCCCTGGTGCAGAGGGTTATACGCGAGTGGCTCTAGAGCGCTCAAAGGTGATTTTCTCCTCCATTGCTAAACTACCCAAGGGTTTTAAGCACGCTGACCTGAAAAATATCTTAGAATTCGAGTCTGGTACAAAACTCAGATTCTATCTGGTATCCAACAGTACTACTCAGGCTGTACTGTCTGGAAAAACCTCTTTCTCAAGTGTCCTTTTTTCCTCACCTACAAATAGCAACACAGATGAGGAAGGGTTTTCTCTCAACTTTCAGAATTTGGTTGTAAATATTCAAGCAACCAATGAAGAAGTATCCTTAGGTACTGGTCTGCAAGGCAAATCTCAAGGCGAACTGATTGATTTACGGAGTGTGACACAATCAGTAAAAGCTGAATTTGCAGTCAATAGAGAAGCATCTTACAACAACTTTATCGGCTTCTATCAAGTGGCTGATGAAAATGGTGGTATTGACACTAATAGCGATGGCATAGCAGATATCCTTGTTGGACAGGCTGGTTACGCCAAAGCTGCTGTGCGTGGGCGTGTTGCAGGCATTGACTTGATGGTGAAGAACCAAGGTACTGCAAAATACACTGGCAGTTTTGGGCCTAATTCTTTGTTTGCACCATTTATTATTGTAGATGGTAAACCCGATGCAATTCTCGATAGCAATAACAATAAAAAGGTTTACTTCTCATTCTTGGGCGCTAACTCAGATAAGGTAGATCATATTCGGTTGTTGGGGAATAACACCTTTGGTTTTGAAGATTTACCAAATGGTGGTGACAAAGATTACAACGATGTGATTGTGCAGGTGAATTTGAGTGTCAATGCTGCGTAATATCAAATGCAAGTAATTACTTAGCAAAATCGAACAACCTCATCCCGGTTGCGGGGTGGGGTTATTTTATCCGTAGCGATTAGATAAACTTGATATTAATTAAATTAGTAAATTTACTGAAGGCAGTTATTGGCTTTCCTTCATAAATTTAATAGTTGATTCCTCTAGGTGACAAAAAGTCTTCACCTTTACTTTTCCGGTTAATTTTTATTAAATTAAGCTAGCAAAAAAGTGATGAAGAATTCTTTAATAATCGGGTATGGGTGCTGTTCAACGAGGAAAACTTACTGTCTTTCGCCATTAGTGATACTGTCAATCCCTGTATTTCAGAATTTGTCAAAAATAATTCAGAAATTTAAAGTTTTTTTTATTACATAATTGTTAACTAGGGTATTTACTTAGGAAAACATCTGTGATAGTTTCATGTTGATGAGCATAAATTAGAATCCGCGACACAAAGTTTAACAACCGCATTTCTGTGTCTTAGTTTGATAATTAGTATCCATCTTGCATACTTGCAATGCTAAATATTGATTTTAAACTTGTATAAATTATGTGGCGTTAACCAAGTGATAACTTGTCCTCCATCTATTTACACTATATTTGTCTTAAACAATGCATAACAGTAGGAACTCGTGATGGAAATGCAGGTATGGAATTAGACGAAGCTACTCTCTGTACTTTTACAGATGGCATACTGAATACCACAGAAATATTGCAGGTGGTGGCATAAAACCAAACACTGCCACTGTTAGTAAAAGAGATACTTTCTAATATTTTCGGCTTTATTCCTCACTTTTACCTTCAACTTGTTTTATATGACTTATATTAAGAACACTTTTCCCGAATTTCTCACCGCCCTAGAAGGGTTTGAGCAGTTACCAGATGGAGCGATCGCTAATTTATCAGAACAGCTGCAAGCTTGGCGCTATCGCATAGGTCAGAAAATCATCGGTAAAGAAAGCCTCCCAGAACGCATCACGATCATTTATGAAGGACAAGTGCGCCTGTTGGGATACGACCCCCAGACGCAAATGCCAATCACCCTAAAATTACTGCAACCAGGGGAAATTATCGGCGAAATTGGTTTGTTGCGCGATGTCGCCTGTGAGACTGCGATCGCTTCCACCGAAGTAGTATGTTTAACCTTGAGTGCATCAGCATATTTTAGCTTTCTGGCTTCATACCCAGCTTTTGCCGAAGCTCGTAAGAACCGCAGTTATTTGGTAGAAGTTTTCGATATTCTCGGTTCCTATTGGCAAAAACAAGCGATCGCGACTTTAAATCTCAGAGAACTGGCAGAAAAAGCCTTACCACAGGCGAAAGTACAATACTTACCTCTAGGAAAAACTCCATTCAACCAACTCGATAGCGAAAGCGCCTGGTTTGTGAGTGGTGGTGGTACAGTAACAAATTTATCTGTTGGCGATCGCTTAGAATCAGACGATGACAGAGACAAAATCCAGGTCATCGGTCAAAACCCCGCGCGGCTACTTGGTATACATCCGTCAGATTTGATCTTAGAAGATAGTCATCAGATAGAACTTGTGGTAAGTGACACCACATTAGACAGAGATAGCGCCGACGACCTAGATATTATTCCCTACGCATCAGACGAAGTAGTTCCACCGACAGCCCCCCAAAACTCAAAGAATTCGTCAAAACAGAAATACCCATTTTTTGGTGGTAAGGGAGAACTAAATACAGCCTTCGCCTGCTTCCAAATGATCGCGAAGCACCTAGAAATGCCATTTCGTCGAGAGGTGGTTCGCCGGATATTAACCGAGCAAGTCAAACGTCAGGGGACTATATCGTTTCAAGTTACTGCTTACCTGGCAGAATTAATCGGACTTAAGGCACAGTTGGTAGAGCTACCAGTCGCTTCAATGACGCGCATTCCTACACCAGCATTGATTCGCTATGGTGATAGTTTTGCGGTTTTATATGAAGCGGATGCAAATACCGTGGTTGTAGGTGTCCCATCCCAAGGAATTGTCCGCTGTAAACCCGCTCAATTGGTTGAGCAATTAGATGTTGATCCAACCAACTTTCCGCCCCAAGTTAGGGTATTGCTGCTCACTGCTACTAAAGAAACACCCCAAGAACGCTTTAGTTTACGGTGGTTTTTGCCCTATTTGTCACGCCACCGTCGAGTCCTGATAGAGGTTTTTATCGCTTCCTTTTTCGTGCAGTTGGCAGCGTTGGCAAATCCGCTAGTCGTTCAGTTAATTATCGACAAAGTTATCACTCAAAATAGTATTGGTACACTACATATTTTAGGAGTTTTGCTATTAGTAGTCGGGCTATTTGAAGCAGTCTTGACTACCTTACGAACCTACTTATTTGTCGATACCACTAATCGGATCGACATGGGTTTAGGGTCGCAAATTATCGACCACTTACTACGTCTACCGCTGCGCTATTTTGAACGCCGACCGGTGGGTGAACTTTCCACACGCATCAACGAATTGGAAAATATCCGCCAATTCTTAACTGGTACGGCCTTAACAGTGGGGTTAGATGCTCTGTTTTCGGTGGTCTATATCGGTGTAATGCTGATTTACAGTTGGCAACTAACCTTAGTCGGCTTAAGCACGATTCCCGTGTTTATCGTGATTACCTTGATTGCTTCTCCCACTATTAGCAGACAGTTACGTGCCAAAGCCGAACGCAACGCCGAAACTCAATCTTATTTAGTGGAGGTGATGTCAGGAATTCAAACAGTAAAAGCGCAAAATATCGAATTGCGATCGCGCTTTTCTTGGCAAGAGCGTTACGCTCGATTTGTCGCCGCTGGTTTTAAAACAGTTGTAACTTCCACCCTCGCTAACTCTACCAGCAACTTTCTCAACAAACTCAGTAGCTTACTAGTTTTGTGGGTAGGAGCTTATTTAGTACTGAAACAAGAATTGACTTTAGGCGAATTAATTGCCTTTAGGATTATATCGGGTTATGTCACCAGCCCAATATTGCGCTTAGCTCAACTCTGGCAAAGCTTCCAAGAAACTGCCTTGTCTTTAGAGCGTTTAAGCGATATTGTCGATACACCCCAAGAAGGAGAAACAGACCGCTACAATATACCCTTACCTACGATCAAGGGAGCAGTGAAATACGAAAATGTTTCCTTCCGCTTTGGGACAAGTGGGCCACTGCAACTTTCTAATGTCAACCTGGAATTTGAGCCAGGTAAATTTATCGGCATTGTCGGACAAAGTGGGTCTGGTAAAAGTACGATGATGAAATTACTGCTGAGACTTTACGAAACTGAGTCCGGCAGAATTTTGATTGATGGTTATGATATTGCTAAAGTGGAACTTTATTCACTGCGACGACAAATTGGTGTAGTTCCTCAAGAAACATTGTTGTTTGACGGCAGCGTTCAAGAAAATATTGCCCTCACGAATCCCGATGCCACAACCGAAGAAATTATCGAAGCGGCTCAGGTTGCGTGTGCCCACGAGTTTGTCATGAACTTGCCCAACGGTTACAACACGCGGGTAGGAGAACGGGGTTCTGCACTTTCAGGTGGACAACGACAAAGAATTGCGATCGCTCGTTCTGTTTTACAACGACCAAAATTATTAGTTTTAGATGAAGCAACTAGCGCATTAGATTATCCCACAGAACGGCAAATCTGTCTCAACTTAGCCAAAGCATTCAAGGGGGATACAGTATTTTTTATTACCCACCGACTGAACACCGTGAGTAATGCAGACATGATTGTTGTAATGGATAATAGCAGGGTTATAGAACAAGGTAGCCATCAAGAATTAATGGCTACTAAAGGTCATTATTATTACCTGTATCAGCAACAAGATGTTAACTTGTAACTTAGTCATTGCTGTGGGCAAAGTTTTTTGGCATTGGTAAACATTGCCCACCCTACAAAAAATCCAAAATCCAAAATCCAAAATCCTTATGACTCAACTTAATGGAAATCACCTCAACGGCAATCAGAAAAACGGCAATCAGAAGAATGGAGTTAAGCAAGATTCACGAGTCCTGACAAAACAACAGAAAGCTGCTCAAGAATCTTTAACTAACTCAAACACTCAGGACTTTGAGCAATCCATTGTCTTGCGCCAATCTCCAATTTGGTCGCGTACAATCATGGTGACACTAATCGGGCTAGCCTGTTTTGGAATTGCTTGGGCTTATTTTGCCAAAATTGAGCAAGTAGTGCCAGCGACAGGGCAATTAAAACCGCAAGGAACAGTCAAAGAAGTTCAGGCTCCTGTTAGTGGAGTTGTAAAAACAGTTAATATTAAAGATGGACAAGAAGTAAAGCCCGGAGATTTACTGCTAACTTTTGATTCCATAGCCTCTGTTGCCGAATTAAATTCTTTGAATAAAATTCGCCTTGCATTAATTAAAGAAAACCAGATTTATCGCCGATTGATGGGTGCAAGTACCGCCACTGGATCTGAACTGTTATATTTGCGCGGTAATTTGCCTCAAGAAACTGCTTTTCTGCTGAAAAGTCGGGCAGCGTTAGTAGCAGAAAATGAATTATTCCGCACTCAATTAAAAAATTCTGGTCAAGATTCTGGAGTAGGAATTGATGAACAACAACTTCTACGAGTTGCTAAACAGGAATTAGACTCTCGCTCCTCATCAGCACGATTGGAAGTAGAAAAAACCAAAAAACAACTTACTCAAAATCAAATTAAACTGGAAGATAGTAAATCAAGTTTAGCTATTCAACAGGGGATTTTAGATAAGTTGAAGATATTAGCAGAAGAAGGTGGCATTTCTCAGCTTCAGTATCTCAACCAGCAACAAGAAGTACAAAATCGCACAGCAGAAGTAGCGCAACTAGGTGAGGAACTGAAACGCCTCCAGTTTGATATAGAAAAAGGACAACAAGAGTTAAGCAATACGGTGGCTGTTTCTGATAAAAACATTTTGGATAAGATTGCTGAGAACAAACAGCGGATTGCCACAATCGATAGCCAATTCATGAAAGTTTTGCTGGATAATGAGCAGCGTTTGGCAGATGTCAATAGTAAAATATCTCAATCACAGTTAAACGTTAAATATCAAGAACTTCGCGCACCTGTAGCTGGAACAGTTTTCGATTTGCAAGCAAAAAACCCTGGGTTTGTCGCAACTCCAACTACAAAACTGCTGCAAATTGTCCCCAATGAAAACTATATAGCTGAAGTTTTCATCACTAACAAAGATATTGGATTTGTGCGAAAAGGTATGAAGGTAGATGTCAGAATTGACTCCTTCCCTTACAGCGAGTTTGGCGATATCAAGGGAGAAGTGATTGGGATAGGGTCAGATGCATTACCGCCAGACCAAACACATCAGTTTTATAGATTTCCGGCAAAAGTCTCATTAGATAAACAATCCTTAGTGATTAAGGGTAAAAAAGTCACCTTACAATCAGGTATGTCCATCAGTGCCAATATAAAAGTGCGCGAAGAACGGACTGTGCTTAGTTTATTCACTGAGTTGTTTACCAAGCAAGTTGATGCTCTTAAAGAGGTACGATGAAGAGTGCTGAGTTAAAAAACCGCAGTGGCTCCAGAAAGGTAGTTGCTCTTAGCCTTCTCTTTCAGAGACACTGAGGTGAAGGCGTCGAGTAGTCGCCTACGATGGCAAACTTGTCTTCAGCGCTACTTCACAAAGTACATCAATACTAATACTTTTTCGTCACTCAGCACGGGCTAAATGCCTCGCTACCCCTAACAGCACTCAGCACTCTTCATGATGGTTAATTCTCAACGCATCGAACCCGCTCCCGGACAAGAATCAGTTTGGGATTATCCCCGCCCTCCTCGTTTGGAGGACACAAGTAAACATATCCAAATAATCTTTAACGGAGTAATAATTGCAGATACCCACAACGCCAAACGTGTTTTAGAAACTAGTCATCCTCCTTCTTACTACATTCCTCCTGCGGATATCAAAATGGAATATCTACAGATGACACCGCAATCTAGCTTTTGTGAGTGGAAGGGGAGTGCTGGTTACTACATAATCCGAGTTGGTGATAAAGAAGTCCATAATGCTGCCTGGTTCTACCCCAATCCCACACCAGCTTTTGAATCTATCAAGGACTATGTAGCTTTTTATGCTCATTTAATGGATAAATGCTACGTTAATGGCGAAGAGGTACAATCACAACCAGGTAACTTCTATGGCGGTTGGATAACCAGTGATATTGTTGGGCCATTCAAAGGCGCTCCTGGTACTTGGGGATGGTGAGTCAAGTCGCTTCTCGAAATTAAAAATTGCAGTCAGTATGAAAGTAGAAGTAGTACCGCACGATTCTACATGGCGCGGCAAATTTGAGGATGAATCAAAGCATGTTGCGCTTACATTAGGTGAAAATGTAGTTGCTATTCACCATATTGGCAGCACGGCAATTCCACATATCTACGCGAAACCCATTATTGATTTGTTAGTTGAAGTTGAAAACATCGCCAAAGTGGATGATTGTAGTTTGGGTATGGAAGCGTTAGGTTATGAAGTAATGGGCGAGTTCGGCATACCAGGTCGCCGCTTCTTTCGTAAAGATAATAAAACAGGCACAAGAACGCATCATATCCATATCTTCACGACCAGAACATCGTCAGTAGAACGACACTTAGCATTTCGAGATTACATGATTGTACATCCCGAAGATGCACAAAAATATAGTGAATTAAAACGTAAGTTAGCGAAGCAGTATCCTAACGATATCATTGGATATATGAATGGGAAAGATGGGTTTATCAAAGAGATGCAAAGGAAAGCATTGGTATGGTGTACACTTGATAAATTTGAATAATATCAAGTTCGGGTGATTACTTATAATAAAATTTTTCAATGTAGGTTGGGTTGTAGCAACCCTGTAGGAGTAAGGCATTGAAACCCAACATCAACAAAGTTCAAATGTTGGGTTTTGTTCTCGACTCAACCTACTACAGATATTCTAAGTGTTTAGCCGAACCTGACATAACACAATCCCTTTTACCTATTTCTTCTAACGTGAGTTCGACAAGTCTTATTTGACCTCTCCCCCAGCCCCTATCCGACGCCCAGAGGGGAGCAAAGAGCTTAATTTTTCGTTTCTCCTCCCTTTCCGTTTCGGAGAGGGAGGCTGGGAGGGAGAGGTTCATCGAACTCACTTCTTCTTACGTTTAAAACACCAATCCTATCCTCAAAGAATAGGCTAATAAGCTGAGTTTTCTGTAATATCAAAAACCTCAGACTTTAGGGGTACTAAATTTATCTTATGGGTATCTAGCAGCTTTCATTTCAAACATCAAATATGTCCCTCCTAGTCCTTCCACAATTGTGCGTGTATTAGCAATCATCATTTTCTGATAAGTGTCACCGTCACTTCCTGGTTCACCAAGTCCCTCAGCATAAAGCTTCCTGTCAGAAATTTTCACTTCAGCTTCTTTGGCTACGGATTGAATCAAATTAGGATTAATTTCCACCTCAGCAAAAATTGTTGACACTTTAGCCTGCTTAATGTTTGTAGCCAAATTTCTCACTCGTTCGGCTGTTAGTTTTTCGTTAGTACTAATACTTTGCAATCCTCCTGCCAATGAAATACCGTATGCTTTCGCGTAATAACTCAGCGCATCAGAGGTTGTGACTAACTTGCGTTCTTTGGTAGGAATACTGGCAATTCTTGACTTAATCCATCTATCTAGTTGAGTGAGTTCATTTGTAACTTTTTTGGTATTGCTGGTATAAGCCTCTGCATCACTAGATTGTATTTTTCTCAAGTTACTATTAATTACTTCCACCATTCTGATCGTATTTTTGGTATTGTGCCAAAGATGAGGATCAGTTACATTCTTACCGCCTGCCTGAAATTTTTGTGGCTTAGGTACCGCAAGTTGACCGACGGCTATTTTTGGTGCAGAGTTTTTAGTCGCTTTAATTAATTTGATCAGATTTGGTTCAAAATTGTAACCAGTATAAAGAATAAGATTAGCCTGCTCAATGGCTTTACGATCTTCCGGTTTTGGTTTATAAAATTGGGGGTTGGTTGTAGGGGAAATTAAGCAGGTGAGGTTAACTGTATTCCCGGCAATCTGCCTAGTTAAGTCACACAGTACGCTTGTAGTTGCCACAACTTGGGGAAGATTCTCATTTACCTGGCTGCTAGTCTGAGTGAATGTAGTTCTTGCAGCTTGATTTCCACACCCAACAAATCCAATTGTCAAGGTAACAAAAAAAGCTCGGAAGAAATTATTCAATGGTGATTTTTTTGACATCCTCAACTCCTACTGGATGTATAAAAAAGATAATCATTATCGATAAAGTAAGTTTTAGTGAAATACCAGAGGGAAGTCTTCAGCAGGGAAGAGGTTAAGGGGAGACAGGGAAGCCTTTGGCTGAGAAAAGGGTAAAGGTTAGGGAAAAAATTAATCGACTTTTCCCTTTTCTCTTTTCTAGTCAACACCCAGCAATTTTTGGTTGGTGAACCACTAGTGAGGTTTTTACAGGCAAAATATTAGTTAACTTCACGCGACAAGCTGGAAAACTGGTAGAGGTAGGAGCACAATAATAAAGGCGATGCTGGGCTGGAGAGCCTCCAGGAGTGTAGTTTTCTCACCGTCTGTTGAAGGGGCTATACCACTATGCTTACACACCACAAAGGTCGCAAATTGACTAGAATTATCAGCTTAAGGAGTGGGACGTAGTAATGATGGGGCTTATTGAGCATACGGGTTGATTTCGCAAACCGAGTCGTGAATCTAAGGCAATTGTAGCTGTGGTTTTGCGAAGTGTGGATATATCATTGTTACAAAATTGGCAAATTGGCGATTTTTTAGCCATCAGCCTTTGTTACACTAATTTTCACCTAGTAAAGCCTTTCAAGAGCGCTCAGAGCATCATCTAACTACTCTTTATTACCATAATCTAGGCTGTACTTTATGCCATAATTTTTACCCTCTAGTTTCTTCATCATTAAATAACAGCCAAGTCAAGTATATAGAACAATTCCTCAAAGCTAATATTGGTGAAGATAAACAATGGTTATTTTAGTTATTCTCGTTAACACCCTCATTTCGCTGATACTACTCTATGTAGCTTGGCGGGTGTGGCAACTCAAGCAGCAGCTAGCATACATAACAGATAGGTTAACCGCTTATGAAAGTTGTACCCATGCAACACTGAAGAAAGCACCCGAAAATATTTATCTCAGCCAGCAGAATATTTATAAATTACGGCAAAGAAATCAAGCACTACAAATACAAATCCAACAAGTCCGGCAAATTATCAGTCTACTTTTGCTAGGACGACAAATCTGGCAGCGTTATTTTCCTAAACTAGAGTTAACATCTGGAAAAAGAACAGTTGCAAAATGAGTTATGTCAGGTTCATCTGAACATTTATAATTAGGGCTGACACAGGGACACGGAGATAAGTTGGTAGCCATAACCCTCAGGAGGCATTGGCGCAAAAGCGATCGCTCCTTGTTTTCATCACCTAATCTTAAAGCTTGCTAGCAAGCGCCTCTCCGTCAGGAAGCAGGTACGGAACTATGCAAGATGTGGTGACAGAGAGGCTCGCCATAAGGCTTACCGGAGGTATCAAAACTTTGAGAGATACGGGGAGTTGGAATTATAAGTAATTAATGCTTTTGATATTCATGAATAAAAGCAACTTTTATGGCTGATATTTTGTCACGATAGATTAACTGGATAAAATCGGTTGAGTCTTACAAGGGGAGAAAACCCACCTAAAATAGGTGTAAGGAGAGAAACAAAAAAATGTCTAATAACCGTTCTGGAGTATTTATTGGCGGTTTGATGCTGGGAGCTACCATCGGTGCTTTGACCGGTTTGCTCGTAGCTCCACGCACAGGGCGCGAAACGCGTAAAATTTTGAAAAAATCTGCCAATGCTATCCCAGAATTGGCAGAGGATTTATCAACGAGTGTGCAAATCCAGGCCGATCGTCTTTCTGCTAGCGCACTACGAAACTGGGATGAAACTTTAGATAGATTACGGGAAGCGATCGCAGCAGGTGTAGATGCCAGTCAGCGAGAAAGCCAAGTCTTGAAGCGACAAACATCTGTTGAAGACTCAGATTCGCTTCCTCAGCAATTAGAACGCTCATAAATGACATAACCGTGATTGAACCCCTGTTTTGGTTGGGACTTTCCTTACTTTTAGTAGCCACAAGCTTGACTGCGGTTTTAGTGGTGGCAATATCGGCTTTCCAGGAGTTAGCACGTGCGGCTCGCAGTGCAGAAAAACTATTTGATACCCTATCACGGGAGTTACCGCCCACTCTAGAAGCTATCCGTGTCACTGGCTTAGAAATCACTGACTTAACTGATGATGTCAGTGAAGGTGTAAAAAGTGCTAGTCAAGTCGTGAAGCAAGTTGACCAAAGTCTTGATAGTGCAAGAATTCAGGCTCAAAATCTGCAAGCAGGTACACGCAGCATCTTAATTGGCGCGAAAGCTGCTTGGAAAAACTTCACGCGCCAAAAACCAGCGAGGCGAATAAGCGATCGCACCTCAAGTAATGAAAAACCACCATTAAGGGACTTGCGAGAACGAGAAGTGCTCAGGCCAGAAAATCGCCGAATCAAAGCAGAATTGTACCGTACTAATGAGGGTTACAACGACGCTGCTAGCTGGGAAAACAATTTCGATGACGAAGATTGAATGAGGGTATGGGGCAAAACAGTTGTGTTAGCGATAGCTAGGGTTTAGCCCGTTCCGAGTTCTAAATAAGTTAGATTCCCCACTCAATACTCAGCACTCCTGAAGAGCATTGGTTATTTTTCTTCATCTCCCTCACTCCCCAAAAACCTTTTGCTTTGATCCCTTAGATTAGAGTAAAGTAAACAAGTGTAAAGAACTATCATTTTTCTAGTACTCTTTTAAAACAACCTGTTCGCTTTTACCGTTGATATTTGTATAAAAACGTCCATGCAATCTTGTTTTTGGCGACGAATTCTCGTATCTATTGCAATATTTTTCCTGGCTGGGTCAATTTGGGTGATGCATTCTCCCCCAGCACTGGCTTATGACAATCCTGAGTTACTCCCTAACACCTTTACCCCAGTTGTAGATTTAGCTAAATCTCTACCTGTGCTGCAAGAAGAAAAGCTTGTCAAAGATTTAGAGCAGTTTGAAGCCGACACGGGCTGGAAACTGCGAGTACTGACCCAGTATGACCGCACTCCAGGTCGCGCAGTTATAAAATATTGGGGTTTGGATGACAAAAGCATTCTACTAGTTGCTGATTCTCGTGGCGGTAACATCCTCAGTTTTAGTGTCGGTGATGCTGTTTATGAACTTTTACCCCGGACTTTTTGGATAGAACTGCAAACCCGCTTCGGTAACTTGTACTTTGTCCGCGAACAAGGCGAAGACCAAGCCATTCTGCAAGCCTTAGAATCGGTTAAAGGCTGTTTGCTCAAGGGAGGTTGCAATGTTGTCCCCGGACTGCCACGAGAGCAATGGATTCTCACCTTGATTACCTCAATTATTGGTGGAGTGATTTGTGGATTTGCAGCTCAACCCCGCGAGAAAGGACAAGTTTTTGCTTGGCAATGGGCTTTAATTTTCTCACCTTTGTGGGGAATCTTGTTTATTGCCTTTGGGATTGGGCCAGTGGTGACACGCACAAGCGACTGGTTGCCTTTAGTTCGCAATATCTCTGGGTTTCTTATTGGCGTCTTGGTTGCCTACCTATCTCCTATTTTCAGTCGGTCTTCTTCTAGTAATGAGTTATGAGTACCAAAGATTTGAGCGGCGGCGCTGTTGGCTCAAACTTTTCGCTGAGTTATGAGTTAATTAAAAACTTATAACTCCTAACTCCTAACTCTCTGAAGCTGATAAGCTGAAAGCTAATATTTGAGAAGCTCAACAAAAATGGAATGGCACGTAACTGATGCTCAAAGTTTAGCAATCATTGATAGTGAAATTGATATTCATGTCTTTTCACCCGCAGAGTATGAGATTGTACGTCGGGTAATCTACGCCACGGCTGACTTTGAGTATAAGTCTTTGATTCGCTTTTCTGAGCGTGCCTTGCAAGCTGGAGCAGCAGCACTAGCCGCGCGAACCACGATTGTGGTAGATGTGCCGATGGTACAAGTAGGTATTGCCTACGACATTCAAAACACCTTTGCTAATCCGGTGTATTGCAGCATGGAAGCTCTAACACGCCCTCAAAAAGAAAAAACTCGTGCAGCCTGGGGAATAGAAACCTTAGCAAAGCGTTATCCAGAGGGCATTTTTGTGGTTGGTCAAGCGCAAACAGCACTGACTGCACTAGTGGATTTAATTGAAGCTGAGGAAATTAGACCTGCTTTAATAATTGCGACTCCAGTGGGATTTGTAAATGTTGATGAAGCTAAGGAACGTTTACAAGACTCTCTAGTTCCTCACATTACAATTGACAGTCGTAAAGGTAATGCAGTTGTAGCAGCTGCGATCGTTGATGGGTTGGTAGACTTGGCTTGGCAAGCCTATGGACAAGATGGAAATCGGGGGAGTTAGGAAAGTCGCCTCTATTGTATTCTGTATCCAAAAGAGTATTCAAAATCACTGAATATCCTGATATTTTTGTTAAGTAGTACCGATCAAGGAGTCTTTTCTTGTGGTAATTCCAGGTTTCAAGTTAAGCGCATATCTTGCAATTCCCGTGGTATTAGGTCTTTTGGCTGAACGAGAAAGGGTAAAAGTATATTTAGTTGAAAATATCCCTCAGGTATTCACTAACAAGGAAATGAGCCTATCCAGCCGCCAGCTAATCAGCACTAAGGGAACTCCGAAAACATACTATGTTAGTGGTACTGGAAACGACAAAAATAGCGGAGTTTCTTCCTCATCCCCTTTTAAGACCATTCAAAAGGCGGCAAATCTTACTAAGCCTGGGGACACTGTACTCATTATGAACGGAGTGTACACGAATGCAAGTCCGGGTGGAAATGTAGTATCTATTAGTCGTTCTGGAACAGCAAATGCATGGATTAAGTTTAAAGCATATCCTGGGCATCAGCCGAAAATTCAGCACAATGGATGGAATGGAATTTCTATTGGCAATGGAGCGTCATATATTGAGATAAATGGGCTGGAGGTCGTAGGAAACAATGCCAATATAAACCTTGATTATGCGATGAGTCAGAAAACTAACAAGCTAAACCCGCTGACGAATGGAAACTGCATCAATATTGATGGACGAACAAATGGTCATAGTCACCATATACGTATTCTCAACAACAAGGTACATGGGTGTGGAGGAGCAGGCATTTCAGCGATTGAATCGGACTATGTGACAGTATCTAATAATGTGGTGTTCGATAATGCCTGGTACAGCGTTTATGGTTGCAGTGGCATTTCGATGTTGAACAATTGGAATTCTGACAACAACCGCGGATACAAGATGTTTGTGACTAACAACAAGTCCTACAACAATCGCATGTACATCCCTTGGATTGCAGTCGGAAAGATTACAGACGGGAATGGCATTATTATCGATAGTTCAAGAAACGATCAGAATAACTCAAAATTGGATGCATATAAAGGACGTACTTTAGTTCAAAACAATCTTACATTTAATAATGGTGGATCAGGTATTCATGCATTTTTCAGCGATCATGTTGATATTGTAAATAACACAGCTGTTTTAAATAATCAAACTCCAGAACTTAAAGGTGGCCAAATATTTGCTCATACGTCATCAGACGTCAGAATCCTAAGGAACATTCTTTATGCTTTTCCTGGGAAAGGTATTAATATCAATACTAAAAACAAAAACGTTATTTATGATTATAATATCTACATTAATAGTTCTAATATAAGTGTTAAAGGGCCTCACGATATTGTTGCAGACTCACAGTTTTTAAGCAATTATCCCACTCTAGAAAAAATATCTGGTAATTGGAAATTGCAGCTGGATAAACAAAATCCGCCAACGCGGACTTATGTAGAGCCTAAATCGGCAGGTTTTGTTTGTGGGACAGTAACTTATCGTTTGCAAGGGAAACTCATCAAAGTGGGATGTTCTCGTTAGCAAGAAGGCAGGAGGTACAAGGCAGAAGAGATTTATCCCGAATCTAAATGCTCGAATCTCCTGGATGACCATCAGGAAACCTTGCAATTGAACTAAGGATTGGGGATTGGGGACTATTAAGATTTGGATGAGGATTCAGACCTCAAGCAAATCTTAAAGGAATTTCTTGCCCAGTCCCCATTCCTCCCAAACTTGCTGCGCTGTTGGCGAGTGCGTCTGTAAAAAAGTTGGGGAGGAATGGGCATAACCAGTTGAAAGTAAACTACCAAAATATCTGTGATAGGTGGCTTGTAATTAGTGTAGGTCTGTTTCTGGTGTGTGTGTGAAAGAGAAGCCTATGCTGATTACTTTTTTAATCCTCTACTCTCCGACGCCGCCGACGCGGCTTTTGTTGTTGGTCTTCACGCAAGCGGCGACCGACTTCGTTAAAGAAATCTCGCCGCAGATAAGGATAATCGCTAACCCACAAGTCACGATTGGGAAAGTATATATCGCTGAATTCTTCAATACTGCTCAAATCTGGACGATTTGACATCACTACCATTTCTGCAATTTGGCCGCGAGTAATAACTTTGTGGGCAGGACGCAATGGTGCTACAAACTCAATGCTAAATCCTGTGTCATCACCGAGTTCTAAGTTTATCTGTTTTTCTCGGTTTTCTATAATCACCAATTCGCCTTTGTTGTTGACTGTTTCGGTTTTACCCATCAACTGGTCTGTAATCCACCAATCTAGGACTCGACCACGGAAAAAGCCACCGTACTTATAACGGCGGCATTGTAAATTCCGCATACTTGCTTGAAACACTGGATACCACAGCCAAAAAAAGGTGCTAATTACCCCAAGCACAAATACTATTGAAGCAAACTCAAGCTTGAAAACAACTGTTACAAGCAAAATAACAACTACTGCAACTACAGAAATTAACAGCCGTTGCAAAAAATTTGAGAACTTCCCCCAGTAGTACTTGTACTGCAAACCAGTGGCAATTAGGGGGACAACTTGTTCAAATTTCTGGCGAGTCAGTGGTACTAACATGAATGCTGATTAATGAATGCCCAATAGTGGGTTGAAAGTTTAAAGTATCTTTTCTAATCCATATACTAACGACTTTAGCGCTAATACTTTGCGAATCGCTAGTAGCACTCCTGGCATATAACAAGCGCGATCGCTCGTATCATGTCGTAAAGTATAAATCTGTCCCGCTGCGCCAAAAATGACTTCCTGATGGGCAATCAATCCCGGCAAGCGCACGCTATGAATTCTAATCCCTTCATCTGCGATACTGCCCCTAGCTCCTGGTAATTTTTCCGTTTCTTCTACAAGAGCAGGGTTAAAAGTTTTACCCAATTCTCCTAATAACTGCGCCGTTTGAATGGCAGTACCACTGGGAGCATCAGCTTTTTGGTTGTGATGCAGTTCGATAATTTCCACATGGTCAAAATATTTCGAGGCTGCGATCGCAGCTTGTTGCAACAGTACCATGCCAATGGAAAAATTAGGAATAATTAGACAACCAGTGCTAGCTTTGTCGGCAAAGTCTGCCAAGTCTTGAATTTGTTTTGGACTTAACCCAGTGGTGCCGACTACAGGACGAATACCGTAAGCGATCGCACTGCGAATATTGTCATAAACTGAATCGGGATGGGTAAAGTCTACAATCACCCCTGGAGGTGACTGTCTGTCACCAGCCACATACCCCAACATCGGTTCTAATTGATTGGTAATTGGCACTTCTAGAGGTTCGCTTAAACCTGCCAACTCTCCAGCATCTTTATCTTGATGTTCCAAACTGTGGTCAATTGCACCCACTAGGTTTAAGTCAGGTGCTTGCGCCACCGCCTTAATCACTTCACGGCCCATTTTGCCAGCAGCACCGTTGACAATAATCGGGATAGGAGCTTGATTCGTCATAGGTCGAGAAATACTTTTTGAGTCAACAAGGGAATTGTAAAGACTTTGGCGATCTAGTAGCTAGCTTCTCAAATTTTTGGCTTAATTCCACCTACCCTGAATCGTGCAGCTAATCGCTTAGTTTTTCTACTCCCTAAAAGATCGGTTCTCGTTTTCATCTCACTATCTTACCCAGTAACCCGTTTTATTTTCCGATCGCACTGCCTTGATAAGTAGTCCTTATAGAATATATCAGCCTTTGTTTGTCAAGTCTAGTTGACCATTTGCAATATTATTGTTATATTTATTTACATAACTTAGTAAATCGCCAAAGTAAGCTGCATAGTTAAAATTGCACCTTGTTTATTAACTATCTAGTTTTGGTTACGTAGGGTGTTAACTAAGAAAAACAGACTTCGGTTTTACAATATCTCATCGACATTTGGACTTCTCCCATCTACCTCGGCTATTAAGTCGGGGTTTTTTATGTTCTCGATTAGCAGCTTATTTCTTTAACTTTTCTCAGGAAACTTTCGCTCTCGCACTTCCACGGCATAATCTTGCACAGCTTTGGTAATCGTCTCGCGCAAATTCGTATAAACTTTGGCGAATGGTGGATGCTTCTCTGCCAGTCCAAGGACATCTGAGGTAACTAAAACTTGTCCATCGCAGTGAATTCCCGCACCGATACCAATTGTGGGAATACTTAATTTTTGTGAAATCTGCATTGCTAAATCTGCGGGTATATGCTCTAAGACGAGAGAAAATACACCTGCTTGTTCGAGAGCGATCGCTTCTTGTAAAATTCTCTCACTGGCTTCTTGCGTCTTTCCTTGTTGTCGCAAACCCAGTTGATGTATTGATTGTGGTGTCAAACCCACATGACCCATGACCGGAATTCCGGCTTCTACTAAACGAGCCACAGTTTGGGCGATCGCTGGATAGCCACCTTCCAATTTTACCGCTTGAGCGCCCGTTTCCTTCAGTACCCGCCCAGCTGAGTGCATCGCTTGTTGGAGACTTTCTTGATACGTCAGAAATGGTAAATCTACAACTACTAATGCGCGCTTAACCCCACGGCGCACAGATTTGGCGTGATATATGATTTCATCCAAAGTGATTGGCAGTGTTGTTTCATACCCTAGAACTACTGCCATAGAGTCACCCACGAGGATTAAGTCTACACCAGCTGCATCGAGGAGTTGAGCGATCGCATAATCCCAGGCGGTCAACGCCACAATTGAACGTCCCTGTTGTTTCCATTGAATTAATTGCTGGGTAGTGATTGCCATTTATTTGAGTGCTGAGTAGTGTTAGCGTTAGCGGGGCGTTTAGCCCGTGCTGAGTGCTGAGTTAGAAGTTAGGAGTTTTGAATTGAAAAAATTCTTTAACTTATAACTCCTAACTCATAACTCTTAACGAATCATTTAACAGCGCGACTGAAAGCAATATGGGGTTTTGCACTGTCTGTTTTGGGCATTAACCAAGCTAGACCTTCACTAGTGCCGATCCATAATTTATTACCAATGTCAGGTGCAAGGGCAAGAATCCGACTAGAAGGAAGTCCAGCAACTTCTCCGTCTAAAATAGCTCCTGTATTTGGATTTAATCGTAACAAACCATTATTAGTCCCGACCCAGAGACTACCATCTTTAGCAAAACGTACCGCTGTCACGTCACGCCCACGCAGGCGAGTCACAGACCGCAACACTGCACCAGTTTTTGGGTTAATAACTAGCAAATTATTCGGCATTCCCGCCCAAATTAACCCTTCTGGACTAATAGCTAAAGCTTGTACAGTCGTCCCTGGCAAATCGGCTATCCGTTTCATAATCGTTGCACTAGCAGTATTTACCCGCACCAATCCATCAAGAGTGCCAACCCACAGTTGACCTTCAGCATCTAAAGTCAGGGTGTTGGCGCTGACACCAGGCAGATTTTTTAAAGTTGTCATAATCAAGCCTTGGTCGGGACTAATTAGAGCTAAACCGCTATCGGTTCCAGTCCATAAATAACCTCGCTTGTCAAGTAACAGCGACAATACTCGTTTAGAAGGTAAAAATAAATTCTGTGCGGTGATTTCGTTAGTGCGGGGATCTACTCGAACTAGTCCCTCGTAACTTCCTACCCACAAACGTCCTACTTTGTCTTGGGCTAAAGCACCAATGGCAACATTCGGTAAGCTAACACGAGAAACAATCTTGCCGGTTTTAGGATCAATCCGCGATAGTCCCCGCCAAGAACCTACCCAAAGATTACCTGTAACATCTCCCAGTAAGTTACCGACACGATAATCAGTTACTGGCGAATTTTCTTGTACTCCCCGTTCATCAGGCAAAGGTTCTACTCGCGGTGGCGGTGGGGAAGTTGGATAAGCAGGGGTCAAATCAGATGAATTAATATCAGGGGTTTTTTGTGCCCATCCCATATTTGGCGAAGCTATCAACCCTAGCAGAATAGAAGTAATCAATAAACTAGTACGCTTGCAAAACAATACCACGGTGACATTTCCTTTGGAGACAGTACCCATAGCCGTTACCTAAACGGGCTTTGAGTTAATTCCAGTGTTCCCCTAGCTGGGATTTTTTAAACATTGGGGATTGGGGCATCAGGGATGAGGGGGGAGTGTGGGGAGATTATAAAAAAGCTTTGCAGCCTTTCCACACTCTCAATGCCCAATCACCATTTATGACACTTTGTAAAGTATTTGTAACAAAAAGTTTAAATCTTTATGTAATAACAAAATTAAATAGATAAGTTAAAAACTTTCAAAGAATAACTTATCGAATTCTTGATATATTGTGAAACAAGTTACAAATTACGTGGCGTGCAATTTTTTTATCTTTCGCTCACCACTTTGCTAAATCTCTGTCAAGTAAATTCTTTTCTGGTATCTTTTCTATCAACGGAGAAGGTATGAGGAGTGTAAAGGCGGGAATGTGTGCCAGCCAGCCCAATCCCCTGAATATCCCAATTTATGGGGGAATTATCTAAATCAAGCCGCAAAACGCGGAAGTTTTGGTGAAATTGAGAAGGTTTAGTTGGGTGCAAAGAAGAGGTAAAAAAGAATTTTAATTTTTAGCAAGAGGGAACAGTAGAAGCGCTAGGTCGTGTACCCCTAGAAGGGGAAAACACTGGTGAGGAGGGCTACCACAGCTACCAAAGTGTCCGCCGCAAAAAAACTGCTAACCTCTGCCAAAGGCAACTCCTAACAAAAAAAATTTCCTGATCTTCCCCTCGCTGAAGGGGCAAGAGCGGGGTGAGGGGAAGTTGCACGAAACGTGATTTGATAATTAAAAAGAGTGATTTCAGGGAAGGATAAAATTATGTCTTACGCTCAAACGAAGACTCAGAGCAAATCTGGGTATAAAGCCGGGGTTCAAGATTACAGACTAACTTATTACACACCGGATTACACACCAAAAGATACCGATCTTCTAGCTGCGTTCCGTATGACACCTCAGCCTGGTGTTCCTCCCGAAGAAGCAGGTGCGGCTGTAGCGGCTGAATCTTCCACAGGTACTTGGACAACTGTGTGGACAGATTTGCTCACCGACCTCGATCGCTACAAAGGTCGTTGCTATGATATCGAACCAGTTCCCGGCGAAGACAACCAGTACATTTGTTACGTTGCCTATCCTTTGGACTTGTTTGAAGAAGGTTCTGTAACCAACGTATTGACCTCAATTGTTGGTAACGTATTTGGTTTCAAAGCTCTGCGCGCACTGCGTCTAGAAGACATCCGTTTCCCAGTAGCTTACATCAAGACCTTCCAAGGGCCTCCTCACGGTATCCAAGTTGAGCGCGATAAATTAAACAAATACGGTCGTCCTTTGTTGGGTTGTACCATTAAGCCCAAATTGGGTCTTTCCGCTAAGAACTACGGACGCGCTGTATACGAGTGCTTACGCGGTGGTTTGGACTTCACCAAAGACGACGAAAACATCAACTCCGCACCATTCCAAAGATGGCGCGATCGCTTCTTGTTCGTTGCTGAAGCAATCAGCAAAGCTCAAGCTGAAACCGGTGAAATCAAAGGTCACTACCTCAACGTGACCGCCCCCACCTGTGAAGAAATGCTGAAGCGGGCTGAGTACGCTAAAGAACTCAAACAGCCCATCATCATGCATGACTACCTAACCGCAGGTTTCACCGCTAACACCACATTGGCTCGTTGGTGCCGCGATAACGGTATCTTGCTGCACATTCACCGGGCTATGCACGCTGTAATTGACCGTCAAAAGAACCACGGTATCCACTTCCGTGTATTGGCTAAAGCCCTACGTTTATCTGGTGGCGATCACATCCACACTGGTACAGTAGTTGGTAAGTTGGAAGGTGAGCGCGGCATCACAATGGGCTTCGTTGACCTGTTGCGTGAAAACTACATTGAGCAAGACAAGTCTCGTGGTATTTACTTTACCCAAGACTGGGCTTCTCTACCTGGTGTAATGGCAGTTGCTTCTGGTGGTATCCACGTATGGCACATGCCCGCCCTAGTAGAAATCTTTGGTGATGACTCCGTACTACAATTCGGTGGTGGTACTCTAGGACACCCTTGGGGTAACGCTCCTGGGGCAACCGCTAACCGCGTCGCCTTGGAAGCCGTTGTTCAAGCTCGTAACGAAGGCCGCAACTTGGCTCGTGAAGGTAACGATATCATCCGCGAAGCTGCCAAGTGGTCTCCTGAACTGGCTGTTGCTTGCGAACTGTGGAAAGAAATCAAGTTCGAGTTTGAAGCAATGGATACCGTCTGATCTGGGTTAACAGTTAAGAGTTAAGAGTTAAGAGTTAGGATTTGCATTAATTCATAACTCATAACTCATAATTCATAACTCTTTAGGGCTGGGGTCAAGCATGAATCTTAAGCAAATTGCGAAGGACACAGCCAAAACTCTCCAAAGCTATCTGACTTATCAGGCTCTAAGGACAGTATTGGCACAGCTAGGCGAAACAAATCCTCCATTAGAACTTTGGCTGCATAACTTTTCGTCTGGCAAAATTCAGAATGGTGAGTCATTCATTGAGCAACTGTTGCAAGAAAAACCAGATTTGGCTTTGCGAATCATGACTGTCAGAGAACACATTGCCGAAGAAATTGCAGAATTTTTACCGGAAATGGTTCGCACTGGCATTCAGCAAGCCAACATGGAACAGCGTCGCCAGCATTTAGAACGCATCACACGAATAGACACATCTAACCCCAGTCTGCAACCAGAACAGCAAACAACTTCAGATCAGAATTTGGATAACTTATCCAATTAGTTCGGTCAATCTACTAGTACAAATCGCAACCCATTATCAAAAGCTATGCAAACTTTACCAAAAGAGCGTCGTTACGAAACCCTTTCTTATCTGCCCCCTCTGTCTGACGCTCAAATTGCCAAGCAGATCCAGTACATTTTGAATCAAGGTTACATTCCAGCGATCGAGTTTAACGAAACTTCTGTGCCAACAGAATTATATTGGACAATGTGGAAGTTGCCTTTGTTCGGTGCTAAATCTACTCAAGAAGTACTGAGCGAAGTTCAAGCATGTCGTTCTCAATTCAACACCAGCTATATCCGGGTTGTGGGTTTTGACAACATCAAGCAGTGCCAAATTCTCAGCTTTCTAGTTCACAAACCCAACAAATACTAAGCCTAGTAAGTTGGAATTAATCATGGGATAGTTGAAGCAATTTGTCTATCCCTGTATAGGAGAGGTAGAATTATCTGCCTCTCCTTTTTTATAAATAGGTGTTCTTAAAAGCCCCCAACACCCCTAACCCCTGGAGCGTTTGCGTCAGCAGGGGGTGGGGTTCTTTATTTTTGATTTATGCAAGAGGTCTATTTTAACGTGAGTTCGATGAACCTCTCCCTCCCAGCCTCCCTTTCCGTTTCCGAGAGGGAGGAGAAACCAAAAATTAAGCTTTTTGCTCCCCTCTGGGCGTCGGAGAGAAGCTGGGGAAGAGGTCAAATAAGACTTGTCGAACTCACGTTATTTTAAACTTTTGCAAAGCATGGTGATACGGGTAATAATTAAATGCCCCCCTATGGGATATGCTTAAAAGTAATTACCAGAAAACATTTAAGACATATCCCCCATGAAAAAGGGATAAATTACCTTTAAGAAACACCGACCGGAGCATGATGAACAGGCTTCATCTCTTTCACAGTTTGAGAAACCCTGTGTTTGCGCGGCTTTACGCGGCTCAAACCACCAATTTATTAGGGGATGCGCTGACTTGGGTAGGTTTGGCTCTCCTTGCTTTCGAGTTAGCTGGAGATAATAGCGCGATTGTACTTTCCTTTGCTTTGACGTTGCGGATCGCTGCGTTTGTCTTGCTGTCTCCCTTGGCAGGAGCTTTAGCTGACCGTGTTGACCGCAAGTCGATACTGGTAGCAACGCATTGTGTACGGATGGTTCTTGTCAGTCTGTTACCTTTTGTGACGCAAGTGTGGCAAGTGTATGCCCTAATATTTGCTCTTAACGTCTTCAATGCCTTCTTCACGCCGATTTACCAAGCTACAATTCCTTTGGTGACGGGTGAGAATGATTATGCAGGTGCGATCGCTCTTTCCAGTGCCACTTACCAATTATTAGGAGTACTTGGCCCTGGTGTTGCTGGCAGCGTCGCCGCTTTCATCGGTGCGAGACAAGTTTTCTTTTTGGATGCCGTAACTTTCTTTGTAGCGGCAGTATTGATTTTTACCCTACCTGGTCAGTTAAGAGTAGAGCCAAATCAACAGCCATCAAGTACGAGTGCTAGAACCTGGCGAGATATCAAAGACGGTACAAACCGCCTTTTTAGTGATCCACCCATTCGATATGCTCTCTTCATGCAGTTGGTTGCATCGATTGCTGGAGCGCAGATTTTGGTCAATACCATTGGCTATGTCCAGGGGACACTGAAACTAGGAAATGTTCAGTACGGCTGGGTAATGGCTGCTTTTGGTATCGGTGCAACCCTTTCAGCAGTGGCTTTTGGTGTAATAAGTCAACGCTTTTCCAGAAGTTCCTTTATGCTGTTCGGTGGAGTTTTGATAACTTTGTCCCTACTACCTGCAAATTATGCTTCTTTGAGTGGATTGATGATTTTGTGGCTATTGGCTGGTTTTGGACAAAACTGTGTGAATTTACCCACCCAAACATTGATTGCAGATCGCATTCCCCGTGATGCTCAAGGACGTGTTTACGGCGCCCACTTTGCTTGGAGTCACTTGTGGTGGGCAATTTCCTATCCCTTAGCTGGGTGGCTAGGAAGCAAATTTCCTGAAGGTGAATTCCTGTATGGGAGCTTAATTGGTTTAGGATTGCTAGTTGTGGTGCAACTTGCCCTAAAGCCCCCAGTTGATGAATATGAACACGTCCATGAAAATATGTGGCACGAACACTTACACGTCCACGATGAACATCATCAGCACAACCATCACCAGGGGATACTAGAGTCCGAACCCCATACCCATTCTCATCAACACAAATTGATCCGCCACTTTCACCCCTACTCTGACACCTGACAAAGTAATGACGCTCTTTCGCGCCAATGCCTTTGCTTGGAAAGAATTTTAGGTTTTGTAGAGATATACACCAGCGAGTATTTGCTGACATTTGGGCATTTAACCCTCACCATCTAATGCATTATCCGAAGCGTCCCGGTTGGTGGGAGAATAAAGACGAGAAATGATGCAAGTCTTGTGTTATCTCCAGCCCAAAGGAATCTGTAGAAATGTGGAAACGAATTGTATTAATTTTGCTATTGGTGTTGAGCTTCAGTCTGAGTAATTCTGATGTAGCTGCTGCGAGTGGACTCAAAAGCTTTGTAGACACTAGTGATGGCTATCAGTTTTTATATCCTAACGGCTGGCTGCCAGTTAAAGTTGCCGATGGGCCAGATGTGGTTTTCCACGATTTAATTGAGGTGTCTGAAAATGTTTCGGTTGTGATTAGCCCAGTTCCAGAAGGCAAAACCTTGTCAGAATTAGGAACCCCAACAGAAGTAGGATACAAATTAGGAAAAGCGGCTCTTGCGCCTCCTGACTCTGGTCGTTCGGCTGAATTAGTCAATGCCGCACAGCGAGAAGTAGACGGTAAAACATACTACCTTTTAGAGTATGAGGTTAATCTTCCCAATCAACAGCAACGACACAACATCGCCAGCGTTGCTGTTAGCCGTGGTAAACTTTTTACCTTCAACGCCTCAATTCCTGAAAAACGCTGGCAGAGAGTTAAACGGATGATTGATGAGGTTGTTAATTCTTTTTCTGTTTATTAATTGGGGAATGGGGAATGGGGAATGGGGAATAGGGATAGAGAATATATTTAATCACCAATGCCCAATACCCAATGCCCAATTAACAAATTTTTCTAAAATCTCATGAAAATTCCACCTTTTGTACTTGCTTCAGCTTCCCCAGCCCGACGCCGCTTGCTGCAAACTGTTGGTATTGAACCGATAGTTCAACCGAGTGACTTTGATGAGTCGCAAATTGAACTGAGTGAACCAGCAGAATTGGTCAAAACTCTTGCCCAGTATAAAGCAGAAACTGTAGCCCCACAGTTTGAATCGGCTTTGATTATGGGTTGTGATTCTGTTTTGTCCATAAATGGTGAAATTTATGGCAAACCAGCAGATACCTCTGAAGCGATCGCTCGTTGGCAGATAATGCAAGGTAACTTTGGCGACTTGTACACAGGTCACGCCTTAATTGACCCTGACCAAAACCGTACTTTAGTCAAGTCTCAAGTTACAAGAGTTTACTTTGCTCAAATGAGCGAGAAGGCAATTAAAGCATACGTTGCCACAGGTGAACCCCTCAAGTGTGCTGGAGCCTTTGCTATTGAGGGTTTTGGTAGTTTCTTCGTGGAAAAAATCGCAGGCTGCCACACCAATGTCATTGGACTCAGTTTACCCCTGCTGCGGCAGATGCTAAGTGAATTGGGATACGATGTCACTGATTTCTGGCAATAGTCCCTTGTCTAGAGTTATTAACCAATGACAAATGACAAATAACTAATAACTAAATTGCCTGATATTGAGTATTGCTTCGCCATGATCTGGAACCCACGCTAGCCACTCATCTGCTGAAACCGGACACAATAAAAGTGCTTCGTCAAAACTAAAGGGGTTGGGAAGTTGCAAAAGGTTTACCCAAGTAGAAGCTCTGAACCTCTGTAAGCCTTCCAGATTGTGCCTTCTTGCTTGCACAACAAAATCTGGTCTATGAGAATCTAGTTTCATAGCTTTCTATTAGCCTTAAAAAATGGGCTAATCTAAAATTATTTCTGTAACCTAGACTACAAAATAAATAATCCTTGTGAAAAGCATCTGTCTTATAAATTTACGTTGGCTGGGTGTAAGTGTTTGCTTATATTGCAGACCACAACAGGTATGGCACTACAGGTTGTAGACTGGCCACTAGATCGCATTCCCAACTAGAATATGTCATTTACTTCTATGCCCTCGCTGCGTGAGCAACAACATCCCCTAATTCGTCAGCTAGCTGATTGTATTGAGGCAGCTTGGCATCAGCACCTGGATTTATCCCCCTACCATTTGCCTGATGAGTTGGGGTATGTGGAAGGTAAACTAGAAGGCGAAAAACTGACGATTGAAAATCGTTGCTATCAAACGCCCCAGTTTCGGAAAATGCACTTGGAACTGGCAAAAATCGGAAATATGCTGGATATCTTGCACTGCGTCATGTTTCCCCGTCCAGAATACAACCTGCCGATGTTTGGTTGCGATTTAGTTGGGGGTAGAGGTCAAATTAGTGCAGCGATCGCAGACCTTTCTCCGATTCAAGTAGAACGCACCTTACCAGAATCTTATACTTCGGCACTGACACAGCTAACGGTGCTTAACTTTTCCCAACCCCGTGAATTACCTGAATGGGGAAATATTTTTTCGGATTTTTGTATCTTTGTGCGCCCCAGTTCTCCAGAAGAAGAAACAATGTTTCTCTCGCGGGTGCGAGAATTTTTAGATATTCATTGCATCCAAGCGATCGCCTCACATCCTGTTTCAGTTGAACAAGTCACACAAAATATCGCTGGACAGCACAACTACTGCACCAAACAGCAGCAAAACGACAAAACCCGCCGCGTACTAGAAAAAGCTTTTGGCCCAGCTTGGGCAGAAAATTACATGACCACAGTTTTATTTGACCTGCCAAATTAATCATCCTCCTGATCTTCCCCATCTCCCTCATCTCCCATATCTGTAGGCTCTGTTACGTTTTCACGTAACGGATAAATGTAGAATTCATTCAACGAGAGTTTAATGGAGTCCAAAAACAGCAGCAGGGAGAATAGTAAGGTCTTTGAAGCGAATATTACAATATGGTTTGTTGTCTTGGTAGATGCAAACAACTAGAGACAGCTAACTCATTGACCAGAAAGTTAAGGAAACTCCGATGTTAGGAATGCTCAAGTTGACAGATATTTTTTAGTTAGTTAATCGTTGATTCACTTAAGGAAGACTAACTTTTGTAGCAAGATTGTATCCAGCAAAGGCAACAATCTATTTTTGATATTTCTTTTCAATTTTGTGACTAACTATAACCGTAGTGAATGTAGCAGTACAGTACCGCATCATACCAATTTAGGATTTTGTCTAGAGACTTGATATATCGTGTCTCTACATCTAGATTCATACTGCCTGTGAATTCTGCTAACTCTCATTGCACTCATATCTCAATAATACTCACAGTTATTGAATAGCCAGCTAATATAGCGCTTCTGTGTTTCAATACAGACCTAACAAGAACAGCCCTTTTCCTTGTAGGGAAGAGGAGTAAGCCTCAAAGCCTCTCTCCTTTTAGAAGAGAGGTTTGGAGAGAGGTCAAAGTATATTGCATACAAAGAGAAGCACTATAGAAAACACCATTTTGCAAAGCCATAGTGTTGAGCGTTCATCACACAATGGATTTTTAAGCCATACCCAGCTTTAAACCACTGTTGTTTGTCCTAAACGGCTGGCTGTTGATTAAAAACCCTTTTATTTTTACTTCCATCAGCACAATTCAGGTAAACGGGCAACATACTATGTCAAGGGTGACTGAAAAGCCAAAGCCAAGTGAGCAGACACTTAATCGTGAACAACCTAAGATTTGGTGGGGTATTGCTGTAGCCGTGCCAATAGTAATCGCCGCTGGGATACTAGGTACAGCCAAAATCGAGCAGTTGAAAAAACTAACTACATCTGCACCCATAATGCCATCGACCAATAGTATTAGTGCTGTAGGGCGTTTGGAACCGCGAGGCGAAGTTGTTAAATTGTCCGCCCCATCATCAGGATTAGCACCATCGTCACGAATTCAGCAACTTCTGGTGAGAGAAGGTGAACAGGTAAAGCAAGGTCAAATTGTGGCAATTTTGGACAACCGTGATACCCAAATAGCCGGACTACAAGAGGCAAAAGCCAAAGTGCAAGAAGCCCGTGCGAACTTAGCACAAGTCAGGGCCGGATCTCCAAGAGATATTCAAGCCCAAAGAGCAGTTATTGCTCGCCTACAAGCGCAGTTAGTTGGGGAAAGGGATGGTCAACAAGCAACGATCGCCCGGATTGCAGCTCAGTTAAGTGGTGATAAACTTGTCCAACAAGCAACAGTAAATCGCCTAGAAGCTGAACTCAGTGGGCAAAAAGAAGCTCTCAGAGCAACGCTTACACGTATTCAAGCCCAACAGCGGAATGCTCAAGTCGATGCTGGACGCTATGACTTTTTATACAAAGAAGGTGCAATTTCTCAGCAAGAGCGGGATAGTAGACGCCTGAGTGCAGTAACTTCTAATCAGCAGGTGGCTGAAAGCCAAGCTACCCTAAAGCAGACATTGGCAACCTTGCGACAGCAACTTGCTGAGGCTAGAGCTAACCAAATACAAAATTTAGCAACTTTGCAACAGCAGTTAATCGAAGCTAGAGTTAATCGTGACAAAACTTTAGCAACTTTGCAAAGACAAATCGATGAAGAAAAGGCTAAACTGAGCAGAATTTTAGATGTTAGTCCTACCGATGTGCAAGTAGCGCAAGCCCAAGTTAGTAATGCGATCGCAAATGTCAGAAAAGCCGAAGCAGAACTAAGGTTAAGCTACGTTCAAGCACCAATCGCTGGAGAGATTTTAAAGGTTTACACCAAATCGGGTGAAGCAATCGGTGCAAATGGCATTGCTGAAATTGGTCAAACCAGCCAAATGTTTGTGATTGCTGAAGTTGCCGAAGACAGCATTGGTAAAGTGCGTATTGGTCAAAATGCCACTATTACTAGTGATAATGGCGCATTTAGCGGCGAATTAAAGGGAACTGTCACTGAAATTGGCAGAAAAATTGGTAAAAAAGATGTGCTGAATACAGATCCAGCAGCAGATGTGGATGCCAGAGTTGTAGAAGTTAAAATTGCTCTGCCTCCAGAAGATAGCCAGAAAGTTTCTGGTTTAACTTACGCCAAAGTTGTTGTGGATATTAATAACTAATTAAGTTGTAGGTGAGCAGTAATCACAATTTGTAATTTGATATTTTGGATTTGAAATATTATTCTATAGTCTGTTTAATCAATTTTAAACATTCTATTAATCCGGTACGGGTGTCACCATAATGGGTTGAAAATCTAAAATCGCTACACTTGTTGAGACGCCTATAAAATGAATCAAAAAATACCTCTGTCGTGGCTACAATTGACAAGGGAAAAAACTCGCCTAGCTGTGGCTTTAGCAGGAATTGCTTTTGCTGATATTTTAATGTTTATGCAACTCGGCTTTCGGGATGCTCTGTATTATAGTAACGTTCGATTTCATAACAGCTTGCAAGGTGATATTGTTTTAATTAATAGTCAATCTAACGCCATATTGGCGATGAGAAGCTTTTCTCAACGACGGTTATATAAAGCTTTAGAGCTACCCGCAGTCCAATCAGTACATCCGATATATTTGGACTTTACAATCTGGAAAAATCCTGTAACAGGCCGTCCTCGGAGTATCCTAATTTTTGGAATGAACCCAGAAACTAACCTAGTTAACTTACCTGGAGTTCAAGAAAATTTAGATAAACTTAAACTACCTGATGTAGTTTTATTTGACCGTTCTTCTAGGGTAGAGTATGGCCCGATCGCTGCTAATTATGACCAAGGAAAGCCTGTAACAGCAGAAGTACGAAGGCGGCGAGTTAAAGTAGAAGGGCTATTTACATTAGGCGCATCATTTGGCGCAGATGGTAATTTAATTACAAGTGATATAAACTTTCTACGAATATTCAATAATCGTCAAAAAGGATTAATTGATATTGGGCTAATTAGATTAAAGCCGGGAGCTGATGCTAACGTTGTTGCTCAAGAATTACGAAAGTATTTACCTCAGGAAGTAAATGTTTTAACTAAATCAGAATTTATTGACTTTGAGAGGAGTTATTGGGCAAATAGTACAGCTATTGGCTTTATTTTCACATTAGGGACTGTCATGGGTTTCATTGTGGGGACTGTGATTGTTTATCAAATTCTTTATACAGAAGTTGCAGATCATTTAGCTGAGTACGCTACCCTCAAGGCGATAGGTTACACACAAAACTATTTATTGACGGTAATTCTTCAAGAAGCTTTATTATTAGCAGTTTTAGGCTATTTTCCTGGAATAGTTTTTGCCTTCTTTATGTATAACAGTGCCAGAAATGCAACACTTTTACCAGTTTTTATGAGTTTTGAGCGAGCGACAATGGTATTGATTTTGACTATATTAATGTGTATTATTTCTGGTGCGATCGCAGTTAGGAAATTACGCTCTGCCGATCCAGCAGATATCTTTTAATAAATGTTGAATCAATTAAAAGATATTAATGATTATCTCCAAATATCATTAATAATTAAGCAAAAAAATTTTCTGACAATCACTATATTTAAGCTTGAGAAAGGCTAATTTATAACCAACACAATCATGATGGAAAAAGAACCTGTAATCGCCATTAAAAATCTCAACCACTACTATGGCAAAGGCGCACTGAGAAAGCAGATATTGTTTGATATTAACCTAGAAATTTATTCTGGTGAAATTGTAATTATGACCGGCCCATCAGGTTCAGGTAAAACAACATTACTGAGCTTAATTGGTGGTTTGCGGTCTGTACAAGAGGGAAGTTTAAAATTTTTAGATGAAGAACTGGTTGGCGTCAGTCAAAACAAACTAGTGCAGATGCGACGCAACATTGGTTATATTTTCCAAGCTCACAATTTGCTAGGGTTCTTGACAGCCAAGCAAAATGTGCAAATGGCAGTAGAATTGAATGATAATATTTCTCAAGCAGAAGCAGTGGCTAAATCAAAAGCCATGCTAGGGTCTGTTGGTCTAGAAGAACGAGTTGATTACTACCCAGACAATCTTTCTGGTGGACAAAAACAAAGAATTGCGATCGCTCGCGCCTTAGTGAATCGTCCCCCCCTGGTGCTAGCAGATGAACCAACAGCAGCATTAGACAAACAATCAGGACGCGATGTTGTAGAAATAATGCAGAGTCTGGCCAAAAATCAGGGAACTACTATCTTATTAGTGACACACGACAACCGTATTTTAGACATAGCTGATCGCATCGTAGAAATGGAAGATGGTCTTTTAACTCGTAATTCCTCAAATACAGTTATTCAGTCATGATTTCAAAGTGAGAAATCACAATTCATAACTAAGCTCGACTTTATCCATTTGCTTTGCAACGCGATCGCTTCAGATGAAACCTTTGTGAGACAGGAGTTTTACTTTTTTAACTTCATCCATCATCGGTGATGTGGAAAAAGTATTTGCCAAAAAACCAGGGTTTTGCCGGAGAAAGAAAACCGAGTTCTTAATTTTGGATAAAGTCGAGCTAAGCTGTGATGCAAATAAATATTGCCTAATTACTAATGACTAATGACAACCATAATTTATTGTCTAGCCGAGCCTGATTTTTTCATTCCAGGTGACTTTGGCTGAGTTGGGGTATTTGGTTGGCGAGTAGTACGAAAAGTTACATTCACGCCTTCATTCGATTGTTCCAGCACCAGTAAAGGCGTAGGTTTAGCCTTTTGATCCCAATGCATGGTAGCAATCCGACCTTGAATTATTGGTTGCCAACTATCTTCGTCTTCTATGGGGCTTAGGTAAGTTTCTACACAGTCAATAATTTGACTAATAGTTGCAGAAGTTGCTTGCGTCGGTAACTTCATTAACCGGATTTGAATGCGAAACAGCACTCTCTTAGCAGAGTTCCCTGGACTACCAGTTTCATACTCTACATCAAAAATTTCATCTACTTGCCGTCCAGCGCTATTAGCAATTCCGACTGATCCAAGTTGTGCTTGATTGGGACGCAGGGCTTGAGAAATTTTTTCTTTGATCTGAATCTTCACTTGATTAAGAATTGCAAAATGAAACACCTCCTCTGACATCCGCATTCGCAGATAATCCAGGTTAAAGTCCCGTGAGTTGACTAAATCGGGATTAGTTTCCATTTTGCGAATTGTTTCCAGCGCCAGCTTAAACTTTTTCTCTAGTTCTCGTGCGCGGAATTGTTCAAACTTGAGTTTTTTCTCCAGCTTATCCTTCTGGAGCTTACTATACACAATCAAAGCAATCACCGCTAAAGCCAGTCCTCCAGAAGTTACCAACAATAATGGTGGTATTTGAGGATTACTTGCTGGCACTTCCTGGGATGCCTTTTTAGTCTTTGTCCCGGAGGATTGGGCAAGAAACATTGAAGTGGACATGGTTGGAAACTGAAAAACTTGACTCCTGATGTTTAGGATGCCCAAATATTCAATGCCATCTTGCTGTATCATTAATATTTTTTACAAACCGCATATGTCCAGACATTTGAGCGTCCCTGCCCTGTCTGAGGTTTCATCTACAAGCTTCAGCAATATTCGTCTGATAGCCACAGATATGGATGGTACCCTGACTAGACGAGGAAAATTTACTCCTGCACTGCTGCAAGCTTTAGAGGATTTAGCGGCAGATGACATTAAGGTGCTGATTGTCACAGGACGTTCTGCTGGGTGGGTGAGTGGATTAAGTAGCTTGATGCCAGTAGCAGGTGCTATGGCAGAAAATGGCGGTTTGTACTTTCCACCTGGCAATCAGAAACCAGTAGTCTTAACACCCATCCCCGATTTAGCCAAACATCGCCAGCACTTGGCTACGACTTTTGAGAATTTACAAACTAAATTTCCCCAAATCCAAGAATCTGCTGATAATCAGTTTCGCATCACCGACTGGACTTTTGATGTAGCTGGTTTGCGTGACAACGAACTACAAACCCTAGACAATCTCTGTGAACAAATGGGTTGGGGATTTACTTATAGCAATGTGCAGTGTCACATTAAACCCCAAGGGCAAGATAAAGCTGTGGGATTGTTGCAGGTATTGCGCGAATATTTGCCACAGTATTCATCAGAACAAATTGTGACTGTGGGCGATAGTCCCAATGATGAAAGTTTATTTGATCGGCGTTATTTTCCTATTTCTGTAGGCGTGGCGAATGTTGTGGAGTATCTGAATCAGTTGAAATATCAGCCTGCTTACATTACCACTGCTGCCGAAGGGGAAGGATTTTGTGAGTTATCTAGTTATATTTTGAAAAGCTTACACATCCTAAGTTAAGGAGAGGTAGAGTTGTTCTACAATAATCTCGTAGCACTGATTTTACAACCATGACGGCTACTTTACCTGTTAGTGTCGAATCAGAAATATTTTACCCCAGTGCTGATGGTCAACCAGTGGCAGAAACTTACGACCACCTTTATGCCTTACTAACTAACTTAGAAGTCCTGAAACAGTATTTGGCAAATCGTCAGGCAACAGTATTAGGAAATCAATTTCTTTACTATGCACAAGGTTTTCCAAAATTGCGGGTAGCCCCAGATGTGATGGTGATTTTTGATGTTGCACCCGGCGGTCGGGACAACTATAAAACCTGGGAAGAGGGTCAAGTACCCACAGTTATTTTTGAAATGACATCCTTTGGGACAAAGGGACAAGACGAAATCTTCAAAAAGACCCTCTATGAGCAGCTAGGTGTCAAGGAATACTGGCTATTTGATCCTAAAGGCGAGTGGGTGGAACAACAGCTACGTGGCTATCGCCTGCGGGGAGAAATCTACGAACCTATAGAGGATGGACACAGCGAACCGTTACAACTGCGCTTGGTGATTGAGGGAAAGCTAATTGGGTTTTATTCTGAGGATACAGGGGAAAAATTACTGATCCCTGATGAACTGGCACAGGCTTTAAGGCAGGAAGTTTTAGCAAGACAGCAGGCAGAAGAACTGGTAGAACAGGAACGACAACGAGCAGAACAGGAACGACAACGAGCAGAACAGGAACGTCAACGAGCAGAACAGGCAGAATTGCAAATAGAACAATTGAAGGCGAGGTTGCGATCGCTCAATGTAGACCCCGATACTATTGAGTAACATACACCAGAAGTTGCTATAGCTACGGCCGTCGTAGACATGGTAAGTGTTATAAACAAGTAGACAATTTGTTACCTGTGTTTTTGCTACATTTATTACCTGAGACAGAATACAATAGATGAATCTCTAGCGCGTTTCAATCTAGTAATTCTCAACAATACTAATTTAATTGAGAAGACTGTTTTATACAGTAATTCCCAAACAAAAGTGAATCAAAGGATAAATAAACCGCCAGCCTTTTAAGCACTTAGAGACGCTAAGAGATTAACAGATACTTGAAAGAGTACAGGTTAGCGTTTTATTTCCTACTTCCACTAGAAAGTCCAAGACCAATGTCAAGTCAAGAATTTACCTTTAAATATTGAGGTATAAAATTATGCAGGAAATTGAAAGATTCTTTGGTAACTTGTTCAGTGGCATAATCAACCGCTTTAAGTATTCTGCGATGGACACTGCCGATCGCAAAATGAGAGAAACTATCGACGACCAGATCGAACAACGGCGACAAAAATCTAAACCCAAAGACCAAGAAGACCGGGAGTAGATAGGTATTTTGAGTTTAAGAGAAGAATAGCGTTGCCTAATTGTTGAGTGGGCAGCGCTATTTTATCGCCCTCATTTTGTCAACAAACCACAACTCTTCAGAATATGCTAACCTAGTATGGTTAACTAATCTCGCACATCTAAGAATTCGGGTGTTTCCCGATTGGGAAATGCACTTGGATGGAGGTTTAACCCGAATCGGAGTAAGAAAATATATGCCAGTCGTTTCATTGGCTCAAATGATGGAGTCAGGGGTTCACTTTGGGCATCAGACCCGGCGTTGGAACCCAAAAATGTCTCCTTACATTTACACTTCCCGCAATGGTGTACACATTATCGACTTGGTGCAAACTGCCCAGTTGATGGATAATGCTTACAACTATATGCGATCGCACGCAGAACAAGGGAAGAAATTTCTTTTCGTAGGTACTAAACGGCAAGCAGCTGGAATTATTGCCCAAGAAGCCAGCCGTTGTGGTTCCCACTACATTAACCAACGCTGGTTGGGCGGAATGTTGACCAACTGGGCAACGATCAAAACACGAGTAGACCGCCTGAAAGATTTAGAACGCCGTGAGGAAACTGGCGCACTAGATTTATTACCGAAAAAAGAAGCATCAATGCTGCGTCGGGAAATGACCAAGCTTCAGAAATACTTGGGTGGCATTAAAACAATGCGGAAAGTCCCCGATATTGTGGTAATTGTAGACCAACGGCGGGAATATAACGCAGTTCAAGAATGCCAAAAGCTGAATATTCCTATTGTATCCATGCTGGATACAAACTGTGACCCCGATGTAGTAGATATCCCCATCCCAGCCAACGACGATGCTATCAGGTCAATTAAGCTGATAGTCGGAAAATTGGCAGATGCCATTTATGAAGGTCGTCACGGTCAGCTGGATGTTGAAGAATATGACGAAGATTACGAAGGCGGTGAGTATGACGAAGACTACGAAGAAAGCGAATATACTGACGCCGTAATTCCCGACGAGGAAACAGAAGAATAGTGCTGAGTCAACAGTGCTGTTAGCGGTAGCAGGGCGTTTAGCCCGTGCTGAGTAAGATAGAAAGACTCAGCAAATTGGATAGTGCTGAGTCTTGATTTTTGAAGTTGTAAGTTGTGATTTGTCAATGAAGAATAAAATTGATAACTGAACACTCAAAACTCAGCACTCAAAACCCAGCACTCAGTATTAAATTAGGTGAGTGATTACAACTCGAGGTCAAGTTAGGAATTGAGGCAACATGGCGGAAATATCTGCAAAACTCGTCCAAGAGCTACGCCAAAAAACTGGTGCCGGCATGATGGACTGCAAAAAGGCGCTGATAGAGACTGAAGGCAACGTAGAAGAAGCCGCAGACTGGCTACGCAAAAAGGGCATCTCTAAGGCGGGAGCAAAAAGCGATCGCATTGCGGCAGAAGGTCTAGTAGACACTTACATTCAGCCCGGATCTCGGGTGGGTGTACTCATAGAAGTCAACTGCCAAACTGATTTTGTTGCTCGTAACGAGGCTTTTAAAGCTTTAGTTAAGAACCTAGCAAAGCAAGCAGCGACAGCTGATAGTGTTGAGTCTTTGCTGGCTCAACCCTATATTGAGAATGAAAGTGCGACTGTAGAAGAATCCATCAAGCAAACTATTGCCACCCTTGGTGAAAACATCCAAGTGCGCCGCTTTGTTAATTTTGCAATAGCAAAAGACACACAAGGTGTAGTAGACAGCTACATTCACACTGGCGGTCGAGTTGGTGTATTGGTAGAACTGGGTTCCCAAACTGAGTCAGCGGCTGCTAATTCAGAGTTTCAAACCTTGGCACGGAACACTGCAATGCAAGTTGCGGCTTGTCCCAATGTCGAGTATGTGAGCGTAGACCAAATCCCCGCCGAAATTGCCCAAAAAGAAAAAGACATCGAAATGGGCAAGGATGATTTGGCGAACAAGCCTGAAAACATCAAAGAAAAGATTGTTCAGGGACGGATTGAAAAACGCCTGAAAGAATTGACTTTGCTCGATCAGCCTTACATTCGCGATCAGAGTATTTCCGTGGAAGACTTGATAAAGCAAGTGAAGGCACAATTAGGCGAAGAGATTCAAGTGACTCGCTTTGTCCGTTATATACTGGGCGAAGGCATTGAAAAGCAAGAAATGAGCTTTGCTGATGAAGTCGCTGCACAAATGGGCGCCAAGTAATATTAGTCATTGGTCATTGGTCATTAGTCATTAGTCTTTACCAAGGATAAATGACTAATGACTAATAACTCTTTAAAAAACAGGTCAGGTTATTCGCTTGACCTGTCTTTTATTTAGTAAAAGACGCGAAATATCGTATTTAATTTAAAATCTAAAATCCTTTGGAAATTTATCCTAAAATAAATTTGTACATTTGTACTATGTAATGGTTCAGATGGGCAAGAACTAAAAGATATGGCAAGAGCAATCGAACGAATTGAACGGGATATTGCAGCACTGGAAGAAGCGATCCGCGCGATCGCAGTAGAACTACAAAGGGCTTATGCTAGTTATCTAAACACCTTGGGGCTAGCTGTACGCAAACAGTTGATTCTCGCAAGTTACCACCTCTGTACCCAAGGATATCCCGAAAACTTTCTGCATTTGTCATTGAATCAGCGCCAACAATTGCAACAAGCTATCCGCAAGTTGGGTCAACTCGCAGCTGAACAATTGCTCATTTATATTAAAAGTGAAGAATCAGGGAAAGATGAGGGAGATGAGGGAGATGAGGGGGATGAGGGAGATGAGGGAGACGAAGGGGATGAGGAGAATGAGGAAGTAACATCTTCTTCATCTTCACTATTTCTGGACACCTCTAATTCTCAGTATCTCACTGCCAACACCTCCGATCCTATAGAACTGGCAAAATGGCAACAGAAATTAGAAGAGGCCGCGCAAGAGATACTGAAAAAGCTTTCGCATGATGCTAATCTTTTGTTACAAAAAGCTGGAGTATTACCGAAAAAATTACCAGAACCGATTTTAGCAGCAGCGGCGGCGGCATCAGAAGCATCTGCTGAGGTAATGCCAGGGCCACCCAATTTATTAAACTTAGTAATTGAAATTGAAAATGAGCAGCAGTCAGAAGATTCTGGACTGACGCAAATCATGGCTATTAACCTGCGGTTAGGAGAAATTGAATTTGCTGATGTGACACTTTCCTCTGAGCGCAGGCAAATCCGCAGTATCTTAGTTCAGTTAAACAAGCTTGGACGAGAGTATAAAAAGAGATATAAAGAAAAGGCAGTTGCTGAAGCTGAAGCTGCATGGCGTGCTAGTTGGTTTGAGAATTAGTCATTTGTCCTACCCGGCGGGAAGCTGCTGGCGCGTCTATGTCCTTTGTCCAGAGTCAAATGACCATTGACTAATGACTAATAACTAATGACCAATGACTAATGAAAAACCAGACTGGATACGATTGCACAAAGCCTTGGCAATAGAAGCCGAGCGTGGCTTCACAGACTTGATGGGCAGAGAATACCGTTTCAGTGAATTTCTGAGCCTAACTTTGGGCAAATTCCCAACAGGCTTACCCCAAACTGAACGCCGCCGTTGGCAAGGACTAGCGGTGCAATTTGCTAGTTATCCACATCTAGCACTGGAAGAAAGACAACATTTAGTAGCAGAGACTCGTAGGTATCTTTCCCAATTACAGCAAGAGGAGCAACGGAAGGAGGAGCAGGGGGAGCAGGGGAGCAGAGGAGCAGAGGAGCAAGGGAGAATTTATCAATCCAAAATTAAAAATCCAAAATCTCCAATTGTTACTGAGGTGAGTCGGAGACTTGCACCGAAAATTGAGCAAAAACTCAGTGATTTACCAGAAATAGGTTTTAAAAAAGCTGATAATTTGGCACGGCTTGGTTTACATACCGTCCGCGACTTGCTTTTCTACTATCCTCGTGACCATATTGATTATGCGCGTCAGGTGAATATCCGCGAGTTACAGGCGGGTGAGACGGTGACAATAGTGGCTACAGTGAAGCGTTGCAACTGCTTTACTAGCCCTAAAAATCAGAAATTATCAATTTTAGAACTAGTAGTAAAAGATAACAGCGGTCAAATCAAAATTGGTCGTTTTTACGCAGGTACACGCTTTAGCAGTCGCGCTTGGCAAGAAAGTTTAAAACGCCGTTATGCAGTAGGTAGCATTCTGGCGGCCTGTGGATTGGTGAAAGAAAGTAAATATGGCTTGACACTGGATAATCCAGAATTAGAGGTTTTGGCAAATCCGGGAGATACGATTGAGTCGCTAAATATTGGGCGGGTAGTGCCAATTTATGGACTGACTGAGGGCGTGGTGGCAAATACAGTGCGACAGGCGGTAATTGCTGCTTTGCCTGCTGCGGCTAACCTGAAAGACCCTTTGCCAAGTGGTTTGCGGCAGAAGTATGGTTTGATGGAATTGAAAGATGCGATCGCTAATATTCATTTTCCCAGCGATAGCGCCGCCCTGCAAGTTGCCCGTCGTCGCCTAGTTTTTGACGAATTTTTCTACCTACAACTTGGGTTACTGCAACGTCAACAGCAAGCAAGAGCGATTCAAACCAGCGCCATCCTTGTCCCACGCGGTCAACTTGTAGAGAAATTCCACGAAATACTGCCTTTTCAACTCACTGGCGCACAGCAACGAGTTCTCAACGACATTCTCAACGACTTACAAAAATCTGTGCCAATGAATCGTTTGGTGCAAGGTGATGTCGGTTCTGGTAAAACGGTCGTCGCCGTGCTGGCTATCCTCGCAGCAATTCAATCTGGCTACCAAGCAGCGCTGATGGCTCCCACAGAAGTTTTGGCAGAACAACATTATCGCAAGTTAGTTAGCTGGTTTAATCTACTGCATTTACCAGTGGAATTACTTACAGGCTCGACTAAAGCTGCGAAACGAAGACAAATACATTCTCAGCTAGGAACTGGTGAATTACCTTTGTTAGTAGGAACCCATGCGTTGATTCAAGACCCTGTAAATTTTCAGCAATTAGGGTTAGTGGTGATAGATGAACAGCATCGCTTTGGGGTAGAACAACGGGCACGTTTGCAGCAAAAAGGCAATCAACCTCATGTGTTAACTATGACAGCTACCCCAATTCCCCGAACCTTAGCACTGACCATACATGGGGATTTGGATGTGAGTCAAATTGATGAGTTACCACCAGGACGGCAAAAGATTCAGACAACAGTATTGTCAGGCCAGCAACGCAACCATGCTTATGACCTGATCCGCAGAGAAATTGTCCAAGGTAGACAAGTTTATGTGGTTTTGCCCTTGGTAGAAGAATCAGAAAAATTAGATTTGCGATCGGCTGTTGACGAGCATCAAAAGCTACAAGAAAGTGTTTTTCCTGACTTTCAAGTAGGGCTGCTGCACGGTCGCATGAGTTCAGCTGATAAGGATGAAGCGATTACCAAATTTCGTGATAACCAAACGCAGGTTTTGGTTTCGACTACTGTTGTTGAGGTAGGTGTAGACGTACCTAATGCTACAGTTATGCTCATTGAAAATGCGGAGCGATTTGGTTTATCGCAACTGCACCAACTGCGGGGGCGCGTTGGTCGTGGTGCGGCTCAGTCTTACTGTCTGTTAATGAGCAGTTCCAGAAGTCCTGATGCTCAACAACGGTTGAAGGTATTAGAACAATCTCAGGATGGTTTTTTCATCTCTGAAATGGATATGCGTTTTCGTGGCCCAGGGCAAGTACTGGGAACTCGTCAATCTGGAGTGCCAGATTTTACCTTAGTGAGTTTGGTTGACGATGAAGAAGTTTTACTTTTAGCGCGGCAAGCAGCAGAGAAAATTATAGAGATGGATGCAACTTTAGAGCGCTGGTATTTGATGAAAGAAGAGTTGAAGTATCGGTATGAGCGGTTAATGGGTGGGGCGATTTTGACGTAGTATATTTAAGTATGCGATGTCTACGACGGGCTACGCCTACGCCACTTTTTAATCACGATGTTTGCTGCATTTGATCATAGGCTTCATAGACACCCTTCACGTTGTACCAGTTGAGAAAAATTCGGGCAATTTCTAAAGCCAATTGCGGTTTACCTAAGTTAATTAGCCATTGCAATAACGGAGCCATTGTCCGTTCATTTAGGGCACCATTGAGCGACAAAATCCCCCAAAGTAAGCGATGCAGCCAAGTCATTTGAATCATCATTCGCACTTCCCATGTAGGATGCTTCTGATAAAATAAAACTCCCATTCGCCCGCGTTGAATTTCTTGGTCAATCAATCGGGGAATTTGCTCTAAATTAAATGCTGGATGCCAGTGATATCCGACGGCTTCTGGACATTTAATTAGTGTCAAACCTAGTTTTTTCAGCCGCACTCCTAATTCTAAATCTTCCCAGCCATAGAGTTTAAAACTAGTATCAAAAAGTCCCGCTTTATCTAACCAATGTTTGGGAATTGCTACATTTCCCGTAGCAAAAAAAGCGGCTGAAAAATCTGTGACTTTGTAGGGTTCAGCAGTTGGGTTGTTGAAATTGCAAGTATTAATAACTGCACCGTAAGTGAAAAAGCGATCGCTCCCCAATTTCTCTTTCCCCTGCACTAACGCGTCAGCATGAGCTTGCAGGAAATTCTTCAGCACTACTAAATCGCTATCAATAAAGATAATTGTGTCTCCCTGCGCCTGTTCTACCCCCAAATTTCGAGCCGCAGCTGGGCCAGCATGGTCTTGTTGAAACCAGCGCACATGGGGAAACTCCTCTTGGTGTGCTGCTAACCACTCCAATGTGCCATCAGTAGAACCATCATCCACCAAGACAATCTCGTAACCAGTAACAGAACTTGGCTTATTCAACTCCTGCACCTCCAAGGCGCGGAGGCACTTTTCTAAAATCGGTTGGCGATTATAAGTCGGTATCACAACGCTGAAAAACACAGTCTCACCCACAACACTATCTACCCATCTCCAGGATAGGACAGATGCGACGCTGACACTGTTCCGAATGGCACTAAGAAAAGGGAAAATCATTGAGGCAGCAGGGGTGCAGAGGAGCAG
>NZ_JABXKQ010000169.1 GCF_017114945.1 Nostoc sp. JL34
ATTGCTATATCAGGCAAGTCCTATTGTCAATAGGCTTTGAGACGCGCTAACCCTGACTGCGCTATCAACAACTTCAGCAACAAAAAACAGATCCTTTGGCGAAACTCAAGCAAAGTAAATTTATCGGCTGTTTCAAAGGAGAAACTGACTTAGCTGCTAATTCCGAAGCTATTGTGCGTAAGCGAAGCTCGTCGTAGACATCGCTAATGCAAGAAAAGTATGATCGTCACTGATACTGGCTTTTTCGTGGCACTTGGGCACCAAAACGATCAATACCATCAATTAGCACTACAAGTTTTAAATGCTCTCAATGAACCACTAGTCACTGCTTACCCTGTAATTACCGAAACTTGTTACCTTCTTCTCGCCAGAGGAGGCGGTAATAATGCTCAATGTAGTTTTTTGAGAGAGGTTGCACAGGAAGCTTTTGAAGTGTTTGATTTACGAAGTCACCATGTTGCACGCATAATTGAACTCATGGAAAAATATGCAGATTTGCCAATGGATATGGCAGATGCTTCTCTAGTTGTTCACGCAGAACATCTGGGACATGGACGGATTTTGACAGTTGATCAACGAGACTTTAATACCTACCGTTGGAATAACAGCAATCCTTTCAATAACTTGCTGCTGAATTTTGAATAAAGTTTGCAAAAGTCGGGAAAAAAGTCGGATTTACAGAATCTTATCCGAAAACTCCCGCAACATAACTGTAGAGTGATTTATAGTTGTCCCTAAAATCTGAACTATCCTTGTCGTTACACAATGGACGCTGAAGCAGCATTAGCATGGTTAGACGCCATAATTCCCCCGCAGACTGGGGAACGGTTGAGCGATTTGCAAAAAGTGATTCTTGTGCAAGTTTGGTTGGGTAGAAAATACTTGGATATCGCTCATTCTTACGGTTGTACGGAAGGACACGCCAAGGATGCAGGTTCTCAGTTATGGAAGTTGCTTTCTAAAGTATTGCGAGAAAAGATAACCAAAAGTAATTGTCGCGCTACTTTAGAACGGGTTCTGAGAAAAACTACTGCGATATCCAGCCTGGTTGATTACTCGCGATCGCCACATCCCACCCCAAAATTAGAGGATACCAATTTTATTGGACGAACAGCAGCGATCGCTCACCTGAATACTTTGGTAAATCAAGGCTCGAAAGTCATTGTTATCCAAGGTGAAGGAGGCTTAGGCAAAACTACTCTAGCGCAGCAATATCTGCAAACTCAGGGGTTTGACTTGGTTTTGGAACTGCTGATGGCGAAGGAAACGCAGAATATCACCCCCGCCGAACGAGTAGTAGAGGAATGGCTAAAACAAGATTTTGATCAAGAACCTGGGGTAGAATTTGGGGTTACATTGGGACGACTCAAGCGCCAACTCCACAATCGGCGGATTGGGGTGTTAATTGACAATCTCGAGCCTGCACTGGATCAACAAGGTGGCTTGATTGCTTCTCATCGCAACTATGTAGAACTATTGCGGGTGTTGGCTGATGCTAGAGTGCAATCTGTCACTTTGATTACTAGTCGCGATCGCCTTTGTGAACCTGGGCTAAATGTGAATCACTATCGGCTTCCTGGCTTAGATGAAAACGCATGGCAACAGTTTTTTAGCAACCGAGGATTAGCCATCAACTCGCCAACCTTGCAAATCATGCATCGCACTTATGGCGGTAATGCTAAAGCAATGGGAATTCTCTGCGGTTCAATTCAGGAGGATTTTGACGGTGATATGGTTTTTTATTGGCAAGAAAATCACGCCGATCCGTTAGCCGCAACGGACTTAAAAAATTTAGCAGTTAGTCAAATCAATCGTCTGCAAGCCCTCGACCCCGAAGCATATCGCTTACTTTGCCGTTTGGGATGTTATCGTTACCAAGATATACCCACCATCTCATCTCAAGGGTTGTTTTGTTTACTGTGGGATGTTCCAGCCGATCAACATCGCCAAATCATCGCTTCCTTAAGAAATCGGTCTTTGGTAGAGTGTGATAAGGGTGAATATTGGTTGCATCCCGTGATTCGGAAAGAAGCGATCGCACGTTTACGCCCCAGCGATGAATGGGAAATTGCCAACCACAAAGCCGCAGAATTTTGGACAACTAGTATTAAACAAATTGAAACTTTTAAAGATGCTTTGCAAGCTCTGGAAGCCTATTATCACTACATAGAAATTAAAGAATTTGAATTGGCGGGTAAGGTCATTTTAAAAAGCCGAAATAATCAATGGCAGCAGTTTTTGCCTCTTGGTAGCACGTTGTATCGGATGGGTTTAATTCAGCCGATACTTGCGGCAATTAATCAAGTTGTTCAAAATCTAGAAAATGACCAAAATCTCAGCGAACTTTACAATATATTGGGTGATTTATATTGGATAACAGGTAAAATTAGCCAAGCGATCGTTTGTCAAGAAAAGACTATTACTCTAGCAACCCAAACACTCAAATCACTTGTACCTCAGCCAGAAAATAAACATCCAGTTTACTATTTGAGGATGTTAGAAGTAGATTCTTTATTAAGTATTGGTCTTTACAAAATAGATTTGTGGGAACTAGAGGCAGCTGCAAAGTTATTTCAGCAAGTAATTTATCTGGCTCAAAATACCGAGCATCATCGCTGGGCAGAGAAAGCCTCAGTCTGTTTAGCTTTGGTGTATTCTTATTTAGGTTTGCGTGATGCTTCTTATGTATTAGCAAATGTAGCTTATCAAAATATTACAAACGAAAAATTGGGGGGACAGACTGGAAGATTTGTCTATTTCATGCAAATTTTAGGTCAAACCTACGTCAATTTAGGCGAATTTTCTCAGGCAAATCAGATATTCCACCAAGCTTTGACTTTTGCTGAAGAAAGTCACTATATGCAGGTAAAAGCAAAAACTCTCAATGGTTTAGCAGAAATCCATCGACAACAAACAGATTTTACATTAGCTCTTGCTAATCATACAGAAGCTATCGAACTTTTGGATAAAATAGGTGCAAAGTGTGATCTAGCTGAAGCTTATTTTCAATTGGGTTTAACTAATCAAAAGATGGCAAAGCCCGATGAAAATCAAATGAATTTCAATCGGGCGATTCAGCTATTTACTGAAATTAAAGCACCGAAACAAGTTGAAAAAATTTCCAATCTATGTCAATTCTGACTTTTCACGTCATGTGGAAAAGCTAACGATTGACCTAACCCCCTAGGGCGTGTTTTCAAAGTCTTAGATCCCCCCAACCCCCCTTAAAAAGGGGGGCAAAGAGTCTCTTAAAGTCCCCCTTTTTAAGGGGGATTTAGGGGGATCTAAAAAGTTAAGAGGCTAAACGAGCAGTTTGAAAACATGCCCTAGCCCCCTTCCCCTTTCGGGAAGGGGGAAAATTCAAAGTCTCTCTCCTCTAAGGAGAGAGATTTAGAGAGAGGTTTTCCAGATACCGTGAAAAGTCAGGTGTTAATCAAAGTTTGTGTCACAGTAATTGAGTGAGTTAGTGCAACACCAATTTATTCATGGCGAGTATAGGAATCCTCAAATTGAGTTTTGAGTCTCTGAGCCATAACTGCCAAAATAATTAATGCTACCGAAGTAGATACTGCTGCTATTTTTATTCCAGAAGTATCTGTAAGTATTGCTACAGCAGCTAAAGCGATCGCAACTCCTATACAGCTTTGTTGTAATCGTTTGGTTAACTGATAAGCTTGGCTACAGGAATTACAGATAAGTGTGTGTTGTGAGAATCGGTCTAAGGTTTTTAACTGTTCATGATCATTGCTATTATCAATATTTTTTGCAGTGGAATAACCTTGATAAAAAGGCAAAGATAAACCGTATTTATCTAACCACTTGCGATATGCAACTACTAATATGTCTGATGTTTTCAGCGGTAAATACAATTCTTGTAAATTTTTTCCTAGCCGCTCAATTTGTCCTTTTTGTTCAACAACTATTGGCATATCACCTTCCAATACTTTGTTGCGAATCATTATATGATCTACCCAAGGAGGCATCAACTTTGTCTTAAAGTCAAAAAAGTTACTATAATTTCTGACGAGAACCCGACATCTATTTTTACCGAGGGGAATTGAATACAAAGCTGTTCCCAAAAATCTGTTTTCCTCTTCATTTCCAAGTCTGTAAAGAACTACGTTTGGAGCAACAAAATCTAATAATTGCCAGGGCTGATTGGTTTTTTTTGTCTTTCGATATCTTCCACGAATTCCTTGATGGGAACTCTCAAGGACTTCTATTTCTAGTGGTTGGGCTTCAGTGCGATCGCTAAATATGCCCTCATGACTAATAGGAATATGCGCGGGGTCAATAACGTTTTCAATAAAATAGCTTTGGTCATAAGGTAAGTCTCGCATGTAATCTAAATTAAAACATCCTGGTTTATCCAAATTTGGTACAGTTGGTATTAACTCATCAACAGCTGTTTCAACTTCTCCAGCCCAAATCCAAATGATTTCTTGACGTTCTATAACTTTAAAGGATGATATGCAAGCACTAACAGGAATTTTTGCCTCTGTTGATAACTGGGGAATATGCAAACATTGACCATCTTGGCCAAATTGCCAACCATGATACAAGCACTCTATTCTACCGTCAATAATTTGTCCATCAGACAGTCTAGCTGCACGGTGGGGACAACGATCTGTTAAACAAATAATCTGTCCATCTGTGTTTTTGAATAAAACAAAAGGTTCATCGTATAACGAAAAGCTATAAGGGCGATTTCTAGGCAAGTCTTGCAGAAAACACACAGGATACCAACATTCTCTCCAATTAAATTCTGACTGAGATTCAGGAGTCTCGAAAGCAGAATTCTTTAGTGTCGGCTCTAATTTTTTTGTTTCTAATATCATATTTTTATCCAGAGTTATATCAGTCTATTCCTCAGCAGAAATTATCCCAATTTTGTAGATGTGGGTGATTTATTTCTGAGTCTAATTTTCTCTACTGAACTCTTTTCAGATTAAGAGTACAAATTCACCATTATTATATTTAGCTATGAGGTATTTCTACTTAATTTTCTGCAATTACAGTAATTTTCTTTTACATGAAGTACAAAGTTAGCGAACATCCCAATTTGGCTAATTTCCCAAGATTGTTAGTTGTCATTGCGAATGAAGCGAAGTGGAATCAAGCAATTGCAACATCTGTACTTTGCGATTACTTTGCTTCACTGCATACCGCTCGCAATGACAAATTATGTTTTTACACATTTGGGATGCTCTCCAAAGTTATGGGTTTTGAGGCAGGAAGTAGAAACTCTTTATGTCTGATGTTGAATCCTGCATTTTGTACTTCATTTACTTGAAAATTGCTGTAAGGGACTTCCAAGAAATAAATTATCCAATCTTGTGGGGTGGGCATCTTGCCCGCCTTTGGTTACTGGGCGGGCGAGACGCCCACCCCACAATAAATAGTTGGATATTTTTTTATTTGGAAGTCCCTAACCTTACTGAAGAATATCTCAAATGCTTCTTCTACATTCAATTTTTTAGGAATATTTACAACCTACCTTCGGTACCAAGAACTGTTACCTACGTTTATTACTGAGGTTTGTTTTCTATAAATAATTAATACGCTTTTCTGAAACAGACTGATTTTGTCTACAGCTACGGTAATTATTTACTCAACCATTGCTCCCATTGTTGAGCAGCTTTGTCACGTTCTGCCTGTGGCCCAGCAGGATCATAACTTCCCAAACTCTGCCACAACTGATTCCAGTCCTGCCCTTGGGGTAGCTTACTCACTACAGCTTTCACAATCAAAAAAGCCCGTTCACGAGTCAAATCATTAGGTGCTTGTAACAGAGGAACAACCAAAGGTAAAACTTCTTTTCCTCCTCGCATTAAAGGATACATCGAAGCTGTGTAGGGGTTGTGCAGTATATCAGGGTAATCATCAAGGGTGGCAACCAAAGCGGTCAATGCCCGTTTATCCCCTAATGTGTATAGGGCAGTGGCAGCACGGGCACGCACTTCTCCATTAGTATCATGGGTAGCTTGGAACAAAGCATCAGCACTGGCAGGGTCAGCAATTTCACTCAGTCCTTCAGCAGCAAGACGACGGGTACGGGGATTGGAATGCGTCAAGGCTTCCAACAAAATGGGGGTAGCTTGTTTGCCTAAACGGATCAATTCCCCCAGTGCTAAACCGCTAGTGTCTTGATCTGTAGAGTAGAATCGTTCTTTAATCTGCTCCATAGGTGTTGCAGTCGCGTCTTGATTATTCATATATAAATTTCCTCCAACGACCAGTATAAAAACTGTCACGAATATTCCTGCCGTTCTCCAAATCACGGTGTCGCCCCTCCTCCCCCTGCTGGTGCTGCTGCTGGCACATGCTGAAAGCTCAAAACGACCCGGCGATTGCCCCGACGATTAGCTTCTCTATCTTGGTTAGTAGTGGCATCTGGAGTAAAGTCTTGGGTTGATCCAGAGCCGATAGTGACAGCACTAATCTGAGCTTCAGCTACACCCTTAGTCCGCAGGGCTGCTCCGACTGCTTCGGCTCTGCGTAAAGACAGATCCAGGTTGTGCTGAGAAGCACCACCGCGTCTGTCGGCGAAACCTTCGGGAGTAACTTTTACATCCGGGAAGCGCCGCAGGTAATCCAAGAATGTATCAATTTTGCCTGTTTCGCTAGAACTCAGTTGGTCACTATCGAAATCAAAGTAAAAAATGACTGGTTCGTGTACGTAGAAATCTCGATGCTTCTCCAAAGCCGCATCGAAAGTAGCGGATTGCCCATCCTGTGCTGAGGCCTGATCATTCTCAACTTTACCAGCGCGAATCTGGAAGCCCCAATGAAGCGCACCGTAAGTTGTCATGGTATCTTCTCCCTTAGCCACTGTCTGAAAGTCGAAGTTGAACTCACCAGTTCCTCCGGGAGCGTCGGTTAGCTCTGCTGCTTTGATATCAGTAGGATCATCGGAGCGTTTGTAACCGATAGTGGCTCCGCTTGCACCACTAGAAGAAGGTCGCGAAAGTCCAGGGGTTGCGGGATTGGGTTGGGCTGGGTCGTTGCCAAAAGGATACTGGGCAGGTAAAGCACTTCCCGCTGGGGCATTAGTTCCTGTACCACCGTGGGCTGGTGCATCATTGTGCAGTACATCAGTGAAATATCCGCCCTCAACTCCCGTGGTGGCATTAGCTGTAGTGCGTAGGCTAGCACCACGAGCCGCAGGTAAAGATTGAGGTTCGACATTTGTGCCTGTAGCATTTGTCAGACGCACAATCTGAATCAGTCCAATCTGGTTAGAGTAGGGAGCAGTAGTTTTAGGTTTGAAACGAATGGTAATCGGTAGACTTGCCCCGTTTGGTGTGGCATTTACTTCAAAAGTACCGTGAGTCAGGTCGTATGTGGGGTTAATTGCCCGTTGAATTAATTTTCTCTGGGCTGCACCTGTCTGCTGTACCACATGAGTCAGTTCATGGGCGGTTAATGCATCATTACTTGGTGACTTACCTGCACCAAAGAAAATGTTTTGCTTGTGTGTAAACGCCTGGGCATTCAAATCCCGATTCATCTGCACCGCTTCATTGCCTGTATGTACCCGCACTTGACTAAAATCAGTACCAAAGCGGGGTTCCATAAAGGAGCGTACTCCATCTGGTAAAGGACTTCCTCCATTTTCATTGCTGTTTAGCCGAGTCTCAAAATTGTCCTCAATTGGGAAACTGCCATTGGTAGCGAGTTGTAGCGATGGCTTAGTTTGCAATTCCTCTTCCTCTTCTGGCATTGCTTCCCGTTGCACTAGAGGAGTTATGGCAGCTGCTAGAGGTTTGGTTTGCACTTGGTCTTGAGTCTGTGTATCCTGTAAACCTATAGGTTGAGGTTGAGCCATTCGCATGATCTGATCGGCGACTTGATCAGCTTCCTGCTCATAATAGTCGTTTGGCGCACCAACTGTAAGTTTTGCCTGGGGACGATGCAAGGATATGCGACTAATGTCGTGATTAAGAGGCTGTTGTTTGATGGCTTGTGGTTCCAAGAATTGCTCATCAACAGACTGCGCCTCTTGAAGGTCGTCAATTGATGCCTCAGTTAGTCTTTGGATTGGAGGATTATTTGTTTGTAAACCAAAGCCACGCGTTGGAGAAGCTAGTGTAGGAATAGTTGAGGAGGCAAGGGCAGGATTGGTAAAAGTTGATGTGGCTGATTTCTGATGCCCAAGCGTGCGTAGACTTCCAGTGGCTTGTCGTCCGACATCGCTCATCTCACCTTTCCTCCATCAATATTCTCAGTAACAGATATTATATAATTTGTCTAGTTGCGATCGCTATCGACCTAAGTGTAAATTATCTTCTCCATGCCTAGAACCTAGTTGAATATCCCCGTTTTCTGGCATTATATTGCGATCATCTTTGTATAAAAATAATTATAAATATTATTGCTGATTAATAAATTGATCTGCGATCGCTATCGCTTTAAATATAAACAAATTGAAAAATCAACTCCATCCTCCAACTTCCGCATCAGTCAAGGGTTTCTCTAACTTACTGTATTCTGTTTGAGCCGCGCGTAATATGTGTTTCATCTGCACTGGTTCTCCGGCATCGGCAGCGAGGAAAGCTGCATTTAAGGCTATGTTACGGATATTACCCCCAGCGACATTGAGCCGCGCCAGTTGTAGGGCATCTAAGTCTGCGGTTGGGGTTTCGGCTGGAAAGACACGCCGCCAAATTTCGGCTCGTTGCATAGTATCGGGGAAGGGAAACTGCACCACAAAGCGAATCCGCCGCAGGAAGGCTGTATCAATTGCACTCTTCAGGTTGGTAGTCAACACTGCTAAACCTGGGTAACTTTCCATGCGTTGCAATAAGTAGCTAACTTCTATATTGGCATAGCGATCGCGGGCATCTTTGACTTCACTGCGTTTACCAAATAAAGCGTCAGCTTCATCAAATAACAAAATTACCCCACCTTGTTCTGCGGCATCAAACACCCGGCGCAAATTCTTCTCTGTCTCGCCAATATATTTGCTGACTACCGATGATAGGTCAATCCGATAAAGGTCGAGGCGCAATTTATGGGCCAGTACTTCTGCTCCCAAGGTTTTACCAGTGCCGCTAGCACCTGCAAATAGAGCGCTGATTCCCAATCCCCTAGCACTCTTGGCCCCAAAACCCCAATTGTTATATACAGTACTCCGTTGACGCACATGAGCCGCAATTTCCCGGAGAACTTGTTTCTGTGCCTCTGGCAATACTAAGTCTTCCCAATCACCAGATGGCTCAATTCTTTGGGCGAGTTCATCCAAGCGTGGACGTGCTTGCACGCGGCAGGCATCCCATAAAATATCGTTGATATCGGTTTCTGGTGTTTGTGCTAATTGTCCTGCGGCTTCTGCACAAGCAGCGCGAATGGTTGCGGCACTTAAGTTAAACTGCTCTACTAGGGTTTTGACTTGCCCATTCATTTGTGATGCACTCGCACCTAGTGCATCTTGCCAAACTGCACCTTGTTCTTTACTAGTTGGTTGATGTACGTCAAAATTAACTACTAGGCGTTGTGATAAGCCGATCCGTTCCCGACTCGTGACTATTAAAAAGCCCTTTGTGCGTTCGATAAAATGAGCGATCGCATTCAGCCGCGCTATATCATTAGTATCCAGTTCATTACAGTCTATGAGTAAGGCACTCTGACTTAAAATCGTCTCGCGAGTCCACAGGCGGATGAGATTATCCAACTCGCTAGGTGCTAAGGGAATGACTTGTGCAGCCATTACCCACAGACTTAAACCCTGAAGTTGACAAATTGTGGCGGCAATGTCGCGTTTGCTAGCAGTTTCTTTACTACATAGTTGGACAATTGGCAAACTATTAACCTTGTAAGCTTGCGACCAAACGGCTGCTACTCGCTCTGCTAAATCTTGATGCGAGGGTACTAAATCACTAACCTCTGGTAATGGCTCAATAATGCCAGCTAGCCGTTCGTCAAGATATTGGATACCCGTCAAATAATGTAAAATCCGCTCATCAATTCTTAAAGGACTGAGAGTCAGGGCATGACCGTCACCAATTTGAATTAACCGCCAATGACGTAAGGGAGCATTTGGAGCGATCGCATCCCAGTGGACATCAGGTAAAGCTGCCAGAGCTAAACCCAAACTTGGGTAAGAACGTTGCGAATCCCCGTGGATTATAGCACACAATTTCGCAAAATCTCCATTCAATTCCATACCTGCACACAAGAGCAACAAATCATGTTCAAAGGATGAGAGGCTAAACATTTTGCATACTCTCTCCAATGCCGATGGTGCAGGCATAGCAGCAGCAGCTTCCTGTAACGCTTGCTGTAAATGCTCTTGGTTTTTCTCGTCAGGTTGATTTTGCTCCCTGGCCGTGTGATTTTCTAAAAGACTACGCACCACGGCTAGGGCTGCTGATAGATAGCGGTAGTTTGCCTCATCCCAATTGCGATTAATCGTTGTAGTATTCATAAAATAGTCACCTGTGGCGAATCATATTCCCCAGACTGATTCTTGTGCAGTGGACTTTCTGCTCCATCTACCCGCACCCGGACAATATAAGTTCCTGGCTTGACGTTTTTGACAGGAATAGTGATTGCATCAGTATCTTCAGTGCGCGATGCAACAAAAAAAGAGTAATTTAACGGCGTATTATCTGACACTTCAAAAAGTAGCAAAACTACTCGTTGTTCCTTACCTACTTTGGGCTGGAATTTAACGGTAATTTCTGCTGTGCGTAAATTGTCGCCGCTATTTTCCACTTGAGCAACGAATGCTGTAATTGTTGGATGTAGGACAAAAGCCGCAACGTTTGATTCAACTAAATGATCCGTTTTCCCTGCATTGCCCATTGTTTGATGTACAACTTGGACACCCTGCACGCTTGCGTATAAATCTGGCGGCACTAACAAGCTGATTTGGGTTTCTTTTACTTCTTGAGGTACTATTAATGTCTCCGTATTACTGAAACGAACTCGTGTAATCTCACCGCGTAACCGTTTACCACGAATTACTAATGTTGTGCCTGCAACAATCATTTGCTCTGTCTTGGCTGGAGCCATAATTTGCTCTATATTCGGTTGAGACAAAGGCATCATGTAGTAACCTTCATTGTCAGATTTGCTACTTTCAATCAATACCATTGATGCCAGATAGGTAGCTGAAGGTCGATAATGCGTTTGTAAAGCAGACCATAACTTAGAAGTTTCTTCCATATTAAAAAACTCTGGTGTCAGCTTTATCTGCCCAATTTGTTCAGCTAAATAGGATACAGACACACTTGCTACAGCTTGCGAAAAAGCACTTGAGGTATTGGTTGTAGATGCATTTATCAAAGTATTTTCAATAATATCCGATGTGATAGCTGGTGTTTTGTGTAATAAATGCATCGCGTAGCCCAGTAAAAGCTCCGCCTGAAAATCCTTGGCTCCGTAGGCTGTTAGTAAGTAGTGGAGATCAAGAGCTAGTGGTGGAGTCGAAGATCGCGGGTTTCCATTAATCCGTGAGTGCCTGCTCCGAAATTCCTGAGATACCCAATCGACATTGCGATTCTGCGTCACTTGATAGAGAAAGAGGTTGATCTGAGCACGCTCGTCAGCTTCAACTGAAATTCGATCGGGCGGTAGGGCAGTTACAATCACATCACCAACACTAGCAGCGATCGGATCGCTGACTAAACCATTTTCCAGCAAGACTTTAAGTACTGCTGTCACGGCGGCTATAGAGAGCACATTACTCATCCTCATTCCTCATGGCAATAGCACATATTAATCATGTACGCCAGAGCAAATTGACAGAATATTTTTTGCAAAACTTTAAATATTCTGTAGCGGGGATTGAGGATTGGGAACTAAGTATAAATTCTGCAACAATCCGGTGTATTAGAATTTACGCACATTCTCCAAATTCTTCTCTTCTCTACCAGATGCTGCGCGTACTCCTGCGTGAAGCAAGCTATACGTAGTGTTTCGTAGAGAACACAGTTCGATAAATTAAGCTTTTGGCAGTTTTTACGTAAGTACTGTGTGTGAATCTCCCCCAAATTTCCCCAGTTCCCAATCCCCAGTCCCTCGTGAAATTTGCGTTAACTTATACATTAGGAACAAACTTCAACTGCCATAAGTCTTAATTTTAAACATTTTATCAAATTGCTAGCATTACTTTTATGTTAAGCTGAGTATAATTAGATAAACGCTAGTAGCATATATTACTAATATTCATCTAGGTTACGAAGCAAGCAATCATATTTGCAATACTAGTATTATCTCTGACTACAGTTAACACTTTAAAGTAACTAGGATGGGTTCTTGCAGATGAAATCCCCACCTTCTTCAAATTCTTGGAATGGTCGCTTCGTAGGTGATAACCAGCGATATCGTTTAGACAAACGGTTAGGCGGGGGTGGCATGGGAGAAGTCTTCCTGGCAACAGATACCCGTGTCGGTCAGCAGGTAGCGTTGAAGTTGCTCAAAGATACGCTGGTGGCATCACTAGAAATGAGAAAGCGTTTTGAGCGTGAGGTGGCAGTTTGTGCTGCTTTGCAAAGCGATCACATTGTTAAGATTAGTGATTGTGGAGTTACCCCGGAAGGTTTTCCATTTTACGTCATGGAATATTTGCGGGGACAAACGCTCAGACAATTATTGCTACGCGAAAAGCTGCTATCTGTTGAGCGGACAGTGAAGATTATGGCGCAAGTTTGCAAGGGTTTACAGCTTGCCCATCAAGGAGTGACTCTCCAACGAGATGGCGGCAAAACCACTGAGCATATTCAGGTAGTTCATCGCGACCTAAAGCCAGATAATATATTTCTGACGCCTACAGATTTGGGAGAGTGGGTCAAGGTTTTGGATTTTGGTGTTGCCAAAATTCGTAGTGAATCTTCAGAAAATTCCAATATTACAAATATAACTAGTACATTTATCGGTACATTTCGTTACGCACCTCCTGAACAAATCCAAAGCGATCAAAATCTGGATGCCAGGGGTGATATTTACAGCTTAGGGATTATTCTTTATGAAATGCTGAGTGCAGCCGACCCTTTTGGAATCAGCATTAAAGGTAGTCATATTAGTGAAGCTTCTTGGGTATTAGCTCACGCTTATGAGCCACCGAAACCACTGCGCGAGCAACCAGGGTGTGAGCATTTACCCGTACAATTGGAAGCTGTAGTGATGAAATGCCTCCACAAAAACCCAGCTAACCGATTTGCAACTGTAGAAGAACTGAATCAGGCTTTGCAAGCTGCTGGCAAATTTGCTACAGGGAATACTAGTGTACCCGGACAGATTACTGGACAACCGCAACCTTCCTACAATCAAGGTTCAAATCACGAAACTGTTCCCAGGCAATCGAACGACGACACCATTATTCGTCCTCCATCTGCATACAATCAAGGTTCAAATCACGAAACTGTTCCCAGACAATCGAACGACGACACCATTATTCGTCCTCCATCTGCATACAATCAGGGTTCAAATCACGAAACTGTTCCCAGACAGTTTAACCCAATTGAGCCAAACCAATCTCAGGAAACCGTTCCTCCCCTTTCCGGTAGGTACAATCAAGGTTCAAATCACGAAACCGTTCCGAGACAGTTTAATCCGATTGAGCCAAACCAATCTCAGGAAATCATTCCTCCCCTTGCGGGTGGGTACAACCAAGGTTCAAATAACGAAACTATTCCGAGACAGTTTAACCCAGTTGAGCAAAGTCAACAAAGTCCTGTGAATAATCCGAACGCTAGCAAACCAGACGTGACGTTGTATCAACCACGATCAGCATCTAATCAAGGTGGACAACAAGTACCACCAGATAAGACATTGTTTCAACCACGACCTGGGTCTAATCAAGGCGGGCAACAAGTGCCACCAGATAAAACGTTGTTTCAACCGCGACCAGCATCTAATCAAGGCGGACAACAAGTACCACCAGATAAGACGTTGTTTCAACCGCGACCAGCATCTAATCAAGGCGGACAACAAGTACCACCAGATAAGACGTTGTTTCAACCGCGACCAGCATCTAATCAAGGCGGACAACAAGTACCACCAGATAAGACGTTATTTCAACCGCGACCTGGGTCTAATCAAGGTAGACCAGAAGTGCGACCCGATGTGACATTGTATCAGCCACGACCTTCGTCTAGTCAAGGGAGACCACAAGCGCGAACGGATGACACTATTTACCAACCAAGGCTAAGTGAGCAGCTAACTACGAGAATTACTCCCAATTTCTTGCGAATCCTAGGGGTGGTGTTGGCGATTGGGCTAACTTTAGCATTAGTAACCTATATATATACTCAATCGCAATCTCGTAAAGAGCCAAGCAACCAGCAAGATTTACCTAATAGCGATCGCATTCAGAATTAATCAGCTAATCAGCATTCAATTTGCATAGTCAGTAGATCACAAACTTTTCCCAAAAGGGCGATCGCCAACAAAATAATCAGTAAGCTCAAGTGCTATAAGCTACTTAGTATATAGATAAAGCTTATGATTGCTTAAGCCAAGAAGTGAAATAATGAAAGTGTTGTGTATTATTTTGTTAAAATAATTGACTGTTTCATTAGAACAACTGGCTATAACAGAGACAGAAACTCTAAATGAAGTTCTTGAGTGTTTGGCAGAAAACTTCTCAATTAAGACTCAAGGTGCATGTAATCAAAAAACTCTATTTGAGATTTTAGTGAGAGCCGCAAGCAATGGAGATACTATTGAGAATACAGCCAAGACCTTGAAGAAAATTCCATCGGGAAATGATATTAGATATTATCTCAACAAAATTACTGATTTTGAAGACTTAGAGAGACAAATTAATCAAGCATTAAAAAGTCGAGTTCCGAAAGGAATTAAAAATGGACACCTAAAGTTAGCTATTGATTTAAATTTAATTCCTTATTATGGCAAGCCTAGTAACGAGGAATTACCCTATATATATCGCAGCCAGGCGAAATCTGGTACTTGCTCCTTCTATGCTTATGCAACTTTATATGTTGTCCGGAAAGGAAAACGTGTAACCCTTGCAATTAGAGGCGTTAGATGGCTGGATACAAGTGTTGCTATTATTACTTATCTATTAGCATAAATTAATGCACTTAATATTCAAATAAAACAACTTTATCTTGATAGAGGATTCTTCAATGTTCCCGTCATTCGGTGGTTACAAGCTTTAGATATCCCTTTACTTATGCCAGCAATAAAAACAGGAAAGCAAGGGGGAATCAAACAGTTTTTAAAAGGCAGAAAAAGTTATAAAACTACATATACTATGACCAGGGCTGGAAATAAAGATGATTCCGTCATTTTTGAATTATGGATTGTCTGTAAATATAAAAAAGGCAAACGACATCAAAATGGGGTAGAATACTTCGCTTATGTGGTTCATCAGATAAAAACTAATTTATCTTATATTCATCAAGATTATAGAAAAAGATTTGGAATAGAAAGTAGTTACAGGCTCAAAAATATCTGTCGAATCAGAACAACAAGTAAAAAACCAGTTCTCAGGTTATTATTCGTTGGGATCTCTTTTATTCTAGTCAATATATGGGTCAACCTTTTATGGCTAAAAATTAGCCTGAAGAGGAAGGGCGGAAGATTAATTTATCGCCAATTATTTAGTCTCAGACAGATGTTAGCCTTCCTACGTCAAGCTGTTGACAAAATACATGAAGTTGTTGAAGGTATTTATCTTCCATCAGGTTAATTGTTAGAAACTCAGTTGCTACCCCTTTATAAGGGATTCTTATCAATGTCCCACCTATTTGCTTAAACAGCAACTGATAAAAAGTATCATTGACTACAAAACTTTCAAGCCATCGCCCTTCGGGAAAAAGTTTGTGATCTACTGATAGTTAAAAGGTGGTGATTTCGGGTATGTCGAGACGCGAAATTAGATTGGGCTTCACCCCGCTAAAGCGTCTCGACATGGATACCGGATATATTAAAAATCAGATCCGAATGAATTAATGAAACCCTGCACTAAGTTGACACCAATGTGCAGATGTACGCTTATACAGCCAATTCATGTGTGACAAACGATATTCCTTAACTATATTCATCCCAAACCACAGGAAAGGAATAATCTGAAAACCCCGAGAAATCATGATTTTCGCTGCGCGTTTCTTCATCCAGAACTTTGACAACTTTGTTATAAATATCTTGTGCTTGTTGCGGAGAATCACCGATGCTGGTTAATCCCAACTTGCCAAACTGCGAAAGGCAACCCATAAGATGAAACACTGTGCCCGTCTCTGTACCGCTGTCGAAGTGTAGTCTGTGGTGAGCGATGATATCCATCAAATCATTAGGCAATAATCCCTGATAGCGCTCTTTTTGCAGGTTGTCTGTGGCAATGTAGTATTTGGGACGACCTTGCTGACTATAAAATAAACCCGTGGAAAGGTCATAGCGACCATTCGTTAATAATTTCAAGGTCATGAATGGATGAGTTGTGCCGCCTTTACGCAGGTTAATTTCGATCGCCTGAATATCCCAATCTCCATTACCCTTGTCAACAGCGATAAAATCTACACCAAATCGCTCTAAAGTGCCTTTCTCTGCTAGCTGTCTGCCAACTTGTAGTCCCAGTTGCTGTAATTGCAATCGATATCTTTCATCAGCAGGAAAGCTACAACCAAGATAAATTTGACCGTCTGGGCCTCCAAGAATTTGGTCGTGGGTTGAAAGGATTTCTACTTCGCCATTGGGTGTGATCCGTCCTTGGACGCTGGGCGATCGCTTAATTTCCCCTTCCACAAATGCTTCGGTAATTGCCCCTAATTCCGGGATTCTTCCCGAAAAATTATCCCAAGTTTCTTGTCTTGCTTGAAAGCGCATTGTTGAGAAGCGATCGCTAATTGCTGCTACCCTTTCGGCATGAGTCCCAATGCTTGGTGCTAAATTCTTAATTGGTCTTAGATCCAGCAATGCATTCCCCTCTCCAGAAATGCCTTCGTTGAGTTTTACTACTACCCGTTTTAATGTCGGTTGGCGTTCCCACAAATCAACGGTAGCTTCTGTCAAATCTGTGTGGTTCCAAACTTTCTCGCTGCCATCTGGATGCGGTACTCCGCTTTCTTTGAAGATTTGCCGACTGCCACTTTTTGTCCCCCAAATCTGTAAATCTGGTGCGGCAGCATACAGAGGTACACCCAATTTTACAGACAATTCGCCTTCCCAGTGCGAAGAGTTATAACAGATCATAAATGATTTGTCTAGCCTCAAAGATTGATGAATCCGCTCTAGCAGGCGGGGGCGTTCTAAAATCTTTTGGCTCAGAGGCTTAAGGGAGGAATCGTAAGTAGAAAGTAGCAACAAGCGGTTGCGAGCATGAGAAAAGGGAATTCCTGGCAACAGTTGCAGATAATAATCAATGATACTAGGATGCAGCGGTACTGATGTCACATAAACCAGCCGAGTCCGGGGATTCTGCAACCGAATTAAGGAAAATAGTAATCTTTCTTCATAATGTTCGCAACCTTCAATCTTTTGAAGTTCACGCTGGTCGAGACTCAAGGAGGGAATAATTAAAATATCCGCTTCACTATTGTCAAATAACTCGATCGTTTTCCAGCGATCGCGCAGGGTTAATTGTAAGTGGCGAAACTTTTCAACCTGCTCTAACTCGGAAATATTTAGTGTTGCCATAACCCCTGCCCTCTAATGATCCCAATGTAGCGCACCCCGTAGCCTTTTGGACGATGTATAGTCGCCGTGTCAGGATTCAGATAGTTTTGCAAAAAAATTCAGGAAGTCCGCAAGGATAAATCAAACTATAGCAACCCGCAGAACGCCGACTTCTTTAATTTCTTTTCAGTCTTAAGGTTGAGCTAATTGCAGCTTACTTTCCCTCTAAGGAGCGATAAACTACAGCAACATAATAGCTAACTTTAAAGCAGATGAAAAAGATAAATTATTCATCACATGAGAGTTGTGTACTTATTTTTCATGGTCAGGTGTGAAGATAAATAAAGTAAGTTGCGTACAGGTGCTAGGAATAAGTAAGTTTGGCAAACATCCAGGATCTAAATGCCTAAAATTGCAAATTGCTAGTGAGAGTCAAAGCAAAAAATAAACCTTGGGTTGAATTTTCGATCCAAGGTTTATTTTTGAAATGGGGAATGGGAGAGATGAGAAAGATGGGTTTTAAGCAATGTCCTTTAGGAGTGCTGAGTGGAAAATCTCACTTAGCACTCGGAATTCCGAACTATTTTGCCCCATTCCCAATGCCCAATTCAATATTCAATTACAAAGGCAAAATCTATGGCTAAATCAAAAGAGCAAAAAGAGAAAAAAGAGCCAAAATTACAACCGCCACAGCAGCAAGAAACACCAGGCGTTGAATCAGAAATGACACCAAAACCCAAAGCAGATGATGCTCAGTATCGGGGTAGTGGTAAGTTACAAGATAAAGTAGCATTGATTACGGGTGCAGATAGTGGTATTGGTCGTGCTGTTGCGATCGCATTTGCTAAAGAAGGTGCAGATGTGGCAATCCTTTACCTGAACGAACACGATGATGCCAAAGAAACAAAACATTTGGTAGAAAAACAAGGGCGTCGTGCAGTAACCATTGCAGGTGATATTGGGAATGAAACTTTTTGTCAGCAAGCTATACAACAAACAGTTGGTGAGTTTGGCAAACTCGATATTCTCATCAACAATGCCGCCGAACAACATCCGAAAGAAAGTATTGAGGAAATCACCGAAGAACAACTAGAGCGAACTTTCCGCACTAATATCTTCTCGATGTTTTTCATGACTAAAGCTGCACTCAAGCATTTGCAAGCAGGCAGTTCTATCATCAATACCACATCGGTAACAGCTTATAAAGGTAGCCCTCAGTTACTAGATTATTCCTCTACAAAAGGTGCGATCGTTGCTTTTACTCGCTCCTTATCCAAAAATTTGGTGTCAAAAGGAATTCGCGTTAATGCTGTCGCACCAGGGCCAATTTGGACACCTTTAATTCCCTCAACTTTTCCCGAAGAGAAAGTTGAAACTTTTGGTAAACAAGTACCAATGGAACGAGCGGGACAACCAGAAGAAGTTGCTCCTAGCTACGTATATTTAGCCTCTGATGATAGTTCTTATGTCTCTGGACAAGTATTACATGTCAATGGTGGAGATGTTGTCAATGGATAAGTAGAATCGTTAGGAATTATTCAATTTTGGATTTTGGATTTTAGATTTTTTTAATCCAAAGTTCAAAATCCAAAAACCCTAAAATTTGGAATCATAAATTTTTATTTATTCACTCTTAACTCTACCCTCATTGTCATCCATTGGAGGGATGATTTAATGTCAAAATATTGATAATCTATCTAGCAGCAAACATTTAAAAAGTAATAACTACGTCTATGGCATCTCCTACACCACTGCATGGCACAGAACTAGTAGATTGTGCTAGAGCAAATGCTAAGCAAGGGATTGAAACTGCTGCTTATCAATGTGGCTATGGTCAAGACCTCAATAAATTTGCACAAGAACTCAGACAAGCTTGTGAAGAAATGAATTTACAAGTGAAGGAACTCAGCGGCTTGATTACTGAGCAAGACTTGATATTGCAAATAGGTACTGGCGAAATTGTTGCTCCAGATACGGAATCAGAATTGTAAAAGTTAAGTTAGTCATTTATCCTTTGTCCTTTGTCATTTGTAGTCTGTTATTCACTAATGACCAATGACTAATGATCAATGACTAATGACTCTTTTCATAACTTTAAAATTACTCGCGCCAAACTAAAATAAATCAAAACGCCTATTACATCAACTGCTGTGGTGATGAATGGTGTTGACATTAATGCCGGATCTAAACGGAGATAGCGAAATAGAAACGGCAGTGCTAAACCGGAGATCGAAGCTAAAAGAGAAATAGCTACCAGACTAGTGCCTACAGCGATCGCTACTTCTAATCGTCCTTGCAGAAAATAAGCCCAGACAGTAGCGATCGCACCTAACATTCCTCCCAACAATGCCCCTGCATAGACGCATTCGCGTAGCGTCTCGTAGAGAAGCGGCTTGTCGTCAGACATCGCTTCCCGGTCGATTACCTGCAATGCGCCAAGCGATCGGATTTCATCGGTGTTCATCCCACGAATCACCACTGTGGAAGATTGGGCCCCACATTACCACCAGTACCAGTCAGCAAGGGGATGAACGCCGTCAGTGTCACCACTTTTGCCAAATAGATCCTCTTGCGACTTAATAATCGTTCCTGTGATGGTATTGGTTACAAGTTAAAACTAATAACCATACAACCCGCTTCCGAGCAATTTCTAGTAAATTCATCTGAAAATAGTTGTCGCCCCCCGAATGCACATCACCACCCAAGGCATAGATATCCTCGGTGGTTTCTTGTTGGAGAATATCAATCACATCATCTACAGTCACAATACTTACTAGACGCTGTTCTCGATCAACCACAGGCACAGCCAGTTTGAACAAGGTTGCTGCCCCTAGTCTAGGGGAAAGTGGCATGTGCAACGTCATCAAACTTGTAATTTTTCCAACTTGGCGGTAGAAGGCAGGAGGAACCCACGGGCGACTACGTGGGATGTAAAGCAACACTGGAGGCGGAGCATCTCGTTGGCCCAACCTCTCGTAGAGAAGAGAAATTGTTGCGTGCGATCGCTGGATAGTCCACCTACAAAAGATTTACTCGAAAAGTCCGATCATTCGGGAACTTCAGCCAATTGTGTTCCCTAGCTTAAATATATGACTATTAGTCTGAAACCCAAAAATGTCGGGTCAAGATTGGGTAAAAAGTTAAAGGTGAAAGAGCAAGGAATAAAAGACCTTTGCTTCTTGTAACAATGATATAAATTGACAGTCAAAATGAAGTATGGATAAACAATACTTTTTCAAATCTTTAAATATTAGAATTTTTCTTTATGCAACTTTCATATAATTAATAACTATGCGGATAAAAAACATGGGATTATCCGGTATGTTGGCAATTTTTATTTAAAGATCATCAAAACTTTGATATTCCTTTAAAAAGGCATATATCAATGTGAATATTTAAACAAAGTTCCACAAAAAATATAGACATAACACCGCGATCTATTGTCAAATATGTAATTGATTAATCCCAGATCCATACGTAAGTCCATTATGTAAAATTTTGGCTGTTAATTACTTAAGTATGTAGCTGCCCCGATTTGGCATTACTTCGTATCAAGCTCATGCACCTGCACATCAGCGAGATTAGAAGCTCTAAAAAATGGTGATTTCTTATTTTTTATTAAATTCACCAAATTAAATCTACATACATCAAAAACTCAGAAATTTGTCGAAATCAAACCAAGATTAATTAAGGACTAATACACCCTTAAAGTAATCTATAGTATTTTTTTGTCATACACGTTTTTCTATGTATCTGCTTTCACAACAAATGTAAGAAAGTATGCAATCACATCAGAATATTTGATTTTAATGTTGATACAAATAGACAGCAAAGTAGTAGATAAGATGAGCAAAGGAGCAAACGGGTAAGAAATAATTTGTATCAGCAATTAAATGAAAGAATATCAGGATTAGTGAATATATTTATAGGCAAATAGCAATTTGCTTATAAATATGGTTTTGCGTTCATTACGCATTTTTTGTTGAAAACATTAAACTTAAAACTAATGCTAAAGCATTGATTATGGCATTAGTTTTAGAACTATTTTGAGGGATATATTTCAATGAATGAATTAAATAATCAACCGTTGTCAACAACTGCAAGTCCGATAAGTGCTGCTCAAACATCTACATCTGTTCTAGATCAGCCACCAGTCACCAGTCTTGCCGCTCGGGCTAGCGCCAGCGTGCTTTCTCAGGGAGATGGGTTGAAAGCAGAGTATTACGACAACATCGACTTCACCAACCTGAAGGTAACTCGCACAGATCCGACAGTGAACTTTACCTGGGGCGCGGGTTCTCCAGATCCGTCCATCGGTGCAGATACCTTCTCAGCGCGTTGGACAGGTCAGGTGGAAGCCAAGTACAGCGAAACTTACAACTTCTACACTACTAGTGATGATGGTGTACGACTGTCGGTGAATGGTCAACAAATCATCAATAAGTTTGTCGATCAATCTGCCACAGAATACAGTGGTTCAATCGCATTGGTTGCAGGTCAAAAGTACGATATTAAACTCGAATACTACGATAATACCTACTCTGCCGTTTCCAAACTGTCTTGGTCAAGCACTTCTCAGGCTAAGGAAATTATTCCCCAGTCCCAACTGTATAGTAATGTCAACGTCCCTGCTAATGGCAACGGACTCAAAGGAGAGTACTACGACAACATAGACTTTACCAACCTGAAGCAAACTCGCACAGATCCGACGGTGAACTTTAACTGGGGTGATGGTTCTCCAGACTCGTCCATTGCTCCAGATACCTTCTCAGTGCGTTGGACAGGTCAGGTGCAAGCCAAGTACAGCGAAACTTACAACTTCTACACCACTAGTGATGATGGTGTGCGACTGTCGGTGAATGGTAAACAAATCATCAATAAGTTTGTCGATCAATCTGCCACTGAATACAGTGGCTCAATCGCACTGGTTGCAGGTCAGAAGTACGATATTAAACTTGAGTACTACGATAATACATACGAAGCCGTTTCTCAACTGGCTTGGTCAAGCCCTTCTCAAGCAAAAGAAATTATTCCCAAGTCTCAACTGTATTCACCAGATGTTCAAACCACCATCACTTTAGGATCATCTTCCACGACTGTGAACGAAGGCGTTGGAGGTGTAACCGTGACCATACTTAGAAGTGGTGATTTAAGTAGTACGTCTTCGATCAAATATGCAACCATCGCTGGTACTGCCACAGCAGGGGTTGACTACGGCAGCGAAGGCGCCGAAAGCGCAGGAACACTTATTTTTGCGGCGGGACAAAGCAGCAGACAGGTATCCATTCCGATCAATGACGATTCTTTAGCAGAAGCAGATGAAACCTTTAGCTTTGTCATTGATCAGGCAGGGGGGGCAACACTAGGACTGCAAAGAACTCTCGGAATTACGATTCAAGATAACGATCGCTCTAGTCTCGACTTTACAGCGCCAGTAGTTACTGAGGGTAGCGGTTCTGCTACGGTGAAGGTTACACGGGGTAACGCATCAGGGGCTGCTAGTCTGGACTACATAACCGTGGATGGGACTGCGAAAGCGGGATCTGACTACCAGGCTCAGACTGTACCTAAAACCTTGAGTTTTGCAGCAGGAGAAACCAGTAAGAACATTGTTATCCCCATTATTGATGACAATGTTGGGGAATCAAATGAAACATTTACTTTGAAGTTTAGTAACGCAGTTGGACTCCAACTAACTAATCAACAGACAACTATCACTATTCTTGATAATGACTCTGGTAACTTTGCTTTAGAGAAGGTAGCTTCTGGTTTGAATCAACCCACAGCTTTTGACTGGACACCTGACGGTAACAGCCTGTTCGTTGCCCAGAAAAATGGGGTAGTGCGACTCATCAAAAACGGCACATTATTATCAACGCCATTTACTGATATTTCTGGAAAAGTAAATAATACTCGCGATCGCGGTCTGTTAGGCATTGCCGTAAATCCAAATTTTGGCAAAAATCCCAACGGCAACAACTATGTTTACCTGTTGTATACCTTCGATCCACCAGAAACTAATCCAAATAATGCTAAGAACAATCCCAATAGCACATTGGATAATCCCGATCAGAATGGGAATCGGACTGCACAGCTAATTCGAGTGACAGCTGACCCCAACACTAATTACACTACTGCAATTGCTGGTAGCGATGTTGTGCTGCTAGGCAAAAATGCCAGTTGGCAGTATATCAGCCACCCAGATGGAAATAGCACAGATGTTTCACTTGGCTATGCACCATCAGGAATTCTCAACAAAGATACTGGTAAGGCGTTTACCAGCTTACAAGATTATCTCAATAATCTCGATAAAGTCCAAAATGTCCAGGATTTTATAGCCAATGATAGTGAATCTCACTCAGTTGGTGCTGTACGTTTTGGTACTGATGGTTCTCTATTTGTGAGCTTAGGAGATGGCACTTCCTACAATGGAATAGACCCCCGAGCAATTCGCGTCCAAGATAAGGATAATCTGTCCGGCAAAATCCTGCGGATTGACGCAATTACTGGTCAAGGCTTATCAAGTAATCCTTTCTATAACGGTGATCCCAATAGTAATCGTTCCAAGGTTTATGACTTAGGTCTGCGTAACCCCTTCCGTTTCACAATTGATAAAAAGACCAATACCCCCTACATTGGTGATGTTGGCCTCACTACTTGGGAAGAGGTCAATGTCGGAAAACCAGGAGCCAATTTTGGCTGGCCATTCTATGAAGGTGGACTTGACGCCAATGGTAATATCGTCAGCCAGAAACAACCAAGTTATGGCAACCTAGATGCAGCGAAAGCCTTCTATAGTAGTGGCACACCTGTTACACCACCAGTTTACACCTACAAGCATTTTGGTTCCAATTCCATCGTCCTGGGTGACTTTTACACAGGTAATACTTTCCCCTCAATCTATCAAGGTGCTTTATTCGTTGGTGATTTCAGTCAAGCAACTATCGATGCTTTGACATTCGATAGTCAGGGCAAACTTGCCTCTGTTAAGCGGTTTGCGTCCCAAGCTGACAGGCCTAATCTAGGGGTAACTGCACAAATCACCACTGGGCCGGATGGTAATCTGTACTATGCAAACTTGACTGGAGGTGAGATTGATCGCTTCCGACCTGTTTAGAGATGACTTGAAGGAGGCAGAAAGTAAACTTTTGATCTCTGATTTTGAGTTTTGTACTTTGTACCTCATCTAGTTAAAAACTGCTATATCAGTTATCAGTGAACAGTTATCCGACTGTTCACTGATTTTGTTCAAGATAATTTCGTCAGAAATCCCAAGAATTTTTTGGTATTTGATGTCAGGAGTGTACGACGATAAGCATCAGCTGCTTTTTTAATCGCTTCGGCTTGAGTGGGATAAGGATGAATCACACTGCTTAACTTGCTCAAACCGATCTTATTCACCATTGCCGTAGTCAGTTCTGATATCATCTCACCCGCGTGACTGGCGACAATAGTTGCACCGATAATTTCATCAGACCCCTTTTTATGGTGGATTTTGAGAAATCCTGACTCTTCACCATCTGCGATCGCTCGATCTACACTACTAAAAGGTATCTCAATTGTTGTCACCTCAATACCCAATTTCTGCGCCTCGTGTTCATACAACCCTACGTGAGCAATTTCTGGGTCAGTATAAGTTACCCAAGGCATCACCAGACTACTGAGTTTGGAACGTCTCAAGCCAAAGGGAGAAAACAGCGTATTTTTAATTACAATCCGCGCCGCTGCATCAGCTGCATGGGTAAACTTCCAGTTCATGCAGATATCGCCAGCTGCATAAATTTTGGGATTGGTTGTCTGGAGGTAATCATTTACCTTTACACCTTGGTGCTTGTCGTATGCCACCCCCACTGATTCTAAATTCAAACCTTCCACATTTGGCGATCGCCCCGCACCGACTAAAATTTCATCGACTGTTACCGAATCTCGATAACCATTAGAAGAAAAGTAAAGCCGTTTCCCCTGAGTGACAGTTACCACTTCTTCCAATTTGGAATTTAGTACTACGCGAATTCCTTCGCTAATTAAAACCTTTTGGAGAATTTTAGCGGCTTCAGCGTCTTCTTTATTCAAAAGATGAGAACCGCTATGGAAAAGCACCACCTCACAACCCAAACGCCGGAAAGCCTGCGCTAATTCGCAACCAACGGGGCCGCCACCAATCACCGCCAAATGTTCCGGTCGTTGAATTAGGGAAAAAACCGTCTCATTAGTTAGATAACCCGCCTGTTCAATTCCTGGAATCGCCAGTTGTGCAGGTCTTGCGCCAGTTGCAATGACAGCTTTTTTAAACTTGAGGGTTTTGTCGCCAACTTCCACGGTATTTTTACTCGCAAATTTACCGCTACCCAAAAAGACATCGACACCCAAGTTTTGAAACCGTTCCGCCGAGTCATTATGGCTGATATCAGCCCTGATTCGCCGCATTCTGGCCATGACTTTGGAAAAATCAACATCAATATTATGTTGGGGAATATTAACTCCCAAGTCTTTAGCATTCAAGATTTCGCCAACGACGCGGGCAGACCGAATAATAGTTTTAGATGGTACGCAACCAACATTTAAGCAATCTCCACCCATGAGATGTTTTTCAATCAACGCCACCTTTAAACCCAAATCTAGACCCGCAGCGCCCGCCGCCACTACTAATCCTGCCGTACCAGCCCCAATTACTACCAAGTCGTAAACATCGGCGGGTTGAGGATTAACCCAATTTGGTGGATGGACGTAAGACACCAACTTTTGGTTATACTCGTCTATTGGGCGAACTGTGACTCTCTCTAAATCTGAATTGGTCATTGGCAAAACCTCTTTTAAAATTAAGAATCCCGATTAATTTAGGCAGCTCAGTCTTTTATTTTTTATGCTTGTTTAATAATGAATACAGCCTTTGAATTGTTTTGTCCGTTTGGGAATTGACAGATACGATTAAAGCTTTCCTGTATAAACGTCCACCTCTACAATTCTTCTTCTAAAGCTTTGCGGGCAATCCGGGTTACATAAACTGTCACAGTAATTGTTGCAATCAAACCCAAAATCCGAATTGCCCATTGTAAAGTCGAGTTGGTAGGTTGAACCTCAGTGCCAATCATGGCCAGATTACCTGCAAGGGAACCAATATAAACGTACATGATGGTTCCGGGAATCATGCCTAGAGAACCGATGAAGTAATCTTGAAGTGAAACTCCCGTGATGCCAAAAGCATAGTTCAGCAAATTGAAAGGAAATATGGGGGATAGTCGCGTTAACAGGACAATTTTTAATCCTTCTTTACCTACCGCTTGGTCTATCGCGGCAAATTTTTTATTATCTGCAATTTTCCGAGCAACCCAGCCCCTTGCTAAATAACGTCCCACAAGGAAAGCAGCAGTAGCGCCAAGGGTTGCACCGATAAACACGTAAAGAGAACCCAAAACTGCACCAAAAATCACCCCAGCTCCCAAGGTGAGGATAGAACCTGGGAAAAAAGCAACGGTAGCGATAATATAAAGGGCAATAAAAGCTATGGCTCCCAAAGCACCCAAGCTATCAATCCACAGTAAGGCGTTCCGTAAAATTGCTTGGGGATTAAAAGAATTTGGATTTGCAGATTCTTGTGCCAAAGCCGAGTCTGTGTTTAATGAGAAAACACTCGCGAATATCACTAATGTTAATACACTGAGATTAAAAAACTTCTGCAAATTTCTGGTATCAATACTTTTAGATATCTGAATGATTGTTAGTTTTTTCATGGGTTGTTATTTCTTCTATTGCTACACTTTGAGCTAATGCTTTCTGAGCAACTTTTGTGATATACACAGTTACAGCAACGGTAGCAATCAACCCAACCACTCGCATTATCCATTGCCAGACTTGAGTTTCTGGAGTAATTGGTTGATGAGAGGTGTTAATCATGGCAAGATTACCAGCTAAAGAACCAATATAAACGTACATCACAGTACCGGGAATAATGCCGAAGGAACCTAATATATAGTCTTTGAGAGAAACCTGTGTGACTCCAAAAGCATAATTTAATAAATTGAAGGGGAAGACGGGTGAGAGACGAGTTAGTAAGACAATTTTCCATCCTTCTTTGGCAACTGCCAAATCAATCGCTTTAAATTTAGGATGTTTTTCCATTTGTCGAGAAACCCAATCCCGCGATAGATAACGTCCAATGAGAAAAGCCAAGGTTGCTCCAATTGTTGCAGCAATTAGCACATATATTGAACCCCAAAATACTCCAAATAGACAACCACCTTTGAGCGTTAAAAGAGAACCAGGTATAAATAGTAATGTTGCCAAGTTATAAATGACTATGTAGGCGATAGGCCCTAAAGCACCAAGACTGTGAACCCAAATGACTGAGGTCTGTAAAAGTCCCGGAATGTTTAACTGTTTAGCAGCAATTACAAGAGTGACAATCAGGCAACTTAAGAATAGTAGTTTGAGTTTGGAATTTACTAAATGCTTTTTCATTTTTATAAGTTGACCTTCTGAGGCTCGATGTTGACCTTCTGAGGCTCGATGTTGACCTTCTGAGGCTCGATGTTGACCTTCTGAGGCTCGATGTTGACCTTCTGAGGCTCGATGTTGACCTTCTGAGGCTCGATGTTGACCTTCTGAGGCTCGACGTTGACCTTCTGAGGCTCGACGTTGACCTTCTGAGGCTCAACTTTAAAACTTATACCTCAAATCCAATGCCCCTAAGATATACCACCTAAATGAGAAACAGCTTAAAGCCTCTTAAATTTTTCTCGACGATACCAGCTAAAAATTCGTTCAGGTGAAACACCGAGCAAATAAGCAATAATTACTATTTGATTAAGCAGCGTAGTTTTCAATACTCCCTTTTGCAACCATCTCCGGGCTGAGGTGACAACTGGTGTAGGAATAATTACAACACGTCCGATGCGTTTTAGACGACGCATGAGTTCAAAGTCTTCCATGATAGGCAATTCGGAAAAGCCGCCTATTTGCTGAAATATTTCCTTCGTTAAAAAAATTGCTTGGTCGCCGTATGGCATTTGGTAAAAATGCGATCGCACATTTACTCCCCACTCTACCCATCGTAAACTTAAACGTGACGCATCAATCCGCAACTTAAAAGCACCAGCCACAATCCCAGGCTGTTGTAGCGCTGTGCGAATCATCTCATCAAACCCAGCAGGTAAACGGGTATCTGCATGGAGAAATAACAGAATCTCACCGCTAGCCGCTACAGCACCCGCGTTCATTTGCACAGCACGACCGGGAGATGATGAGATAACTTTGACATTTAAAGACTGAGCGATCGCTACAGTATCATCACTAGAGCCACCATCGACTACAATGACTTCTATATTTAGATTGGCTTGAGTAGTAGCAATGGCTTTTTGAATATTCCCCGCTTCATTAATAGCCGGAATAATAATCGAAATTTTAGCTGCGTCAATACTCTCACTCATGATTGCTGAGTTTTCTTTTCCGGTTGGTCAGGAAACGAACACTCTACCGTTATCTTAAGATTGCTTTCAGCCGTGCCTTTAGTCACGTAAGGTATACCTGCTTCACCGCCAACTTTGATGCCAAATTCTAGAGTGACTTTATCAATATTAGCTACAGGGATTTTCTTAAAAGCATTGAGTGAATAAACAGTGTAAGCCCGAATTGTACCTTCAATTGCTTGGAAATTTTGCACTATCTGTTTTTGTGCAGCATCAGCATTCCATCCCTTATCAATTAGCGCTTCTTCTTCTCCCTCTGGAGAAACTTCGGTAATGACTGGTGGTGCATCTACGTTATTTGTGGCTTCAATGTAAATAATCGTGCCATCTTCTAACTGAATAGGTGTGAGTTGAGTCATGGATAATCTCGCCTAAAAGAATTGCGTCTAGGGTAGTCCAGCGGTGCTTATCTACAAAATTTTACGGAAAATGCGGTAAATTTCTTGTAGAAGCTGGAAATAATTCGGCACAACTATCATAGGGCTTTGCAGGATGAGTCGAGACGCTTTGGTGGTGGGAATTAATACGTATGACCGCTTAAAATGTCTCAACGCACCAGCTGCCGATGGTGAAGCGATCGCTCAAATCTTACAACAATATGGTGAATTTCGGGTAACGCGGCTACCAGCAGTCAAAGACAAGGAAAATGAGACGATTCGCATTGGTAAGCAAACTAAAGTTAGTTTAACTCAGTTAGAAAAAGCAATAGTGCAATTGTTTAAACCAGATGGAAAGCCGCCAGACACAGCGCTACTGTATTTTTCCGGTCATGGATTGCGGAAAAATTTAGGAATTCAGGAAGGCTTTTTAGCGACGAGTGAAGTCACCCCTGACGGGGGTAATTGGGGATTATCTTTGCAATGGCTGCGGCGACTGCTGCAAGAAAGTGAAGTAAGACAACAAATTGTGATTTTGGATTGCTGCTATAGCGGAGAAGTGCTAAATTTTGCAGAGGCAGATCCAGGCGATCGCGGTAAAGGCAGAGACAGATGTTTTATTGCGGCTTCTCGTGATTTTGAAGTTGCTTTTGAAGAGATTAACAGCCAACACAGCGTTCTCACCGCCGCACTGCTTCAAGGTTTGGAACCAAAACAAGACCGTTGGGTGAGTAACTACACTTTAGTAGACTTGCTCAATCAAGAACATCACCCGTTTCCCCAGCGTCCAATTTTTGCTAATTCTGGTGAAGCAATTAATCTCACCCGCAAATGGAATTCCTCTCCTGTTAACCCCACAATACAGATATCAGCGATTTGTCCTTACAAAGGATTGTCTTATTTTGATTGCACAGAAGCAGATGCCAACTTATTTTATGGCAGAACAGCGTTAACCGACGAATTATTAGAAAAAGTGCGATCGGGTAATTTACTCGCTGTGTTGGGAGCATCAGGAAGTGGTAAATCTAGTGTTGTCAGAGCAGGTTTACTTTATCAATTACAGTTAGGACGTAGGTTATCAGGTAGCGATACTTGGCAGTTGAAAATATTTCGACCAGGGATTAACCCCTTACAAAATTTAGCACTGGCATTTGTAGAATCAAAATTATCGGATATTGAACGCGCATCTCAATTGGCGAAAGCAGAAGAATTAATAGCTAGAGGTGCGGTCGGTTTAGGACAGTTGATTACTGCTGCACAAACTCAGCGCGTAGTGTTAGTGGTAGACCAATTTGAAGAAACTTTTACTCAATGTCAAGACATTACAAAAAGACAGCAGTTTTTTGAATGTGTGTTAGGTGCTTTGCAACGGGATGACAATAAACTCTGCCTCATAATTACAATGCGGGCTGATTTCTTTGGTAAATGTCTGGAACAAAAATATGGTGGACTAGCTAAGAAAATTCAAGAGCATTTAGTAACAGTAACCCCGATGAATCGGCAGGAATTAGAAACAGTAATTATCAAACCTGCCCAAGAGGTGAACTTAGCAGTAGAACCGGAATTAGTTTCTCAAATGATTGCAGATGTAGAAGATTCACCGGGGAGTTTACCGTTGTTGCAGTACACGCTAACAGAACTATGGAAGCAAAGGACTGAGGAACGGTTAACCCTGACTACCTATAGCAAACTAGGTGGAGTCAGAGGAACCCTGCAAACACGCGCTACAGAAGTTTATGAGTCATTATCACTTGAGGAACAGCAAGCAACAAAGCGGATTTTTTTAGAATTGACGCAGTTAGGAGAAGGAACAGAAGATACGCGTAGACAGGTTGTGCAACGAGATTTAGTTACTTCACAGCATCCAGAAGTTGTGATTGTGATTAATAGAATAATTCAACGGTTAGCTGATGAGAAGCTAGTTGTCACCAGTACCTTATCTAATAAAATTGCTGTGGTAGATGTGGCACATGAAGCACTGATTCGCCATTGGTTGCTATTACGCAAATGGATTGAAGAAAGTCGGGACATACTGCGACAAAAGCGGAAAATTGAAGCGGTGGCTGTTGAATGGCGAGATAGGGGATGGGTTAAGGATTATCTCTTTCAGGGGAAGCGGTTAAAAGAGGTAGAAAATTTTCACAAGCAACAAACTGAAAATTTAAGATTATCTGACCTAGCTATTGAGTTTATGCAAGCAAGTGTCAGACAAAGATGGAATAATCGCTTTCAGTTAATTGCTTTTTTCTTAATTATCCCGCTGGGTTTATTAGGCACAGCCATTGAGAAACAGAATAGGATAGGCAAACTTTGGCAAATTTTTTATACTGCTAAAGAAAGGAGTGATATTAATGAAAGCACTACAGCACTTTACTCGCTGATCTACGCTGGTGAGAGTCTAGCTAATAAAAATTTCAGGGATACCAACCTCAGCTATTTTGATCTCAGCGGTGTCATCCTCAGATATAGCGACCTCAGATATAGCGACCTCAGATATAGCAACCTCAGCCGTGCTAATCTCAGCTATGCCAAGCTCAACAGTGCTGACCTCAGCCGTGCCAACCTAAACCTTGCCTACCTCAGCGATGCTAACCTCAGTGCTGCTACCCTCAGCAATGCCGACCTCAACCGTGCCAACCTCAACCGTGCCAACCTCAGGGATGCCAATCTCAGGGGTGCCTACCTCGACAGTGCCAACTTCAGTCATGCCGACCTCAGGGGTGCCAAACTCAGCGGTGCCAACCTCAGTTATGCTGACCTCCCCTGTGCCAACCTCAACAGTGCCAACCTCAGCGATGCCAACCTTAGCGGTGCCAACTTCAACAGTGCCAACCTCAGCGATGCCAACCTCAGCGGTGCCAACCTCAGGAGTGCCTACCTCAGCGGTGCCAACCTCAGATACGCCAAAAATCTTACTCCTGAGCAAGTTAAATCTGCTAATAGTTGGGAGTATGCAGAATACAACAAGGATTTTCGTACCAAACTCGGTTTAACACCAGAACCAGCTAAGTGAATACTTTCGGTTGCGTTTTTACTTCTACCCAATCCCGCAATGCAACTTTTTGCAAACTTTTCCTACATTATTATTCGACTAAAAGTAGTTGTTTTGCGGTCTTCTTTGCGTTTATGGGCAAAATAAAAAGATTTATTTGTCAGAGCGAGCAAAGCGATCAGAGATTGCTTTGCTGGCAATGAGTTTTTATAATTAAGCGATCGCACCAAACAAAGACAAACCCTGCATCTAGTCTGAAAAAATGGTGTTCAAGAGCGATCGCACTTTTTGGAGATTGCTTTGCTGGCAATGAGTTTTTATAATTAAGCGATCGCACCAAACAAAGACGAACTCTGCATCTAGTCTGAAAAAATGGTTTTAAAGAGCGATCGCACTTTTTGGAGATTGCTTGGCTGGCAATGAGTTTTTATAATTAAGCGATCGCACCAAACAAAGACAAACCCTGCATCTAGTCTGAAAAAATGGTGTTCAAGAGCGATCGCACTTTTTGGAGATTGCTTTGCTGGAAATGAGTTTTTATAATTAAGCGATCGCAGCAAACAAAAACTAACCCTGAAGTAGCTTTTGCGAGGTCTGCATCTAATCTGAAAAAATGGCATCAAAGAGCGATCGCTTGACTCTGAAATTCATTGCCAGGATGTCTTGATACAATTGGTCTGTGCTAGTAATGATGATTTTGCCATCTACCTGAAGTTTCTTGATGACTGCTAAGGTTCCCTTAACATTTAATCCCAGTCGAGTTGCTTCTTTTCTGGCTGCGAAGTCATCTAAAATTATGTAGTCTGTTTGTAATTCAGTGCCTAAAGCAATGGCCTCTGATTCTCCTCTCCCTAGTCGCATATTTAGGCGATTGGCCAAGGAAAATAATTGAATTTCTTTAACTAATATTTTGTCGGCATCAATTAAAGCTTTTACTTGCTGACTAGCTGCATCAGATTTAGCACTGATTTCTTCTGCAATAAAATTTGGCAAATAAAAGTCATCGGCAGAATCTAGAAAAATATCGAGAAATTCCAGACGCGATAAAAAGATTAATGGAGAAGAGTTAAAAACAACCTTCACACACCCTACCAATCCTTTTCTATAGGGATATCTTGTACAGTCAAGTAGGAAAATTCCAGCCCCATAAAATCTAATAGCTTAACAAATACATCAGGCTCTATTTCCATGATTTCTGCGGCTTTTTTCAAACTAATAACTCTCGAAAATAACGCCCCTATCACAAACAAAAATGTTTCTTTTTCCTCAATATTATTGAATAATGGAATTTCTGAGGCAACACTTCTTAATTCTTCCTTACTAGTCATAAGTATTTCAAGCTATCGACTGAATATCCTCTAAATTATCCCAAACTTCTGCAAGCGATGTCTAACGATAAGCGAAATAGGCGATTATAAACTGCACGCCAGTCGCTCATGGAAAGCCACTTTATTGCAACTGAGTTAATACGTTTAGATGTTCCTGCAAGTGATATTGTCTTGGCTTGTCAGCCTCCAGAAGTGAAGAAATACACTGAGTTTCCAACGGTTTAAAGCAGCAAAGCGGATTCAAATTTAAGGAGGGTTAGGGATAATCAAGCCTTAACCCAAGTGTATTTGCAGATAATTAACTGCGATTATCTATCTGAGCGCGTTGCAAACTTCCAGAGAAGTCAACATAAACACTTTTCCATTCTGTGAAAACATCCAAAGCAGTAGTTCCAGCTTCGCGGTGTCCGTTACCGGTTTGTTTCACACCACCAAAGGGCAAGTGTACCTCTGCGCCAATAGTGGGGCCGTTAATATAGGTGATACCTGCTTCGATGTCGCGCATGGCAGTAAAAGCCCGATTGATATCGCGGGTATAAACTGAAGAAGAAAGACCATAATTGCTATCGTTGAGAATTGCGATCGCTTCCTCAAAGGAGCTAACCTCAATTAATACCACCACTGGCCCGAATATCTCTTCACGCGCGACGCGCATATCAGGAGTTATATCATCCAAAATAGTTGGTTGAAAGAAGTAACCGTTTTTCAACGAGCCTTCACTAGCAATTTCTCCACCAATTAAAACCTTTGCTCCTTCCTCACGAGCAATATCTAAATATTTACTCACCTGTTGAAGTTGCTTTTTATTGACTATTGGGCCAATATCTGTATCAGAGTCAGTGCCAGCACCCAAGCGTAACTTACTGGTACGCTCATAAAGCATAGCGGTAAACTTTTCTTTGATATCACGATGCAAAATCAGCCGACTGGTAGCCGTACAGCGTTGCCCAGTTGTCCCAAATGCTCCCCATACTGCCCCATTGAGAGCAAGTTCTAAATCGGCATCCTCCATCACCACTTGAGCGTTTTTACCACCCATTTCCAAACAGACACGCTTGTGAGTACGTCCGCAAGTCGCGCCGACAAAAGCACCTGTTTCTGAAGAACCGGTAAACGACACTAAATCTACATTGGGATGCTCAACTAAAGCTTTCCCCGCCTCTTCTCCCACACCATGCACCAAGTTAATTACTCCTGGTGGTAAACCTGCTTGTTGAAAAATTTCAATTAATTTAGTTGCACAGGCGGAAGTATCTTCAGCAGGTTTGAGGATAACTGTATTGCCACACACCAAAGCTGGCATAGCTTTCCAGCAAGGAATTGCCACAGGGAAATTCCAGGGAGTAATTAAGGCACAGACTCCGATGGGCATCCGCACAGTCATGGCAAACTTGTTGGACATTTCTGAGGGTGTGGTTTGCCCAAATAGTCGCCTTCCTTCGCCAGCACTGTAAAAGGCGCAGTCAATACCTTCTTGGACATCTCCCCTAGCTTCCGTCAAGGGTTTACCCATTTCCCGACTGATTAACTGGGCAAGTTCTTCTTTATGCTGGAGTAATATTTCCCCAACGCGAAAGATGTATTCTGCCCTCGCAGGGGCCGGGACTGTGCGCCAACTTCGGTAGGCTTTACGGGCTGCGGCTACCGCTGTATCTACATCCTGAACTTGGGAACGGGGAAATGTGGCCACGACTTCGGTTTTGTCAGCAGGGTTGCGACTTTCTAGGGTTGCTTCTCCTACTGCACTCAACCATTGGCCATCTATATAATTGCGGCAAGATAGCGGAGTTGTCATTTTGAAAATCTCCGGCTGATGATCTACTGAAACTTATGTATTAAGTTTGCTTGCTTTCTAGGTTATCCTCAAGTTTAGGAAATTGGCATAAGAAGCAAATATCGATATAAAAATTAAGGCACGAAGGCCAACACACCTACAGGAGAACCAGAACCACCACGTAACCTAAGAACTGCGATCGCTAGAGTAGTACCTTTAGGTGGTAGTTGATCCAAATTGGTCAGATTCTCCAACACAATCCGCGGTTGTTCTAAAACTAGGCGGTTAATCGCAAAACTGTTATCCTGCCCAGGGTCTACACCATGAGTATCAATTCCTACCCCAGCTATTTGCCGTTCATTAAGTAAAAATTGAGTGGCATCGCTGCCAAAGCCTGGAAAGTGGGGAATTCCTTGAGCATCATGATTGAGGAATGCACTTTTGTCAGACCACTTTTTTTGCCAACCAGTATTCAGTATAACTACGCAACCGGGAGAAATTTCACTATATTCTTTTTCCCAAGCCAAAACATCAGCAATAGTCAGGGCATAATCAGGATTAACCACTGTAGCTTGGCAAATATTTATGACCACCGCAGGTACAACCAAAGACTGGGCTGGGTATTGATCAATTCCCACAGCAGAACTATGAAAACTGTTAGGGGCGTTAATATGGGTAGCACTATGTTCCCCCAAGGAGAAACGCCGTAGGTAATAGCCATCATTATTTAGTTCAGCCACAGTTTCAAATTCTACTGTAGGATCTCCAGACCATTGGGGAATATCTATGTCAATTACATGACTTAGGTGGATAACGCGTGTGTAGGTGATACTATTTTGACTTTGGGGTTGTATCATCCCAGCCTTCTATGTTTTTTAGTCAATTGAACTGCAACATTACTACTCCTAGTTCCCTATAATAGGAAAATAATCCCCCCAATTCCTATAATTTTTAGGTTTTTGGGAGGAATTCAAATGTTGCAGCAAAAAGTGAATTAATCTTAGTTAACAACCAATAGGTTAATTTTTGGTTAAGCTTAGGTTAAGGTTGCGTGATGTCTACGTTGAGGGTTGCTCCTGTAGTGGAATCATAATCACAAACTCGGCACCTTGTCCTGGTGCTGAAATACACTGGATTTGCCCACCATGTTTATTGACAACAATCTGGTAGCTAATTGACAAACCCATACCCGTGCCTTTACCTACAGGTTTTGTAGTGAAGAAAGGATCAAATAGGAGTTTGCGTACTTTCTCAGTCATGCCTGGGCCATTGTCAGCAATGCTAATGATTACACAGCCTTCTTGGATGAGGCTGCGAATGCGAATTTGTGGAAAAGTCATTTGTCCTTGGGAGGCAGTGCGTTGGACGGGTTTCCCGGCTTGAAGCAACTGCCGTTCATTTGTCCTTCGTTCAATGTTGTTTACTAATGACAAATGACTAATGACAAATGACTCTTCTAAAACATCGATCGCATTTGTCAACAAATTCATAAACACCTGATTCATCTGTCCAGCGTGACACACGACTGGTGGTAGGTTGCCGTAGTCTCGAATTACTTGGATTTCGGGATGTCCTGGTTTGGCTTTTAGGCGATTTTGCAACAGGAACAAAGTGCTATTCATACCTTCATGAATATCTACTGCCTTCGCACCATCTTCATCAAGGCGAGAAAAATTGCGTAAAGATAGGACAATCTGGCGAATGCGTTCGGCTCCCATGTTCATAGAATCCAGGATTTTGGGCAAATCTTGCTTGAGAAAGTCTAAATCAATAGCGTAGATTTGTTGGTGAATCTCTGGTGTTGGTGGGTAGTAGTTTTGTTGATAAAGTTCTACCAAGTGCAGCAAATTCTTGGTATATTCACGGGCGTGGCTAATATTGCCGTAAATAAAATTGACGGGATTATTGATTTCGTGGGCAATACCTGCAACCAATTGTCCTAAACTGGACATTTTTTCAGTTTGAATCAGTTGCGCTTGAGTTTGTTGAAGTTCTAGCAACGTCGCTTCTAGTTGCTGGGCTTTATCTTGGGCAGTTTGGGCAGCAATGCGACTTTGGGTGTAAAGTTTAGCTTGGTCAATGGCGATCGCTAGTTGAACTGTAACTGCTTGTAATAATTCTACTTCGTTATCCAGCCAAGTCCGAAAGCCACTACAATAACCACAGCTAAATGCACCTATTTCACCAGATTGCGTATGTACAGGCAGTGATATAAAGGCAGTAAAACCAAAATCCTGCAAAAACTGCCGTGCTATGGAATCGCCCACAGTCTCTACATCATTTATTTTTATATATGCAGCAATTCCTCTTTTACTGTAAATAAATTTAAAAAATGCTGAAGTTATGATTAAGATTAACTTCAGCATTTTGGTGAAATATAAACTATCCATGTGTCAGGTAAGTTGTTTGACTTTGTTTCTTCTTAAAATCACTAGTAAATTCATTTTAGCTATGTAATTGCATTGCCCAAAAACCTGATTTTGCTTCACGAAAACTATATGATTCACTGTAAAGCGTTTACGTCTTTATCAGAAATTCATAATCCTCAAGAATTTCACACCAAATAAATATTGATTTTTTATCAAGAAGAATTCAGCATGAATTAGAGTCTTGGCGACTAGAAGTCGCGGCTACACAGACAAAACTCACTTCCGTGGGTTTAAAATTTTTTGCTTAGGCGGATTTGGCTTGTGTAGTCGCGAATTATATTCCAATACGCTTGGGTTAACCCCAGAAACCTTGTATTTTAAGGACTTACGCAAAAACTGTCTAAAACTCTTATTTCTTAAACCAGGTGTATAAAAGGGTTTAATACCCACATCTCTACTAAGCAGTCTCCAATGATTTAGTGGTATAAAAACCCACTTTAGTCATTCGAGAACCTGGCTTCTGACAAATGTATTGTTTTTTATTTTTCCCAAAAAAACCCGATTTTTCAAAATTGTCTTGACCGTTCAAAATACCTTATACCCAAATCGCAAATTAAATGAGAGAAATGCTAAATGTAATATCAACCAGTTGCAACAATGGCTAGCAATCGCATTTTATATGTTATAAAGCTCACAGAAATTAATGTTAGGCGGAAACTACTTTATGGAACCAGATAAACTGGGCCGTTTTAAGGAGTACGGCGAATTCATCCTCCGAAAGATAGATTCTGTGCCCCAGTACCCTTCTAAACAAGAAGATTGGGTTCCAGCTAGTCTGGATGACTGTCTGCTTCGTTTGCGGTCAGCTGCCCAGAAAACTGTAGACCTGGCAACTTCACCTGTGAAAATTGGGGTGATGGGAGAATTTAGTAGTGGAAAAACTTTACTTTTAGGCAGTCTAATTGGATATGCAGATGCTTTGCCAGTCAGTGAAAACCCCACTACAGGTAATGTTACCGCCATACATATTATTCCGCAAGACGATTTTGCAACGACGCAATTAAGTAACTTTACGGTTGAATATCTTTCGCATGAAGGAGTACACGAGTGTCTACGCTTCATGCTAGGGGAAGCCAATAAACGAACAACAGCAGCAGGGCTTCCTCCAATACCAGTATCGAAACTCAACTCTGGCACGGATATTATTAGCTGGTGTGAAGAAGCATGGAATAGTAGTAACAATTTAGAGCTACGTTATTTACTCCGGGAGTTGGTATTATTCCTGCGAGCTTATCAAGCTTATGGGGAAGTTATGTGTAGTGGGCACTATCAAATTGATGCTACCACTGCCCGCGAGGGGCTACAGCTAGTCGAACAGCCAATGGCAATCCAAACTCTGAAATTTGAGGATCTACCGCCAGCGCACATCCGATTACCAAGTCCACCCCAGAGGCTACCAACAAAGTTATTGCAAAACAGTTTCCCACTGATCCGCCGCGTAGATATCGATGTCAAAATCTCACGGGAAATTTGGGATTTTGCAGACGCAGCTAAATTTATTCTCATCGACTTCCCAGGATTGGGGGCTGCTAATTCCGGGGCTAGGGATACCTTTTTGTCATTGCGAGAATTGGCAGAAGTACAGACAATTTTGGTATTGCTAAATGGTAAATCTCCTGGAAGCGATCGCGCCAATAAAATCTTCACGATGATGCAGCAGCAGCGACCAGGACAAGACCTGAAAGATTTAATTCTCGTCGGTGTGGGTCGTTTCGATCAACTACCTCTAGACAGCGAGGGTGGCGAAAGAGAACTTGACCATCTGATTGAAGATAGCCATTTAGAAGAGGAAACGGTTCTCCAAAAACTCAAAGTTCTGCAAACTACCATTGACGGTGCAGCAGCATTTACAACCCAAAAAGACCGCATCGTTTTACTGTCGCCACTGTTGGGACTGGCTGAATTGGCAAAGCGTTCTAGTACAGTCAAAGCAGGCTCACCAGAATTTTTAGCTAACCTAGACTATCCTGATTACCTAGACAGGTCTAAACGGCTACAACAAAAATGGGAGCTATTAAGTGAACGGCTGATAGAATCTAATACCCGTAGCTATTTAGGCAGACAGCTAGGTTACTTTAGTCAAGATGGAGGACTTAGTAAGCTGCGCGAATTGATTCAAACTCACGTAGCTAATCATGGTCTAAAGCAACTGCATGAAGATACTAAAAGAGCTGCTGATGTGGTGAGTCAGCAACAAGATCACTTGAAAGACATCATAGATGAAATTCACGAGCAAGGCATCCCCACAGGTGATAGCCCCGCTTTTATCGAGTTGCGCTTTGTGGTCGAAAGCTTAGATAAAATTTACAGAAATTTCCAAAAAGATTTAGGAAAAGAACCACTCAAAGACCGGCGCGGTGTTGTTGTCAGCGATGTAGTGAAAGACGAACTTACCTTTAGAATCCTCAATTGGAACCAGTGGACTTTACTCTTCAACAAAGCCAATAATGGAGCGATCGCTCTGGCAGAATCTAAAGGTGCAGCGGGGAAATTATTCGATCGGGGAAACCGCGTAAATACTTCCCTTCCAACTAAGAGCGATGATTTTTATCCAGTATTTGAGAAAACCGTTAAAGAAGTAGAAGATTTTGCCCGCGATCGCATCCAGCAAGCCGTGGTAGATTTGTTGAGCCAATTATCAAATCATATCGCCCTAGAACGCGAACAATTGCAGGCATTTTTCCACCCAGAAATGGAACAAGAAATTGAAGAAAAATTTGGTTTTGAAGATGCCGATCTCTTTTACAAATTATTACTAGGATGCGACCCTAACGAATGGAAAGAAGCAATTATCGCCGAAATCAGTAGTAAAGACAAAACTGTTGCACCCGAAATTATCTTTCCTTTAGCACGTCAAGACGACAAACACAACGTTGGTCAAATCTTTGATTGGGCACCAGAGAAAAGCCAAGGCTTACCAAGATCGAGCAATCACCAACTTTTAGTACTGCGACTGCGAGATGAAATTACTGCTAGCGCCAGCCTCCATCTCGTGCAGTATGTTAGCGAAGTTAATCAGCAAATTAATTCCGAACTAGAAGGTATTTTGGATCAAATTATTCCTAGTCTGCAAAACCTTTCAAAAAAAGAAACTTTGCTAAGATATTTGGCGGCTGGGGAATTGCCATCTGAGATTCAAATTCCTACTTGGTTGCAGATTATTTCCGAAATGGCGGCTGTTTCTCCCTCAGACGATTTGGATTTGAGATGACGCGATCGCGTCGAGATATGAGGATGTATTTGTGAGACGTGATGCGATTTTTTATACAATTTTTAAGCGTGTCCCAGGATTGTTTTTTGAGTTAGTAGAACAACCATCGCCTGAAGCTGCTAGCTATTGCTTTGAATCAGTTGAAGTTAAAGAACCAACATTTCGGATTGATGGGGTATTTTTACCTCCACCGGATGCAACCTCTCAGACGATCTTTTTTGCTGAGGTACAATTCCAAAGAGATGAGTTACTGTACCATCGGTTTTTCTCCGAATCCATGCTGTATATGTATCGCAACCCATCGCTTTACGATGACTGGTACGGGGTAATTATTTTACAGTCTCGTAGCTTGGAACCGGAAAACAGCACTATTCATAGATCGTTACTGAACAGTTCCCAAGTACAACGAATTTATTTAGATGAGTTAGGTAGTCCTGATGAGCAAAAAGTAGGTATCAGTTTGATGCAGTTGACTATTGCCTCAGAGACTCAAATGGTTCGGGAAGCGAAACGTTTAATTGAGCGGGTGCAACAAGAGCAGATAACTGTCTTGGCTAAGAAGGAGATAATAGATGTAATCACAACAATTGCAGTTTATAAATTCGCAAACTTAAGTCGTGAAGAGGTAGAAGCAATGTTAGGAGTTAAGTTAGAAGAAACTAGGGTTTATCAAGAAGCTAAACAAGAGGGACGAGAAGAAGGACGAGAAGAACTAAAACTTGAACTTGTACCTCGGTTCTTAGCTCGTGGTATGTCGATGGAAGAGGTTGCCCAGTTACTTGATTTAACTATCGAACAAGTAAGACTTGCAACTGAACAAGAGTCTTCAACATCAACTTAGTAACTACCCTAATTTTCATAGCAATGCCTAGTTTGAGCTACGTCTACGTCCTTTCATATAAAAGCGTAGGCGTAGATATCGTGCCAAATAAAAAAGCCAGTGCTAAAGAGAATCAGCGGTACAAGACCAAAAATTAAAAGTTTTTACCACAAGGATTTTCTAAATTTGTAATTTTATGATAGAACATTACAGTTTTTAGCCAGCTATAAAATAAACAACAAAAAGTGATACTATAATGAACCCTTTTCAACTCAACAAATATAGCGATCGCGAACCAAGCGAGAAACAACAAAAAAGATTTCCGGGATGGTTTGCTTTAGATTTTGGTACGTCGAATTCCACAGTTACACTCTTCGATCCAATTGAAGTACCGATCGCAGAAATTTTACCCAAAGAACAGGAAAATCGGTTGCGCGATCGCTTATCGCAATGGCTCAGTTCTCCCGCCTCAGTGGCTTTACCGGATGTCAGCACTGATGATTGGGCGAAGTTTATCACAGAAATTAGCAAAAATTTGGAGATAGAACCCAGCCGATTGAGTGAAGTTTTTGAAAGTGATAATAAAGAGCGATTTTTGGAAGCAATTCGCCAAATTGAACTTTCTTTAGGGAACAGCGAGAGATTCCGCCGGGCTGTCAGCAAAAAACTTTATCAAATCTATCATGAGGTGTTCCGCGTCCCTACCCTAGAATCGCAAAATCTGATCCCAGTTGTGCTGGATATCGATCGCCGCGATACGGAAATTCCCAGCGAGTCGGAAATTTCCCACTTAGGGGATTTAAAACTGCGGATGGGTAGGGAAGCTAGAGATAACCGAAAAAAAGCGATCGCTCAAGGTACAAGCGGTTCTTTAAAGGAAATTATCAGCAGGTTTCACCATTCACCCAAACGCTATTTTGGCCAGGAGCGATCGTTTTCAGTTATTTTGGATGGCGAAGAAGAAACAATTACCGCTAACCAGTTAATACAATCTGCTTGGGCGCATTTAATTGAGTTAACTGAAGACTACCGCCAACACGCACGACGCAGATTTTCGGAAGGAGATTTTTTAACAGCAGTTGTCACCTATCCCACTGTCGCCCCTCCAGTCGTTCGTAAGGAAGTTAGGGAATTAGTTGAGCAGTTGGGGATCGACGATGTGCAAACTGCTTATGATGAAGCCGTTTCTGTAGCAATATTCTTTTTATGGCGAGAATTTGGCGGTAATCTCAACATTGGGATTGAGTCATTCAAAACCCGTTGCCGTCAAGTAGGAAACAAATGGTCACAAAATGTCCTCGTCTTGGATATCGGCGGCGGAACTACAGACTTAGCTTTAATTGAACTGACATTAGAAGATAAAACCCCAGCTTTTGCTGATTATGAAGACCGAGGTTTAGGAGGACGTTACTATAAACTTACCCCCAAACTATTAGGATCATCTGGTCATTTACAGCTAGGCGGTGAGTTAATTACACTGCGAATTTTTCGATTATTAAAAGTTGCGATCACAGACTTTTTATTGACAGCAGTTACAACAGGTGATATTGAAAATGAAAAACTAGAAGACTTAATTAACTCAGAGTTAAATGAGCGTTTCTTAGAACAAGGCAAATTTAAAACTGGCAGTCTTTTAAGATGTCTAGATAGAGAGAATCCTGAAGGCGATATTTCTTACAAAGATGCTCTTGACACTGCCGAAAAAGTATTACCTACCCGTTGGCAACAAGCACCCCAACGTCTGCAATCCTTTTATATTCTCTGGGATTATGCAGAAGCCGCCAAACTTAAACTTGGGCAAAAGCCACCAACAGAGAATTCTCTATTAACCTTCACACTTTCTGAGCAGCAAATTTCCGAATTGCTCACTCAAAGCGCCGTTAAATTACAAGTTACAGATCCAAATAACATCTGCATCACCCTAGATAACCAGCAATTTGAACGAGCCGCCGCATCTGGAATTAAAGAAGCGATCGGGATTGCCAAAGGATTAATGGAAAGTCGTTTGCGTCCCGATGATCTCACCAAAGATTCTTGGAATTCCCAAAAAGTTGATTGGTTAATTTTGTCTGGTAAAACTTGTAATTTAGACATAGTACAGCGCCAAATCTACCAAGAATTTAGTAAGTCTCCATATTTTGTCTGGAATCCAGAACGGATTACTTTTGTGTTGGAATTTACCAAGCTAGCCACCTCCGCCGGTGCTTGTTATGCCGAAAAACTACGAAGATTAAGATTCGATCCAGAAGAGTCTAAAAGCTTGCTGCGTAAGGGAGCAAACCAACTAGAAATTGATGTCAAAAACCTGTTTTATTATTTACCTTGCAACTTCAAACGCAAAACCCAAAGCAACGATTTACTAACTATATTCAAAGCTGGACAAGAACTCTATCAACTCGCACCTTGGGAAACTGTCGCCAAAGTTCGTACTCATTGGCAAGGCATACAATTAACTAACATTATCTATCGTCAAGATTACGAAGAAGGAGATTTACGATTATGGGGAAGCTTTGACGGAAAAAACCTCATGAATCAACTGGAAATGCCAGAAGCAGAGTTTCTGAAAAAAATCAAAGTCCAGTTTGAGATTGACCAAACCCTCGAATTTAACGTATTGCTTTGTCAAGGAAATCCCCATTATTTAATTGATATTTCTGGTATTGATTTAGAATCGGTAGTTTCAGAAACATCAGCGCTATTTGCTGATGGCAAATTAAACTGGAATATTGCTGTAGAAGGCTTCAATAAAGACTTAAATGATGGTGATATTGCCGTCAATGTTATTGAGTCAGCAACTGTAGATCAACCAGATGCCTATCATCTTGTATTTGAAGTTGGAAATGATGGTAGTAAAACATTTCACAAATTTCACTATTTGCGCGATGGTGTGACGCAACCAGGAATTGGGTTAATTAGTAATCCCTTACCGTCATTCCCACAAACTGGACAGCACACCTTCTATGTTTATCAAACAGATGCCGAAACCAACAGCAAAAAATGGATAAGAATTGGCGCACTCAGTAAGCCAGATGTAACCACAGATTACCCTTGCCAATATCGTGTAACTTTAGACGATCGAGGTATTCTAAGGATGCATGCCGGTGAAGTGCCTTACTGGACATCACAAAATCAAGAATGCTTGAAGCAAGAAGGATGTGTTTATCGTGCTGAATTAGAATTGCAACCTAATGAAGTTGACAAAGAACGCGATCCCTTTTGCGGCATACATTAACTCTTGCATTAAACCTTTGCGTTCCTCTGCGCTAACCTTCTCTGCGAGACGCTTCTCTTTCAGAGACGCTAAAGCGAACGCGAATGCATTCCTCTGCGTTGAAAAAAATTAATATTTTTAAACGCAAAGGGGCGCAGAGGTTTGCCAAGTTTTATTCGCTACGAAAATATTTGGAGGTGATATTTATGCAGCACTTGCGTCAATTATTAGAGATAGAAAACTCAGAGTTAGCCCAATTACTGCGGTTTAGTTTGTATGGACTAGAGGCTACTTTGAATCAGGCTCGCGCCGAATTTCCACTAGATCCAGGATCTAAAATATGCGATGAGGTGCTGCAAGAACTTCATAGTCTGTTGCAACCTGAACTCCCACAGCAAAATACTGGTTGGGAAGATCCGCCAGATGAGTTAAAACTAAATCACCTTCGAGAAGCTTTTAATTCTGACTCAGAACTTAGTTATTATCTGGGTAATTCCAAACTGCAAAGCCAAACAGACTCAGATTTGTGGAATGAAATTCAACGCAAACTGCTGCGATTACCAGAGGATTTAGCTGCATCTTGGCAACAGCGCACCTTGGATCTGGCTCAAGAAGTTGGTGCGATCGCAGATAATTCTAATCTCTTTCAGCTTCCCTTTATCCGCGACGAAATTATCTACCCTGGCCTTAGTGGTACTGTTCAAACTCAGGGATTGACCTTGTATCAACAAGCACTTTCAAATTCCCAAATTATCCAAGGAAATGCATCCGATTTACCAGCAGCATTCCTATTTTTATATATGAATTTTATTGAAGTAGACCCAGATTTACATCATGCTTTAAAGAGCGTTTTTAGTTTTGATGTCATTTCCTTACACTCTAAACCAGAACAACGCGATCAATATATTGATGCATTAAGCGATCGCTTCCAACGCACCCAAAAAGCAGAAAAAAACACCGATCCCGTATCAATTCTCCGTGCTTGGATTGATATGGACGAGGCTATACATTCCCTAGTATTCGTACCACCCGCTGAACGCTATTCTTGGTGGGGAAAGCTACAACATGAATCACGGCGTATCCTGAAGAAAGTCGCTGATGAAGCGATTAATGCAGGTAATGAAGTGCGAATTCGCCAATTATCGGGACTTTATGCAGATATCTGTGCTTTATCCAAGGATGACTTACAACTCGACTGCGGTGGTATTCCTGGCGAAGTCTTAACTTGTCTTCGGGTATATGCGCGAATTAATCAAGAAGAATCTCCAGGGCGTGTAATATTTCGCTCATCACGCTAGATGCTAGCAACTTTTATAATTCTTGAGATTATGAGGTAAGGCAGACAATTTTACTAATCCCCGCCTTGCCTCATAATCTAATGAAGGTAAAAACGTTTAAATTTAAAGGATGCCCCAGAAGTGTAAAATCCCTTGACCAGAAAACACTTCAAGTGCAACGGCAGATAAAAAACCAATCATTGCAAAACGACCGTTCCAGTTTTCGCTCTGAGGAGTAAAGCCCCAGCGCAAAGCATTAGGATCTTCTGAAACTGAAGGCGTAGTCTTCTTAAGGTCTGCCATAAATAATACTCCGAGCTTTTATGTTGTAACAGTTATAACTGCCTGTAAAGTAATGTAACAGACTTTTACGAAAATGCAACATAAACTCAATATAAAATTTACTAGTATATATTACGGGTGCGTAATTTTGTGTTAGTAGATTTGCGTGTAGCCATTCAGGAGGAAATTAACTTTTGCTTGGTCATTTCTATGCTTTAATAACCAATGCTGAACTAAACTATGGCAAAAAGAAATATTAATAAAAATTTGGATATATGGCAGAAGTTCTTCATTTTACAGGGTTTATCAAAGGAGTGACCTCTAAAACTTACTTGGATGATAATTTAAGTAAAATTAATTTAGATGTATTTGATGTCAATAAAGAAAGGGGTTATGGATTAATCAAGTCACCTACAACTGAAATTGCTTATTCAAAATGGGTATCACCTAAGAGAACCAGAAGTTATCCATTTGCCAGAATTTATAATACATATAATTCCTCGAAAGTTATAACTATTATCCCGGTTATTAAAGATGAGGGCAAAGATGGCGATATAGATAAAATTCAATCCTCTACAATTTCTTGGATGAATTTGCTTAATATCTATATAGATAGTACTTGCTTATTATGAAACAGCAAAAAAAAGTACTAAAAAGGGACAAATAAATAAGAATAAGTTAAGTAATCAGAAATTTGCTAATGATTTTGTTAAATTTCAAATCAGTGAGATATTAGCATATCGCCAAAGCGCACTTCATTGGAATAAGAATCTATTTGAAGAAAGATTTACACAAACTTTTGAAAAAGCTCTAGATTCTTATGATTCTATTTTTCATCAAACTGGAGTAATAATTCACTCACGAGAAGGAGCAGATAAATATTTACATAAAATCAGAGAAGAGTTTGAGGAATTTAAGAATATTTCTCTTAAAGGTTCTCAGAGTGCTAGTAAGAGAGAAGCGCTGACTTCTCATAAACTAGAATATTTAGTAGATGGATTAAAAGCAACTTTTAGTATTGAAAACTATCTTGGCGGAATTTACTATTTGACTCCTGATGAGATAATATTCGAGAACAACATGTATATTATACAAGAGTCAAAAAATACTTCAACAGCATCTTTGCCAAAGCTCCCTGATATTCAAGATGGTTTATTCAAGCTAATTTTATTTTCTAATTTAGATTCTTTAATATTGAACGGTGAACCAGTATTATTTGTTACCAAGTTAAAACTTACGGGTAACAACGTTGTTGGTTCTATCGTTTTTCCAGATGCGTCTCTAGAAAACCTAGAATACTTTTTAGAAGTTAATATTAAAATTTTTAATACAAATCAAAAAGCAATTATAAAAAAATTGGCTTTAGAAGCTCAAAATAATCATAAACTTAAAATAGAAATATCCAGTAATTTTTAAACATTATAATCTTAATCTTAATTATGATTAAAAGTCCTCTCCGATATCCTGGTGGTAAGTCGAAAGCAATAAATCAAATAATTGGATATTTACCAGAAAGCTTTTCGGAATTTCGAGAACCTTTTGTAGGTGGTGGTTCCGTATTTATTTATTTAAGACAAAAGTTTCCCAATCTCAAGATTTGGATTAACGATTTAAACCGCGAACTCTTCTTATTCTGGAAATTTGCCCAATCTGATATCACTCAGTTAGTTAAAGAAATTCGCCATATTAAAATAAAGTCTACAGATGGCAAATTATTGTTTTCAGAATTGACTAGTGTAGATGTCAATAAATTATCTGATTTAGAAAGAGCCGTTCGTTTTTTCGTACTCAATAGAATTTCTTTTTCTGGAACTGTAGAATCAGGTGGTTTTTCCCAAGAAGCTTTCCATAAAAGATTTACTGATTCTTCAATAGAACGACTCGAAAAGTTAGAAAATATTTTGTCAAAAAACGTCCAAATTACTAATTTAGATTATAGCCATCTATTAAAATCAGAAGGAGAAGATGTATTTATATTTTTAGATCCACCATATTTTCGTGCTACGAAATCAAAGCTATACGGTAAAGATGGTCACTTGCACACTTCTTTTGAACATCAGAGATTTGCTGAACTTTTGCAACAATGTCATCATCGCTGGTTAATTACCTACGACAACTCAACGCAAATTCTAGAAAATTTTCAATGGGCTAATATTTCAGAGTGGGAATTACAGTACGGCATGAATAACTACAAACAAAGTGCTGCCGCTAAAGGAAAAGAGCTATTCATTACTAACTATGAAGTTCAACGGAATTTAGACAAAATCGCATCTTCTATTGCATAGTTCAGCAACCACGGTACTGCAAACTGCTGCGGTTCTTGAGGTGAATGAGTCCGTTGCCAATCAATGGTTCGCCGCAATGCTTCATCTAATGACACAATTTCCTTATATCCCAATTCTTGACGGATACGAGTTGAGTCTACAAACCAATCTTGCTCTGTATTACCAGGCAATTTCAACTCTGATGGTAACTGGCTTTTGGGTACGATAACAACTTTACCCTGCCATCCTGCTATTTGCCCGATTTTGGTTATGCGTTGAGCTTCGGTAAGTGCTTCTACATCAGCGACATGATAAATGCGACCAGTTGCGCGTTCGTTTGTTGCTGCTAGTGCGATCGCATACGCTACATTTTCTACATAGCCATAAGAGCCACGCCATCGAGCGATATTATCTTCCAAAACAATCGTGAGACGGTTATCATCCATTCGCTGAAGATAGGAATACAGGCGATGTAGGATATCTCTGGAACCATATACCATTGGCAAGCGTATAATCGTTCCAGGTAAATTGGATGTCATCACCACCTGCTCCACCAGAATCTTTTCATAATCAATTGGCACAGCGATCGGTCTAGAGAGCATTTCCCGGTATGGATAGAGTTGTTGGCGCAGAGGCGAATCTTCGATAAGTGGTACAGGCACAACATCAGATTCCTTACCCCAAAGCACATCGTATGCACGATACACATCTATACTGCTAATCGCAACAACACGCTGGGCAATATCCTCAAATGTGTTCGTTAGAGTTAATGCATCTTGTTCGTTATAGGCAATCATATCTACCACAACTTGAGGCGAAAGCTGCCTAAACTGGCTTTTCATCTCCAAAAGATGGGAGCGATCGCCCAAAATTTCATGTACATCTGGTGGTAAGTTAGCTGTAGTTTTTCCTCGATGAAATACGCTCACTTCATGACCCATTGCAATCAGTTGACGGACTACAGAAGGGCCAATAAAATTTGTGCCACCAATTATGAGTATTTTCATTTTGGTTTCCATCCATTACTGTTTGTCGATATTAGAGTGGTTTGCAGATTAAATAGATGCAGATGTTTTCAAGATGATACTGTCAATTAAACCGTAAGCTTTTGCTTCTTCGGCACTCATGAAAAAGTCTCGTTCAGAATCTAGTTGAATCTGCTCTGATGATTTACCAGTATTGGCAGCGAGTATTTTGTTAATTAATTGGCGGAAATACAAAATTTCTTTGGCTGCAATTTCAATATCAGATGTTTTTCCCTGAACGTCTCCTAATGGTTGATGAATCATAATCCGAGCATTTGGTAGAGCATATCTTTTACCCTTAGTTCCAGCGGCAAGCAAGAACGATCCCATTGAAGCAGCAATACCGATGCATACAGTACATACTTCTGAACGAATTTGATTCATGGCATCGTAAATAGCCATTCCTGCTGTCACCGAACCTCCAGGACTGTTAATATACAATGTGATATCTTGTTCTGGATCTTCAGCATCAAGAAATAGCATTTGTGCAACAATCAAGTTAGCTGTATCATCTGTAACTTCGTTTCGCAAAAAGATAATTCGCTCTGCAAGTAAGCGTGAATAAATATCTAATGCTCGTTCCCCTCTTTCTGATTCTTGAATAATCATTGGAATGCTGAGTTGAATTTGAGAATTCATATTTGATATCTCCAAGTAAGATAAAATATTCATTAAAAACCATGTTTTTAATAAAATGCTTAGGGTATTTTTTGAAGAAACTAGGATTTTTATAACTCCTCAAAGATTCCCATCTCACCAAGACGAATTGTAATAATCTCAACGGACGTAATTGCTTTGTGAGGGCCATTCTGGGTATGAGCAGGCGTAAACCAAAATGTTCCTGCTTTGCATTCACGCCCAGCAGTTTCAATCGTTCCCTTCAGGACATAAACATATTCATCACAAGGATGATAGTGAACTGGAATCACCGTGTCAGCAATCATTTGTAGTTTATGAATTGAACCTTTTGGCACTGGTTCAGCTAATGTCAATAATTTTGTACCTGGAACAGGCTGAAACTCAAACCAAGTTTCAGCTTCTGTCTCAACAAAAGTTTGTTTATTCATATTAAATTTTCCAAAAGCTCAATTTAATTTAGCTTTGCTAATACTCGTCCAACGACAAATAATAATGTTGCCAAGCTTGAATTTAAATGTAGATATTGGCGTGCAATATGTGAATTTCCGCTTTAACTGGTGCAATCTGTGACTAAGATTTGCGGTAGTTTTTCATGCAAACTGTAGTTCCATCCACCATTGAGAAAATAACTAAGAACGATACTATCTAATGCCTCATATCTACCAACTGGTATTGCAAAAAATACAGTGCTGCGATTATTTGGTATTACTGTCTGCATCCCTGCCTTGGACTCATGCATAAATTTGCCTTGCCACGGTTGGGAAAGTTCCATTGGTTCATTGAGCTTGATGGCTTTTTGAATCAAACCTTTATGTTCGAGTAGAAGTTTCGTACCCCCGACTACGGGTTGGATTGTCCAGGTAACAACTGAAGGCTGGCACATCATACTGTCTTGCCAAGTGAACGCCAGTCGTCTTGGCTCATCGAGTTCAATTACCTGACAGTCTATGTCTCCCTCCAGCCCTGGCAGTGTCGAATGTACAAATCGGAATTTGTGTCCTAAACGCGGCTCAAAGTCGTTTTCCATTAACCATACTGCCAATGCCTGACGGTTAGTGAGTACCTGCCAAACCCGTTGGGGAGGATAGGGATAAAACACTTCCATATTTAATCGGAGCATCAATTTTCCTCCAAATAATTGCCAAGGGCATCGAGTTTTTCTTGCCAAAACTGCTCGTAATGAGCAATCCATTCAGATATCTGTTTCAATGGCTCCGGGTTTAGCCGATAGAAGCGCTGTCGCCCTGCTTTTCGCATTTGTACTAAGCCTGCTTCGCAAAGAATCTGTAAGTGCTGAGAAATAGCTGGCAAGCTCATGGCAAATGGCTGGGCTAGTTCCTTGACTGGTTGCTCACCATTACGTAACAGATCCAGTAGCGCCCTGCGTGTGGGATCTGCGATCGCCACAAAAACATCGGCACTGGCAGCAGGTCTACTCATTCCTATTGACCATATATTTAAGCAAACGCTTAACTATTTATAGAATACATAAGTAATTGCTTAAATGTCAACTCCTAAGAACAGCAAAAGGTTGGGATTTTAGTTTCCCAACCTGGCTGCTACTTTCTCATTTTTCGGTAGGATGGCTCCCATACCTACAAAAACCTTAGCGATGGCAACTTCCCCAATTCCTGCTCAAGAATCCTCTGTTAGCTGGTATATTCTGTTGCAACAATTAATAGATGGGCAATCATTGTCTCGTACTCAATCTGCTGAATTGATGCAAGGTTGGCTCAGTGAAGCGGTTCCCCCAGAATTATCAGGGGCTATATTAACAGCGCTGAACTTTAGAGGCATTTCTGCCGACGAATTGACTGGCATGGCGGAGGTATTACAATCTCAATGTTCCCCACTCAGCCCTCAGAAATCAACATTTAGCACTGTAATAGACACCTGTGGCACTGGTGGAGATGGGTCATCAACCTTTAATATTTCTACAGCTGTTGCTTTTGTTGCCGCTGCATCTGGCGTACCTGTGGCTAAACACGGCAATCGTTCAGCTTCAAGTCTCACAGGGAGCGCAGATGTATTGGAAGCCTTGGGTGTAAACTTAAGTGCATCTAGTGAAAAAGTACAAGCAGCACTACAAGAAGTGGGGATCACTTTCTTGTTTGCTCCTGGTTGGCATCCAGCACTCAAGGCGGTTGCATCATTACGGCGGACTTTGAAAGTGCGAACAATTTTTAATTTGCTCGGGCCGTTAGTAAATCCCTTGCGTCCAACTGGGCAAGTGGTGGGCTTATTCACTCCTAAGCTTTTGGCGACTGTTGCCGAAGCTTTACAGAATTTGGGCAAGGAAAAGGCGATTGTGTTGCACGGGCGAGAAAAACTTGATGAGGCTGGGTTAGGAGATGAAACTGATTTGGCGGTGTTATCAGACGGAGAAGTACAGTTAACTACTATTAATCCCCTAGATTTAGATTTAACGCCTGCTTCCATAGGTATGCTTCGGGGTGGAGATGTCCAAGAAAATGCACTGATTCTCAAGGCTGTACTCCAAGGTAAGGGAACTCAGGCGCAACAGGACGCAGTTGCCTTAAATGCGTCGTTGGCGCTGCAAGTAGCGGGTACGATCGCATTCCTCGATCACGCAGAAGGTATTAAAATAGCTAAGGATATCCTACAAAGTGGGGCTGCTTGGACGAAGTTGGAGCAGTTAGTTGAGTTTCTGGGGAATTGATTTGCGATCGCAATTGCGGGCGAAACTCTACGACATTACGCTTAATGGTGACATCATAATTACCAAAAAAGTCATGTCCTAGAAGCCCGGTTTCTAGTTCCGCACCTGCGATCGCTACTGGTATTTTATTCACTATTACCCCGCCAACTGCCATCGAATTAACATAGCCCACAGGAAATTCTACCGCTCTGGAACTCGCGGTGTTTGCCTTAGCTTTTCCCACTGTGACGATTCCCAAAGCATTAGCCATCTGTTGGGTAATGACAGTACCACTTGCTCCAGTATCCACAATCATCTCAAATTGTTGTTGACCATTAAAAGTGACTTCCACAATTGGCGTACCACCAATTCGCCTTTTTATCGGCGCTGTAAATACTGCTTCATCGGGAATCACCACTGCTGATGACGGCAAACCTGGCTCTGGTGATAACGGTTTTGTTTCTCGTGGAGGTAAGGTGAACTTTGGTATAATTTCTCTCTGGGGAACAACAACGACTATTTTATGAGGTTCTCTAACTGCAACAGGGCGAGGATTAGCTTGCTGTTGGGCATATTTAACTTGGCGACGATATTCCGTAATTTTGGTTTGAGCGATCGCAAATTCTGGGCTTTGTCGCCGTACTCTTTGCATCAGCGCGATCGCCTCCTGGTACTGACTCGCCACCAACTTCCAATCATCTGGAGATTGAGCCGATTGGCTGATACTCCAAGCGCCAACAGCTTTGTCTCGTCCAATCTCAAAAAGACTTGGTTCACTTTCAAACGGATCTAGCGGTTGCGCTTCTGGAGTAGCTGCGGGTGTTACTGGTTCAACAGCAGGCTTTACTGATGCCAGATCCCCAATTGGCGTGGGTTGCTCATTGCCACCAGTCGCAGTGTTCCGTTTGTCTTCACTACAGGCAACACACAAAACAGCTAGAGCGCTTGATACAAAAATTAGGGTTGCACGGGATAAAAAAGACTGAAGCATAATTAATTTTAGCTAATTCGCCGTAAGTCCCCCACTCAATTCTGTACTAAGAATTCAGTGGCGGCATATAAGGCGGACGGCGACGATTCCATCTTTTTCCTCTTCTCACAATTGGGAAGCCCGCACTGTACCGTTTGCGTAGCGTCTCGCAGAGAAAGTCAGTGTGGGTAGTTCACTTTTAATTAACTATCCTAAAAACTCCCAATTGCTCAACTCATGGGATAATTAACAATCGCAGTATTCGGGAATAGGGAATAGGGAAAAGTTTTCCAATGCCCCATACCCAATTCCTCATGCCCAATCCCCAATCTATCACCTATGCCCCTGACTGACGCAGCAATCCCAGCTTTACTTGTCCTAGCAGATGGAACCACTTATCGCGGTTGGTCTTTTGGTGCGACGGGAACCGCGATCGGAGAAGTAGTGTTTAACACTGGCATGACAGGCTATCAAGAAGTCTTGACTGACCCTAGTTACCGCGGTCAAATAATCATTTTTACCTATCCTGAATTGGGGAATACTGGCGTCAATCCTGAAGATGAAGAATCAGAGGGGCCCCAAGTGCGGGGTGCGATCGCCCGCAATATTTCTCACCGTCCAAGTAACTGGCGATCGACAGAATCCTTACCTGACTATCTCAAACAAAACCAAGTACCAGGGATCTACGGCATCGATACCCGCGCCCTCACCCGCAAAATTCGGATGTTTGGAGCGATGAACGGTGGCATTTCTACAACCATTCTCGATGAAGCGGAATTGCTAGAGCAGGTACTAGCAGCTCCCAATATGGCAGGATTGAATCTGGTTCGTGAAGTCACCACCCCGACAGCTTATGAATGGGCAGATCCCACAATTCCAGCTTGGGAATTCAACTCTGAAGCTGCGGAAAATCTTGGGGAACCCTTTACCGTTGTTGCTCTTGACTTTGGCATCAAACGTAATATCTTGCGTCGCTTAGTAAGTTACGGTTGTCGGGTGATTGTTGTACCTGCTGATACACCACCAGAGGAAATTCTTAAATACAATCCAGATGGTGTGTTTCTTTCTAATGGGCCTGGCGACCCGGCTGCCGTCACTGAAGGGATTGCAACTGCCAAAGCACTCCTGTTAAGTGAAAAACCCATCTTTGGTATTTGTATGGGACACCAAATTTTAGGTCATGCACTAGGGGCAGAAACCTATAAACTCAAATTTGGTCATCGTGGTTTGAATCAGCCTGCCGGCTTACAACAACGGGTAGAAATTACCAGCCAAAACCATAGTTTTGCTATTGATCCAGATTCTTTACCTACGGCAGTTGTAGAAATCAGCCACCTAAATCTAAACGATCGCACCATTGCCGGGGTACGTCACAAATCTCTACCTGTGTTCTCCGTACAGTATCACCCAGAAGCCAGTCCTGGCCCCCACGATGCTGATTACTTGTTTGAGCAATTTGTTCAAGCTATGCGAACAGCCCGTCAACCCCTCCGGGGAATTCAAAATTAAAAATCCAAAATTCAAAATGAAAGATTTATTTTTGAACTATGCATTTTTAATTTTGAACTGGAGCAAAAAGCAAGAGTCAAGTTGTCCTATCTGAGATTAAATAAAAATAGCAAAATGCAAATGGGGGATTAGGGACTGGGGACTAGAGAAAAGTTTCCCAATCCCCAGTACCCAATCCCTAATCCCCTATTCCAGCAGATTGTAGACAATTTGCTCAAAAACCATCTATACTTGAGCGTTCACTTTAACTCATGAGGAGGGAATTATTGCTGAGCCACTGAATCTAACCGTTAGCCTGAGGGGCACTCGTGAAGTCCGGGATAACTGTCAGCTATTCCGCCTCACAGGTTTGTTAGATGCTTTTTCTGAGCCGACATTTCGCAAGACACTTGGCAGCAAGATTGACGAGGGCCCTAAGCACATTATTTTGGATCTCTCACAAATTGACTTTGTTGATAGCTCTGGCTTGGGTGCTCTAGTGCAGTTAGCCAAGCAGGCTCAAACTGCTGATGGCACTTTGCAAATTGTCACGAATGCCCGCGTAACTCAAACGGTCAAGCTTGTTCGCCTAGAGAAGTTTCTCTCCCTGCAAAAATCAGTTGAAGACGCTCTAGAAAACGTCAAGTAGTCTTGATTACTTGACCTGAGAGTTAAATTTAGCTATCCAGATTCAAGATCGGATAGCTTAATTTTTAAAACTTCTGGCAGAAAACCTCTCTCCTTGTGAGAGAGGCGCAAAGCCAGTTGAGCTATTATGTTTAAAGTTGAGCAATAACTAAAGATATAAATACCCAGTTCTTGGATATGTAATCATTAGCTAGAATATCGAATAAACAATCAAGTCTGAGAAATTTGTAAGAAATACAAAGCTAGCAGGTTTCTCTATAGGTAAACTTGACTTGATGCTGTATAGTGAAGAATTGTCACTTCCTAAGTAAGCATGGCAATCCGATCGAATAAAAGGGTGAATTTGATGTCCAAATTTTACCCTATCTTAGGCATACACCACAAGAAGTAGGCGAAATTTGGTTTATGGGCATTGACATCAGGGTGATTTAAAATGCCAACTCTCAATCAAAAAGATGAAATTAGGAAGTAATTTTGATAGTATTGATTATGCTAAGTATACTATCACGGCATACTTCAGAAAAATCAGTCTTTGCGAAGAATGCCTGCCAAATGTAGCCCGTCAAGGAATGATTTATTTGTGAAGTCACAGGAGGAAGAGCTATTAGATGAACAAGATGAAACTCCTAAACAGAGTTTATCTTGGAATCAAGCACTCTTGGCAACCACAGCGCCATTCCAACAGATTTCTCTCTCACAAGTGCAAAAAATTTCTCCTAGTGCTTTAGCATATTTGGGGGATGCAATTTATGAGTTATATGTTAGAATTTTCTATCTGCTGCCATTGCAGCGGTCAGGAATTTACCATCGTCTGGTAGTGGAGCAGGTAAGAGCGGAAACACAAGCGCTACATTTGCGATCGCTGATTCCTCATCTCAGGGATACCGAATTAGAAATTGTCCGACGGGGTAGAAACGCCGCAACAGGACGCCCTAAGCGACTTAATCCCGAAATTTATCAACAGGCAACTAGTCTAGAAACTTTAATAGGCTACTTATATCTCACCGATTACCAACGTCTAACCGAACTGTTGCAAATACTTCATCTAGAAAAAGAGTGAAAACTCAATTTCATCGTAGCTACAACACTAGATTAGGTGCAAAAAATTGAGGTAATCGGAACGATCAACCATACGCTATATCCATAACTCAAATGCAGAATAAACCCAGAAAAGTCAAGACTTCTAGCGAACCAAATCGTGGACAACCCGTAAAAATTAAAGGTAAACGTGTTGTTACTAATCCGACTCGCAATCCCAGAAAAATAGATAGCAACCCTATCTCTGTTGCTAATCCGGCTCGCAATCCCAGGAAAGTAGATAGCAACCCCATTTCTGTTGCTAATCCAACTAGCAATCCCAGGAAAGTAGATAGCAACCCCATTTCTGTTACTAATCTGACTCGCAATCCCAGAAAAGTAGATGGTAACACCATCTCTGTTGTTAATCCGAATCGCAATCCCAGGAAAATAGATAGCAACCCCAGCTATGGCAACTCCCGACAACGAAATAATAACTTCTCCCAGCCGTCTGTATCTACACAACCGATAGAAGAAGATAGCGATCTCATCTACGGTCGTCATCCCGTGTTGAGTGCATTGCAAAATCAGCGCAATCTCAACCGGATCTGGATTACTACCCGTCTGCGCTACGATCCCAGCTTTCACCATTTTCTTCTGCAAGCGAAGGAAAATGGCACAGTTATTGATGAGGTTGAACCCAAGCGTTTAGACCATCTTACTAACGGGGCCAATCACCAAGGTGTGGCGGCACAAACTGCTCCCTATGCCTACATCGAATTGGCGGATCTAATGGAACAAACTAAATCTGTAACCGATCCCGTAATTGTCGTAGCTGACGGAATTACTGATCCCCACAACTTGGGAGCAATTATTCGCACAGCCGAGGCAATAGGCGCTCAAGGATTAGTGATTCCCCAAAGAAGGGCATCTGGGATAACTTCTACTGTGATGAAAGTGGCAGCAGGTGCTTTAGAAAATTTTGCTGTAGCTAGAGTTGTCAACCTCAGCCGCGCCTTAGAAGAATTAAAAGAAGCTGGCTTTTGGATTTATGGTACTGCTGCAAGTGGCAGCGAACCTGTGCATACAGTCAATTTCACTGGGCCAATCGTTTTGGTAATCGGCTCAGAAGGTGAAGGTCTGGGTATGTTAACTCAACGCTCCTGTGATTTTTTAGTATCGATTCCTCTACAGGGTAAAACTCCCAGTCTGAATGCTTCTGTAGCAGCGGGTATGGCGCTTTATGAGATTTATCGGCAGCGATCGCTAAATACGCTGCACTTAGATAAATTGCAAAAATTCTCTTTGAAAAAATAACAGTAACAGAGTATAAAGAAATGTAAAAGATAATAAAGCTGCATATCGTTTAACACCCTGTAGCACGTTTATAAATCGCGAAAACCATGAAAACCATTTGGCATAACCTCAAGGAAGTGTTAATTAACACATTCGACTACATCGGCTTGGCTTGGTGGGTAGAGATTGTGACGCAGAATCCCCGCTGCACGTACTACTTCGGGCCATTTCTAAGTTCTTCTGATGCCAGATTCTCAAGCATTGGATATATAGAAGATTTGGAGCTTGAAGGAGCTACGGGAATTACTGTGAATGTCAAGCGCTGCAAACCTAATACCTTAACAATAGCTGACGACTTGGGGGAAAGATTTGACCGCAAAGTACAGCCTGCCTTTGGCGGTCAAATTTAAGTTAGGCCAGAGAATAAATAGGATACGGGGATGTGGGGATGCGGGGACACACAAAGAAGTCTGTAGCAAGATTCCGTGGCTTTTGCCGAACAGAACTTCTCCTTTGAAGACGCCGCGCGTCGCTTGCGTCCCGTAAGGAAGAATACGTAAAGACACAGAGAATTCTTTCACTGCGTCACCCTGTCACCACATCTTCCCTTTCCGTTTATTCTTCGTCCATAGTCAAAATTTTTTAACTATTTGGACTATTAACAATTCGTAATTCGTAATTCAGTTATAGATGGGATTTAGACCCTACTAATGACACCATGATTTATTGGCCGCTTCCTTTGACTCGACCCTAGTAGACGCGCAAGGGACGAAAACTCGGCTTAGTTGCGCTATCAGTTTAATTACGAATTACGAATTATTGTTGACTACTAATTACCTGAGGATGTTCTTCCAGCCAATGGTCAATGTCACTCAGCACTAGTTGGGGAACCTCCCACGGGAAAAGATGGGCGGTGTTAGGATAGCAATGCCACTGAGAATTGTTGAGGTGTTGAGCAGTTTGTAAGCTGGAATCAGATGTGATATGGCGGTCTTGATCGCCAGCAAGTACTAAAGTAGGACATTGAATTTGTTGCAAATCTGGAAGTCGATTGTACCCCGATTGAATTGCACTATAGAGAGCGCGAGTAGCAGCAGGAGAGGTTTGCAAATAAGCTGGTACAGCTTCCTTGGCGATGTAATTGTAACTGGTAGATGTATGTTGTTGGATTAGGTAGCGGAAAAGCGATCGCTTACCAAAAGTTTCAATATTCCATTGCCAACTCGGTTTTATATAGTTCAATAGCGCCGTAACGCCAGTATATAAATTATCCTGCCAAGTGATAGGAGGATGACTGCCACGGGGTTTTGCGGCTGTCGCTACCAAAATCAGCCCAGTAATCCGCTCTGGTAAACGTAATGCCAACTCCATTGCCAGAATGCCGCCCAGTGACCATCCTAATACTAAGCACTTTTCAATCTGCAAACGGTCTAGAAGCGCTTCTAAATCAGTCAAATGGTCATTCATCTCAAAATTGCCGTTGTAGCGACTTTTGCCATATCCACGTAAATCAGGGGCAAAAGTTTTGTAGCGTTTTGATAAATGATTGGTAAAGACAGAAAGACTACGACCAGAACCAGGATGACCATGTAAACCCAAAATTGGGAATCCTTCACCTTGGGTGTAGACATTCAGGCGTGTAGCAGTAGTAGGATTATGGCGATCGCTCATTACTCTCCCTTTTTCTGTCTATCGATACTGCCAACTGCATCGATCGCAGCTTCGAGTGCGATCGCCACATGAGTCCAATGAGTCCCGCCCTGGCAATAAACTACATACGGCTCACGTAAAGGGCCATCGGCTGATAATTCCAAAGTACTCCCTTCAATAAATGTCCCCCCAGCCATGACCACCTGGCTCTCATACCCCGGCATATCATCTGGAACAGGGTCTAAGTAGGAACCAATCGGAGAATGCTGTTGTATGGCTTTACAGAAAGCAATTAGCTTTTCGGCAGAACCGAGTTTAATTGCCTGAATTACATCCCCACGGGGAGCAAGAGGTGCGGGATTCACTGGATAACCGAGTTTATCAAATACATAACCAGTAAGATAAGTCCCTTTCATCGCCTCTCCTACCATCTGCGGCGCCAGAAATAAGCCTTGGAAGAGGAGACGATTTTGGTCAAAAGTAGCACCGCCATAACTACCGATACCGGGAGCAGTGAGGCGACAGGCGGCGGCTTCCACTAAGTCGGCACGACCAGCAACATAACCGCCAGCGCTGACAATAGTGCCACCAGGATTTTTAATCAATGACCCAGCCATTAAATCAGCACCTACGGCTGTGGGTTCCTTGGTTTCAATAAATTCGCCATAGCAGTTATCCACAAAGCAAACGGTGTTAGGATTCTGCTGTTTGACTAAGTGGACAATTTTTTCAATATCAACAATTGATAAACTAGGACGCCAAGAATAGCCACAAGAGCGCTGAATTAACACTAAACGAGTATTTTCAGCCACACTAGTACTTAAAGCTTTCCAATCTATAGTTCCTTCGGGGGTTAGCTCCAATTGGCGGTAATTTATGCCAAACTCGATAAGGGAGCCTTGACCTTGACCCCGTAAACCAATAACTTCTTCAAGCGTATCGTAGGGAGAACCGACCACTGCTAACATTTCATCTCCGGGACGGAGAACACCAAACAAAGCACAGGCGATCGCATGAGTTCCCGAAACGAACTGTACCCGCACAGCCGCAGCTTCAGCAGCCATAACTTCGGCAAAAACTTTATCTAAAGTTTCTCGTCCTAAATCATCATGACCATAGCCACTTACACCAGCGAAGTGGTGTGCCCCTACACGGTGATTACGAAAAGCATCCAGCACTCGTTTTAGATTATGCTTGACCTGAGTGTCAATTCCAGAAAAAATTTCTAATAGTGCCTGTTCTGCTTGCCGCAGCTGTTCTAAGCTGTTCATCAGTTCCTCGTTCAAAAAAATTATAGATATGCGGATTTTTAGATCGCGCTATTCTCAGGCTGGAAAATTCTCTCTTCAGGTTACTGCATGACAATTGCTACTTCAACCAAACCTCAAATTAACTGGGTTAATACCCTGTTTTTCATTGGACTGCACATCGGCGCTTTATTTGCCTTTGTTCCTGGTAACTTTAGCTGGACGGCAGTTGGTGTGGGTTTCTTGCTGTACTGGGTAACAGGTGGTTTAGGAGTTACTCTAGGATTTCACCGCCTTGTCACCCACCGCAGTTTTCAAACTCCCAAGTGGCTAGAATATCTCTTGGTTTTCTTCGGTACACTCTCGTGTCAAGGAGGCCCAATTGAGTGGGTAGGGACACATCGTATCCATCATTTAAACTCGGATACTGACGCCGATCCCCATGATTCTAATAAAGGCTTCTGGTGGAGCCACATGGATTGGCTGATTCACTACTGTCCCGCTCACGCTGATGTTCCTCGTTTCACCAAAGACATTGCCGAAGACCCAGTTTATCAGTTTTTAGAAAAATATTTCATTTTGATCCAGGTTGCTCTAGGTGTATTGCTTTTACTTCTGGGCGGCTGGCCGTTTGTGATTTGGGGAATTTTTGTTCGCATTGTCTGGGTTTACCACTGCACTTGGTTGGTGAACAGCGCTACTCATAAATTTGGCTATCAGAGCTATGATTCTGGCGATCGCTCGACTAATTGCTGGTGGGTAGCTGTACTAGTTTTCGGTGAAGGCTGGCACAATAACCATCATGCCTTTCAATACTCAGCTCGTCATGGGCTGGAATGGTGGGAAATAGATTTAACCTGGATGACAGTTCAATTGCTGCAAGCAGTTGGTCTGGCTACTAATGTGAAGTTGGCCCCAACAAAAATTAGTTAGGGGTTAAGAGTTAAGAGTTAGGATGTGTAACTTTTTGAACTCATCACTTCTAACTCCTAACTTTTCAAAAAGCTATTTACGGGTGCGCTTGTGTCGGTTAGGTTGCTATAATCCAAAGCGCTAATGTAAAGAATGTTTGTGGCAAGTTGCTTTTTGGTGACTTGGTGGAGGAGTTTGTTGTTTTTCAGGTGTCCATGACTACATCAATAATTAACAGCCAGAAACTAAGTGAAGAGTCTGATAATTCCGACCTTAGGCTCAAAGATATTGTTAAAACCCTGCCACGGGAATGTTTTCAGCAAAACCGTCGCAAAGCTTGGACACAAGTACTACTCAGTGTCTTGGCAGTTGCTTTAGGCTATTACAGCCTGATTATCACTCCTTGGTTTCTCTTGCCCCTAGCTTGGATTTTTACGGGCACTGCTTTAACAGGTTTTTTTGTAATTGGCCATGATTGTGGTCACAGGTCTTTTGCCAAACGTCGTTGGGTAAATGATTTGGTGGGGCACTTCTTCATGATGCCGTTGATTTACCCTTTTCACAGTTGGCGCATTAAGCATAATTATCACCATACTCATACCAACAAGCTGGATGAGGACAACGCTTGGCATCCAATCAGACCAGAAGTGTTTGAAAATTGGGATAAAACCCGACAGTCTGCTTTTGAACTGTTCATGCGTAAACGCTTCTGGTGGGTAGGTTCCATTGGACATTGGGCTGTGGTGCATTTTGATTGGCGGAACTTCAAAACTAAAGACCAATCAAGTATCAAGCTTTCTGTGGCTGTAGTAGTTGTGTTTGCAGCGATCGCTTTCCCGACTCTCATCGCCACAACAGGCATCTGGGGATTTGTCAAATTTTGGCTAGTGCCCTGGATGATTTACCATTTTTGGATGAGTACTTTTACTATTGTTCACCATACAGCCGCAGATGTTCCTTTTGTGACAGCGAACAAGTGGAACGAAGCTTTAGCACAACTATTTGGCACTATTCATTGCGATTATCCGCGTTGGGTAGAAATTCTGTGCCACGATATCAATGTTCATGTTCCTCATCATATTTCCACTGCTATTCCTTCTTATAATTTGCGGCTAGCTTACAGCAGCATCAAAGAAAATTGGGGGACTTATCTGCATGATGAATGTCAATTTTCTTGGCCTTTAATGAAGCAGATTACAGACCAGTGTCAACTGTACACAACTGATGTTGGCTATAAAACTTTCAACGAACATTATACAGAGCAATAAATAGCGCTGTAATGACATTCACGCTCTTGAACCAACGAGAGCGTTTATTATGCTGTGTTTAAATAGAATCTGGCAATTCTTTAGTGAGTAAAATTGTTAGGTAAATTGCCAGAAATTATCCTCTCGTGTGTTAGCGATCGCTAGTTTCGTGGGCATCCTAGAGGTGAGATAATCTTTTCTCAAATAAAGTTCCGATTTATATCCAACAAAAGAATCCAGTGCAATCAAATATCATTACGTTCAACAATCCTCCTGTCGGTGAAACGTCTGAGGATGCGACTAAATTGCCTTTCACTCTTCAAGATTTAAAAGCTGCAATTCCTGCTGAATGCTTTCAGCCCAATGTGACAAAGTCACTTTTTTACTTCTTTCGTGACATCATGATTATCGGTCTGCTTTATGCAGTAGCTTATTACCTGGATTCTTGGCTTTTCTTCCCGATTTTCTGGTTGATGCAAGGAACGATGTTTTGGGCTTTGTTTGTAGTAGGACATGACTGCGGACACCAATCTTTTTCTAAGCATAAATGGCTAAATGATTTGATTGGACATCTTTCTCACACACCAATACTTGTTCCTTATCATGGTTGGCGGATCAGCCATAGAACTCATCACAAAAATACTGGCAATATCAATAACGATGAAAGCTGGTATCCTGTGACAGAATCACAATACAAGGAGATGCCTTTAGCACAGAAAATAGGCAGATATTATGTTTTTCTATTGGCTTATCCTGTCTATTTATTTAAGCGTTCTCCTAATAAGGAAGGCTCACATTTTTTGCCCAGCAGTTCGCTTTTCAAACCATCAGAGAAATGGGATGTCATCACTAGTACTGTACTTTTGATTGGTATGGTAGGTTTGCTGGGTTTCCTCACCTACCAATGGGGTTGGATGTGGTTGCTAAAATATTATGCTGTGCCCTACCTTGTGTTCATAGTTTGGCTAGATTTGGTGACATTCTTACACCATACTGAGCCAGAGCTTCCTTGGTATCGTGGAGAAGATTGGACTTTCCTGAAAGGCGCAATTTCTAGTATTGACCGTGATTATGGTTTGGTTAATCATATCCATCATGATATCGGTACTCATGTTGCTCACCATATATTCCTTAACATCCCTCACTACAATTTGCTGAAGGCAACTGAGGCAATAAAACCAGTGATGGGTGAGTATTTCCACAAATCGGAAGGATCCATTTGGAAGTCATTATGGAATTCATGTATCAGCTGCCATTTTGTCCCTGATACTGGTAGTAAGGTTTACTACACATCCAATAATAAGTTAGCTAAAGACTAAGACTTAGATTCCCGACTTCTTAAAAGAAGTCGGGAATCTGGTATTTTCGTCAGTGCTTATGACATTAGAGATTACTTAGATACATGAGTAAAACCTACCTTTTGAGGCGCGTTGGCGTAGCCCGCCGCAGGCATCGCACATTACATCATTATTGCTTCTAACTCTGTGAATATTTGAACTGCAAAGTTATTAAAATACAGAGGTAAAATAAAAATGGATAGATGACGTTCGCTAATTCTTGCCCTACTCTTACAGGAATATTTATTTTATCGAAACTCTTGCTGTCTCGGTGGGTAAAGATTAACATATCTGTGGGCATAGGTAATATCTCGTTCAACCCACCTAACAACAGTGACAAACCCTTGATCTGTCTAGTTTGAATTCTGTTTAACACCAGTTAATTTTATCTGCATGGAGTGACTTCAGACCATTAGCTGTTAGGGTTAGAAATCAGCACAGACTATACTATAGAAAATTTACCTAAAACTCTTTCCCACTTTAAAATCAGAGGTATCAATGATTATAACTAATTTTAGCAAACAAAGAAATGAATTTAAGGAATCTAAAATACTCAAAGCTAAACCACATTGGCAAGGGCAAAATTTGAGCGATACTGCTGTCAAAGGTAAAGATACTAAGAAGATACAAGATACTGCACCTGATAGTTCGATTTTCCATAGCTTAAATCGTGGTCGAGTTGCTATCTTTATTGATGGCTTAAGCCTATTTCATACAGCTTTACAACTGGGCATAGAAATTGACTATGTTAAATTGCTTTGTCATTTAACCAACGGTTCAAGACTGTTGCGTGCTTTCTTCTATACTGGGGTTGATCTCAGCAATGAAAAGCAACAGGGTTTTCTATTGTGGATGCGTCGTAATGGCTATCGTGTAGTGGCAAAAGAACTAGTTTTGCCAGCAGAGAATTTCAAAAAATCAAATCTGAACGTAGAAATTGCTGTAGACATGATAACTTTAGCTCCTTACTATGATACTGCGGTCTTAGTCAGTGGGGATGGAGATTTAGCCTATGCTGTAAACGCTGTCAGCAGAATGGGAGTTCGGGTAGAAGTGGTAAGTCTGCAAACAACGACTAGTGAAAGTTTGATTGATGTTGCTGACTGCTTCATTGACCTCGATAGTATTAAAACATACATTCAAAAAGATTCTAATCTTGGCTATAGTTATCGCACACCGTCAAATTCAAACCTCTAATTAAGAAGACCCGGAGAGTGAGAGACGCAGACAAAGAAGACGTGGGGACGGGGAAACGCAGGGACGTGGTGAAATAACTCTCCGTGTCCCACCTTTCTCGAAGTTCTAATCGTCGGAAGGTAGCGCACCCTGCGGAATCTTGCTACAGATTTCTCTCTCTGTGTGTCTTTGCTTCCTCGTGTCCCCATATCCCCGTGTTCCTATATTGAAATGGATATTTTAATAGTTGAAGATGAACCAGAAATTGCTCATTTAATTGAACTCTCTTTAGAAAAAGAAGGATTTTTTTGTCGCACTAGCCGTGATGGCATGAATGCTTTGCGGATGTTTCAAGAGCAACCACCTGATTTAATCATTCTAGATTTAATGATTCCTGGTTTGGATGGATTGGAAGTTTGTGCCCGAATTCGCCAGAAACCAGGTGTAAAAGATCCTTACATTTTGATGCTGACGGCTAAGGGTGAGGAAATTGATCGCGTCATTGGTCTATCTACTGGTGCTGATGATTACATGGTCAAACCATTTAGCCCCAGAGAATTGGTAGCTAGAGTGCGGGCACTATTACGGCGTAGCCTCCGCCAAGGAGGACAACATCAAGTCAATCGTACCCAACACTTTATTGTCGATGTAGACCAGCGCACCGCCAGTCGCCAGATGAATTCTCAAGAAGTTGAAATTCTGGACTTAACTACCCTAGAATTTAACTTGCTAACCACCTTTGTCAGCAATCCTGGTCGAGTTTGGAACCGTACCCAACTAATCGACAAACTTTGGGGAGATAACTTTTTTGGCGATGAACGAGTAGTGGATACTCATGTAGCTCGGTTGCGAAAAAAGATTGAGCCTGATCCGGCAAATCCTACTTTTATTAAAACTGTTGTTGGAGTGGGCTATAAATTTGAAGATCCTTTGGTAGCGTAAATGTTATGAAGATGGGGCTGAGAACGCGCCTATTTTTCTCCCACTTAGTAGTAATGATCGTGGGGGTAGCTAGTCTGGTGAGCATCAGCAAAATCTCTTCCCCCCGCTTTTTTGTCTTGCATTTGGAACGATTAGAAAATCAGGGGTTTGACTTAATCGATGTGCGTACTGAGTTGGTTACAGGATTTGAACTTGCTTGGCAACGAAGCACTATTTGGTCAGTCTTAGTCGGTACGACCGCAGCCGGAGGATTGAGTTACTGGGTGTCCAGACGGATTATGCAGCGGTTGACCGAAATGGAACAAATCACCCAAAAATTTGCTGCTGGTCAGATGGATGCACGATTACCTGTATCTGACATTCCAGAACTTAGTGGACTGAGTGCTAGTTTCAACCGAATGGCAGCCAGTTTAGAAGGGGTAGAAGCGCGGCGGCGAGAAGTTATTGGAGATATGACCCATGAACTACGAACACCGTTAACAGTGGTGCGTGGTTACTTGGAAGAACTGGCTGATGGGGAAATTGAAGCGTCTCCTGAAATCTATCGGCGTTTAGCTAAAGAAACTAGGCGCTTAGAGCGATTAGTGAACGATTTACAAGAACTGTCTAAGGCAGAAGCGGGTTATCTGCCAATCAACATACAACGGGTAAATCTGCGTCCGTTATTAGAGTCATTAGTGGAGAAATTTACCGACCAACTGTTGGAAGATGGGCCAGTTCTGATGTTGCAGTGTCCATCCGTGTTACCTCCTGTATTGGCAGATATTGACCGCACAGAACAGGTGTTGGTTAATCTGCTAGGTAATGCAGTGCGTTACACTAACGAAGGTTCAATTACCATTAGTGTTGGGACTGAAGCTTCTCAACTCTCGATTGCGGTTAGAGATACAGGCATTGGTATCGCTCCAGAAAATTTGCCCCATGTATTTGAACGCTTCTGGCGAGCCGACCAATCGCGCGATCGCCATTCGGGAGGCACTGGTATTGGTTTAACTATTTCCCACCGTTTGATTGAACTACAAGGCGGGCAGATTCAAGTAGAAAGCGAATTGGGAGTTGGCAGTACGTTTCGGTTTTTTCTGCCTTTAGCTTGAGTTTGGGTAAAGAAGGCAGGGGTAGAAATTTATCTGTTTGCTTTTAAACCGATCTAATTCCAAGCCACCAAATCAGAGATTTGGCTGCTCTTGACTTAAACCCTTGCAAGATATATAAAAACATTATTCTTCCTGCTTTCTACCCTGTCTACGACACGCTGCGCGAACAGCAAGAACTGTCTCTCTTGTCAAAACCTTTGAGATACAAGGTATTGACACAAGGTAGTCATGGCTGTGTCATACCCAATTGCTAATTTGAAAGTATCCAAACTCTCGGTTTTTTGATGGATGCCGAGGTTTTGGAAATGCATAGAGTGTAAGATTATGTCTAGCTTTGTTCTGGCTGCTTTTTTGGTTAGTTTACTAAGTTTTTCGGGTTACGCTGCGATCGCCTACCTGTTCCCTCAAAATCGTTCCCAAGACTGACCAATTAAAATAATTCGTAATAGTATTCACCTAATTAGCTCGATTAAAAGACCTCTAAGAGGTGTTTACTACGCAAAACTGTGCCTCTCCGACTTGGAGAGGCACAGATTTCAACTTTAGTTCAAGGTAGAGAAAGGTTTATCAAGAACAATTAGTAAAAATGGGATGCTCTCTTTGCAAGATACATCATGAGATGCGCCCACAAGGAGCAATGAGAATTCCCTATTTCCTATTTTCAACGTAGTTTCGCTGTTTTATTAGTGTTCAAATAAATCTTTAAATTGCAACAAATCTAAGGAAACTATCGTTGGGAGAAATTCAAAACATTCTTGAGCAATTTTCCAACGATCTTCTCGTTTGAGCATTTCTATTAGCTTTTGCTGCACACTAAGTAAGTAGCACACATCATTGGCAGCATAACTTAGTTGAGCTTCAGATAAGCTAGCGGTGTTACCCCAATCAGAACTTTGAGAGCTTTTATCCAGTTCCACTTGTTCTAATTCTTGTACCACATCTTTGAGTCCGTGGCGATTTGTGTAAGTACGAGCTAATTTACTAGCAATTTTGGTACAAAAAACAGGCCCAACCTGAATCCCCAGATTAGCTCGTAAAGTGGCAAGGTCAAATCGAGCAAAGTGAAACACTTTCACGACATTCGCTGCTTCCAAGAGTTTTTTTAAGTTGGAGGCGTCAGTCTGTCCTTTGGCTATGCGGATTGCAGTCACTTTTCCCTCTGGGTTGCACAGTTGGACGAGACACAAGCGATCGCGCAGGGGCAATAATCCCATCGTTTCTGTATCAACTGCGATCGCCGTTGATTCTAAATAGTGGCTAAGGGCTGCGTCACTAAGATCGCGATCGCTCACCTGAAAATCTGGTAATGTCATGAATTGTCCAAAAATAATAGCAATGTCCAACAGACAAAAGTCTTATCAGACACAACATTATTATTGTGCAAAAAAATTATCAATTAAATCTACCTAGTGCGAAAGAAAAGTTGTGTCAGGTAGACTTCGCCTTGATTATTAGTAGCAACGCCAATTCCAGTCAGGTTGTAATTTCCTTTAAGATTCTTTAGGTGTCCGGGACTGTTGATCCAACCACTAACAGCTTCCTCCACAGGGTTGCTATATCCCCGATTGAAAGCAACATTTTCCGCCGCACTGTTGTAGCGAAGAGGGATAGCTTTGACTCGCCCTTCAAATCCCTGATGACTAAATGGGGTTTTACCTTTAGCCATATTTTGACTATGAATTCTTGCCTGTCGAGTGATATTTGCATTTAGAATCAACTTTGGCAGCCCTTTAGAAGCCCGATATCGATTAATTTGGTCAAATACTGATTTTTCTAGCTCCGTAGTTTTAAAAGTAGGAGTCGATATTGCAACCTGACTAGAAAAAAGCGACAACAGCTTATTACGGGTGGATGTATTCGTAGAAGGATGATTTGGTATCGGAACAGTCGTTAATCCACTAGCAAGGACAAGCGCACTTAAAGCGATGCCAAAAGCAGTTTGTCGGAACATGGAGAATTGCGTAATTGTGTAGAGATATAAGACTTATACTCTACCTCATTGTTCCGATGATATACACCACAATACTATTAAGGATTGATGAATTTCGGCAATTTGGCTATATCCTTTACAAGGAACACAAACAATCATTTTTAATTCTCAATACTTCAATAGGTCAGCTTCATAAAAATCGCAGTTACTTTGGCTGAGAACTTATGATTTTCATGAATTACTAAAAAATAATGTAGTATTCAATAGAGAAATGTCATTGAAACTACATTATTCAATATTTAGCAAAAGCTTTGCTAACAGGCTGAAGTCTGGAGAATTGGAGAAAAAACCTAAATTTTACCAAATCTATCAGCGAAGGAAAATTTGTGTGAAGTAGATTTTGCCTGCACTGTTGCTAGCGACACCAATTCCCGTCTTATCATAATTACCTCTGATATTGGCAAGATGCCCTGAACTGTTGAGCCAGCCTTGAACAGCTTTCGTCGCCGGATCGCTATATCCCTGGTTAGAAGCGACATTTTCACCAGCGGCTCTGTAGGAAATACCAATTGCTTGAACACGTTGCGAAAATCCAGTATGTCCAAAGGCAACTTTACCATTAGCCATGTTTTGACTGTGAATCCTGGCTTGATTATCGATGGCAGAATTACGAGTTAGCGCTCGTAGCCCTTGGGAAACTCTGTAGTTATTAATTTGGTTGAAAACTGACTGTTCTATGGCGGCAGTGTTGATAGTAGATGCTGCAATTTTAACAGTAGTATCCGATACAGATGAATCCATCGGCATAAATGTTGGATCTGGTACAGAAGTAGCGATCGCTCCACTACCAAGAACAATAGTCCCTAAAGCAATGCCGTAGATTGTTGTTCTAATCATTTGCTGAAAGTAAAGTTCCAGACCATCTAACCAAACTAATGTCAATGTGACAAATTGGTTATAAGTCTATATACCTCCCTTTATGCCGTTTTCTCTTCAAAAACTACTAGCAAACATTTAAATTCACAATCTTACGAAAGAATTGCGCTGGTTATCAAAAATTGGCGTCTATCATTAGTATGATTATTTCTATATAAATAGCATAAAATTCCCCACTAAAACCTCTGGGCGACTAGCTTTCCTTGAGGGTTTCTAACTCTTCCTGTACCACGCGCAGCACCCGCGCAATATATTCTGCACGCCACTGTTCCCGCTCCTTAGTTACTTTGGCATCCGGTTCGTAAGCTTCAATCTCAGTAGCCGATAAAATACCTTTAACCTCTAGCAGCCTTTCAATGGTGTCCAGCCGCTCATGCAACACGGACACTTCGCCAGTTAAAGCCATGACGATCGCTAACAATTTATCGACTTGCGGATTGTCTAAGTAAACAGGTCGTTTACCCTTAGCTATTTTTGTCATCCTAATACCAATTCTCCAAAAATAAGACTACACAGACAAAAGAATGAAACCCAGTTGAAGCAAGAGACAACAGGAAAAAGGGACAACTTCCCCTTGTCCCATTGTTCTCTTCGATAAAATTTGGCTTTCTCAATTACGAATTACAAATTACGAATTGTGATACTTCCTCTGTTTACTTAGTTGCAGCAATTACAAACCAAGTGCCTTGACTGCTAGAGTTACCATTTTTAAACAGGCCATTAGTTACTTTTGCTTTCCATGCCCCATTAGGGACAAATTTCTCGAATATCTTATCTGCTGCAAAACCAGCCTCAGTAACTAGCGGCATCAAATCCAAATCGCGTACAGCACTCCAGAAGGGTTCGTTGTTGTTAGCAGTTTCCCAATCAAAAATGAACTGTGTATAGACATCCATGTGACGATAAAGGGGTGCTTCCACATGGATCATCATGCCGCCAGGAGCCAGTAGCCGATAAGACTCTTGCATAACTTTACGCACAGATGACGGGGGGATTTCATGCAGCAAAATGTGAGAAACCACTAAGTCAAATGATTCATCGGGGAAGTTAGTGTGTTCGGCATTTTGCTGAGAGAAGTGTACCCGTTTTCCCAAGGCTTCGGCTCTTGCATGAGCGTAACGCAGCATAGATGCACCCACATCTATAGCATGGACTTCTGCATTTGGGAAACCATCCACATAAGGTAATGTACTATTACCGACAGAACATCCCATATCAAGAATTTTTCTGGGTCGAAAGTCGGGATACTCTGGTAAGAGGTAGTTTTGGACTATAGATAGCCCCATATCATCATTGAGTGGCCCTAACCAACCCAGTCCATAAACATAAGCGCCGCGATCGTAGGTTGCCCCGGCAGCGACATCATCAGCAGTGAATTCACTGTGATATCCTCCAGGCATACAGTGAATGTCTACAGCTTTTTGATGAGTAGGTATTTGAAAATTTGGGTCGAGGGTTAAAGTACCCAGTTCACCACCCTTGTCTTTGGCCCGCTCAATCAACTCTGGCAGTTGTCTGTCAACGTTGGCATTTACGGCATCCCATAACATTTCCTGGTTGAGGCGCTTGAGGGCACTAGCCCAGTGATAGTATGGTTCATGCTGCATTACTTCCCGAATTTCATAACGATTCTGGGGAGGACGCTGATGTTCTTGTTCAAACTTCGGCTTGCCTAGTTTTTCATAAACTACCTTATTACCAGGAGAGATATTCCTGAAAATGTGCATTTTCAGACTTTGCACAAAGTTTTGGCGTGCCAACTCGTCGTGAGTGGGTTGCGGTAGCATAGCATGTTGGAATTGTTGATCCATGTATTGCTTTTTCCCAAATATTTTATGTCGATTTATGCTGGATCTAATAACTTGGCTACCGTTTGGACATCCTTATCACCGCGTCCAGAGCAGTTAATTACAATCCGAGGACTGTCGGTTAGTTGGGGACAGAGGGTTTCGAGGTAGGCGATCGCATGGGCTGTTTCCAATGCCGGGATAATCCCCTCCAATTTCGACAATCGCCCAAATGCCGCTAAAGCCTCTGCATCAGTCACACTATAGTATTCGGCGCGACCAGTATCTTTTAAATAGCTATGTTCTGGGCCCACACCGGGATAATCTAACCCCGCACTAATTGAGTGTGCCTCAATGATTTGCCCATCTTCATCTTGCAGCAGGTAGCTCATTGCTCCGTGCAACACACCAACTCGTCCTTTTGTCAAGGTAGCTGCGTGTTTTTCGGTATTGACACCTTCCCCAGCTGCCTCAACCCCAATGAAGCGTATAGAAGACTCATTGATAAACTCATAGAATAGTCCCATCGCATTGGAACCACCACCCACACAAGCTAAGAGAATATCTGGTAATACACCCCATTTTTCGATCGCTTGGGCGCGAGTTTCTTGACCGATTACTGCATGGAAATCACGTACCATCATTGGGTAAGGATGGGGCCCTGCTACTGAACCCAGGATGTAGTGAGTCGTTTCCACATTTGTCACCCAATCTCGAATTGCTTCAGAAGTGGCATCCTTCAGGGTTCCAGTCCCCGCCTCGACTGGACGCACTTCTGCCCCCATCAGCCGCATTCTGAATACATTTAAAGCTTGGCGTTCCATGTCATGAACGCCCATGTAAATTATGCATTCCAGCCCAAAACGAGCGCAAACTGTAGCTGTGGCAACTCCGTGTTGTCCAGCACCCGTTTCGGCAATAATCCGCTGTTTACCCATGCGTTTCGCCAACAATACCTGACCAAGGGCATTATTGATTTTGTGAGCGCCAGTATGATTTAAATCTTCCCGCTTTAAGTAAATTTGCGGCCCCGTGCGATCGGGTCGGGCATAATGAGCAGTCAGGCGTTCAGCAAAATACAATGGTGTTGCCCGTCCCACATAGTCTCGTAACAACTGCTGTAGTTCAGCTTGAAAACTAGGTTCATTGCGGTATTGCTGATAAGCTGTTTCTAATTCAGCCAAGGCAGGCATGAGCGTTTCAGGTACATACTTACCGCCAAAGCGTCCAAAGCGACCTAGCGTATCGGGAACCTGAGCAGTCGAACTTGGAGATAGGGGAGTGGTAGTCACAGGCTGTTTTTGATGACGGGAAGGACTTAATTATTATAGAAAAGTCTGGGGCATATCTGGGGTACACCTAAGGTATATCTGAAGCATATCTGAGGACTGGGAACTAAATTCTTCGTTGATACTCAATCCCCAATCCCCAATCCCTTGCAATGGATTTGTGATGTTAGCCTAGAAATTGATATCCCAGCAGAATGGTTGCGTAGAAGTTTCCACTGCCTTTGAAATTTTTCTTAAACATTCATTTTATGTCTTCTTCCAATCCCAAATCTTCCGACAAAGGCTTTGTCTACCGCGAATTTGGCAACGACAACTCTGCCGCCACAGAAAGACCAATTCCAGAACTGCCCCCACAGCAACAAAATCTTAAAGTACAAGCTTCTCGCAAAGGACGCAAAGGCAAAACTGTCACAGTGATTAGCGGTTTTCAAGCCAAACCAGAAACCTTGGCAGATTTGCTGAAGCAGTTGAAAACCCAGTGTGGCACAGGTGGGACAGTTAAAGAGAACGAAATTGAAATTCAGGGCGAACACAAGCAGAAAATTGTCGAAATTTTAATCAAGTTAGGTTATAAAGCCAAAATTAGTGGTGGCTAATGTTAAGTGCGGTTTACCGCATCTTAACCACGATCTAGATTAACAGAGAAAATGTTATCTTTGAGAGGTAAAAATATGCTTGGACAGTGGGGAATTACTTCACCAACAAGCTGTTGTTTGTGAGATGAACAGGAGGTTTAAATGGATTTAGTTCGGCTTCTGTGCGCCATTTTCGTGCCACCTTTGGGAGTTTTTTTACAAGTAGGTTTTGGTATAGACTTTTGGATTAATATACTTCTGACGCTTTTTGGTTACATTCCTGGGATTATTCATGCAGTGTGGATAATTGCTAAGAAATAATTCTTTGTTTGGGTAGGTTTGAGGCTCTGACTCAATTTGTTACTGGATGCAGAGCCTCAATGAACGTCCGCATAGATATAAGAAAGAGAAATTACCTGCTTTGTATTTGTAAATTTTATTAAACAAAAATCTATTAGAATCCCAAGCATATTGGTTCATAACTCAATATGCTTCAGTTAGTCATAAAAACCTTAATATGCGTAGGTTGAGTTGAGGAAGGCAACCCAAAATCTTTCATGGTTTGTTGGATTTAACTTGCCTACGGGACGCTATGCGAACTTTAACCCAAGCGGATCGACTTAGAGCTTTAACTTAGGTATTACAATACTGTGGAGAAAACAACTATTTATTTTACTCTAAAGTTGTAAAGACAGGAATTATCAAATCTCAAATCTGGGCTTTTTTATGGCGGTAAATACCGAACTAGCTCTCATTTTTTAACATCGCATAGAGTCTAAATTCTAGAAGCAAGGGGCAGATGTGCAATTGCCATTGCACTGTTGAGACGTTCAAATCTTTAATCAAACCAGTGCGTATATCTAGTACCCAGCCATGAACCATAGGTGCTTTTCGCTGATGGAGTACCTGACGCATGATGGAAGTTTGGTAAAGATTTTTCACTTGCGCCACAACATTTATTTCTGCCAACCGATTCAGACGTTCTTCTCTTGTTGGCAAAGTATCAATTTCTTCTTGTTTTTCTAAATACAGTTCCCGAATCGGATTTACCCAGTTATCAAGAATTCCGATAGTTCTTCCTTCTAAAGCCGCCTTGATTCCTCCACAATCATAGTGACCACAAACGATAATGTGTTCCACTTTCAGATGTAAAATTGCGTATTCTAAAACAGCTAAAAAGTTTATATCTGTTAAAGAAACTTGATTGGCAATATTACGATGTACAAATAACTCTCCTGGTTCTGTACGGGTAAAGCTTGTTAATGCCAGACGACTATCAGAACACCCGATGTATAGAAAAGGTGGTGTTTGTCCGCTAGATAATTCTTCAAAGTAAGTTGGGTCTATAGCTAACTTTTCGGCAACCCAAGCCTGATTATTTGTGAAAAGTTGATCAATTCTGTTGTATTTCATTTTTCGTCAAGTTCCAGAGAGAATATAGCGGTTCACATTTAGATGCAATGCACTCTCACCTCTCTCCTAAAAGGAGAGAGACCTTGAATCTTACTCCCCTTCCTTTGTAGGAAAGAGGCTGTTTTATTAGGTCTGTATTGAAATCAACTGAGAGCCTCTATATCATCAATATTTTAGCTGATCTACAGTTTTCTCTAAATCAAGATGAACTTTTTTAGAGTTAATATTTTATAAAATATGAAAATTTTTCTACAGCATTAATATAACTTTTGTATAAATTGTAAAAAGCTAAGTTAGGAGTTATAGAAAAAATAACTACGTATAAATTTATAGCCCTAGCTAAATTAAGTAAAGTTTATACCAAATCAAATATCAGCAGTCTCAATGCTGATTTCAAATCATTATTTAGCATTTCTAGATATTTAAAAATAAGCAGAAAAATTTCTATAACCAGAATCTATGTAAATCTTTTTAAATCACACCCCAAACCGTGCATTTGAGTCAAGCAATTGCAGCGGGACTTTTGAGTACTGACACCTTCAATACACAGATACACTTTCTGATGATCTTAAAATAACTTAACAAAGATGCCAAATTTGAGGTTGAGATATTAAATTATCAGCTTTAATCGGGGGCAACAACTTTGCTATCGTTATGATGATTGATTGACCAACGGTGATCAATAGTTACAGAAGAAAACTCGCAAATTTCTTCTAGTCGCTTTTGCTGCACAGCAGCTTTACGGAGAGTAATAATTAGCTGATTCACCTGATGCCGTAAATCTGGATTATCATTTACTGCTAACATAGTTTGTCTTTCTAAGAGTTGAAGTATAAGTTCGTAATGAATAGGTGAAGGTAGAGGAATTTGCTCCATGAAGTTCAATTTTGATTTCATATTTGGGATTTTGTATTAGTCAGAGTTTTTTTGTTGTTAATGAATTGTTACATAATAAATAACTAGTTGCTTATGGCTTTGATTTGATTAGCAATGAAGATTTGACAAAGATATTGATGATACTTGATAGCAAATTGCTGCGTGTCTACGCATAGTGTGCCCAATTGCCCAACTATTGTATGCAGTTGCCCTGCGCCTCTTGACACAGGGGAGGTGTAACTTTTCAGAAATTCCTCGGTAATATCTGAGCGATCGCTGCACCGGGATCTGGTTGTTTTACCAAAGACTCTCCAATGAGGACAGCGGATGCACCTGCTGTAAGCACCAAACTCAAATCATCTGGGTTGTGTAGTCCTGACTCGCTGACAACAAGGATGTTTTTCTCCTGCAATTGGCTACCCCTTGCAGCCAAAAGTTGGCAAGTAGTTTGTAGGTCAACAGAGAAATCTTCCAAATTGCGATTATTGATTCCTACTAAGGAGGCCCCATCTAAGGCTAACACACGGTCAAGTTCTGCCAAGCTATGGACTTCAATCAAGGCTGCCATTTTCAGGTTGTTAGCAATTTTGAGGAAGTATTGCAAATCTTGATCGCTAAGGATAGCGGCAATCAACAAAATAGCATCTGCACCCTTAACCCGCGCTAAGTACATTTGGTAAGGATAGATGACAAACTCTTTGCACAGTAGCGGCAAATCTACGGCAGCCCGAATTTTAGCTAAGTTGTCAAAACTACCTTGAAAGAACTTGACATCAGTCAGTACAGAAAGACAACTTGCACTACCTTGTTGATAAGATAGGGCGATCGCTACTGGGTCAAAATCTTCTCGTAAAACGCCTTTACTCGGTGAAGCTTTTTTGACTTCAGCAATCAATGCTGGCTTTGTCTTACCTTGGCGCAAAGCCGCGACAAAATCACGGGTTGGCGGCGCGGAAAGTGCTTGATGTTGCAATTCCCGTAAAGGCAGCCTTTCTCGCATTTGGTCAACTTCTACTTCTTTGTGCCAGACAATTTCCTCCAAGATATTGTTTGGCTCTGCATCAGGCACGGCAGCTTGATAACGTAATATGGATACATTAATAGCTGGGTTAGGTGAACGACGACGGATTTGCATGATTGGGGAATGGGGAATGGGGAATGGGGAATGGGGAATGGGGAATGGGGAATGGGGAATGAGGAAATAGGGTACTGATTATTCCCTATCACCTGTCACCTCTCCCTTAACCCCAATCCCCAATCCCTAAATGGCGATCGCTCGTTTATAAGCTTCGTCTAGGACTTCCGAGAGTGTCGGGTGGGCGTGAACTAGATGTGCGAGGCTTTGAACGGATTGACGGTTAGCGATCGCAGCTGACGCTTCATGAATTAAGTCTGAGGCGTGCAGTCCGAAAATGTGGACGCCCAATACTTCTCCGGTGTCTTTGCGATATATCACCTTGGCAATACCGTCGGCTTCATTTTCTGCCAACGCTTTGGAATTCCCTTTGAAGTAACTTTTACTTGTGGCGATTTCAAACCCTTCGGTTTGTCCCAACTCCTTAGCTGCTGTTTCAGTTAAGCCCACATAACTGACTTCTGGATGGGTAAACGCCGCTGCGGGGATGCTGCGATAGTCTATTATTCTTTCCCTGCCAACTATATTTTCTACCGCGATGATGCCTTGAGCAGAAGCCGCATGTGCCAACATCATCTTCCCATTAGCGTCACCAATTGCCCACAAATGTGGCACTACTTCGCCTGCTGATAGCACTGCCATGCGATCGTCAACTGGGATAAAATTCCGCCGATCGAGTTCTACACCTACAGACTCTAAACCAAGATTTTTGGTCGCCGGGATGCGTCCCGTAGCCACCAAGCAAGCATCTACTTCGATGACATCTACATCTTCTTTAGTTTTGAAATCTGCTAACTCAATTACCACAGGTGAACCTGGGATGACTTTTTTGGCGTATATCCCAACTTTCGTTTCAATATCGCGGGGAGTAATCAGCACCCGTTCAGCAAGTTTAGCAATATCGCGGTCAAACCCTGGCATTAGCTGATCTAGGGCTTCAATCAAGGTGATTTCACAACCCAAAGCTGAGTAAATATCAGAAAATTCCAAACCGATATAACCACTGCCAATAATCGCCACCCAGTCTGGTAAAGACTCTAATTTGACGCCTTGATCACTGGTAAAGACAGTTTTGCCGTCTACTTCAATCCCTGGAGGCACAAAAGGAATTGAACCAGGGGAAAGAATGATGTCTTTGGCTGTGATGGTTTTTTCACCACCGTCTCCGGTAACAGAGACTTTTTGCGCCCCAGCGATTTTTCCCCAACCCCTGATGATATCGACTCCTAGACGTTTTAGACTGTTGGTTAAGTCGCCTTGAATTTTAGAGACGAGATTACCAGCATGATTGGCGATCGCTTGGCGATCAAATTCCACGCTACCAATTTGAATTCCCAGTGACTTGAGGTGGTGGGCATTGCGTAACTCCCGCACACGTCCAGATGCTGCCAGCAGGGCTTTAGAAGGAATACAGCCCCGATTAACACAGGTTCCTCCCATATCAGCAGCTTCAATAATCGCTGTTTTCAGACCAGAACTTACGGCGTGTAAGGCTGCACCATGTCCGCCTACACCAGCGCCGATAATTACTAAATCGTAATCAAATCCTTGACTCACGTTAGTTTCCCCGTGTGCTTCGCCTATTTATTCTCAACTTGACCGACAATCAGCGCAACCCCTTTAACAGTTATCAGTTATCAGTTGCTAGTTTCGTCGCTGGGTTTAAGCCCCTAGTACACAGTTATTAGTGAACACTGGGAACTGGTAACTGATTTAAATCCCCTAACATGCGCCTGATAACTATTTACTGATTTAACGTTCGGGTTTTGCTAACTTAAATTATGATTCAATCACTTCTGGCGAAAAGATGGATGTTTCCAGTAATTATAGTCAAATCTAGATACTTATTTTTTTTAGACTCCAAAGGGACTGGGGACTGAGGAAGAAGCAGGGGAGCAGGGGGAGGGGGCAGGGGGAAAATTCCTCTCCTCTGCCCCCGCACCCTGCCCCTCTGCCTCTTATTCCCTACACCTTTTTCTTTACAGCGCGTTAGCCTAACACCTAAGCTGGATTTAGGATTCATCCAGAAGATTTACGCAGGCGATCGCTCGATGTCTATTCCCCAAATTAGTGAATTTACTATCCGCCGTCATGCCAACGCCAAATCTTTCCAGCGGGGCGAGGCATACTATGAGGCTGGTGCTGTCAATGCCGTTATCCAACGAGGTCATCTGCTTCAGGCGGATGTTGCAGGCACTCAAGCTAGACCTTATCATGTCAACCTGAGTTTCGATAGCAGTGGTTTAACCTCTGTAAATTGCACCTGTGCTTACGACTTTGAAGGGTGGTGCAAACACATTGTAGCGGCGATGCTTGTCTGTGCGCGTAACTCAGAAAATATTGAGCAACGCCCCACCCTAGAACAACTACTAAATCAGCTGGATCATATCCAAACTCAAAGGCTGCTGCAAGAATTGGTAGCAGAATACCCACCACTGATTGAGGCAATTGACCGCCATGTAAGTTGGATGACGAATCCTGCTGACAAGCAAACAACCATATCTGTGCGCCGTAGTACTATTGATCCAGCTCAGTTTCGGCGGCAAGTACGGCAGATTCTCAAGGATACCGTGCGCTACTTTGAGGAGGGGTACGAAGAAGACCCAATTGGTGAAGAATTGCTGAGTGTGGTGCAAACTGCCGTAGATTTTAGCGAACGAGGAGAGAGTGAAAATGCGATCGCTATTTTGTCAGCGATTACCTCTACCTGTGCGGAAAATTGGGATGATGTTGCAGAATACGGCGCTGAAAACGATGAAATTGTCGGAGAATTGAATAAGGCTTGGTGTGAAGCAATTCTCAGTGTGGAACTGACCCCAGAAGAAAAAGTTGATATCCAAATAAATTTAGAAGCTTGGCAAGATGAGTGGAATGCTGATTTCGGCCTAGTTATGGAAGCTTTACGCCAAGGTTGGGATTATCCACCATTGCTACAAGTTTTCCAAGGTAATATTACTGAAAGGGGAGCTTGGGAAGAAGACGTGCCAGATTATGCAGATGATTTGGCATTAATTCGTCTGAAAATTCTCGAACGTCAAGAACGTTATCAAGAATACCTGTATTTAGCAGAAGCGGAAGGACAAACCGAGCAGTATCTGACAATGCTAGGGCGTTTAGGCAGGGTAGAAGAAGCAATTGATGCTGCTCAAACCCAGATGAACTCAATGGAAGAGGCATTTGCCCTTGCGAAAACACTCAGCGTTCAGGGGGCATTACAGCAAGCACTAGATATAGCCCAGAGTGGATTAAATTTACCGGGTAATTGTCAGTACGAATTGGGAATTTGGACAAGTGATTTGGCTCTTGAATGGGGTAATAGTGAAGCTGCTTTATTAGCAATCAAGGCGGCTTTTCAAGTCAAGCCCTCCTTTGTTGACTACCAAAAGATGACAGAATTGGCTGGGGAAAACTGGGAAAGTGTTAAAACAGACCTGCTGAGAATTATCCGTGCTTATAGTGGTTGGGGAACAGAATCAGCCAAGGTGGATATATTCTTGCATGAGGGGCTAATTGATGATGCAATTGCGATCGCTAGTGAACTCAGTTCTGATCATTCAGAGTTAATTCACCAAGTCATGGATGCTGCTATCCCTCACAATCCTGGTTGGGTGATTGCTAATGCTCGTCACCGTGCCGAAAAGATTATGGATGCAGGTAAAGCCGAATACTACTACTACGCGGTTGAATGGTTGAAAAAGGTGCGTAATGCTTATTTGGAATCGGGGAAAAAAGCTGACTGGTTAAGCTATCGGGAAAACTTGATCCAAACCCACGCTCGTAAACATAAATTGATGGGAATGTTTAAACCGCTGTAGCTGTAAAGTGTGTTATGGAAGCCGTAACACACTTTACAGTACACCATCTTTTAATTATTTGCGCTCACCGTTCACTTAGTTACCATCTGAAGTAATAAGTGTAACCTCGATCGCGCCATAGATAAAATCCTGATTCATCCAAGTACGCTAGGTGATTTCTCCCGTAACAACAGATAATTCCAACATATCTGCCTGCTTATGCAGCTCAAACACCATCAATACTTTTAAGTCTGCAATAACCTGATGATTTAGCTTTTAAATTGAGATTTGCCCAAGATATCAACTTTAGCGACAAAAGATGAAGTAAGATTCACATCTGAAGCAGTCCCCGTATAATTCCATAGTTATTGACACAAAATAGTCTAGTACGATGATTGATAAATATCCCCAGAATTTTATAGTGCCCTGCTTACCCCTGAGTATGCTTCTATTACTCAGTAGCATATCTTTTAATCCACTAAAAGCTGAGGCTGTTGATACTACACAATTACCAACTAGTAATTTCATCCTGTCGCAACAACTCCCACCACCACAGGATGTTCAACCACCCATACCTTCCCCACTTCCCTCACCGGAAGTACCACAGCCCCTTCCTCCACCAGCAAAACTATTTCCACCCTCTGTACCAACTCCCACACCTGAGGAACCACTCCCTGGCAACTTTCCTCAAAATATTGTTGTTGAACGGTTTGAAGTTGTTGGTAGTACAGTCTTCAGTCCCAAAGAGTTAGCCAAAGCCACTGCTGAATTTACCAAACGACCGATCTCGCTGACTGAAGTGTATCAAGCACGTTCTAAAATCACTGATCTATACGTCCAAAATGGTTACATTACTTCTGGTGCTTATATCCCACCCCAAACAATCCAATCTGGTGTTGTCAAAATTCAGGTTGTCGAAGGTAAATTAGAAGATATCTTGGTAACTGGAACTCGGCGGTTGAATCCGAATTATGTCCGCAGCCGACTAGCGATAGCGACATCACCGCCTCTCAATCGTCAGCGTCTACTAGAGGCACTACAACTTTTGCAACTTAATCCTTTGATTCAAAACGTGACTGCTGAACTCTCGGCAGGATCGCGGACTGGTACAAGTTTGCTAGAAGTCAAGATCAATGAAGCAAAAACCTTTAGTAGCCAAATCGTTCTTGATAATGGGCGATCGCCTAGCGTTGGCAGTTTTCGACGCCGATTACAATTGAATGAAGCCAACTTATTGGGATTGGGAGATGCTCTGGGTATAGCTTACACTAATACCGATGGTAGCAATTCCTTTGACGCCAGTTATACATTACCACTTAATCCCAAAAACGGAACCCTTATCTTCAACTATGGCATTACATCAAGCCATGTCATTGAACCTCCTTTCAATGTTTTAGATATCCAATCTGATTCTCGCTATTACGAATTGACATTCCGCCAACCCATAGTTCAAACTCCCACACAAGAATTCGCCCTTGGGTTGACAGCTTCGCGACGAGAAAGTGAAGCTTCTTATATCGATATAGAGCGATTACCTTTCCCTGGTTTAGGTGCTGATGAACAAGGACGCACCAGGGTATCTGCGTTGCGATTTTTTCAAGAATGGACGAGTCGTAACAGCCGTGAAGTCATCGCCCTCCGCTCTCAATTCAGTTTGGGCATAGATGTGTTGAGTCCCACGATTAATCAAAATCCTCCAGATAGCCGTTTTTTTGCTTGGCAAGGACAAGCGCAGTGGGCCCGCCTTTTAGCTCCTGAAACCTTATTTTTGCTTCGTTTCAATACGCAACTTGCATCCAGAACACTTTTGCCTTTAGAGCAATTTGGCTTAGGTGGACAGGATAGCATTCGAGGTTACCGTCAAGATTACCTGCTAACGGATAATGGCACTTTTGTTTCTGCGGAAGTTCAAGTACCGATTCTGCGCTTACCCCAGATAAATAGTATCTTACAGGTTGTCCCTTTTGTGGATTTTGGTGTTGGCTGGAATAGTTCTGGTAGAGAGAATCCCGACCCTAATACTCTAGCTGCTGTTGGTTTGGGGTTGCGTTGGTCACAGGGCGATCGCTTCACCGTTCGTCTTGACTGGGGCATTCCTTTAGTATCTGTTAACTCAAATGAGAGAACATTACAAGAAAACGGTCTGTATTTTAGTTTACTCTATAATCCTTTTTAAAATTGAGGGGTTCATTCTTCTTCCCTTCTCTATCAGAGGCTGGGCCAACGGGGAGTTCCCGCCATTAAAGCAACTGGCAATTTCCAATCGTCAGATATTTTTCCCCAGTGGGATGCACCCAATTAATTTAATTCCTGCCTTGCTCCTAATCTACTTCACAAAATTTCTTAAAAAATAAAAATTCAGACGGTTATTTATATAATTGGGAGTTTCCCCACTACTCATAATAAAAATCCGCAAATATACTATGTATTCTATTCAGTGTTTGATTTTATTCTGGGTATCCTAAGAAAGACAGGGTTTGATGATATAGGATTCCGATTTGATTTTTGAAATTCACGTAGAGGAGCCAGTGTGTTGCTTTGGTTTTCAAAGTTGTAGCAACTGGCGTTATGTTAGCAGAAAGTACGACACCAAAACCTTGGAATGGTGCCGGACTCTTGGCGATAACACACTCTACAATAATACTGAGATTTTTTCAAAAACAATTTACGATTCCTATAGGGACAGAGTTTATAACTTATGTATGAGTGGAGAAACCAGTTAGAACTTCTATCGCAAAAACTGGTTGAACAATTAGCCATCTCATTCCAGAAGGTCAATCATGAAGAAAAGGGCTGGTTTGCACCTTCATCCCAATAGGATCACAGACGGTGAAAACTTTGAGTAAAGGGGACTGGGGACTGGGGATTGGGGATTGGGTACTGGGCATTGGAAAATAGTATTTTTAATATTATTTCCTAGTCCCTAGTCCCCAGTCCTGGAACGGAGTTCCTCCCCCAGCAAGCGACCAGTTGAGCAAATCTTCCCAGAAGTGCAGTAAAAAGGCTGCACTTCTGGGAGTAGGACGATTAGCTTATTTTTCAGACTAAGACATAAAAATATGAGAATTTGAGGAACAGCCATGCGAGAAAATGAGCGGGAAAAAATACGCCATCTGTTGGTCATCCAAGACCTGGAAGGGCGGCGAACTGTCCCCTTGCGAGAGACTACTTATTCTCTGGGGCGACATCCTGCAAACACTATTGTCTTGGCTTCCCGTTCAGTTTCAATGCAACATGCAATTTTATTGCGAGTAACTGTTCCAGAGACTGACCAATATGGCTTCCAGATTATTGATGGTAACTACAAGGGAAAAGGAAGTACTAATGGCTTATTTGTAAATGGTACTCAATGCTTTTCTCATAATCTTAGGCACGGAGATATCATTGCTTTTGGCAGTAATAAAGCTCAGGCTAAATATTATGCTATTTCCAACATTTCAGAACAAGCATTTTCTGAATCTTTTAATGTTGAAGACTTATCTGGTTTCTTATCAGAGCAAGCCAGTCCTGCCAATCCTTTTCAAACCTTAGCTATCGATCCCAGCTTTGAAGCAGCTAGTGAGTCCGCCCTAGCTCGCCTAGCATCCTTTCCTGAACTCATTCCCAATCCAATTATTGAGATGGATTTCCAGGGAAGAGTTACTTATCTCAATCCAGCCGCAGCTCTCAAGTTTCCCAAACTTCGGGAGATTGGGACGGAGCATCCGATTTTAACAGGACTCCTGAGTGGAGTTGACAATCTAGAAAAAAATTCTTTTGTACGAGAGGTGGAAGTAGGCGCAGAAGTTTTTGAACAATCCGTTCTCTACCTTCCTGAAAGTGATTTAATTAGAACTTTTATTATTAGAGATATTACAGAGCAAAGGCAAGCCACAGCCGAACTTCGCCAGCGCGATCGCTTGCTACAGGCAGTTGCAGAAGCTGCCAATTATTTGCTGGGAGAAATGAATTACGAAACTGGTATTGATCGAGCTCTAGCTGTACTGGGTGAAGCTGCCCAGGTAGATCGTGCCTATCTCTTTCAGAACCATCCCCATCCTGCTACAGGGGAAATAGCAGTCAGCCTACGGTTTGAATGGACGCACTCTTTTATTGAATCTACCCACCACCATTGGCAGAATCAGCCTTATGAAGCTTCTGGACTAGCTCGTTGGTACACTGTTCTTTCTAGCGGCAAGTCGATTAGCGGAATCACCCCAAAATTTCCTGTCGCCGAACAAGAATTCTTGATTCGAGATGGCATTCAATCTCTTCTCTTAGTGCCTCTTTGCTTGGAGAATGATTTCTGGGGGTATCTTGGTCTGGCAGACTGCACCTCTAAGCGTCATTGGTCAAAGCACGAAGAATCTACCCTTTTAACGATGGCCGCCAGTATTATTGGTACACGGCAGCGTCAGCAAGTAGAAGAAAAGATTCGCTATCAAGCCCTCCATGACCTGCTAACAGGGTTGCCCAATCGCCTACTATTTAACGAGCTGCTCAGTAAAACTCTGCCCAACGCCACTCGCAATGGCGAAAGTTTGGCTGTGATCTTCCTTGATCTGGATCGTTTCAAGGTCATTAATGACACTCTGGGGCACACTCTGGGAGACCAATTGTTACAAAGCGTCGCTCAAAGATTAAAAGACTCACTCAGAGGCGGAGACACTATAGCCCGTTGGGGAGGCGATGAGTTCACTATCTTGCTCCCACGAGTCAATGATATTGAAGAGGTAACCCTGGTGGCATACAGAATCTTACAAGCCTTAGAAGATGCTTTCCATCTCCAAGGGCATGAACTTTATGTGACGGCCAGCCTCGGTATTGCGTTGCTTGATAACAACAGTCCTGACGCCGAAACACTAATCCAGCACGCAGATGCCGCTTTATACTATGCCAAAGACAAAGGGCGGAATAACTACCAATTCTACAGTGTTTCCCTGAGCGCTAAAAATCCTGAACTCTTGACTTTAGAGAAGAGCTTGCGCTATGCCCTAGAACGCAATGAATTTACCCTGTACTATCAGCCTCGTGTGAACATTGCTACAGAAGAAATTACTGGTATGGAGGCTCTATTGCGTTGGCAGCACCCAGAGATGGGATTGGTCGCACCCAGTGTTTTCATTCCCCTGGTCGAAGAAAGTGGATTAATTGTCCCCATCGGCGAATGGGTACTACGGACAGCCTGTATTCAAAATAAAGTCTGGCAAGATGCAGGATTTCCACCCATAATGATTGCTGTCAATCTTTCTCTTAAGCAGTTTCGCCAACCGAAATTGGTGGAGACTATAGCCACAATTTTAGAAGAAACGGGTCTGGAGCCACGCTTTTTAGAATTAGAAATTATGGAAACCACAGCGATTGAGGACTTAGATTTTACCAGGACGGTGTTAAAGGATCTACAGCAGATGGGTGTTTACATCTCCATTGATGACTTTGGTACGGGTCATTCCTCACTCTCGCGCCTACAGCTTTTGCCACTCCACAATCTGAAAATAGACAAATCTTTCATTCAAAATTTGACACAGGATGTCAAAGTAGCTCATATTATCAAGGCTATAGTTACCTTGGGACACAGCTTGGGATTGAAGTTGACGGCTGAAGGGGTAGAAAAAGAAGAAGAATTAGAGTTCTTAAAATCTATCGACTGTGAGGATGTCCAGGGCTTTCTATTCTACCGGCCGCTGACTGCAAAAATCGCAACAGAAATCCTCGAAACCAAACGATCAACGCTCTAGGAGTCTGTCAAGTTTAAATTGATGACATTGGTGTTTTAGTACAAAGGATAAAACAGTTTGTACCAGTGAAGATACAATAACATTCATTGTCTTGATGCCAACCTTTTTCGTCTTATGTTGCCAGTCATCTATTCCGACGAATTTTTAGATCACAAGACTGGAAAATACCATCCTGAAAAACCAGAACGCTTGATTGCGATCGCTACTGCCCTAAAAGCAGCTACATTTGCAGATCAAATTTCCTGGCGATCGCCTACACCAGCATCAGAACAGCCATCACTGATGTCTTCATTGGTGAAAGCCCATAGCCCAGCCTACATCAAAAAACTTTGGCAAATCGCTTCTAGTGGTGGCGGCCCTTTGGATGGAGATACACCAGTTTCCCCACGTAGTTATGATGTGGCATTGTTGGCAGTCAGTGCATGGTTAGATGGAGTTGAAGCGGTATTAGGGTCGGCTAATCCAGCTTTTGTACTCGCGCGTCCCCCAGGACACCATGCAGAAAGTGATGCAGGAATGGGCTTTTGCCTATTTTCTAATGCAGCGATCGCAGCTTTATTTGCCCTGGATCAACTTGGAGTTAACCGTGTTGCCATCCTCGATTGGGATGTGCATCACGGTAATGGTACTCAGTCTATTGTCGAAACTTACCCACAAATTGCTTATTGTTCGTTACATCAGTACCCCTGTTATCCTGGTACTGGGAGAGCTACAGAACGCGGCTTTCATAATAATGTCCTCAACTTACCTATACCACCAGGTAGCGATATTACGGTATATCAGCCGCTGTTTGAAAACAAGGTAGTACCGTTTTTAGCCAACTTTCAGCCGGATTTACTGATTGTCAGTGCTGGTTATGATGCCAATGCCGCAGATCCTTTGGCAAGTATCAATTTGCAATCAGAAGATTATGGTTTGTTCACTAATTATTGTTTGGGGCTAACTCGTAAAATTCTATTTGGTTTGGAAGGTGGTTACGATTTTGATACTCTTTCTCAATCAGTTGTAGCAACGATTGAACGTTGTTTGGTCTAGTTTTCCTCATTTACCTACTCAGTGCTGAGTGCTAAGTCACCAATTGCCCTTGGTATCTCCCCTTGTTTACGAGACGCTCCTTCGCGTTGTCATATCAAGTCCGGTTAATTACTTATGATTACTGCATCCGTGCAAAAATCAGGAAAACCTCTTTCTCCCTGCTCCCTGTCCCCTGCACCCCTGCTGTCTAAATGATAAGTTTTTACCCGAACATGATATCAGATCCTTGTGGCAAGCTTTTTTGTAAAGTTACATGAATTCGACGGCTCATATAGTGTCCGCCTAATTAGCTAAATCAAAAAACCTCTAAGAGGTTTTACTACGCAAAATCTTCCCTCTCCAAGTCGAAAAGGGACAAACTTGAACTTTAATTCAAGGCAGGGAGAGGTTCATCAAACTCACGTCACGTTAAACTTCATCGAATCTTCAGAAAGAAAAAGTTTTAGTGGGGTTCTGAAAGAGCTAAAGTTTTGTTAAGATGCAATTGCTAGCAGTTTCTCAGCGAAATTCACCTGTCGGGGTGTGGAGAAATAAAAAGTACTAGCATCACAAAGTTCAAAAGGTGAAGCAATGACCACCTATATTTTTTTTGACGAAGCCTTACGGATGCTGACTAATGCCTATTTGATATCAACAGTACTGTTAATAGCAGCTTCTGGTATCGGTTTGGCGGTAATTGAGACAATAGAAAAGACAGGAGAACCCTAAGTTCACATCTGGTAGTGTAGTTTTTGCCAAAAACCATTGGGTGCAAGTGTTCGTCGTGAATCAATACTGGGAACACTAAAGCATGAAAGTCTCACAACGTTACAGTTTTACCTGGGAATTTACCAACCACACAGGTAACTGTAGCGCTATTGAGACTCTAACCAAGGAGCTACAACAATGGGTCTATTCGACGCTGTATTGGGCACAGAAAGCCAAACCCAAGCAGCACTCAATCCAACAGAAGCTTTTGCTGTCATTATCTTGGTGGCAACAGCCTCAGACGGTTACCTTTCTCTTGAGCAAGCAAATTCTATCACTTTTGTGCTGTCACGGATGAAACTTTTTAAAAGTTATCCCCATGAGATGATGAGCAGGCTGTTTGATAAAATATTGGGCATTCTTCAGGGTGACGGTTTGAATGCTTTATTTAATGCAGCAAAAGATTCTCTATCTCAAGACTTACGGGAAGCAGCCTTTGCAGTAGCCACCGATTTAGTCTTAGCTGAAGGTATCGTAGGTGAAGAAGAAAAAAACTTCTTAAATGATTTATATCAAGCTTTAGGGGTTTCTAGTGAGATCGCAATCCAAATTGTGCAAGTAATCTTGATTAAAAACGGGGGATAGGCTGTTAACAATTCAAAATTCAAAATTAAAGATATTTTCAGACGGAGATTTCAAGGCTGACTGAAATTGAGGTTATGTGTAAAGGTAGGGGTGTTAAACCCTTTAACTTCAGAGAAAATATATGCTTAATTAAACTATATATAGCTTATAAATAAAGTGTGCCAAAGGAGTTAAGCTTCTTTGGCACTATTTTTGGTGTTATTGTGACTAGGTTTAGATTCGCAGCTTTTTCGAGAAGTCACAAATCTTGTTGTTTAATGCAGTGTTGTGTCATAATTCGATTTTCTAATTTTGAACTTTAAATTGTAAATTACTTATGCGTTGTTCTGCCACCCTAACCCAACTGGTTGAAGTTATTTTGGCCCAGACTGTAAACTTATCTGAAACTGCTCTAACACAAGTAAGTAGCGGTATCCAAACAGATAGCCGTACCCTAAAATCAGGTGAAGTATTTCTAGCTTTACGAGGCGATAAGTTTGATGGACATGAATTTGTGCCAACTGCGATCGCAAAGGGGGCAATAGCTGCAATTGTAGATTTTGAATACGAAAATCCGGGATTTCCTGTACTACAGGTAAAAGATACTCTCAAGGCATATCAACAAATAGGTAGATGGTGGCGCGATCGCTTTAATATTCCTGTAATTGGCGTAACTGGTTCCGTGGGTAAAACTACAACCAAAGAATTGATCGCCGCAGTTTTAGGAACAAAGGGACGAGTTCACAAAACTTATGGAAATTACAACAACGAAATCGGTGTGCCGAAAACTCTCCTAGAACTTGGGGCAGAAAATAACTACGCCGTGATTGAAATGGCGATGCGGGGTAGAGGACAAATTGCTGAATTGACGCAAATAGCGCGGCCAACAATTGGAGTGATTACCAATGTGGGGACGGCACATATTGAGTTACTGGGTTCCGAAGAAGCGATTGCTGAGGCAAAATGTGAGTTATTAGCGGAAATGTCTGCTGATAGTGTGGCAATTCTCAACCACGACAATCTCCTATTAATGGCGACAGCGGCGAAAGTTTGGCATGGAGAAGTTGTAACTTTCGGCTTTTCTGGTGGGGATATTCAAGGGCAATTAATTGATAACGAGACTGTGGAAGTCGCAGGAATCGAACTACCTCTACCTTTACCTGGTCGTCATAATGCCACTAATTTCTTGGCAGCTTTAGCAGTAGCAAAGGTGTTAGGGATCGATTGGGCATCTCTCAAAGGAGGTGTAATGGTGGATATGCCTACAGGGCGATCGCAGCGGTTTAACTTACCCAATGATGTGGTAATCTTAGATGAAACTTATAATGCTGCACCAGAAGCTATGATTGCAGCGTTGCAGTTATTGGCAGACACACCTGGAAAGCGGAAGATAGCCGTATTGGGTGCAATGAAAGAATTGGGAGAGCGATCGCAGCAGTTGCACCAGCGAGTGGGAGAAACAGCGCGAAAGTTGAATTTAGATGGTTTGTTGATTTTGGTAGATGGACAAGATGCCGAAGCGATCGCTCTTAGTGCCGAAGGTGTGCCATCGGAGTGCTTTGCGACTCATGCCGAGTTAGTGGCTAGGTTGAAGACATTTGTGCAAGCAGGCGATCGTTTATTATTCAAAGCCGCCCATTCTGTAGGACTAGATCGGGTAGTCAATCAGTTACGTGCAGAATTTCCCAAATGATACCACTAGAAACCCAACGTCTCATACTGCGAGACTTTGTAGAATCAGATTGGCCAGCAGTTCATCAATACGCTAGCGATCCTAAAGTTGTGCGTTATTTGACTTTTGGCCCGAATAGCGAAGAAGATACCAAAAATTTTTTGCAAAGAGAGATTTCATTGCAAGAGGAAGAACCCCGTCAGCATTTTGCCTTAGCAGTGACTTTAAAACCCCAAAAGCAATTAATTGGTATCTGTCGCATATCCGTTCAGGATATTGACAACAAAATAGGCTCTATTGGATACTCTTTCACTAAGGAATTTTGGGGACAAGGATATGCGACTGAAGCTGTAAAAGCACTTATATCATTTGGTTTTCAGGAGTTAGACTTGCATCGCATATTTGCGACTTGTCACCCAGAAAACATTGCCTCAGCACGAGTTATGCAAAAAATTGGAATGCAGCAAGAAGGATATTTGCGAGAACACCATTGGATTAAGGGAGAATGGCGAGACTCTTGGCTATATGCCATCCTTGAGCATGAATGGAGAGACGTCTATGGATAATTATTCTGAAAATATCATCCATAGACACCTGATAGACTTCAGTTGTAAAGACTAGGGCTGTTGCTGTAGCGTCTGTGAAAAAGAATTGCTGCAAAATTAGTCACCAAACAGGTGATTGCTAGCCACAGCAAGATATAAGTAGGAGCCATCACCACACCAATCAGGAACCAAGTATATACGTGCAGTATCATGACAGAAGCGAAAAAGCTAGCGATTCCAGCAGATTGCCACACTTGATGCGATGGACGACGTAACGCTACCAGGCTCATCGTTAAAATTGTGACAAGCAAGTTTGCTGGTACGAGAAATGCACAAATACTTATGCAATTGCCACGAGAAAACTCAGCTAAGGTGTTAAAATCGAGCATTAATTTTGTTGGGATAGATGTTAACTTTTTAAGAATTTAGTTTATTGTATTTAAAATAACGAAATATATCTTAAGTTATGAGTGAGTAATCACATTGCAAATATAACATAATTTAAACTATTCAGTTGCGTTTTGATACTACCAATAGTTAGTTAATTATAAAGATTTTGGGTAAGTAGGGTGGATGTTTTCCACCCTAGCTGAATTAACCCGGTAAAATTACCGTATCGATAACGTGTACCACACCATTATCAGCTTCAATATCTGCTGCTAAAACTGTGGCATTTTTGACTTCAAAACCATCAGAAGAATGAATTTTAATGGGTGAACCTTCCACAGAATTAACCGTACCGAGTTGTGCTAAATCAGCCTGTAGCAACTTTCCTGGAACGACATGATACTTTAAAATCCGCGTTAGCTGGGGAATATTCTGTAACAGAGTTTGGATAGTTCCCGCTGGTAACTTGGCAAAAGCATCGTCATTTGGTGCAAAGACAGTGAACGGGCCAGGACTTTTTAATGTTTCTACTAAACCAGCAGCTTGTACAGCCGCCACCAGTGTTTTAAACGACTCACCCGTAACTGCAATATCAACAATATCAGCCATATATTTTACCTAAATCTCTGCAAAAGATTTTAAAGGATAATAAACCTCTTTGAAGTTTTATTAAATAAAATAAATTTAAAAGCAGGCGGTGAATAAACTACACCGAGACGCGTACTTCTATCAGACATAGCCTTATGATATTTCTAGGAAAATTCCCTTATAGAAGAAATGTCCGATCGCACGTATGCCATTCTGGGAACTGGAGCATTAGGTGGATTCTATGGCGCCAGACTGCAAAAAGCTGGGTTGGATGTTCACTTCTTGCTCAAGAGTGATTACGAACAGGTAAACAAATATGGTTTAGTGGTAGAGTCCAAAGACGGCGACTTTACCCTTCCTGAAGTCCATGCCTACAATGATGTAGAAAAGATGCCACAATGCGATGTGGTGGTGGTGGCACTAAAGACGACACAAAACCATTTACTACCAAAGATGTTGCCACCTGTGGTTAAAGACAATGGGGTGGTGTTGGTATTACAGAATGGACTTGGTGTAGAAGAAGAAGTTGCTGAGATTATTGGTAATGTCACTGTTATCGGTGGGTTGTGCTTTTTATGTTCTAACAAAGTGGGGCCAGGGCACATACACCATCTAGACTATGGGCAAATTAACTTCAGTGAATATACCCCTAACTATCAGCCTAGTGGGATAACTCAGAAGATGCAGCAAATTGCTGATGATTTTGAAAGCGCTGGTATCTCAATTGAATTAGCTGAAGATTTACTATTAGCACGTTGGAAAAAGCTGGTGTGGAATATTCCCTACAATGGGCTTTCTGTGATTCTCAACGCTAGAACAGATGAATTAATGGCGTATAAGTACACTCGCGAGTTAGTTGAACAGTTGATGTATGAAGTAGCTGCGGGGGCGAAAAGCTATGGGCGAACGATCAGCGATCGCTTCATTCAAACAATGCTCGATTATACTGTCAAAATGACGCCTTACCGCCCCAGCATGAAAATTGACTACGACGAACATCGTCCCTTGGAGATAGAAGCAATTTTCGGCAACCCATTACAAAAAGCCCAAGCAGCAGGTGTGAATTTAGTACAGATTAGCTGTTTATACCACCAGTTGAAGTTTTTAGATGCGAGGGAAAAGTGAGGGAGAAATCAATTCAAAGTTCAAAATTCTTCGCGCAGTATCTCCTAGAGAATAAAAAGATCATCAGTTGGCATTGACTGATAAAAAATGAGTGAAATTGCTTAGAGTCGGGAAAGTTTTCTGCAAGTAATGTCTGCGACGAGCTACGCCTACGTACTCTTTAACAAAATGCAAGCACTCAGACAAATTGAGAAAGTACAAACAGCAATGGAGTGTTTGGAAAAATAAGCAATACTATTTGATTTTAACTGACGATTTCCGGCTAATGGCCTCTCCAATCTCCATCAGTGTCTCTTCCTCTTCGAGAGTAAATTCGTAGGGAACCGATTTAGCAATGCCCAAGGTACCATACAATCGACCATTCAGCATCAGCGGCACTGTGATCGAGCCTTCTACCTTCGTTTCTTTGGCTGAGGGTTTAGCCACCCCCGATTCGTCGGTTTGCAGGTTGCAAATCTGTACTGGTCGCTTGCGTTCGGCGGCGACACCGGCCATCCCTTTGCCAATGGGAATTATCGTCATTTTAGGCAAGAGGAATTCTGGAATACCTTGGTAAGCCTTTAGGTGCAATAACTGGCTGTCCTGATCGAGGGTATGGATAGTTCCTGTAGAGCAGTTGAAAGCGGCTAGGATTTCAGTCAGCAGTCGGTTCCAGTCGATGGCAGATCCTTTATCAGCCAGGGTATCAAAAATGGGTTTTGTCTCTGAAGTCATAGTGGTAGGAAATAAAGTTTGATCATAAACGTGGAAAGTAATTAGGAAAATTCACTTAGCAGAACCAATCTCCCTTTTCTATATCCGGTGAAAAGTCAGGGGAATTCATCGGGCGATCGCACCAGAAGAGGTGTGTGTTTCCATAATTGATATAGATACAGGGCGTGTAATTAGAGGTTTTATGTCTCTAACGCTTGAAGAGTTGGAAAAAATGCAGCAATAGTATCCCGAATTTCGCATCAAGGGTAATGAAGTTTATGCGATCGCTTTCAGTGCAGATGGCAAAACTTTGATTAGTGGCGGTAAGAATAAAATTACCAAAAAATTATCAATATTTGGCAACTACCATAGTGATTTAGTCTCTCATCAACTGAGGGACGGTAGAATATACCTAATTTTCGTAGCTTCAAAAGCCAAACTATGACGATGCATTCCACACTCCAACGTGCATTTACTAACCGCCGGGTTCTAAAAGTGATCAGCGGTTTGAATAACTTCGACGCCACTAGCGTCGCTGCTACTGTTAAAGCTGCTGAATTTGGCGGTGCTACTTTTGTCGATATTGCCGCCAATCCAGCTTTAGTCCAACTAGCTAAAAGCTTGACAAATTTATCTATCTGTGTTTCAGCAGTAGAACCAGATAAATTTGTGCAAGCAGTGGCAGCTGGCGCTGATTTAATCGAAATCGGAAATTTCGATTCCTTCTATGCTCAAGGACGCCGATTTGAAGCTCCAGAAGTGCTAGCGCTGACTAAGCAAACTCGCGCTCTCTTCCCGGAAATCACCCTATCTGTCACCGTTCCCCACATCCTGGAACTAGATCAACAGGTACAGCTAGCAGAAGAACTGGTGAAAGCTGGAGCGGACATTATCCAAACCGAAGGCGGTACTAGCAGTAACCCAATTCACCCCGGAACTCTAGGATTAATTGAAAAAGCTGCCCCCACTTTGGCAGCAGCTTTTGAAATTTCCCGTGTAGTATCAGTGCCAGTATTGTGTGCTTCAGGCATTTCTAACGTTACCGCACCGTTAGCGATCGCGGCTGGTGCTGCTGGCGTTGGTGTTGGTTCTGCCATTAACCAACTCAATAGCGAAGTGGCAATGATTGCCGCTGTGCGCGGCTTAGTAGAAGCCTTAGCGACTGCAAGAGTGCTGACTCAAAAGTAGGGCATGGGGGATTGGGCATTGGGCATTGGGCATTAGTTATTAATTATTGATTATTCTCCTCTGCTCCCTGCCCCACTGCCCCTCTATTCCCCTTCACCCCAAACAATCCTTCAATGCATAAATCACCTGGTCTTGCTGCTGTTGTGTCAGTTCTGGGAACATAGGCAAGGATATAACCTCATGGCAAGCTTGCTCTGCTATTGGTAAGTCCCCAATTTCATAGCCCAGACTTTGATAAACTGGCTGCAAATGTAAAGGGTGGGGGTAGTAAATCATTGAACTCACACCTTGTTCTTGCAATTGATTACGCACCCAATCTCGGTATTTAGCGCTAGAACCATTTCGCCCCTCGCCTGATATGCGAATAGTGTATTGATTCCATACGCCACTACCCCCAGGTAATTCTTGGGGCGGGACAATCCTTGGAACTTGACTAAGGTACTGGTAGTAATAGTTGGCAATATCTCGGCGGCGATCGTTCCAAATATCTAAATAACGTAGCTTAATCTGCAAAATAGCTGCTTGGAGAGCATCTAATCGGCTATTTACACCTATTTCTTCGTGTAAATATCGAATCTTACTACCATGATCTCTTAGTATTCGCAGTTTAGTGGCGATCGCTGGATCATTAGTCGTTATTGCTCCGCCATCGCCGCAACCACCAAGATTTTTGGTAGGGTAGAAACTAAAGCAACCAATATGTCCAATGCTTCCTACTTTTTGATCAGCCCAAATTGCCCCTGTAGACTGAGCGCAATCTTCAATTATTGATAAATTGTGAGACTGAGCGATCGCCATCAATGATGTCATATCCACAGGTTGTCCAAATAGGTGAACCGGGATAATCGCTTTAGTCTTGGGTGTAATCGCCGCTATGACTTGCTCCACATCTAAATTAAACGTAGTCGCGTCAATATCAACAAAAACAGGCTTTGCACCCACGGCGCTAATCACTTCAGATGTCGCAATAAAGGTAAAAGGCGTTGTAATCACTTCATCGCCTGCACCAATATCCAAGACTCGTAACGCTAAGTAGAGCGCATCAGTACCAGAATTACAAGCCACACATTCAGTAACAGTATTATAAGCGGCAAACTGTTGTTCAAAGCCTTCGACTAAGGGGCCGCCGATATAGCGGCCAGAAGCTAAAACCTCTAAGACGGCTGCACTTACTTCTGCTTCGATGGTGGTGTATTGCTGCTTGATATCAAAGGCAGGGATGGGATTTACACTTTGGATCATGAGTTCTCATTTTATCGGGAGATACAAAGGATGCACTTCAACAGTCAATTTTTGCTGATTGAATTGTTAATCAAAGAGGAGCTACTAAAAGACTATCGCCCAAGATACGCATCTATTAGGGTTTTTACTTAAATTGTGGTGCGGGAAACCACCGCACATTTAATTTACAGATAGTAGGCATACTAGGTGTTTGCCATGTTAAGGTCGTACCATTTGGAATTTTGAATTGATGAAAGTGATATATATCAACCAAGATCCAACACATCGGATCAAAGTTCCAGATGTGTGGGCTGGTTTGAGAAGAAAATACCAGGAGATAGAGAACCCATGCAGGATCTGATCAAGCTGGATTTCGCGGATTTAGCTATTGCTGTTGGATTGATGGCGATCGCCATTGGTTTATCTGCCTGGGAAAAATTAGGATTAGAGTTGAACTTAGCCCTTGCTACTGGGAGAACCATCTTACAACTTCTTGTATTGGGATACATTTTAGATTTCATTTTGGCTTTAGACAATGCTTGGGCAGTTTTGGCGCTATTAGCAATAATGCTGACAATTACGGCGATTGTCGCACGAAATCGCATCAGCCAAAAAATTCCTCATGTGTTGCCTTTGGTGTGGGGTGCAATTTTAATTAGTACCGCCATGACAGTGTTTTACATCAACTTCTTGATCGTTCAACCAGAGAGATGGTACGAACCACAGTATATAATTCCCTTAACAGGGATAGTCTTAGGTAATGCTACCAATGCAGCTGCGATCGCAGGCGATCGTCTTGTCAGCACCATTAATTCCAGCCATATCGAGATAGAAACTCATTTAAGCTTAGGTGCAACTCCAGAGCAAGCAGTTAGCCAGTATCGCAAAGACGCCATCAGAGCCGGATTGATTCCTACTCTCAATCAAATGATTCTTATAGGTATGGTCGCAATACCAGGAATTACCACTGGACAGTTACTAGCTGGTGTGAAACCTCTGGATGCTGTATCTTATGAAATTTTGATTATGTTCATGGTTGCTTTTGCTAACTTATTGACAACAGTTTTAGTCACGAAGGGGTTGTGTCGTCAATTTTTTAATTCTGCCGCGCAGCTGGTGAGGTGAAGGGTTTAATCTACATCCAAGAGTATTTGATCATCTTGTCGTAGCAGATCAAGAGCAATCAATAGTGCTTGGTTGAGTTCAGTGGGGGTGAATCATATCGTTGATTTTGCTCCTCCTGCCTCTTTCTATTATTTCTGTTGCGATCGCCAACGCGCCGACCAATTAGTTGTAATACAAAGTCGATTTCTAATGAGCAGCACAAGATGTAGCGGTGAGCAAGGAGTTATGGGGCGAAGCAATGGGTACTTGAGCAACCAGAACCACGTTCCCATTAGCATCCATTACCCATCCTTGGGCTTCCACAATTTGAGTAGATTCATTGACAGAATTAACTTTCTGTGATTTTTCTTCTGTGTTTCGCTGTGCCTGAATACCCACTCCTTTCTGAATACCGCCAGCACGATTTTGACTCTCTGGAGAGAGTGTGATCCAATCTATTAGCACCGTATCAGCTATCAATGGCTCCGTGGGATCGGATGCTAGTCCTCCACGCCCAGTAGCAATAAATGAACTCCCGGCTATTTTTCCACCAGAATTACAACCAGCAGCAATTTGCTGGGAAGCATCAACCAGATTTACGGGCAATTCCACCAATCCTCTACTGGGGTCAGCATCTGGTGAGTTGATTTGTACAGTGCCACTCAATGAAGGATTTTGCTGAGAAAATGCAGTGATGTCACTTGTTCGCAGGTTCCTCGGGTTTATTTCTTCTGGATCAAGTCTCTCTACATCTGCACGGGTGCGGGGTACAAACCCAAAGATATTTTTAGTGGTGATAGTGACTTTACCACCAGAGCCAGAGAAGGCATTGGCAGTGATATCGCTATTTCCAAAGGGAGCCGCGACGATGAAGCCATTAGGTACTTTGATGGTGATATTACCGCCATCTCCACCAAGCCCTGTTGTACCTGCGTTAGTGGTTATTTGACTTTCGCGGCGCATCAATAATAAGTCCCGCACCTGTAGCGTAATATTCCCGCCTCGACCTGACTCGGTTTCAGCTGTGAGTTTTCCTTTATTGTTCAGAAGTATAGAACGAGCGGTTATATTTAAATCGCCTGCTTTGCCTAAGTTATTTGCATCTCCGACATAAATTACATTTTTTAGAGCTTGGCTGCTGACAGTTATTGCAGCCCCATCCTTGATAATCAATCGCCCTGTAGTTAGCGTCAAATTGCCGCCATCTCCAGGTCCTTGAGTCCCAGAAAACAAGCCACTGAGCCTAGAACCATTTGGTGAGGTTCCTATTAGTTCTACGGACTCTGAAGCGTTTACCGTCAAGTTTCCTGCTTTTCCTGTAGCTGGTGTAAATTGGTTAGGAATAGACATATATATACCCTCGGAGCTTGTTGATATTCTTGCTCCTCCTTGGATACGCAACTTTGCAGTGTTGATTGTGATACTCCCAGCGTTTTTACTACCATAAGTTGCACTAAATAATCCACTGGGTATTAAATCACTACCATCTTGCAAGAGAGGAATGGAGGTGCCGCCGATTATTTGTACGGAATCTGAGGCGTTTATGGTCAATTGCCCCTCCAATTGTGCTCCACTTCTGACTACCAACTTCTTAGTAGTGATATTTATGTTTCCAGAGGTTCCATTAGAGAAACTCTGAGTAAAGAGTCGCGCATCTTTTTCAACTACTACAGACTCTGAGGCGTTCACTGTCAAATTCCCTCCTGATTGCACTCCAAAGGGATCAACTAGAATTAGTAAACTGCCAGCTACCCGCACAAGCTTGCCTTGCACCTGGATATTACCGCCATCCTCTCCATGAGTATCTACAGTAGGTCGAATTTTATTTAACTGGATTAGTTGGACGTTCTGGAAATTTTGAACACCTTCATATCCCAATGCCCAACCTTGATTCGTTGGGCTTAAACTGACCAGACTATTACCAGCGACGCTTCCTAACTCAACTCTTCCGCCCTTTGCTGTAATATTTCCCCCCTCTAGCGTGATGTCACCGCCTATAAGTGCCAAGGTTTTGCCTTGCTGCACCTGTAGACCAACGCCTTGCTTCAAGATATTAACTGCACCATCTGGTTTGGCTTGGGATTGATTGCGGATGGGAGCCGCAGTTGCTCCGAATTGTAAACCAATGGGAACACTTAGTGTCAGTAGAGGTGTAGTTTGAGGAGATGTAGCATTAAACTTTGTACCATCAGCAAAGTTCAAGCTACTTGCTGTACTTGCCACAAATGAACCGCCGATATTTAAAGAAGCATTGGCTCCAAAAACAATGCCGTTAGGATTAATTAGAAACAGGTTGGCTGTACCGTTAGCTTTCAGAATGCCATCTATATTAGAAATAGAATTGCCTGTCACTCGACTGATAATATTTTGAATATTTATTGCATTGTTAAAGTGGGCTGTCCTTCCCGCAGACACAGAAAACTGTTCAAAGCTGTGGTATAAGTTTGTACCACGAACTGCCCCACCATCAATCTGGTCTATAGGCTGACCATCAATTAGCTTTGGTGTAATGGTTGAACTTTCAGATCCAAGTGTGCCATCCTTTTGTATTTGGGCTAAGGCAAAACTCTCAAAGAAAGTGAGCACTCCAGCAATTGCTAAAGTACTCATTATCCCTAACTCCCAGCACCAACTGCTTCTGTCTCCAGACATGACAAACTTGCACCCAAAAAATAAGAGTATATTGAAATACTGCTCCTTGCTAATTAGGTATAGTGATACTTGAGATTATCTCTGTAGCCTAACTAGTAAATGCAAAGTTCAGCATTTTTATACTCACTAGAATAAACTTTTTATAGTGCAAAGACTAAATTATTTAGCAGTTACAGCCGAAATAGTCGCCAGTTGAAGGGCAAGGAATACACCATGCTTTTTGCATTAGCACAATTGCCTGTTCTGTTTCTCCTGAGGTTGCTGGCAATAATGCATTAGGTTGCTGTTCATTAACTGCATTACCAGATTTGATTTTATTTGGGTCAAGATTACACTCCCACTGAATAGTCAAAGCTCTATCATCTAATACACCGTACTTCTGAAGCACTGCGTATAAGTCAGCGTTATGAACGCTTTCAAGTAGTTTCTGTTCAATCTCTTCTTTTAACTGCTGTAATGTTTCAGAGTTCATAACTGTTTCCATTTCCTACAGGACGTGTATGATTGTTGATTCCGCTTGGCTAGGAATAATTACGCATACTGTTACAAAACTTAATATTTTCGTCCTGGATTTCCTTTAGGTTAGGTATTGATGATTTATAAGGAAATTAAATTGAAAAAGGCAGGAGGAAAACTACCCTCTGCTTCAGCAAAATCTAAAATTCGGACAGCTTTCTCGCTAATTCTTAATCCCTGTCGCAGCAATACCCTGAATAAACTGACGCTGACCGATGATAAATAGGATCATCACTGGAACTGTTGCTATAGTAACTGCCGCCATCATCAAGGGCCAATTATTCGTAAATTGCTCTTGAAACTCTGCCAACGCCAGCTGCACCGTCCTTAATTCTGGGCGTGTCGTAAATACTAAAGGCTTAAACAAATCATTCCATTCGCCGATGAAGGTGAACAAAAACAATGTCACCAAAGCGGGACGGGCTAAAGGTAACATCACCCGCCACAAAATTTGCAGTCGGTTAGCCCCATCTATAGCTGCGGCTTCCTCTAACTCCACGGGAATTGTCTGGAAATACTGACGTAACAAGAAAATCCCAAATCCGTTGACCGCAGTGGGTAAAATTAGCGCCCAGTATGTATTTATCACGTGTCCCCACTTCAACACCAAAAAGATGGGAATCACCAATAACTGAAAGGGAATCACCAAAGTTGCTAAAACTACCAATAGCAGTGCTTGGCGTCCCCGAAACTTCAACCGTGCTAAGGCGTAACCAGCCAAAGCGGAAGTGACAATCTGAAACGCCGTCACAGCGATCGCTACCAAGGTAGAATTAGCAAACGCCAGCAAAAATTTTCCCTGTTGCCACGCAACGCGGTAATTTGCTAAAGACCAGTTATTTTTGGACAAATTTTCTGGGCTGGCGGCAGTTGATGCGAAGGAGGTGAGAAAGACCACAAACAGCGGTAATAAAACGATAAATGCCCCTAGCAGTAATACTACTAGGCTCAAAAAATCACCAGATTTCAGATTCGGGTTTGGTTTAGACATAACTTGAGCTGCAAAGCATTTATTTCGCTAGTACTAGAGCATTGCCCCCAGCAACAATTAATCTATAAAGATAGTCTACTTGTTAAGTTAAATTAAACCACAGTGATTGTTACTCTCAGTTCATAGGGTAAATTCAATCCTGGTGTCAAATAATTCAGGTTTACAGGAGTAAACATAACCATGCCGCAGCTTACAGACGAATTTAAAGAATTAGATTTCAAGAGCGAAACATACAAAGATGCTTATAGCCGGATTAATGCGATCGTAATTGAAGGGGAACAAGAAGCCCATGAAAATTACATCACATTAGCCGAACTGCTGCCGGAATCTCATGATGAATTGATTCGCCTCTCCAAGATGGAAAGCCGCCATAAGAAGGGATTTGAAGCTTGTGGGCGCAATTTGCAAGTCACCCCAGATTTGCAATTTGCTAAGGAGTTTTTCTCTGGACTACACCAGAATTTCCAAACAGCAGCGGCAGAAGGGAAGGTCGTCACTTGTCTGTTGATTCAGTCTTTGATTATCGAATGTTTTGCGATCGCAGCATATAACATTTACATCCCCGTCGCCGACGCTTTTGCCCGTAAAATAACGGAGGGAGTAGTAAAAGAAGAATATAGCCACCTCAACTTTGGAGAAGTTTGGTTGAAAGAACACTTTGCAGATTCAAAAGCTGAACTTGAACTTGCAAATCGCCAGAACCTACCCATAGTCTGGAGAATGCTCAACAAAGTAGAGGGTGATGCCCACACAATGGCAATGGAAAAAGATGCTTTAGTAGAAGACTTTATGATTCAGTACGGTGAAGCATTAAGTAACATAGGTTTCACAACTCGTGACATCATGCGCTTGTCAGCCTACGGACTCATCGCCGCTTAAAAGAGTGCTGAGTAGAGACGCGATTAATCGCGTCTGTACAAGAGTGCTGAGTGCTGAATAGTTCAAATTTATCAGAACTTCAGAACTCAGGACTTAGGACTCAGGACTGTTGAACCACTTAAACATATTCCACGCCTCAAGACAGCATAAGCCTAATAATCACTACATGTTTGGTCTAATTGGACATCTGACTAGTTTAGAACACGCTCAATCGGTAGCTAAAGAATTGGGATACCCAGAATATGCCGATCAAGGGCTAGATTTTTGGTGCAGCGCCCCACCGCAAATTGTCGATACCATTATTGTCACCAGTGTAACTGGGCAAAAAATTGAAGGACGCTATGTAGAATCTTGCTTTTTGCCGGAGATGCTGGCTAGTAGGCGGATCAAAGCAGCAACGCGCAAAGTCCTCAACGCTATGGCTCATGCACAAAAGCATGGCATTAACATTACAGCTTTAGGCGGATTTTCGTCGATTATTTTTGAAAACTTTAAGTTAGACCAGTTTAGCCAAGTTCGTAACATTAAACTAGAGTTTGAACGCTTCACCACAGGAAACACACATACTGCCTACATTATTTGTAAGCAAGTGGAAGAAGCCTCAAAACAACTAGGAATCGATCTGTCAAAAGCGACTGTTGCTATATGTGGGGCAACTGGAGATATTGGTAGTGCAGTTACCCGCTGGCTAGATGCGAAAACAGATGTCAAAGAACTTTTGTTGATCGCCCGCGATCAAGAACGCCTCAAAGAACTGCAAGGCGAACTGGGGCGAGGAAAAATCATGGGTTTGACAGAAGCACTGCCTGAAGCTGACGTTGTAGTTTGGGTTGCGAGTATGCCCAGAGGCGTGGAAATTGACCCGACCACTTTGAAACAACCCTGTTTGTTGATTGATGGTGGCTATCCTAAAAACTTAGCAACAAAAGTTCAGCATCCTGGTGTATATGTGTTAAACGGTGGGATTGTCGAGCATTCCCTGGATATTGACTGGAAAATTATGAAAATCGTCAATATGGACGTGCCAGCCCGCCAGTTGTTTGCTTGTTTTGCTGAATCAATGCTGCTGGAATTTGAGAAGTTATACACGAACTTTTCGTGGGGACGAAATCAGATTACCGTAGACAAAATGGAGCAGATTGGTAAGGTATCAGTGAAACATGGATTTAGACCGCTGCTGGTTTAGTCATTGGTCATTGGTCATTGGTCATTGGTCATTAGTCATTTGTTATTTGCAAAGGACAAAGGACAATTGACAAAAGATAGATAACTTATAACTCGTACTTGTAACCCCTACGATGGCAACTACCGAGCGTAAACCGCTACTGTTAGATTTTGAAAAGCCCCTAGCAGAACTCGCAACCCGAATCGATCAAATTCGGCAACTTGCAGAAGAAAATGGCGTCGATGTTTCTGGTCAAATTCGTCAACTAGAAGCACGTGCCATGCAACTACGTGAGGAAATTTTCACTAGTCTATCCCCGTCCCAGCGATTGCAAGTCGCTCGTCATCCGCGTCGCCCCAGTACTCTCGATTACATTCAAGCAATTAGTGATGAATGGATGGAATTGCATGGCGATCGCTGTGGTGGTGACGATCCGGCTTTAGTTGGTGGTGTGGGTCGTCTGAGTGGGCAACCGGTGGTGATGTTGGGTCATCAAAAAGGACGCGATACTAAAGACAATATTGCCCGTAACTTTGGAATGCCTTATCCTGGCGGCTACCGCAAGGCGATGCGGTTGATGGAACACGCCAACAAGTTTAGTATGCCGATACTAACTTTTATCGACACCCCAGGAGCTTGGTCTGGAGTAGAAGCAGAACACCAAGGTCAAGGAGAAGCGATCGCTTACAACTTGCGGGAAATGTTCTGCTTGGATGTGCCAATTATCTGCACAGTTATCGGTGAAGGTGGTTCCGGTGGCGCCCTTGGTATTGGCGTAGGCGATCGCCTACTCATGTTTGAACACTCCGTTTATACCGTCGCTACTCCCGAAGCCTGTGCCGCCATTTTGTGGAAAGATGCTGGTAAAGCTCCCCAAGCTGCCGTTGCTCTGAAAATTATTTCCCACGACCTGAAAAAGTTAGGAATTATCGACCAAATACTGCCTGAACCCACTGGTGGCGCTCATTCCGACCCATTAAAAGCCGCTACCACTCTCAAGCAAGTACTGATGGAAAATTTAGACGAACTCAATCGTTTAACCGCTCCAGAACGCCGCCAACTTCGATACGAAAAATTCCGCAAAATTGGTGTTTTTACAGAAGTTGCCCACTAACAGCACTGCATAATTATTGATTAGCCAAGCAGCAATGCTATAATTGCCTATGTGCTTAAAGATTTTTAACAATCTAGCCATAGGCATTTGCATGTTTGGCAAACCTACTCAATCTGATTGAGTTGTTTTTGTATTATTAAGTAATCTAATTTGAGTGTACGGCGTGGTTTTCCAGGCAACTATTTGTTGTCTTCATCGGTAAAACCCACAATATGTCATGGCGGCTATTGTACCGCATCATAGCATTTGCTTAATAAAAATCATCAGATTTTTAGATTCCTTTAATATATCCAAACCGAGAAGTGTGAATAATTGGATGGTAATAGGCTTTGGGAAGTGCCAAAAAATTGGGAGACACCATGAGTGTTGAGCAAAAACGACGTGCCCTAATTACTGGGGCAAGTAGTGGAATTGGGAAAGCAACGGCTTTAGCCTTTGCGAAAGCGGGAATAGATGTCGCCTTAGTCAGCCGTTCTTTGGATAAGTTGGAGGCGGTAAGAGAAGCCGTAGAGCATATTGGGGTGGAAGCGAAAGCTTACGCTGTAGATTTAGCGCGGATCTTGGAAGTCAAAGACAAGATCCAATCGATCGCCCTTGACTTTGGTGATATAGACATTCTGGTAAACAATGCGGGCCTTGCCTATACAGCCACTTTGAGCGAAACTCCCCTAGAGGACTGGCAGCAGGTAATTGACTTGAATCTCACCAGTGTCTTTCAGTGCATTGTGGGAATTTTACCTTCAATGCGCGATCGAGGCACAGGCACAATTATCAACGTCGCCTCAATTGCCGCCAAGCAACCCTTTCCTGGTTGGGGAGCATACAGCGTTAGTAAAGCCGGTTTGATTGCCCTCTCTCAAACCCTGGCACAAGAAGAACGCACCCACGGCATTCGTGTCACAGCTATCTGTCCCGGCGCAGTCAATACCGAACTTTGGGATACAGAAACAGTCCATGTCAACTTAGACCGTTCTAAAATGTTAACCCCGGAAATTGTGGCTCAGTCAATTCTTTACACTGTTCTTTTACCACAACAGGCAGTTATTGATGAATTGACCTTGATGCCCAGCGCTGGCGCACTCTAATTAGTCCTGCGTCCTTTGTCTTTTGCAAATGACCAATGACTAATGACTAATGACTAAACCATAACCAAGACTAAATCATGACTATTGCTAGTTCCAACGGTTCTAATTGCTCTCAATCACCTTTGATTCCCGACTTGGCAGAAGCCATAACTCCTAGACCCGATCGCAATACCCACAACGGGCGACAAGCGGATGTGTTCCCGCCAACAGAGGAACAGCTGGACGAAATGAAGGACGCCGTGCGGACACTAATATTGGGCGTTGGTGAAGACCCTGAACGCGAAGGTCTCCTGAAAACACCCAAACGAGTAGCCGAGGCAATGCGGTTTCTTACCAGTGGTTACAACCAATCCCTTGAAGAACTCGTTAACGATGCCATCTTTGATGAAGGGCATAGCGAGATGGTACTAGTTAGAGATATTAATTTCTTTAGTCTGTGCGAACACCACATGCTGCCATTTATGGGTAGAGCGCACGTTGCTTATATTCCCAACCAAAAAGTTGTTGGACTGAGTAAGCTGGCTCGGATTGTTGAGATGTATTCCCGGCGCTTACAAGTACAAGAGAGACTAACTCGCCAAATTGCCGAAGCAATCCAGACTATTTTGGAACCTCAAGGCGTAGCGGTTGTGATGGAAGCTAGCCACATGTGCATGGTGATGCGGGGCGTCCAGAAACCAGGTTCTTGGACTGTTACTAGCGCAATGGTTGGTGTGTTCCAAGAGGAGCACAAAACCCGCGAAGAATTTTTTAACTTAATTCGCCACCAACCAGCGTTCTTTTGAGTGCTGAGTTGGGAGTTGGGAGTTGGGAGTTGGGAGTTGGTAGTTAATTTACAACTCAGGGACTGACAAATAGAAAAATATCCAATTAACTCTTGTGGGGTGGGCGACACAAGAGCCATATCAACTGGGCAGGCAGGATGCCATTGGTGTCAAGTTAAGCTCAAACTTCCTATGTCAATAAGCATTTAGGCTTAAAAATTCGGTTTGAAAGGGACAAAAAACGAACTTTTTCATGGACTATTAATGCTTTGTTTATTAGCATCACTCCCAGCTTGCGTATAAAAGTCAGAAAAAAGTTCACCTTTATACTTCGTTCCTAACAAAACCTATCGTTGACAAATGGGTTTTAACCTTAAGTTGACACCAATGGCAGGATGCCCACCCCACAATATTGGATAATTTATTTCTTGGAGTTCCCTCATCACTCCTAACTTCTAAGTAACCCAATGTTCTTTAGGCTGTTAAATAGGAGTTCTACCTTATCTAAATCCTTATCTCCTGGTGTCCGTTCCACACCACTAGATAAATCAATGCCGCTAGGATTAACCTGATTTAGGGCTTCCACAATATTATCGGCTGTTAGTCCTCCTGCTAAAAACCAAGGGCAAGTGGGGCTAAATTGTTCTAGCATCGTCCAATCTAAAGTTTTGCCTGTACCACCCAATTGTTGCGGATGGTAGGCGTCAAGTAGCAAAGTGTCCACATATTTGGTGTAATCAACCGCTGTGTCAAGATGCTCAAGATTACGAATTCTCAGTGCTTTAATAATTTCGACATTGGGTAAAGCTTGACGTATTTGGTCGCAAAAATCTGTTGATTCATCTCCGTGTAACTGCACACCAGTCAACCCAGAATCAACAACTGTCTGGTAGATTTCAGGGATAGTAGCGTTGGCAAAAACCCCAATTGTGTCAATATTGTCTGGGAGTTCTGCCACTGCTGCCCGAATTTGGGATGCAGTCACGTAACGAGGCGAGGTTGGCACACAAATAAATCCTAGTGCCGTTGCGCCCAGAGAGGCGATCGCTATAGACTGCTGTGGTTGAGTAATGCCGCAAATCTTAACGCGCATGAATATTTAACAAAATTAAACTAATTATCAAAAAAGTCTAAACTATCTAAAAAACTTTTGGGCCTTGTAACTTTATAATCTTGTAGGCTTACATTTACTTTTCGATTCAGGAGACAAAAGCTTGATTTCCTCTATTTTATTAGCAGTAGCTGCATCTGTTCCCCCAACACCGGTGTGGAATCCCACAGTGGGAATTATCATCAGCGTCAGCAGCTTAGTAGTTGTTTTGCTAAGTACTAAGATTGAAAAACCTCTAGTTGGCCCTAAATTCCCTATCCTGCCAATTAGTATTCCAACATTCGTTGCTGCGATGGCTTTTGGTCATATTATTGGCGTTGGCATCGTTTTAGGACTGACTAACATCGGTCGTCTGTAGTTTTGTGATGCCAGAGGCGCTACTTATAACGCCGAGATCAATACAAAACTCCTAAAAACGATTTTGGGCCGGGGGAGTAGGGAAGAAATAACTTATGCCCCATGCCCAATTACCCAATGCCCAATGCCCAATGCTTCACTCCAGAGTTTTGCTCACAGGCGTTAATTGTCTATTCTAGAAATAAGAGCATTTTGTCACTCGGCACTACCGAATTGATGCTCAATATAAATGTGTATAAGATTATACGTAATATTGCGGGATAAAAACTACTGACAATATCTAGTTTTAGGACAATGTAATGCAAACAAATTGGAGAATTGGGTCATTATTTGGAATTCCCCTGTTTTTAGACCCGTTATGGTTTGTGATTTTAGGGTTGGCAACCCTAAATTTTGGGGTAGCTTATCAGGAATGGGGGAATGTTATAGCTTGGAGTGCTGGAATAGTTATGGCACTGCTGCTCTTTGCTTCGGTGTTGCTACATGAGTTGGGTCATAGCTTGGTAGCCCGATCGCAAGGCATTAGAGTTAATTCAATTACCCTATTTATGTTTGGTGGGATTGCTGCGATTGAAGAAGAATCTAAAACTCCTTTCAAAGCGTTTCAAGTAGCGATCGCTGGCCCTTTGGTGAGTATCATCCTATTTTTCCTGCTCCGTCTGGCAGCTATTGTGATACCTGATACTAATCCCCTCAGTGTCATGGTCGGAGATTTGGCGAGAATTAACTTAGTAGTGGCTCTATTTAACCTGATTCCTGGCTTACCTCTAGATGGTGGGCAAGTGTTAAAAGCAGCACTATGGCAAATCACGGGTAATCGTTTTCAAGCTGTACACTGGGCTGCAAAGGCGGGGCAAATATTGGGTTATAGTGCGATCGCTTTAGGATTTGTTGTCGATTTCGTGACTAGAGAGTTAGTAGCTGGTTTGTGGATTGCGCTGTTAGGTTGGTTTGCTGTCCGCAACGCTAGCAACTATGACAATATGACTACATTGCAAGAAAGCCTACTCAAGGTGGTGGCGGCCGATGCGATGACCCGTGACTTTCGCGTTATTGATGCTGACCAGACATTGCGCTCCTTTGCCGATTTATACCTCTTGGAAACCGTTCCCTCACAGGTTTATTTTGCTGCTTCTGATGGACGTTACCGGGGTCTAGTTTCCATTGACGATTTTCGTTTAACCCAAAGGGGTGAATGGGAAACCGAAACCTTACATAGCATAGTGCATCCCCTGACAGAAATACCTACTGTTGCAGAATCAACATCGATCGCTGAAGTAATTAACAAACTGGAAAATGAGCAGTTACCTCGAATTACTGTGCTTTCTCCGGCTGGTGCTGTAGCTGGCGTAATTGACCGGGGAGATATTGTGCGATCGCTAGCACAAAAGTTAAATTTGCAGATAACCGATGCTGAAATTAAGCGCATCAAGGAAGAAGGTAGCTATCCACCTGGGTTGCAACTGGGAGTAATCGCGAAATCAACTAAAAATTAAACGTCACACACTCGTCATAGGTTTGCAATAGATCCGTCAAAAGCATGTGTGATATTTAATTTGGTATTTGGTTACAAAATGCTTTTTTTGGGTAAAAGGTAGGCAATCCTACCTTTTTTATTTATTTACAAAATTTAGCGACGCCGAATAGCCCGTTGTAGTCATCGCTTTTACCTCAACTTACTTGTCTGGATTTGCCGGAGTTGATGGTACATTGTCACAGAGATGGCGATCGCTGTCCACATTAGGGTTATTCTGCAAATAGTCACCAAGGCGATCGCAAGCGCCTTGTATCAGCTCATCGAATGATTGAATGTGCCACAGTTCAGCGATACCATCATCACCTGCGGTAGCTAGTAACTTCCCATCGCGGCTAAAACTAACGCTCTCGATTTGAGAACCTCGATGCCCTATCCAGGCTGCAAACTTTTGACCTTGTAAATCCCACAACTGCACTGTACCTTTGTCCCCGCTACCGACAATCATCTTGCCATTGGGGGTAAACGCCACCGTTTTTAGTTTGATGCCAGATATCTGAAATGGCTGTGCCAATGGCTGACCTTGCAAGTCCCATAAGCGGATAGTACCATCCTCTCCGGCGCTAGCTATTTGCTTACCATTGGGACTAAACGCTATAGCATAAACAGGGCCTAGATGACCTTGAAATGGCTCTCCCAACTGTCGACCTTGCAAGTTCCACAAGCGCACAGTTGCATCATCTCCTGCACTGGCTATGCGCTGACCATCCGGACTAAAACTGACGCTGTTAACTTTGCCTTGATGACCTTGAAATGGCTGTGCTAACTGTTGACCTTGTAAGTTCCACAAGCGGACAGTACCATCATCTCCCGCACTGGCTATGCGTTGACCATCCGGACTAAAACTAACGCTGTTAACTGTGCCTAGATGACCTCGAAATGGCTGTGCTAACTGTTGACCTTGCAAGTTCCACAAGCGGACAGTACCATCATCTCCGGCGCTAGCTATGCGTTGACCATCCAAACTAAAACTGACGCTGAGGACTTTGCCTAGATGATCTTGAAATGGCTGTGCTAACTGTTGACCTTGCAAGTTCCACAAGCGGACAGTACCATCATCTCCGGCGCTAGCTATGCGTTGACCATCCAAACTAAAACTGACGCTGAGGACTTTGCCTAGATGATCTTGAAATGGCTGTGCTAACTGTTGACCTTGCAAGTTCCACAAGCGGACAGTACCATCATCTCCAGCACTGGCTATTCGCTGACCATCCGGATTAAAACTGACGCTGCGGACTGTGTATTGATGCTTTGTGAATTGTGCCTGCTGGTCGTTTAAGTTCCACACACGGACAGTACCATCATCGCCAGCACTAACTATTAGCGGGCCATCTTTGCTGATACTGACGCTTCTGACTGGCCCTTGATGCCCTTGAAATTTATCTAACTCATTACCTTGTAAGTTCCACACACGGACAGTCCCATCTCCAGCAGCGCTAGCTAGTTGCTGACCATCATGGCTGAATGCCACATCCCAGATTCTACCTTGATGCCCTCTAAATGGCTCTGCCAATGGCTGACCTTGCAAATTCCAGAGGCGGATAGTCTTATCTTCTCCTGCTGTCGCTAGTAGCTGATTATCTGGGCTAAATTTGATGCTGCTGATATCTTTTTGATTCCCTTCCCATTCTCTCAACAGCTGGCCTTGCAAGTTCCACAAGCTAATAAAACCGTCATCACCAGCACTAGCGATGATTTGATCGTTTGGACTGAATGCTACGCCCCAAACCAGCTTTTCTTCTTGTTGTTGAGGCACAAGTTTCCTTGTAAAAGGTTGCCCAATGGGATTGCCTTGTAAGTCCCACAAGCGGACAGTATCGTTTGCTCCTCCGGTAGCTAAAAGCTGACCATTGGAGCTAAAACTGATACTTTTGACAAAGCTTTGATCTGCTGACCATTCTTTTACAAGATGACCTTGTAAGTTCCACAGGCGGACGGTATCATCGCGGCCGGCAGTAGCTATTAGTTGGCCATCTGGACTAAAAGTAAGATTATTGACCAAGCCTTGCTCTGCTGACCATTTTTTTACAAGATGACCTTTTAAATCCCACAGGCGGATAGTGTCGTCATCTCCAGCACTAGCCAGAAGCTGATTATCTGGACTAAGAAAGCTTCTAACTGTGCCTTTAGCCCCTTCCATGCGAATGCGTTCTCGGACTGAATAAACTGCTTCTTGCAGCGTTCCTGTCACTTGATTTTGTAGCTGTTCACCTGGACTAAACAATTGCAACAGTGGGTGTTGCAGTGACCTTCCTGCTCGTAAGCTATAAACTAACGCATCTAACCCTTGCTGCTGTAGCTTTGCTTCTGCCGTTTCTCTAGAAGCACTGGTTTCACCAATCTTTGCACTTCTTTGACTAATCAGCGCCCAAAGAGTTAACCCGCTTAAACTAAGAATGATTACGATCGCAATCCGCCATCGCCAACTAATGTTCCGGCGTTTCTGTAAAACACTTTGTTGGACAAATTCTGTTTCTAACTGATTAAACCAATTGTCATGAGACTGGAGTTCCCAATTCAATACATCAAGATAAGGATTACTATTCCAAAGAAACTGTATAGGTTTCTCTCTCAAACCCTCTTGTTGATGCTGTCTTTGCTGTAATCCTTGAACAAGCCGAGTCGGGATTTTGCTAAATAAGTTTTCGACAACGTATAATCTACGATCTAACCAATCAATTACAGTTTCAGCTTTGGCATGCAAACCTGATGGCTGTTCCTTGCTGGCGACACTTTCCCACTCTTCGGCAGCTGCTGTTAGCCGCCGTTGTAAAATTATATCTTCTTCTTTTTTCCACTTGAGTAATTTATCCCATCCCTCCACTAAAGCATCATGGGCTGGCTCTACATAGGATTCGCCTTGAGAATTAGAACCTTCAATGATTAAGCGGGCTTCAGAAAAACGTTTGATGACTGTTTGCACGCGATCGCTTTCTTTCTTGTCAGAGTAAATTAGTTCAGACTTGGGAACCTGTCGCCTTGCTAATTGGCCACCCTGCAATGAAATCATTCGCAGCATTACCCGCCGCACTGTGTTTTCATAAGCGGGGTCTTTTGCAACTAGTCGATCGTATTCTTGGTTAGCACGTTTGGTTAGAGAACCAACTACTCTTCCCAACTCTTCGTAATCTTCCTTTTTTAAGGCGCGGTTGTCCCTTCGTTCCTCTAAATATTTCAGGTACAATTCGCTGAGGGTAAAAGAAAGTAAGGGTAAAGCACCTGGCATTTGTACGACTTCGTTGATCAGTTCATCCACCAAGCTGGGAGGGTCGAAATATACCACTTTTTCGGACGCTGGTTTCTCAATTGCTTCCCGAAATTCATCCTGGGTCATTGGTGGAACGACAAATCGGGTATCATCATTCCAAAAGTCTTTGAGTATAGAGTTTTGAAACTGACCCTCAAAGTCGAGTCGCAAGGTGATAACTACATGGATTTTGTCGGGATATTTAGCGATCGCATTCTTAATCAATTTCTGAAACTGCTCTGGTTCTTCGTCACTCTTAGACAAAGTGATCAACTCTTCAAACTGATCAACTGCTAGCAATAGTTTAATCTGAGGATTAGTCTGGTTCCAACGTTCAATGATGTTTGCTAAAGCTTGCTCGTTTTTTGCTAATTCTGCAACAGTAATTGTAGTTGCAATTGGTAAACACACCTGTGCTAAAGCCTGCAAAGGACTTTCCCCTGGACGTATGGGATCTAAAATCTGAAACTTATGCTCCTGGGAATCACGCAGACGCTTCAACAACCCGGCTTTCATTAAGCTGGATTTACCTGTTCCAGAAACGCCTAGTACCATTGTCAACATTTGTTTATTGGAAACGACTTGCTGATAAAGCTGTTTGATCAGGTTTTCTCTACCGAAAAACAAGTTACTGTCTTTTTCGTCATAAGATTGCAATCCTCGATAAGGATTATTTTCTAAGTTAAGTGGTGGTGCATCCTCCAATTTATCTCGGTCAAAATTAGGCAACAGAAAGATGAATTCCCCTTTGTCATGTTTTCTGAGTGGACACAGACTTGGAGTTTGCCGCTTGTAGTGCTTTTCTGTGACAACTTCAACTTGATCTCGCAAATATGAGTACAGCTCAGTTGCTGTAACGATGCCATCATCATTCAAGTCAGCTTTTTTGTCAGTTCCACGTAGGGCATCAAAAAGCGCTTTGGCAAAGGGAGAGTGAAGCTCGTTACCTTCTTTTACTTCCCCCCGCACACCCAAAGAATCCAAGGCTTTTTGATCATCAGCTGCGGAAGTAATTACTTGCCAAGCTGCATCGCTGATAAAGCGATCGTAGCGTTCTTTATAGACTGTGACTTTGGGCAGAATCTCTCGCTTGAGACTTGCCCATCGGAAAGCGCCTGCAAAACAGCAATCTAAAATTGCTAACATATGCCGACAAGGGAGTGCATTTAGAGCATCATGTAACTCTTGCATCGGCAAGTAGGTACTACTATCTCCTAATATGGCATCTTGCGGAATCAAATAACCTACTGGCCCCTCTTGATTTTCTAGAGCCTCTAAGGCAATACCATGTCCAGCAAAATAGAAGAGGACGCGATCGCTCTCGGTAATTGCCACTTTTTCGTTGTCAAAAGGTATTTGTCCTTGTTTGAAGTCTTCAATCAGTTCTTTGAGTTTGCTAAGGGTAACACGTTGATTCAATAGCAACTGGACTTCATATTTATTTTGTGCTTGATATTGCTGTTTGAGATTCTGATGTTGCTCTTGGAGAATTTGAGCAAGTTTGTCAGCATCAGGAACTGCTGTTTCTAACTCTCTAATCCCATTTACATAGTCATTGATACCGATAATAATCGCAAAATTCCGGTTGAACTTATGCTTAGACATTAGTAGTCCTCATCTAATATCAATTCCAGTTGAATACTTATGAAAATCTCACGCACAGACACAGCATCAAGTCTGATACATTTAACACAATACTTTTAAGTTAAGATAACTTGTACGATCAATAACCTCGCTTTGAGACGTTGTAATGCAACGTCTCAACACATATAAAATCTTCACAAACAATCCTTAAATTAACTGTATTGGTATATAACTTATCAAGGCAAAAATAACAAAAGTAAATGCTTATTTTTGCCTTTCAACTGTCTACTTCTTTTGTTGGGCGATGATCGCTGTAATTAAAGCGTCTAACCCGACTTCTGGTAATTCGATACTGAAGTAACTTAAGTGGTCGCAAGCTACTTGTTGAACAAAGGGTGCAAGCGATCGCCCTTTTGGAATATTCTCAATACTATCTACAGTGACTGCAATATCATTTGGTATACCAAAGAAAGGTAAATTTACAACTTTGTTAAATAAACTTCGCTGTAACCGTTCTAAAACACTAGATTTTTTCTCTAGCTGTTGCTCCAATGCTGCCGGAATAATAGACGTATTGCCAGCGATAATTGAGTAGGGAATGTCAGGATCTTCACTTGCTGCCAAAGATTTGAGAAAATCAGAGTTTGGGTTTAACTCAGCTAGAGCCACTCTAATATTTTTTTCAAGAATTCCCATCAAACCTGTCAGGACTGTTACAGACCAACCAACTGTAGAAAGTCCGTTGAGTCCAATGGCCAAAGTGAGTTTTACCCAATCTTCAATAACTGGCCAAGGAGAACCGGCATTTGGTGTACCTAACATAATTAAATGTTGGACAACTTTATTACCTCCTTCTCGCTCAATAAACCAACGAGAAACTAAACCTCCCATTGAATGAGCAATAATGTGCAGTTCTTTACCGTGGTTTGCTCCTAAACCCACTTCTGTTAGTCGCCGTTTCAAATTTTCAGCATTCTCTTTAATTGAAGTATTTAGGTTTTCGTAGTCAAAGGTAAGCACTTCGTCGTAAAGTTTGCTGATAGAAAGCTTTTGCCCATCTGGTTGCAATACTGTTTGATTAATGCTACTAACTAAACTTTCAGTGTCGCCAATAATACCGTGTATATAGAGGGCAATTCTTTTTGCTTTTGCTACTCGCTGCTGAACATCAATCACATCGTGTTTATAAGTTACTTTATTCTCATCTCCCACCTCAGCCACTGCTAAAATCGGATACTTAAATTCCCGTCCAAAATGGCGACTGATTACTTTTTCAAAAAAGATGCGAATAGACCCTTGCAGGCTACGTTCTCCCTGATTAACTGGGGCTGTTAATCGTTCTATCTCAATTTCTATTTTGCCATTTTGAGTTGTTTTACCGCGGCCTAAAGGTAAGAAAAATTCACCATCATAGCCAACAGCTAGAAGGTATTCATTGTCTGCTAACGGTGCATCTACTAATAATTTCAAAGGTGCATCTGGGGTGACAACTGTGTAATCTTGAATCTCGTTCAATTCCAATACACTTAATCCAGGGTCAGTACCTCGACTGGTAGTAAATTGGAAAGGCCGAGTAACTTCTGCATCTTCCCGCAGGATAGGAGGCAAAATTTGATTTCCTAAATCTCGGCTGACTTGCGGTGTGGTAGTTAGGCGAGCATTTGCCACCAAGCTAGGATGCACCTGTAATTTCACCCCTGCTCCTAATAATTTTTGTTCTGTCTGAGAAACGGAGGTAGAGTCTAAGGGACGTACAGTGGTAATGGTAATTTCCTGTGCATACCAATCGTCATACTTTGCTGCACTTTTGACTTTGATTTCACGATTTTGAGTTCGATTCATCAAACGGTCAAGGCTAGTTTGATTTGCAGATTCTAAATCTCTTGTGGCAGGTGGACGAGGAGCATCAAGTTTATTCTGAGTCAGCAATTTAGCATCAAATTCCTCGTTACTGACAATCAATTTAATCATGTCTTTGTACTCAGTAATCCCCTGTGACCACAACTCGTCTGGGACTTCGAGCATTAAGTTTTCACCGTCTAGAGCCAGTGCTTCTTCTCCTGGTTGTAGCCTGATGCTACCTGCTTCAAAAAATGGGACGCTAATAGCGAAACTATCTGAAAGGTTGACTAAGCCAAAGTAAAGTGGCATCTGACTATTATTGGTGAATTTCAGTTTAAATTCAGGATTTTGCCACCTACCATCCCTATACGTGTACTGCAAACGCATCTGCTGCAATTGAGATAATTCTTCATTTTCAAAGATGAGTTTCATCTCTACATCATTAGCTCTAATCTTAGTTGCTGGATTTGAGAGTTCCGCAATTGTTGTCCAACGGGAAATATGTTCTAAACGTTTAATTGCCTGTTTTGCATTGTCTGGACTATAGCCATCAATTTGAGCTACTAAAGGTCGGTCATCTGTAGGTCGGGCAATTAAATACTGTTGATGACGACAAAGTAGGCGAAACTCGGCTTTACCAACTTCATTCTCCTCGTGCACATAAGGTGAAGCTTTACCATCAAGTCCAGCTGTTGCTAGTGCTTGGCGTGCGAGAGTTACACCGACTTCATCTCCTTCAATGTGAACACCTAAAGGTGGTAGCGGTAGGCTGATAACAACTGCTTTAAAACAAGTACCATCAGCAGTGAGGTTTGGCACATCTTTGATATCTACCTGACTCTGCGTTGGTAGCACCCTAGTCACTTTTGCTGTACCCACAGACTTTGCTGGGTCACGCAGGTCTTCGATATTGGCGTCAAAGGAAAACAGTGCTAGTAAAGTGGTTTCGCCGTCTTTGGGTGGTTGCACTCCGTGAACAGCACCACCATCAATTACCCAGCCATAGTTTGGGTCATTTTTAACAATAAAGTAGGGGTGACGTTCTGCGATCGCTCCATCAAGGAAAAATTTGTTTTCATCCTCAGGATTATTCACTTCCAACTGAGGAGACTGGGCTGTAATTTTACTGCGGATGATGGCATTTGTCTGCCCAACTAAATCTCGATAAGTCAATTTGCTAGTGGCTTTAAAAAGTATATCCATCAAAAAATAAGAGAAACTGCCCCGGTATTTGTCACTACCGTAGTATTCCTTCGCTGTTTCGTAGTCTCGACAAGCAGCTAGAAGTACATGACGACCTTTGGGTATTTTCCAGCCAGTAGGGTGTTTTTCAGGGTCACGGGAATCTGAAAGTTGCATTAAGTCGGCGAGCGCAAAAATAAAACTATTCAGTGGGCGTTCTCGCTTGTCTATAGGTAAGCGACGTATTCGTATCTCTTGCAATGGGTCTTTAGTGCCGGAACCAGAGTGGCAGCAATCCATAATAATGGTAATGTGCGGATCTTTTTCTGCTACTTCGGCAATGAGTTTTGCTAATTCTTTATCTGCCAAATCCCAGCCGCCTTCAGTACGACTGTCATAACATACTAGGGTTTCATCAACATGGTCTGGTTCTAAGTGCCAAAATTCTTTTGGTGCCACTTCCTGAGCACCATGACCACTGTAATAAAACAAAACTATATCATTTTGTCCAGCTTGACGAAGATGCTTCCGGAAACCATCAATGACTGCCTTACGAGTTGCTTGGTCATTTTTAAGTGTTTGTAAATGTAATTCGTATTCTTTTTTATCAAATCGTTCATTAAGATACTGTTCTATTGCTGTAATGTCGTTTACACAACCTTGAAGTCGATGATTTAAATCAGGATAATCGTCAATACCAACAAGTAAAGCGTATAAGTTACGAGTCATGGTTAGTTGTATTTATTGAAGCTATGATTTCTAAATTGCTCAGATAAAATTATGGAGATTTTGGTTTTTTCCCCCATTTTTGTGTTTTTTGAAAGTCTATATTCAACGCAGAAGGCAAGCGTCTATCAAAGGTTTTAGATATTCGCTAAAACCTGAATCACAAGTATAAAATATACAATTATGTTTAAAAAGTACCCGTCGGGGTACTGTTTCGTATTACATTTTTGTTTCGCGCCGATTGAAGCAAGCAAGTGGCGTCAAAATTTCCGTTGCAAAGGCGCGAAGAAGATCGCCTAAAAAGCAGTTTTACTAGAAGTATAGCGATCGCTTAATCATAAAAATTGTCCCTCGGCACATTGCTCGATTCCCTCTCAAGCCTTTTAATGCTCTACAATGCTGGCAATTTAACTACGATTTGGAGCAACCAAGGTAAACACAGTAATCTCAGGACGGGCAGCAAACCGTAAATTTATTGAAGTCATACCTAGCCCTCGGTTGGTGTACTGAATCATATTTCCGACTTGATAGCGACCAGAGTCATATTTTTGGCAAAAAGGTGGAAGAAAAAACTGTGTAATTACAGGTAGCCGAACTTGTCCACCGTGACAATGCCCTGATAGCTGCAAGTCAAACCGCTTTGTAGCAGCACTAATGTCAGCAAAATCTGGCTCATGTGCCAATAAAATTGCTGCCCCTTCATTGGGTAATTGCTGCATTACCAAATCCAAGCGGGGCTTACCCAGCCAGACATCATCTACCCCAGCGATATGCAGCATTGCACTGCCCCGATGTAGCGTGTAAACAGCATTGTTGAGGTTAACTGTACTGCTTGTTTCTATTGCTTGGATAATCGCTTTTGAGTCATTCATATGGTCATGATTGCCCAATATTGCTACAGTTTTATCCTTAGAAGCAAATTTATCTAAGTCCGACTTGAGAGTAGGGATTACTGACGGTGAATTTTTAGTTACCAAATCCCCAGTAATTACCACTAAATCTGGTTTTTGTTGATTAACTAAGTTGATAGTATTGCGGAACCGTTTTTGGCTCATCCAATTACTATCTCGATGAAGATCGCTGATTTGCACAATGCGATAGCCATTAAATTCTGGTGAAAGATGCGGTAAGGTCAGTTGTAAAGAATTGATCTCAATCCAATTTGGTTCAATAAACCTGGTGTAGGATAATCCAAAAATAATTACCAAGAGTAAGCACAATCCTAAAGTCTGAAAATTTGATGTGCTGGGTTTTATTAACCATTCACTACTTTTCAAGGTGTAATCTCCTTTGCTGCGACTACTATATTCTTGGTCTTGCTGCTAGTTTGCCCAAAGCTGGCGATCGCATCAGAGTAATTGGGAAATTATTAAAACTTCCAGTTTAAAGTGAGTAAAATGTAATTAAATGATATACTACGTCTCTCACTTACCCTGGTTTTATGGCACTGCCAATTGTTGCAATTATCGGACGCCCAAATGTGGGCAAATCCACCCTGGTTAATCGACTCGCCGGGGAACAAACGGCGATTGTCCATGATGAACCGGGAGTGACACGCGATCGCACTTATCTACCAGCTTTCTGGAATGGTCGCGAATTTTTAGTGGTAGACACTGGTGGTTTAGTTTTTAATGATGATACCGAATTTTTACCACTGATTCGCCAACAGGCAATGACAGCCCTTGCAGAAGCGTGTGGCGCTATTTTTGTAGTAGATGGTCAAACAGGCCCCACATCGGCAGATTTAGAAATCGCCGAATGGATGCGCCAACAACCCGTACCTGTGCTACTGGCTGTAAATAAATGTGAATCCCCAGAACAAGGCTTAATGCAAGCTGCCGAATTTTGGGAATTGGGATTGGGCGAACCTTACGCCATCTCCGCGATTCATGGGAGCGGCACAGGAGAGTTACTCGACGAGTTAATTAATCACATCCCTGCGATTGAAGACATCCCAGACACGAATGAAATCAAAGTAGCAATTGTGGGACGCCCGAATGTCGGCAAATCGAGCTTACTCAATTCTTTTGTCGGGGAAGAAAGGGCAATTGTCAGCCCCATTTCTGGCACCACCCGCGATGCTATCGATACTGTCATTGAACGGGAAGGACAAACCTACCGCTTGATTGACACTGCCGGCATTCGCAAAAAGAAACACATCGAATACGGCACAGAATTCTTTAGTATTAACCGTGCTTTCAAAGCGATTCGCCGCGCTGACGTAGTTTTATTAGTAATAGACGCTGTAGATGGAGTCACCGAGCAAGACCAAAAATTAGCTGGGCGGATTATTGAGGAAGGTCGAGCTTGCATCATCGTCGTTAATAAGTGGGATGCCGTCGAAAAAGACTCTTATACAATCTACGACTACGAAAAAACTCTGCAATCACGGTTACATTTTACCGAATGGGCAGAAACAATTTTTGTGAGTGCCTTGTCAGGACAACGGGTAGAAAAGATTTTAGAATTGGTGAAAACTGCGGCTGAATCACACAAACGCCGTGTCAGCACATCAGTGATTAACGAAGTTTTAACAGATGCCGTCAGTTGGCATTCACCGCCAGCATCTCGTGGTGGGCGTCAGGGCAAGATTTATTATGGTACACAAGTCAGTAGCCAACCACCAACGATCGCCCTATTTGTCAACGACTCCAAACGCTTCAACGACAACTACCGCCGCTATATTGAACGGCAATTCCGGCAACAGCTAGGATTTAAAGGCACGCCAATTATTTTACTGTGGCGGAGCAAAAAAGTCCGTGACGCCGAAAGTGGTAATGTTAATAGAGCAACTCGCGTCAAAATAAGTTAGGAGACGCGATGAATCGCGTCTGTACAAGAGTTATGAGTTAAAGTCAAAACTCCTAACTTCTCATTCCTCACTCCTAACTCTAAAATGGATTTATTGCGATCGCTGCCACTTGGACTTTATTTAGAACAACCCCAAACTTGGCTGCATAAAATCGATCCGCGAGTCAAGTTCGCCTGGTTAATGAGCTTTTTAACAAGCTATGTTTTAGCTAACAACTTTTGGCGGGTGCTGCTGGTGGTAGCATTAATTATCGCCACCTTGATTGCCAGGATTCCCCGACGAGTATGGCAGCAGCAAATGGGTTGGCTATTAATGCTATCGTTTTTTGTTTTAGCGATCGGAGCCATCAGTCCTGATGGGCTTGGTGTAGATTATCAGCAACGTCTGCCAGCTAATGAACAAATATTAACCCAGCCAGGAAACTCCAATAATCTTGCTCAAGAGCCAGCTGCTGAGAAAAAAGCATACAGCTACGTGCTATTTCACAAAGGCCCGGTCAAAGTGACTCGCTACTCCTTGAGTTTGGCAGTACGCCTGAGTACACTTATCTTTACCGTCATTTACAGCACCAATTTGTATCTGCTAACAACCGCACCAGAAGAAATCACATCTGGCATAGAAAGCTTAATGCAACCCTTGCGACGCTTCAAGTTGCCTGTTACAGAAATTGCTTTAACTTTAACCTTGTCCTTGCGCTTTATTCCCCTGGTTTTAGAAGAAGTGCAAAACTTATTTCGCTCCGTGATGACAAGGGCAATTAATTGGAAAAAGCTGGGATTAAAAGGAGCATTCAAGGTTTGGATGACAGTCGCAGAGAGACTTTTAGAAAATCTGCTCTTACGAGCCGATCAAATGGCCAATGCAATGGTGGTGCGGGGTTTTACCAGTCCTAATGAGCATCGAGTGCAGTGGCACGACTTACGATTAAAAGGGCGTGACTGGCTTGCTATTGCAACTTTAATCTTATTCTGGGGAATACGGCTAGCAATAGGAACTCAGACTTAATATTACGCCGATAAAATGGTAAAAAATTAATTAACTAACAGTAAGCAAAAAGCATAGCCGTAGTTATTTGTACTCACTACCAAAAACTGTCAATTAATTATTGACAACACTTGTAAACAGTATGACCAAGGCTTGGCATTGGCGATCGCTACCCTTAGAAAAGCGCACAGGTTCGGAAGTTTTTGCTGCTCTGTTTCGCCCCACCGCCGCACCGGGAATCGCTACCCTACTGGAAAGTCCCTACCCAACGCCAATCGACCATCCCCAACTCAGCCGATATTCTATTTGTACAGGCGCTCCTCGCATAGTCGATGGCATCCCCCAGATGTGGACACCAGAAGTAGAAGAGGTTTTTCCTTTCCTAGAAAAGTTGTTACAGCAAGGGATAGGGCGAGATGAGGAGGATGAGGTAATATTTTCTTCCCCATCTCCCCATCTCCCCTTCACCGGCGGTTGGTTAGGTTGGCTAGGTTATGATGTGGCATGGGAAATTGAACAATTACCCAATCAGAAAATTGATCCCCTGCCATTTCCCGTAGCTTTTTGGTATGAACCAGATTGTTTTGCCGTTTTGGATCACACCCAACAAATTCTTTGGCTAGCCGCCAGTGATGCAAGTGGACTCGATGAATTAGAGGAGAAATTGGAGAAGAGACAAGGGGAAAAGGGGGACGAAGTAGAATTTTCTCCCCCATCTTCCTTGTCTTCCCTCTCGCTTCCCCCTCTCTTTTTGACAACTCAGACAGATTATGAAACAGCAGTAAACCAGGCGAAAAAATATATTCAGGCTGGAGACATCTTTCAGGCAAATCTTTCGTTGCGATTTCAGGCGTCTACATCAGCTTCTGGTTGGAAAATTTACCAAGCCTTACAAAAAATCAATCCTTCTCCTTTTGCTAGTTATTGGCAAACGCCTTGGGGGGAAGTGATCAGTTGTTCACCGGAACGATTGGTACTATTGCAAAATCGACAAGCCGAAACCAGACCGATCGCTGGGACGCGATCGCGTGGTGTCACACCAGAACAAGATATGCAACTGGCACAAGATTTACTCAGCAACACCAAAGAACGTGCAGAACACATCATGCTAGTGGATTTGGAACGCAATGATTTAGGGCGAGTTTGTGAATGGGGAACGGTTACCGTTGATGAATTGCTGACAATTGAACGATATAGCCATGTGATGCATCTTGTCAGCAACATCAAAGGTACTTTAAAAGGTGAATACACTACCATTGATTTGATTCGTGCCACGTTCCCAGGCGGCACAATCACAGGTTGTCCCAAAGTCCGTTGCATGGAAATTATAGAAGAACTAGAACCCGTGCGACGCAGCTTGTTCTACGGTTCCTGTGGCTATTTAGATTGGCGCGGTAATTTAGACTTAAATATCTTAATCCGCACCCTCCTACTAGCTCCTGCGTCTCAAGCAGGTGGAGCAGGGGAAGTAAATTCTTCTTCATCTTTTTCATCTCCTTCATCTGCCGACTCAACACTCATCCCGCAGCACTCAGCACGTAACATGGTTTGGGGACAAGTTGGCGCGGGAATTGTCGCAGACAGCGATCCTGAGAGAGAATGGTATGAATCTCTGCATAAAGCTCAGGCACAACTTGCAGCCCTGAAAATGCTAGATAATCAATGAAGATAGTTTTCTTTCTTGTATCCAATCCCCATTACCCCTTATCCCTAGAGGGGGCCCCACCTTCCCCAATCCCCAATCTCAAATTACGATTTTGCGCCATTGAGCGACAGTTGTGGCAGTATGGAAAGAAGTTGAAAAATTCGTCGTTGCCGTTGGAAACTTCAAAGGGTGTTTTTCCTTGCCACGTCGAAGCCATGTCGAACTTTCAACAAGAGGATCGAGACTATTTTGTGCTTTGTCCTCACAGATTGGTAAATTGAAGTCACCAAAGCAGATGGTGATGTTTATCGATCAGCCTCTACTCTTTAGAATCTACGCTTCGCGGCTTCTGTTGTACCATTGCGCTTCACTACCACTAGCTTCATCTGCCCATTAGGAACTAGATCAAGGTCTTCGTAACCGCAGTTTCGCATTTTAAGCGAATATTCTGACGAATGTTGGTATTATCGTCTGAATGTTTGGAATTCACTGCGAAAAGATATACATACTCCCACCTTGACTACACCTTGACTCTTAAATGAATCCAGAAAACGCAGAAACTTACATAAACCATCCAACTTGGGGTTTACTCTACAAAATCTGTATGGTTGATGAGAACCAGGATTTGTTCACCACACTTTATGCCCAGCGCTTATTTTTTTTGGTGGCAAATGACGTTAAAGGTGTTAAATTCCAGCCTATAGGACGTACTGAGGCTAGGATGATGTTAGAAAATCGCTTACGTACCCTGCGGCGCAGTGGGCAATCTCAGGAGTACGATCAACTTCAGAGTGTTTTCCAGCGCACCTTCCAATGAACAGTTCGATTTCCGAACGTATTGTTACTATTCGCTCCTCATTGCCAACTTCAGTCAAATTGATTGCTGTTAGCAAGCAAGTTTCTGCCCAGGCCATTCGGTCTGCATACAACGCAGGAATTCGTGATTTTGGGGAAAGTCGTATCCAAGAAGCTGCCAGTAAACAAGCCGAGTTGCAAGACTTACCGGATATTACCTGGCACTTTATTGGACATTTACAAGGCAATAAAGCCAAAAAAGCCATCGAACAATTTCCTTGGATTCACTCCGTCGATAATTTGAAGCTGGCACAGCGCTTAGATCAATTGGCGCAACAGCTAGGAGTGAGTCCCCAGGTTTGCCTGCAAGTGAAAATTCTCCCCGATCCCAACAAGTCTGGTTGGAGTGTGCCAGAACTTTTGGCTGATTTACCCACACTGAATCAATACAAAAGTTTACAAATTCAAGGTTTGATGACAATTCCGCCTTCAGGATTAAATGATTCCGAAATTCTCAGTGTGTTTAATCTCAATCGTCAGCTAGCAAAAAAAATCCAGGAGCAAAACTGGTCGCATATAAAAATGCAGCACTTATCTATGGGTATGTCAGGCGACTACGAACTGGCAGTGCAAGCAGGCGCAACGATGGTACGATTAGGAACCATATTGTTTGGCGATCGCTCTTAGCCGATTAATTATCAGCCTTACAGGTGGGTATTAATAGAGATCAGGATTTGTTGACAAGAATTTTGTCACAGACTGGTGCAATCGGAAACAAAGGATATAGTATTGACAAGAGCAATCGCCAAGGGAAAATGGGGTATAAAGAACTTTCCTTCGGATAAACCTTAGGATATAATCTTGACTCATTATTATGTTTAGGCGATGCACAGACCTTTCCAATAAGTGTCAGTTCATCGCCAAAACCCGTAGTATGGGCTACAAATAGCAATACACTTGCTGAAGTATCCACCGATGTAGCGAGCGCTCTTATCTCAACTAATCCTCAGCCAAGTCAATACAGGCTATTCGCACCAGGAGAGTACACACACAATGAACAACATATTTTCCAAACTCAGAGACTTTGTGGGTCTAAATGAGCAAGTGGAATACGAATATTACGAAGAAGAACCAGAAACAGATAATAATTATCAAAATCTGTATCAGCAAGAAAATCCCCAACCAGCACCACAGGAGAGCGCAGCTGCTCAAAATCGACGCTGGCGGGAACCAGTGCCTACAATGGGAGATGATATGACAGCAGGTCAAAAGCCAATGGGGAATGTGATTGGTATGCCAGGAGCAATTAACGGAATTTCGGAAGTTTTAGTACTCGAACCACGCACCTTTGAAGAAATGCCCCAGGCAATTCAGGCGTTGCGCGAACGCAAGTCAGTGGTATTAAATCTGACAATCATGGACCCCGATCAAGCTCAACGAGCAGTAGATTTTGTTGCAGGTGGTACTTACGCACTAGATGGACATCAAGAGCGCATCGGAGAGAGCATCTTTTTGTTTACACCAAGTTGTGTCCAAGTTAGTACCCAAGGTGGCGTTCTTCATGAAGTACCACAACCACCAGTACGTCCTTCTCGTCCGACAACAGGTACTCCAAATCAAACCTGGGGCAACGAAACTAACCGGATGGCACAATAAAGTTAAATTAGTATTTAGTCCTTCGTCCTTTGTCCTTTGTCATTTGTCCTGGGTATTGCTCATGGTAACAAATGACAAACGACTAATGACTAGTGACCAATGACTAATGACTAACGACTAATGACTATAAAATTTGGCTTAATTGGTGGTGGGGTAATGGGAGAAGCACTCTTATCCCGCCTGATCGCGCTTGGAATTTATCAATCATCAGAAGTCATAGTTAGCGAACCGCTATCTTCACGCCTAGATTTTTTAAAACAGCAATATGGTGTTGCTGTGACGACAGATAATAGCCAGGTTTTCACCGAAGCAAAAGAAGTTCTCTTTTTGGCAGTGAAACCGCAGGTATTTAGCGCGATCGCTCAAGAATTAGCAGATATTGATATTCTTAATAGAGAACATTCACCCCTGATCATTTCCATCTTAGCGGGTGTAGCCTTAAGTCAGCTAGAAGCTGCATTTGTGCAATTGCCAGTGATTAGAGCAATGCCCAACACCCCGGCCACTGTGGGAGCAGGAGTTACCGCGATTTGTTTAGGTGCATATACCAATGCCAAGCATCACCAAATAGCACAGCAAGTTTTTGCTGCTGTGGGTGAAGTCGTAGAAGTGTCAGAAGCGCTGATGGATGCAGTCACAGGGCTATCTGGTAGCGGCCCCGCTTACGTGGCACTGTTAGTAGAAGCACTTGCAGATGGCGGAGTTGCCGCAGGTTTACCTAGAGCAATTGCCAATCAACTAGCCTTGCAAACCGTACTGGGAACAGCGAAACTATTGCAAGAAACCAAAATGCACCCAGCAGAACTCAAAGATCGTGTTACCAGCCCCGGCGGTACAACCATTGCGGGGATTGCCAAGCTAGAACAGGCAGGATTTCGTTCCGCTTTAATTGAAGCAGTCAAAGCTGCCACAGAGCGATCGCAAGAGCTGGGAAAATGAGAGACTGGGGATTGGGGACTAGGGACTGGGGACTAGGCGCTGAAATTCTTCTTAAATACCTAATACCCAATCCCCAATCCCCAATACCCAATCCCTAACGAAGTTGACAAAAGACTCGTTAGTATAGTAAACAATCTGGTTGCAAATGTGATTGAGTGAATTATCCTGCACCGTCTCCAGAACTTGATTTAGGGACTATATTTCCCTTTGATCTGGATCAGTTTCAAAAAGAAGCGATCGCGTCCCTAAACGCCGGACGCTCCGTAGTCGTATGTGCCCCCACAGGTTCGGGCAAAACATTAGTTGGGGAATACGCCATTTATCGCGCCCTAGCACGAGGTAAACGTGTATTTTACACGACTCCCCTAAAGGCGCTGTCGAATCAAAAATTACGTGACTTTCGAGAAAAATTCGGGTTTGATCAAGTCGGACTGTTAACTGGAGATGCTTCCATTCACAGGGATGCACCGATTTTGGTGATGACCACAGAAATTTTCCGAAATATGCTCTATGGCACACCCATTGGGCAAGTCGGCATCTCATTAGTAGACGTGGAAGCGGTGATACTTGATGAATGCCACTACATGAACGATCGCCAGCGCGGTACAGTTTGGGAAGAATCAATCATCTATTGTCCCCGTGAAGTCCAACTGGCAGCCCTCTCCGCAACGGTTGCCAATAGCGATCAACTCACTGACTGGCTAAATCGCGTTCACGGGCCAACTGACCTGATTTACTCCGATTTTCGCCCAGTCCCCTTGGAATTTCACTTTTGCAATCCTAAAGGGTTATTTCCCCTACTGAATGATAGCAAAACCAAAATCAACCCCCGCCTTCAGAAGAAGAAGGGGAAAGGGGGAGAAAGGGACAGAGGGAGAAGTGGTAGACCGGAGGCTCCGGGTATAATTTTTACCCTCAGCCAGTTAGAGCAACGGGATATGCTACCAGCGATTTACTTTATTTTCAGCCGCAGGGGATGTGATAAAGCGGTGGCGGAAGTGGGTGATTTATGGCTGGTAAATAGTGAAGAGTCCCAAATTTTACGGGAACAGATTGATGACTTTTTAGCCCGCAATCCCGAAGCAGGACGTTCTGGACAAATTGCGCCTCTTTACCGAGGAATTGCTGCCCACCACGCGGGGATTCTACCTGCTTGGAAAGCACTGGTAGAAGAACTATTTCAGCAAGGGCTGATTAAAGTAGTATTTGCCACCGAGACATTAGCGGCGGGAATTAATATGCCTGCTCGGACAACGGTAATTTCTACTCTTTCCAAGCGGACTGACACTGGGCATCGCCTATTAAATGCTTCCGAATTTTTGCAAATGGCAGGACGAGCAGGCCGCCGGGGGATGGATAAACAAGGTCATGTGGTGACAGTCCAAACTCCCTTTGAAGGAGCTAAAGAAGCTGCGTATTTGGGAACATCCAAGCCAGACCCCCTAGTAAGCCAGTTTACGCCCAGTTACGGCATGGTACTCAACTTGCTGCAAACCCATACCCTAGAGCAAACCAGGGAACTGATAGAGCGCAGTTTTGGGCAGTACATGGCCACCTTGCATTTACGGTCAGAATACGATGAGATTGCAGAACTGCAAACGCAATTAGCTCAACTGCATGAGCAAATTGCCGCAGTTGATGAAAATGAACTGGCTGTTTATGAAAAATTGCGGCAACGCCTGAAAGTGGAACGCCAGATATTGAAAACCTTGCAAGAGCAAGCACAGTCAGACCGCCAAGAAGAATTGGTGATGATGTTAGGCTTTGCAGTGTCAGGAACTCTGTTGAGTCTCAAGGGTAAAAATATCACAGTTTCTTCACCCGTAACCGCAGTGTTGGTAGGAAAATCAGCTGGTTCTGGTCAAGCTCCTTACTTGGTATGCTTGGGGCACGATAACCGCTGGTATGTGGCAACCACAGGGGATGTAGTAGATTTGTATGCCGAATTGCCACGAGTTGAGGTGCCGCCTGATTTACTACCACCGGCAGAGATGCCCTTGAAGCCAGGACAATCACGCCGTGGGAATCAAGAAACATTTGCGATCGCATCGCGTATTCCTGATCCGATAGAATCTTTGCATCTGGCGCCAGAAGTAGCAGAACAACTCAGTCGCACTACCGCTGTCCAAGAGCAATTAGAAGCTCATCCCTTACATCAATCAGGCAATGCAGCAACGCTTTTCAAGCGTCGGGCCCGCTATGTCGAACTAGAAGCCGAACTCGAACAGTTGCAAGGGCAAGTAGAGCAACAGTCACAACGTCATTGGGAAGAGTTTCTGAATTTAATCGCAATTCTGCAACACTTTGGCGGTTTGGATAACTTAGTCCCCACAGTCTTAGGGCGAATCGCTGCCGCCATTCGAGGTGAGAATGAATTGTGGCTGGGTTTAGTATTCGCTAGTGGTGAATTGGACAACTTAGATCCGCATCATTTAGCCGCAGCTGCTGCGGCTTTAGTGATGGAAACGCCCCGTCCAGATAGCAAGGTTAACTTTGATCTTAGTAATGAAGTCGCAGAAGCCTTGGCAAAATTGCGGGGAATTCGCCGCCAAATGTTCCAACTACAACGGCGGTATAATGTAGCGCTGCCGATATGGTTGGAATTTGAGTTAATTGCCATAGTGGAACAATGGGCGCTGGGAATCGAGTGGACAGAACTCTGCGAGAACACCACCTTGGATGAAGGCGATGTGGTGAGAATTTTACGCCGAACGTTGGATTTATTATCGCAGATACCCCACGTTCCCCATTTGCCAGATTCTTTCCAGCGCAATGCCTATTGGGCAATGCAGTTGATTGATAGATTTCCTGTGAATGAGGTGGTTGAATAAACAGAATGCTGTGACGCACACAGAGCATTTGATAATTTATCTGCGTATTTCTCTCAGGACTTAGGCAAAATTAGCTGCTGTTGGGGCAATTCATGAATTGCCCCAACAAGGAATTTAAATGTTACCCAAATAATAGTAGTGGTACGTAGTTAAAAATGCCTTTTTGGTTTTGTATATCTTCTATACGTGATTAATCACGTGTATCTAACAAAAGTTATAGTCGCTATCAGCGCTATTCAATCTTAGTACACCAAGTTTCCAGTACCCTGCAACTGACGCAAAGAATTTATACATAATGGACAGTCGCAACCAAATACTCTAATTGCAGCATCGCTTTCCTCTTCAGTAAAGTTCAACATCGCAATATTCTTATCTGATACTGATGTGACAATGGTCGAGGAACGTGAAGATGAGGTATACGGTTTCTTTCTCTCTGAATCTCGAATGCACACAAAATCGTTTCCACCATGTGGGTTAGTGATACAGGTACGACCATCTTGTGTGTGCATCAATCGCTGTGTAATACTACCACTTGCATGGGCAGGATGGAATGTTACTAGCGTAGACATCATCGACACAAAGATTGAGGAAGTGGAAAGCAAATTCAGGAGAATTTTTTTGTTCATATATTTCCTTGAGAAAATAGTCTACTAGCTTAGGGTATTCGATTAACTTTCAAACTTCAAGTGAATTTTCCCTAAGAATAGCTAGATAGACACTTGTTAGCGAAGAAAGTTCCATATTTAACCAGCTTGCTAACGAATCATTTACTACAGCATAATTCAGCAATCAAACAGGCTTGATGTCTAGCTTTGAAACAAAAGTTGTGTACTACTTGAGCAAATTTAAATCCGCTGTATATTTTTAAGATGGTGATTGTTTACTTGATGTAAGTATAAGAGCTTAATTAGATTAAAGCTCGTAATTAGCGGCTCTAACCCTTTAAATTCTTATTTAGAGCCATAAATCGCTCTCTACGAACAAAAGTTATATCTGATATTGCTTCATCCAATTGAGAATCGCTATAGCTATCTTCACAAGATTATAAATCTTTATTTAAACAAAAAGATAGTGTATATATTTAGCAATAATTTTGATATAGATTCTCGTTCTTAAAATATCAACTTGTAAAAAGTTCCAGGGTTAGCGCGTCTCAAAGCCTATTGACAATAGGACTTGCCTGATATAGCAAT
>NZ_JABXKQ010000175.1 GCF_017114945.1 Nostoc sp. JL34
TCAGTACCTCTGCCATAATCCCCCTGTCAATAGGGTTTGAGACGCGCTAACCCTGCTAAGTGATATTTTGCCCCGAAAGAAAAGAGATCCCACCAACCCCTCTTAAAAAGGGGGCTTAATTTCCTCCTTGTTGCCTTTCTCGGTTTTTACTACCATAGATGCTGTTTCATATCTATTGGATCTTGTGATAGAGGTCTGTTACTATTTTTCTTAAGAATAAATCTCGGTTTTCAAGCCAGGTTTAACCTGGCTTCTCTAAATCTTTTACAACTCAAAGAAATTATTTAGTGGTTAACTCAGTGTGATGTGAAAACCACTCTAGAGAAAATCATTTTTGAGACTATTGATAGACCAGCAGATCCGTATAAAGATAGAAATAATACTTCGATTAATGAATTAATATTTATACTAATCCTAATAATTGCTGTGTTGTTAAGATTTTATATAAGTGGTGTTACCCAACAAATGTTGAGGTAAATATTACCCCGATGTGATGCGGGGTTTTTCTTTGAATTAGGGATGTGTACAACGAGCTTCTCCACGAGACGCTACAGGTAACTCTCTTCCCCGTCAGAGTACGTTTACGCAAGCAAATCTATTAAGCCTGCAATGCTTTAAACCACTTATTCAAAACTGTACTGATGGTTTTCTTCATCTGATGCTTACGACTCCACTTCTGGAATGCCATTTCATACTCTTCGCCTTTGATTTGAAAGGTATTCCAAACATCAAGCCCGACAGGCAATCCGCAGAATAGTAGAATGTACAGTGACCAAGAAATTCCACCGCCAGTGATTAAATCGACCAGTATCAAAAATCCATTGAAAATTGCATAATTGCCTAGACGCTTCTGAAATCTGCTGATGCGGTAGGCGTCAAAAGCTTTTCGCTGTTGAACTTGTCCTTGTTGTACTACCCAATCGCGTTCTGCTAATTTTAAAGAATCAGGTGAAATTTCTAACTCAGCAGCAATTTCTAATATCTGCTCATAAGAAAATTCTGTATCTTTGTCATCAGCTTGACGAGCGATCGCTAAGTGCAGAATTTGCTGGACATCTTCTTGGCTATAAGAGCGGAGGCTCTTGGGTTCAAATGCCGTCATAATTCTTTCTCTTAATATTACTTTGAATAGAAATTTGCTGCCTGATAGATTTTAAGCAGCTATGCCAATAGCTATTTCCATTATTCTTACATTAGCAAATCTAGATGCTGTCCTGCATCGAAATGTATTGGATTTTTAACTTTGAGTAAAACCTGTCAATCCCTCCCCTACTTTTGCTTGTCGATAGGCATAAATATCTTGAATAACTTGTACCCAACCATTAGCGAGAGATTCGAGGATGCGATCGCCTTTTTCTTTAGTTGCGGTTGTGGCGTCACCAATCACTCCACTTTTACTGATATCTCGCGTCACCCAAGCCACAGGTAATTTACCTTCCCAACTCAGTAAACTGCTTTCTGACTGTTCTGGTGGATATTCTGCAACCGCTTTCTCTAGCTTCACTTGTTCTGGCAAAATCGATAACATAATGCTAGTTTCAGCATCTCCGGCGTGCATTCCTAGTGCTGCTTCTTTCGGAGTCAATAAATTTTTAGTAATATTAGGCACGCGCCAAGTAAACAGCGGAAATACCAAAAAGTCATCATACTTAACGTGCAAATCTCGCGCCGCTATTTGCATCACTTGCGGTTGTCCGCCGTGGGAGTTCATTAACACCAGTTTTCTAAACCCAGCTCGGTAAATACTTTCTCCCACTTCCATAATGATTGCCGTCAGAGTTGCCGTACTCAGGGTAATCGTACCGGGAAAGTGCCAGTGTTCGTTAGATTTGCCATAATAAAGGTTTGGTAAAGCATAAGCCGGAATACTGGCATCCAGCTTTTCCATTGCTTTTCCCAACACCCCCACACCGATCGCAGCATCTACAATCAACGGCAGATGAGGGCCATGTTGTTCAATTGCCCCTACTGGCTGGATGATTACCACATTTTCCTTATCTGGCATTGCTTGAATATCAGTCCAGCTAAGGTAGGGAAAAAAGCGTTCTGGTGGAATGAAGCTGTGCATATTCCTTAAATTTATATTTTAGGGCATTCGGTATGGTTATTCTCCTTGTCCTCTCATGCCCAATGCCCACCAATATAAAGACTCTCCAAACATCCAGATATTATCAAATACAGCAGAGCATAATAACGAAATAACAAGCATTAACAAGGATGTAACTCAATGGTTGAAGAAAATGGATCGATTCGTACCCTATCGGTTGATATTGGCGGTAGTGGCGTTAAGGCTATGGTTTTGGATATTACAGGGCATCCTGTAACCGAAAGGGCGCGTTTAGATACACCTCAACCTGCTACACCAGAGGTTGTAATTAATGCAATTGTTGTGTTAGCCGCGGCTCAAGGTGAATTTCATCGCGTTTCGGTCGGTTTTCCCGGTGTGGTGCGCTCTGGAGTCACGGAAACAGCGGTAAACTTACATCCAGATTGGATCGGATTTGATTTGGAAACAGCATTATTAAAACACTTAAACAAGCCTGTACGGGTGATTAATGATGCAGATATGCAGGGGTTTGGAGCGATCGCAGGTAAAGGTCTAGAATTGGTGATTACTCTGGGTACGGGGTTTGGTTCGGCTTTATTTATGGATGGTAAGCTGGTACCGAATATGGAAATGGGACATCATCCATTTCGCAAAGGAGAGACTTTTGAGCAGCAGTTGGGGCGTGCAGAGTTAGAAAAAATTGGTGATAAAAGATGGAATCGGCGTTTAGAAAAAGCGATCGCATCCTTGCAACATCTGTTCAATTATGATTGCCTTTATATTGGCGGTGGTGAAGCTGTAAGAGTGAATTTCCAGCTACCGTTAAATGTCAAACTTATCCCCAATATCACTGGTTTATTAGGTGGTATTGCTTTGTGGCGAGATGAGAAAAAGTAAAAAGTTTTTCAGTGTTCACAACTGGGCGTACTAAGCGATGTCTTCTCTGCGTTCGCGCTACGTGTAGCTTCCCAAGGGTACGACGGGCTACGCCTACGAACATTTTTTTAGGCGCATCCTTACTCAACTGGAAAAATGATATAAAAATTAACATAGGTTAGGCAAGAGAATTGAACTGATATTCTTTTCAGTGCGCCTGTGTAATTTTGTCATGCAGTAGTCTAACTCTAGTTAAAATTTAAGACCACCCAACAACGTTGTGCGGTTTCATTATCTTGAGGTCAAAGTATGCGCTTTCTGAGAATAATTCCATAAAAAAGCAGATATTTAGGAATTATGGCTGAATCCTTCCAGAGTTTCTGAATTCTGATTTCTGAATGCTGACTTCTTCTTCAAAATAATCTCTGAGAGAGAACAAATTGTTTGAAATTAAAAGTTGATCGTTGTTGTGAAATGTTGCATTGATCAATGATTAAAAAACTGACTCAGTGAATGTAGCAGTATTCTTTATGGCAGTATAAATATGATAAAAGTAGCATCAGCATACCAAGTAGGAGCCAAAGATAACTAGACAAATTTGTTTCATGATATTCCCAGATGATCGGATAGTATGTTATTGTCTAAACCGTTGATTTAAATACAATATCTGAGGATTTGAGGGCTTGATTCAAGATAAAAAAAGCACAAAGCTAATGATATTCGTCTGATTAAACGGAATAGGAGGTGAGGAAAGATGAGCCTGACAATATTATCTGAAAAAATTAGTACATGACTTTTTTATTTGGTCAGTATGCACTATCCCGGACAACAGCAATGTTGTTAGTTAAAAGAAATATTGGTTGAAGTAAAATGAACTACAATGAGTGAAATTGGCCTGATGATGACGGGCGTGTTAGCAATAAGACAAGCATCTGGGGCCAATTTGCCACAGCAGCAATTATTTCAGATGGAAAATGACGTAAACCAGTCCAAACAGAGTCAGTTAGAGATAACTGCTCAAGTCACACCACCTGAATTCATGCAGACAGATGAGATTTCCCAGGCTTCTTCCTCAGCGATCGCACCAGAGAAAGAACATATACTTAAGAAAATCAGCAAAAACAATCAGTTCCTAGCTTCTTCTAACTTAGGTGAGTCTAAGAAGTATTCTCAGTCTGGAGGTAAAGTCCGTGCAAAGGCTACAGGACGGTTCCAGAAGTTTAGTAGCCAACCTATGCCGACTCTTTATTTCGGTAGCTCTGGTGTTGCTGTCAGAGTCTTACAACGGCTGTTAGTGTCTAGTGGTTATGCGGTTAGAGTGGATGGGATTTATGGCGCACTGACAGAGACTGCTGTTAAAGCCTTTCAAAATCAGCAGAATTTAGCAACGGATGGAGTAGTTGGTCAACGAACTTGGCGGGCGTTGACAATTTAGTAATTTGTCTATTGTCCTTAGTCATTTGTCCTTAGTCCTTGGCTAATGACAAATGACGCCACGTGCTTAACTTGGGGAGACCCCAAGACCGCAGTGGGGAGCAAATGACAAACTAACGGTACTTATGCTGCTCTAATAGCTGTTGCGCTCTTGGCTTGTAAATTAAATAGAACAAAGCCTCTATATAGCGCAATAAATCTTCCCGATTTTCCTTTGAGGTAAAGTTCCAGAAGCCATAAATCCGTGCTAATGATAATAGCTTGCTAGTGTGAATTTTCCAAGTATAGGTGCTGTAAACTCGGTCAATTCCTCGCTGGGAAATTTCATTCCAATAGTTAGGGTTTTGTTCAGACTTAGTGATGAATTCCAGAATTTTTGTGGCTGTTTCCTCTAAATTTGTCGGATTAATCAAAAAGCCATTCACCTTATCTTGAATAATCTCCAGTGGCCCACCAAACTGTGTGGCGAAAGTTGGTAATCCTGAAACCATTGCTTCTAAAATTGTCAAACCAAAAGCTTCAAATAAAGCTGGTTGGATAAAAATTCCCTGATGATCGGCAATGACTCGGTAAATTTCACCAGAATCAGTTTTAGTCAGGCGCACACCCAACCAACGAATTTTACCGTGGAGATTGTACTGGTCAATTATTTGGTAGAGTTTGATAATTTCGTCGCGTTCTTCGTTGTCACCTGATTCTTCGACACGTAACTTACCCGCTACTAAAATTAAGTTACAATGCTCTTGTAATTCTTTACTTTGACCATAACATTCAGCTAAACCTGTGAGGTTTTTGATGTGGTCAAGACGCGCCATTGAGAAGAGAGGGCGTTTGTTAGGATCGTCGAGTTTGCCAAAGATTTGCGTGGGGTCTTCCAGAGTAAAGAGTGTTTCTGCAAGGCGTTGGCGATCGCTCTCTACTCGGTCTTTAGTGCGGGTGTAGGGAAAGTAATTATTTTCATTTACTCCCGGCGGTACGACATTAAATTTGGGACTAAATAATTCAATCCCATTGGTTACATGGTATAACTCCGGCATGGTGAAGCACTTATAAGACTCGTACTGTCCCACACTATCCGGTGTTCCGACAATTTCTTGGTAGGTGCTGCTAATCACAAAATTGGCAGCATTCATGGCAATCAAATCAGCTGTGAATTGCAAGGAAAAATGATATTTATCTTCCAAATCTTGCCAGTAGAGGTTACTGAACAAATATTTAGATTTTTCCAAGGCATGGGCAACATTGCATTGGGTAACTTTCAGCCGTCGCGCCAGCAAGAATGCTATTAAATTCCCATCAGTATAGTTTCCAACTATTAAGTCAGGTGTGCCGTGGAATTCTGCCCGTAGTTCTCTTTCGGAATCAATGGCGAAAGTTTCTAGATAAGGCCAAAACTCAAACCGAGAAATCCAATTTTGAGTCATGTTAGGATTAAATTCTCGCAAAGGCACTCGCAAAATCCAGGCATTTTCGGTACCAAGGACTTTTTCTAGCCGTTGATTACAAAGAGTACCATCACTATTGGGAATCAAGCGGCTAAGAATAATCACCTTTGGCTGGACATTCAATCCCTCTAAACCGGCAAGCAGAACATCTTCTTGTAGCTGCTTCTCTAGGCTCTTTGCCTGGTCAAGGACGTAAACTACCTGACCACCGGTATCAGGACGCCCTAAAACGCCCTCTTGCCCAAACCAACCGTGAGCTGACACCAAGACGATTCTAAAAATCATCGGAACACGAGAAATGAAAGCTTCTAGGGTCTGAGGATCGGCAGAATCAATCAATTCATCGAGAATATTTAGGGTTTCCCGGACTCGCGCTGCGGTGTTACCCCAACCTGGCTCAAAACCCATTGACTGCAATTGAAACCGGAATTGTTCGTAGGGTTCATCATCAGGGCGATTATTAACAAAATCGATAGCTTTTTTAACTTGCTGGGAAAGTTGCTGTTGAGATTGAATGCGATCGTTGACTAGCAACTGGACACCGTTGTAGTGGTGCAGGCGCAAGAAATTCAACAAGCTGTCCAGCAATTGTTTAGAGTCTTGAAATAGTTGGCTGGATAGATAGCGGTTGAGAAATTGTACTCCCTTACCAATATTTTTGGGGTCGCGGATGACTGGGGAATAGTCATAAAACGGGCCAAAATCCAACTCTAGCAGATCGCCCTCATTAGGATGAAATTTATTCACCAAGCGATCGCGCAGATCCAACAAATCCTGCACCGTCATCGGCTCAATACTCAAGTCTGATGTCAACCAATAAACTTCTTGGCTGGCAATCTTAGAACGGATGATGAAACAGAAGTTTGAGTCCTCCTGAATAATTTCCTGAGTATAGTAAATGAGTTTGCCTAACTCCGAGGAAGTGTAAAAAGTCTTAGGTTTCTGGGACTTGGAGCAATACTCACTATATACATTGAGTATGTCGTTCCGCAGCAAGTACTTCTTTTCTTGTTGGCGTAATTCACTAATAAAGGAACGTAAATCACTTCTTTCTTCACTATCTAAGACTGCTTGAAGCAATTCAGACATGACAACTCCATTAAATGACGATGTTTGCATTGTTGACTTTCAAGGCGGGCAAATAAGCCTCCACCTTTTCTGAAACCATAAACACGAAATAACACAGATAAATTATATTTACCTGTGTACCTACAAGTCTCAACTTTTCAGCAGGCATTTAAACCATGTTCTACTTTACTTAAAGTATCTATGACTCAGTATTTTTGACTCTAACTAAAGGAATACAATTTTTATTTCTTTTGATAGATGTTAGTAAATAACTGCATAATAATATATAGGGCACAACCTATCATGCCCTCAAATGCTTGATGTAATTTTTACTATATCATTTATTTGCATATATCTAATTATCAGTGCGCCGATCGGGTCAAGATTTATCTGTCAAGCTCGCTAAGACTTGTAAATCAAGGCTTTTTTTATTAGTCCAGAGTGTTAATATTCATTTTAATCCTGGGTGTAGATGATATATTGGCCGATTTTGATGATTGCTGATCTTCTAGTAATGTGGGGAACAAGTAATTGTCTTGCTATGATCTATTTTTCTAGGGTTGAAATAAAAGTTTATTGTTTTGCTTAAAGCTTAACTCTTTAGTTAAACTTCAATAAATTAAAATCAATTTTTGTTCAAAGATAAATTAATATTGATTTGCCATAGTTATAATTTAAGCAAAAGTTGTTTAAACAAGGTCGATTTATATGGCTACCAATACACATAAATCAACAGCTGATGACCACAGTATAGGCAATATTCTGATTATCTCTTTACTTGCCTTTTGTGGGCTGACTTTCATAATACTTCTAGGCATTTTCTAAGAGTTAAATGTGCGTTCAAAAACTTCTCAGGCTTAAAGGTTGTTTTCAAAGTGATTGGCTGTGATTTTAGGCACTTGTTGATCCCCCTAACGCCAGTCGCTCCATTTGGGGAGACCCCAGACGCTTGTTCGCCCTTGGCGTCTCCCCTTGAATTAATTAATAACTAAGTAAATTCCCCAGATAGCCATTGCCCGCAGGTAAGTACTAGCGCGGAAAGTACCAGTTGCGGTGATAGCTTCAGGGGTGCGAAATTGCAGACCATTGTCATAAATTTGCTGCACCACAGCTTGCGTCAACCTCAACGCTTCATCCTTCATTCCCATCTGCATGAGAAAAGCCGCCAGCCCAAAGTTTATCCCCGTCCAAACTTCTAGGGGATGAGTAGCTTGGGGATTTTCTGGTGAACCATCAGGACGAACACCATTAGCAGCACCAAACTCACCATTGCAGAATTTCAAAAAGCACGCATCATAAACAGTTTTCAAGGCAGAAAGGGCGCGATCGCTCGGTACAATATCAGGTAAATCCAGCAGACGGGCGTAGAATTGTCCGCACAATTGATCTGCCATCACCACATCAGAACCACTTTCACTATCAAGTTTGTAATATTGCCCATTCCAAAGTTTTTCGTCGTAGATTGGGCGAGATTGTTTTAACCAACCTTCATAGATGGATTTTTGCGCTGCTAACTCTACTGTGTTACCGATCTGGTAAGTTAATAAAATATCGCTGATTGCGATCGCAGCCTCTAGCGCCGCCAACCACAACCCCCCACAATAAGCGCTGACACCCTGTAACCGCCAATCATCAAAGGTTTGGTCAGGCGCACCAGAATTTTCAGGAATCCCATCACCATCAAGGTCAAAAGTTTTCAGGTAGTCGAGGGTTTGCACGATCGCACTCCAACAATCTGCCAGAAATTCTACATCGTCAGCACCCGTAAGTAGAAAATCACGGTATACTTGCAAGACAAAATCACTACCCAAATCTTTCCATAAATTGCAGTCTTGATAGCTGGTGTAGTTGGTTTTCTCCCAGACGTGTTCATTGGGTGCGCCTAAATCGTGGGGTGTTGCACCTGCGACTTTGCGAACTGCAATCGGGCTTTCCGCCTTAATTGTCATGTAATAGCCAATGATTCTGGGAGTATCATCACCTTGAGGAATTGCCCGTGCAAATGCCCGAATCACCGACTTTTCTAATTCTGGAAACAGCATCAGCAGCGCAAAAGAGCCATACAACCGCACATCTAGACTTTCATACCAGCGATAATCTAGACACTCCAGCACCGCAAACTGACCGATGGGGTCAAGTTCTGATGCTGCACTCCAGAGAGTACCGCCGCTGGTGAGGTCATAAAGCTCATTAAATAGAGCCATCTTAAACCAGTTGGGTAAATCTTCCCGGTCGAGAATCGGTTGTTGCCAATTTTGAATTTGCGATCGCCAGCTTTGGTATTCTTGTAGTGCAGTAGATGCGATCGCCCAAGCATTATTTCCATTTTTACCAAAAAAGTCTGTATATCTGCGGTAATAGTTAACTCCAGCCGCAAATTCAGTGACGGGTAAATCCCAAGCTAGGACAAAGGGAATTTCTAGAGTTTCACCTGGTTGGAGAGTAAAACGGAGTGCGATGCCTGCGGCCGGCGTAGCCATCGCAGCCCCTAGCTGTGTATTATTTGCCACTGGAGTGGTATCAAGATAATTAGGCAAAGAGCCATCTTTAGCAAAGCTTTCCCATATTTCCTCACCCGTTCCTTCAGGATTCCATCTGCTGTGGTGAAATACTTCCACCTGGGGATGTTTCAGCGTTGCAATACACCAAGTTCCGTCACCTTCTTGTAAAGGTTCATCACTACCAACCCGACCTAAAACACAGCCAAACTGTTGTGTATTTTCAACTATTTGGTTATGGTTCCCTTGACTTTCGCCCCAGCGCGGCTGGTATTCGTAAACTGGACTACCATCATCGCGCACCCGCACTTCGGGAGATTTCAGGGCGTTTGTAAACCAGCCCACCATATTTTGCCAAGTGAGCATGATGCTGAGGGTAATCGGTGCATCTGTGGGGTTATGAGCATTCCAGAGGAATACCGCTACAGGATAGCTAGTTTCTTGGTAATTGCCTGCCCAAACCGGGGAAAATTGCTCACAAGTCAACTGTACTTGGAATACATTTTCATACACAAACCAGCTACGTGGGTATAGTGCATGATAATTGCCTGTCCCCTCAGTAACGCGAAGTGTCGGATACCACTGCCAAGCCTTGAGAGTACCATTATCAGGTGCTTGGGTAGATAAAGCGTAGGCTTGGGAGGATGTACCATTGGATTCAAACACACTGAATTGACAAGCAGGAACGTTTTTGAAGGTATGCTCACCGCCGTCGATGTGCCACAGGTTAAAGTCTCCCCGTGAAGAACGACCAATGCAACCTGCACCAAAGCCACCTAAAGGCATACCATGCCAAGGGCCATCATCGATATTACTTGCGTAGCGGACGGTATAAGGTTTGTCCCAGCCTAAACCGATGGGACGGTTCCAAGTATAAGAGGGAATTTCTGGAGAGAGTTGATTTATCATCGCCTAATGTTACAGCGTGCAGTTACGTCAATGAAGACTAACGCGATGCGTGATTTTTCTCAAGGGGCACAACGATGTAAGGGTACGGCAATGCCGTGCCCTTACGTTAGATAAAAATATCCAGGTTAATATAAACACAATTTACAAATAACCGTACTTAAAAATTAATGCCTTACGACCCGCGAATACATCAGCGTCGTTCTATTCGCCTAAAAGGACATGACTACACCCAACCAGGAGCCTATTTTATTACGCTTTGTACGCAGATGCGGCAATGTTTATTTGGCAATGTAGTCAAAAGCAAAATGCAATTAAATTATTTAGGTCATATTGCCTTCAATTGCTGGGAGGCAATTCCCGATCATTTTCCGCACATTGAATTAGATACTTTTGTGGTGATGCCTAATCATCTACATGGGATACTGATAATTACTGACACATCTGTAGGGGCATGGCATTGCCATGCCCCTACAAGAGAACAATTTGGCAAACCTGTGCATGGTTCTATCCCAACCGTAATTGGCAGCTATAAAAGCGCTGTCAGCAAAAACATTAATGTTATTTGGCACACCAAAGGGCAATCAATCTGGCAACGCAATTTTTATGAACACATTAGCCGGGATCAAAAATCTTTGGATCACATCCGAGAATATATCCTAAACAATCCTCAAAGGTGGGCAGATGATCCAGAAAATTCACAGCAGAATCCTGATGGTTACGAATTCCTATTCGATATCCCTTTCTGAATCATTGTAGGGGCACGGCAATGCTGTGCCCCTATGTAGTGTATATGGGCGCAGATAAAAATCATCGATTAAAATACACACATATTACTAATAACTGTATGTAAAAAACCAATGCCCTATGATCTACAAAGACACCATCGCCATTCTATTCGCTTGAAAGGGTACGATTACATAGGGTTAGCGCGTCTCAAACCCTATTGACAAGCGGACTTGCCTGATCAGCAATCAGGTTGGAAACAAAGTGGCACTATCCGAGCTAGGGTAAGATTTAATCCATCTAGGTGCAAGATCAAAGTAATGCCAATAGGATTTGAGAACAAGAATTGCAAAACCAACGCATCTTTTACATCCAGCATAGATAGCTTTGACATTATCAGTAAATTTCAAGAATACTTTACAGAAATAAAAGACCCCAGAGTAGACAGAACAAGATGGCATTTACTCACTGATATCATTACCATAGCTATTTTGGCAGTGATAGCAGGCGGGCAAGGTTGGGAAGATATTGAGGAGTATGGACTCAATAAACAGGGGTGGTTGAAGACATTCCTAGAACTACCATTTGCAATACCCAGTCCAGATACTTTTAGAAGAATATTTGAGATAATTAAAGCAAATTATTAACTCAAGAAAAATGTCATCAACTATATCTTCCACACCTCAAGGTTTTAGTGCATTTATTACTAATTTAGGAATCCGAGATACAACAGATGATTTTGTATTTATTAAATCATCTGTTCCTTGTGTTGCTGATGGAGTCTTCACACAAAGTCTTTTTGCTGGGCCTAGTGTCACTCTTAGTCGCGATAACTTAAAAGATTCACAAGTACAAGGAATTGTCGTTATATCTAAGAATGCAAATGTAGCTAATGGTTCTGTTGGCATCGCTGACGCCCAAGAGGTTCTGCAATTAGTTGCAACTGAAACTGGAATTGCTGCACATAATATTGTGATAGCTTCTACAGGTGTAATTGGCAGACGTTACCCAATTGAAAAAATCCGAGCAGGTTTATTAGGATTGGGAAAAAATTTGACTGATGCTGATTTTCATGCCGCAGCCCGTGGTATTATGACCACCGATACAGTACCGAAACTAGCTACACGGCAAATAGGAAATGCCAAGCTAGTAGGAATTGCCAAAGGTGTTGGCATGATTGAGCCTAATATGGCTACCCTGCTAACTTTCTTTTTTACTGATGCTGCAATTTCTGCAAATAGTCTTCGTTCTATTTTTCGCTCTACTATAGATAAAACCTTTAACTGTCTGAGTGTAGACACTGACACTTCTACTAGTGATTCCGCCGTGATTCTAGCTAATGGAATAGCCGGTGAAGTTTCAGAACCAGATTTTGCTATTGCATTGCAAGAAGTTGCACAAGAATTGGTGCTGAAAATTGCACGAGATGCAGAAGGTGCTACTAAGATTATTGAGGTGACTGTAGATTCTGCGATTGACTATGTACAAGCTAAAAAAGTAGCTAAAGCAATTGTGAATTCACCATTAGTAAAAACTGCCGTCTATGGAGCAGATCCAAATTGGGGACGAGTTGCTATGGCTATAGGCAAATGTGAAAATGAACAGCAGATAAATCCAGAACGAGTTGTTATTAGTTTTGATCGCGTGAAAGTTTATCCTAATAACTTAAGTGATGAAAATCTGGAACAGTTACGGCAAATTATGTCCAAAGATCAAGTAAATATTCATGTTAGCCTGAATATTGGCGAAGCCTCTGCAACTGTATGGGGTTGCGATCTTTCAGAGGGTTATATAGAAATTAATGGCAAATACTCAACTTGATTAAAGTCATTTGTAATTGATAATCTAATACGCTTGGGTTAAGGCTTGATCCTCTCTAACCCTTCTTTTTAAGGAGGGAATTAGAGCAAGCCGTCAAAACCTAGTATCAATAAGCTATTACGAATTGTTAACAGGCGTGATATTTTTCTCATCTAGAGATGGACAAGTGGTGCAGGTACATCAATAGCTTAAAAGTAAACCCCCACTTACCAATTGCTTTGTCAAAAAAGTTGACAGAGGTAGTTGCTATGTATTATAGTGTATTACATAAATAATGAGTTAGATTAAAAAGACTTCCTAGCCAGTACAGCACGGTGAAAATAAAATTACCATTTGTACGCAATTAGTTGATATTACGAGAAAATTTTTTCAAAATCTCTTACTTAACACAAAATAACTCGATTAACGCTGCATAACTAATAAATATGGATTTTGACTATTTTAGAAGCAATGAAGGTACTCCTACAAATAATACCCGACAAAGCTTGCTTGTTAGCGGTTGGCGACCGTTTAACCGAGAATTAGACTGGGGGTTTTTGTGGCAACTATTGTATAGTGACTCTCGCGAATTAAGTCAAAAAAGTTTGAATTTAGCGAGTAATATTGCTGATATTTTAGGACGAAATAATTATGCTTGGTGGGCGAACTTATTAAGTGTTGTATCTGATAATACCCGCTACGAAGTTGAAAAGTTTTGGAATTACATCACGCCAGATCCTGAATCACCAGATCATCGCTACAAAGATGTTTTGAGTACGGAAACGCCCATTCTCCAATTTGTAAGTCGTAGTAGTATCCCCATTGATTATGTTCTTAACCGACTGCAAGAAATTACTGTGCTGCGAGTTTTAGGTGTGTTGGGTAGTCCCGATATTATTACTCAGTATTACTCAGAAAGAGATTTTTATTTACCTATAGATAAATTTGTTAGCTGGGAACGCTTAGACGTTATTAATACTGTTTATGCTTACTGGTCAAAGTATGACGTTTGGTTGCAAATTGATCCCTACGATCGCGGGCGACGACAATATAGTTTAATGGCGAAAAATCTCGCGCCATTAATTAACAAAGCAACTTATGACTTAGCAGTGATGCTGAGTGGATATCAAAGTCGTGTAGGCAAAGTTCATAGTCAATTTAACATTCGGACATTTCCCGCAGATATCCAAAACTTTACTGATTCTGTACAGCAAGCGATTATGAATCAAAACCAGTTAGCGGTTGTTATACATGGACAACCAGGTACTGGTAAAACAGTCTGGACACAGGCAGTAGCAAAAGAAATTCTTGTACCTTTAGGGTATGTAATTTTTATTTTAGATCATGATGCGATCGCTAATTTTGTCCCACCAACTTACATAGAGCGGATTTGTATCGTTATTAATGAAGCTGACAACCTAGCGCAAAATCGAGCTTCTGAGGTAGCACAATACAATAATAAAACTGAACACATTCTGAGTTTGCTGGATGGCACTTTGTATCAAAGTGTAATTGATGACTCTGGGATTCAGATGCAGCAACGGTTAGTTGTCTTGATGACTTGCAACACGACTGAAAGATTAGATCCAGCCATGTTACGTAAGGGTAGGGTGGATTTAATATATGAGTTTACGCAACTGTTTGTATGAGGAGGCAGAAGGAATACTGCCTTTATTTTGTAAATCTACTTTCACCAGAGTTGCACATGTTTTTGCGATACAAGCTGATGCTCTTTGCGCCAAGCTTGGGGAGGTAAACCGTGATGTTGGCGAAACTGGCGGGAAAAATGAGACACATCCTGATAGCCCAATGCTTTCGCTATCTTCTCGACTGTCTGATCGTTATTTTGGAGTAAAAAACGCGCTCCTGCCATTCGGCGTTTGACAATCCAGCAGTTTACAGTCTCTCCTGTTTGCCTTGCGACTCGGTTAGTTAAGTAAGCAGGTGAGTAACCAACAGCAACAGCCACATCACACAAAGTAATTCCTTGATGATAATGGGCTTCGATAAAGTCAAAAACTTCTTTCAATTGGGGAATGCAGGGAAAGATTGACTTAGAAGGATCTTTATCAGGGGCTTCTCTATCAGAGACTACAGCAACACCTCCAGCGATCGCTATAGTATCATCTGCAAATACTGATTTTGCAGCTTTTTCAAATTGAATATTGCACCAGTATTGAAGAGTGGCTTGCTTTTGCAAGCGAATAGCGATCGCTCTGAGCAATTCATCTAGTGTCGAGGGTTTGGTAAGATAATCATCTGCTCCCAATTCCATAGCTTTGCGAACATCTGCTTTAGTACTACTGCCAGTCAGAAAAATGAAAGGAATAATTGCTGTCAGAGGATCTTGGCGTAGTGTACTTAAAACGCTATAACCATCCATATCAGGCATCGTGATATCGCAAATCACTAAGTCGGGTACATCCTTTTGTGCTTGTTGGATACCAACACGACCGTTTTGAGCGCCTATCATATCAAAACCTTTAGCCTCAAGACCCTTTAGATAAAGATTGCGGGTAACGCTATCATCTTCAATAACGAGAATTTTCTTTGACGATTCGTACATCATTTTCTATTACCATAAATTTTGGCAGAAGCTAATTACTAAACTCTTTGGTGAGTATCTAAAATAGGCATGAAATTAATTACCTCGTTCTGATAGTTATGATTATCAAGTTTTTAATTAACAACTATTCTTCATTTCGACACTCATAATTCGGAACAGGTAAACTCTGATTTCATTAATGGCAGCATTACAGTAAACTTAGTGCCTACACCAACTTCACTTTCTACAGAAACTTGACCATGATGTAAATCTACAAGAGTTTTAAGAATCGATAGTCCTAGTCCAGTACCAGGGATATGATCAATATTACTACCACGGTAAAATGGCTCAAATATTCGTTGTTGATCTACTACTGAAATACCGATCCCCCTATCTTTAACTTGGAAAATTAATTTTTCCTTTTCGCAAGACAGTTCAAAATTAATTCCAATATTCGGGCGAGAATACTTAATTGCATTATCAAGCAAATTCTTCAAAATAGGCTCTAACAATTTTTTATCTATATAAGCTGTTAGAGAGTTATCTTGAGTTACAAAATGGATTGGGTTTTGGCTAACACTCATCTGCATTTGTGCAACTAAATCCTGACAAAAATGAACTAACTCAAGCGGTTTTGGTTCAAAGTTTAATTTTGCTGCTTCTGCCTTAGAGAAGAACAAAATATCATCCAACATCAGGCTCAGTTGTTCGGTAGCTTTTTGAATATGATCGAGTAATGGTTGGATTTTCTTCTGTGTACGTTTGTCTACTTCTTCCTTAAGTAAACTATTAGAAAATGAAACAACATTCAGCGGAGTTCGGAATTGATGGCAAACCATAGAAAGAAAACGCGCTCTAAGTTCGCTAAGTTGTTTAGCTTGTTCTAAAGCTTGGTTAAGACCTAATTCTGCATATTTGTAATCGGTAATATCAATGCCTGCAATCAGTTCGACTGGTTTTCCCCCAAAATCCAGCACTCCATCCAGCATGGCAACCGCACAGGCTAGCCAGCGCTCCGTGCCGTTTTTTGTCAAAATATTTATCTCTTGGTATTCAAAGTTACCTGCTTCACCCTGGTTGCGTACCTGCCTACGTTTTTTGCTTTTAATCAGTCGGTGCAGGCCAAAGCCTGTTAGCAGTTCCTCTTTTGTGTAGCCAGTGAGTTTCTCCACTGCTGGATTTATATAGCAAAGCCGTGTGCCTTGAATCAGAAAAGTGCTAGCATCTGTCGTTTCTGCTAAAGTCCGAAATCTCGTTGCGTTCAGCCGTAATGCTTCTTCTGTCTGTTTCGATTCAGTAATATCCCAAATACTCCACACTCTCCCAATAATTTTGCCCTCAAGCCACTGAGGTTTAGAGTAGTGTGCAAAAACTCTCCCATCTTTCAACTCCAGAATATCGTAGCTCTCGAAATCAGATTGGCTAGATACCTCCCAAATCAGCCGACTAAAGGCTTGTGGATCTTTAAGTTGGTTCTCAAAAAAGGCTTTGCATCGAGGACATTTCTTAGATAGTATTAGCGACTCTGGGATCTGCCACATATCCACAAATTTCTGATTCAAGCTCAGAATATCTCCCTCAAAGTTAACTGCAACAATACCAATGGCAGTAGATTCGAGACTAGAACGAAGCAAAGAAAGAGATGTTTCTAGTTCTACTTCTTTTGCCTTGAGTTGAGAAAATTCCTGTTGTAAATTGTCTTTGGTATCCCTTAATTCATCAGTCCACTTTTGTACGCTTAATTCTACTATTTCATCAGTTTTCTCACGAGCAAAGGCACAGCCAAATTCCATATCTTGGTGTTTGACATAGTTCATGGATATTTCTACCAGAAATATCCGACCTCCTTTTGTCTGATAGCGAGATTTAAAGGTAAGGGAGCCCCGTGAGTTAATATCTGACCAATTGTGTAGAGAAAAGTCTATATCTATATCATGTAGCCTCATGGAAAGTAATTCCTCACGGGAATACTCAGTCATCAGACAAGTGGCATCGTTGACGTAAAGAAACTGCGCGTTTGCTCCTAAACAGAAGGCAGCATCTACAGCATGATTTATTAGGAAATGAGCAAACTTCATCTCTATTTCTGGTTGTAGTGCCCATTGATTGTTTGATCTAGCTAGTGTATATTCTCCAGAATTCATATTTCTACTTCCCCTGGTAATCAATCAGCACCATAGGCATTGATGAGTTAACAGCCATAACTTACTAAAATCTTTGGTGCATTCTTTGGCTGTTCAAAAATCAAACTGACCAATAATTTAACAAATCTTACTAATTTGCTTAACAAAAATTATCATACCAGGAAAGCGTAAATTATTGAACCAAATTTTCCTAAAAAAAACCTAAATGTTTAAAAAACTTGACTATTGACTTAAACAGCTTTTTATAGCAACACAAAATTTAGACAAATCCAATCTAGATTAGTCAATAAACTTTATTAGACAAGAGTTAAAAACTCTTAATCTATAAGTAGAAAAAATATTTTAAATTTCAATTAGCCCTACACCAAAACTAACTAAATGGTTCAACAACCTAAAATTACTAGGTTTCGACTGGGAAAAGTTAAAGGATAAAAATCTTTATCCTTTAACTTTTCCCTCGCCAAGGACTTTAGCGAACTACTAGTACACTGTGGCAGAAGTTTGCCTACCTTTAACCAGTTGCTTGAGTAGAGACAATTCATGAATTCCCCCTATCTGTCTGGTTAATTAAGATGGTAGTTGGATTTACGCCGTGTTGTACTAGTGTAGAGTCGTTTGATTTTCAACATAAACGCGATGTGCAGTGCTAGACCTAGCTTAAATGAACTAAATTTCACTCATCAACTTATTTGCTTAATTTATCTTAACTTACTCTCTCATGTATCTAACTATATAAAAATATGCTTAAGCATCTGTCGTAAGAAGTACAATTGTACCGAAATTATACGTATATGTTTACGTATAACTTTGTGTTTGTTTTATCATAAAGAAACACGAAGTTATACTAAGTATAAAATAATGAATTATATGTCAAAAAATATATCTTATCAAGCCATTACATACTGAACGCTTAGTCATCTCTCTAAGGAAATATAAAAAGTTAATAAATGATGTCTTTCTCGTTACAAATAATTGACCCAAAGAGTTTTTGGTGACAATATAAAGACCGCTAAATTGACTCATGCTTTAATTCGGATAAAAACTTGTGTAAGTTCTAAAACAAAAGAATTGACAACTAGATCAAAAGATTTTCTATTGCAAATTTGGTAATGTAGCGCTTCTGCGATCGCAAAATATCATCTTTCAGGGTGACTAAGTTGCAAATGTCACAATCACAATTAAAGCGAAAGAATTGACACCCAGATCAAAAGATTTTTTATTGCAAATTAGGTTTTCATCATAATAATTACCACAAGCTAAGAACCTCCTCAGGCAATTCAGTAAGTAGATCGGTGCTATTAAAGCTAGCTATATTAAGCTTTGTAAAGATTCTGAGACGTATTTGAGTTCAGGTTAGTTGCTACTTTATACACCTTTAGATGATTTAGTTTTTCCCCGCTAATCTACTCAAGTACTGTAGTCATCACCATAGAAGCGAAAAATTTGACACCCACATCAAAAGATTTTTGATTGCACAACAGTCTTTGTCTCCACTATTCTGATCACAAGGAGCACAGCCTCAAATATTTGTATGCTTTCGATAAAAATTTTTTGGTACTGCGCTCACAAGCATCAATCAGCAGCGATCAACCATTTCTACTATCGCTCAAGCTAGGTCATAGCTGTAGTAAACAACAGAGTTGTTTGTATTAAGTATTTCTTGCGCTGCGATTGTAAATTAAAAAGCCTTTGTTTAACTTTCTGTAATTACGTGAAACCAATGAGTCAAAACTATACTGGTTCAAACTCTCCTCTCATCATCACTGAGCCATACAAGGAACTTCCCGCAAACAGATATGTAGAATCTGTGTCTGACTCCCTCAAGGTTGATGAATTGGAGAAGAATGAGGGAATTCAGCCTTTTTTAAACGATCAAACAACCCCAACGCTCTCAGTTGCCGATGCGATCGCTCAAATGTTGGAAAATTTGGGAGTAGGCTACGCTTTTGGTGTAGCCGGTGGTGCAATGGCCAGCCTTTGGGGTGCGCTATCCAATAGCACTATAGAAGTGTTGAACTTCCGCCATGAAGCCGGAGCCGCATTTGCAGCCACCGAAGCTTACTTTGCTAATAATCGCCCCACTGTAGTTTTTACCACAGCAGGGCCGGGGATCACCAACGCCATCACCGGATTATTTGCGGCTCGTGGTGAAGGTGCCAAGGTAATTTTACTGTCGGCTTGCACCTCAGCACCGCAGCGTGGACGTTGGGCAATTCAAGAAACTAGCACTTATACCTTGCCTAGTGGAGGAATTTTTACCTCAGGAGCGCTATTCAACTATGCAATCACTATTGAATCTGCGGCTCAATTACCGCAGATTTTTCGTAAATTGGCTTTAGCTTTGGCCCAACCAGGCGGATTTGTTGCCCATTTGAGCATTCCCACCGCTGTGCAAACAAGTTTAGTTGAGGATATAGCCTTACCCCAACTAGATGTTTCTCCATTTCCAATGACTGCTTCAAAAGAAGCGATCGCAAAATCTGTAGAGTTATTATCATCTGGCCCCTTTGCCATCTGGGTTGGTTTCGGTGCGCGTGATGCAGCAGATGAAATCCGCCAACTTGCGGAAAAAACCGGAGCAGGCGTCATCTGTTCCCCCCGTGGTAAAGGTATCTTCCCCGAAGATCATCCCCAGTTTGTGGGTGTCACAGGTTTAGGTGGTCACGCTTCCGTATTAACTTATATGGAAGAACAACCTCCACTACGTACACTCGTATTAGGAACCCGCCTTGGTGAACCGACTTCCTTTTGGAGTCAGGCGCTAGTTCCAAAAGGAGGCTTTGTCCATGTCGATATTGATCCAGAAGTACCAGGAGTAGCCTATCCTCACGTTGAAACTTTCGGAGTTCGCTCTGATATCAAAGCTTTTGTGAAAGAGTTGTTGCAGCAATTACCAGATGCTCCTCATTCCCCAATGTCGTTACCTCGTCCAGAACATAAAGCAATTGAACCTGCACCAGACGTAGATTACCCAGTGCGGCCAGAAGTATTGATGGCAGCAATTCAAAAAATCATTGTTGAGGGTAGTGATGCGATAGTTATGGCAGAGTGCGGTAACTCCTTTACTTGGTCAACTCATTTACTGCAATTTGCCGAAGCCAATCGTTACCGAGTCAGCACCGGAGTCGGCGCAATGGGTCACGCTGTTACTGGAGTGTTGGGTGCAGCGCTGGCGAACAATAGCAAAGCTGTAGGTATTGTCGGCGATGGGGCAATGCTGATGAATAACGAAATCAGCACAGCCGTGAAATACAAAATTCCTGCAATCTGGATTGTACTCAACGATGCACGTTACAACATGTGCCATCAAGGGATGAAAATCTTGGGATTAAAGGGTGCAGATGCAACACTTCCACCCACAAACTTCGCCATGATTGCTCGTGGGATGGGAGCAGAAGCGATCGTAGTCGTCAGAGAGTCGGATATTGAACCAGCATTAGAACAAGCGATCGCATCAAATGTTCCCTTTCTGATTGATGTCGTGATTGATGCTGATCGCCCAGCACCCTCTGGTGGACGTAATAAAAGTTTGGCTGCACAAGGAGTCAAATCAAGTTCGGCTAAAAATCCAGCCAAGCAAGTTTCATTTCCAATGATTTGACTTTAAAAGCTTGCAATCTCATTCAATTCTTATAGACACAAAAACACTCCAAGAAGGCGGAATTTACAACGCAGTTTGGATTTGTCTATTCAGCAAAGGATGGATTTAGAAGCGACAAAAACTTTATTCCAGCCAAAAACATACTCAGTAAACTGGAATTTCAAATTTTCGATTTTTGAACATTAAAGTTTTTTCTAACTTCATCCTATCTTAATCTTCGAGAGTGTTTTTATATCTATATCTTTACATTTTGTAATGGTCATTACTTTCTCTAACCAATACTAAACAATATCGAGAGGTGAAAATGCTGCTATTTGAAACTGTTAGAGAAATGGGTCACGAACAAGTTCTCTTCTGTCATGGTAAAAATCCCGAAATTAAGGCAATTATTGCCATCCATGATACGACCTTGGGCCCAGCAATGGGAGCTACAAGACTCATGCCTTATGTCAATGAAGAAGCTGCTTTAAAAGATGCACTTCGTCTAAGTCGGGGAATGACATATAAAGCAGCCTGTGCCAACATTCCGGCTGGTGGAGGAAAAGCAGTCATCATTGCTAATCCTGAAAATAAAACAGATGATCTATTGAGAGCTTACGGACGTTTTGTTGATAGCTTGAATGGGCGTTTTATTACCGGGCAAGATGTTAACATCACCCCAGACGATGTGCGGACAATCAGTCAAGAAACTAAATATGTTGTTGGGGTATCAGAAAAATCTGGTGGGCCTGCTCCCATAACATCACTAGGAGTTTTTCTCGGAATTAAAGCTGCTGTAGAATCTCGTTGGCAGAGCCAAAGACTTGATGGCATGAAAATTGCAGTTCAAGGCTTAGGAAATGTCGGCAAAAATCTCTGTCGGCATTTACATGAGCATGATGTCCAGCTTTTTGTTAGCGATGTAGATCCAGCAAAAGCGGAAGAGGTAAAACGACTTTTTGGGGCAACTGTTGTTGAACCAAGCGAAATTTATGCTCTTGATGTAGATATTTTTTCTCCTTGTGCTTTAGGAGGAATTCTTAATAGTCATACAATTCCTTTTCTGCAAGCTTCGATTATTGCTGGTGCAGCTAATAATCAATTGGATAATGAGCAACTACATAGTCAAATGCTTGCCAAAAAAGGGATTCTTTACAGCCCTGATTATGTAATTAATGCCGGAGGGTTAATTAATGTTTACAACGAGATGATTGGTTATGACGAAGAAAAAGCTTTCAAACAAGTGCATAACATTTATGACACGCTGTTAGCAATTTTTGATATTGCTAAAGCCCAGGGAGTTACTACTAACGATGCTGCCAGACGATTAGCAGAAGACCGAATCAACAATAGTAAGCGAAACAAAACTAAAGCGATCGCAGCTTAATTGTTATTATCTTCAGGAGTGAAAAGTGGAAAGAAATACTTTTGCAACATCAGCTTACATTGCTACTTCACCAGAGAACGCCTTTGACTACCTTTGTAGTTTAAAGAATTTAGATGAATGGACGCTTTACAGCCGGATGAAAGAGCAAATTGATGAAGATACCTGGCTTGGAACTGCATCCGGTTATCACAAAAATCTTTACTATCATGTTAAAAAACTAGAAAACCCGCTTTTCTACGGTATTGAGTGGCATTGTGGATTAGAGTATCAAAAATATTATCAGGTTTACCCTGTTTTGCTGTTTCCTACAGACTACATTGAGCCGGGAACAGATGAAAAAGGTGTGTACTTTCACTGGTTGAGCTTTGTCGATCCCAAACGGCAGACTCAGATGATTATGCAGGGAATTCACACCGTACACACTTCTGAATGTCGTTCTCTCAAAGGTAATTTGGAACGCAAAGCTGGTCTAACTTCAGCAGCTAAAGGAAGCCACTTTATCGATACTGACACTATCTATGTTGACGCTCCAATTGAAATTGGCATTGAATACTTAAAAGATTTACAAAATATAGATGAATGGGCACACTTACTGCAACCAAATGGTGAGATAGGTGTTGAATCAGGTGAATTCAAAGATGAATATGACCAAAAGGTAAAAGTTTCTGTACGGCTGCATAGTCTGAGTAAATACTACTTACTTGAACAAGAACACTTTTATCCAGACTACGAATATTATCAGCGTTCTGTAGCATTACTTATCCCAACTGCCTATGCTTTTGCAGATCCAGAAGCTTCTGGTTTTATCCTGCATCGAATCACATTCTGGAAAACAGATGGAACTGTCACCCACGGCAAACTTCAAATTGAAGACTTTGGCGCTGAGAGCATGAACATCAAACGTTTACTCGAAGCCAAAGCTGGCAACCTCAAATCATTTGATCGGGGAATGAGCTATCTACCAAAAACTCCAGAATCATTAGTGGCTAGTAACTAGTTAAAGGGCTAATAAGCAACATTGCAACACATGAAACTGAAACAATTAACTATTACTTTCCTCACTTTTTGTGTTGCCGCTTTTTCGGGAATGAAAGCTGTCTCAGCTGCATCATTTTCGGTAATCGCCGATGGTCTATATAATGCCGGTGGTCTGAGCTTTGGCCCTGATGGTAATCTCTATGTTACAGAGGCGGGAATCGGAGGAAATGGCGCTTGTGTTCCACCCGCAAGTGGTCAAGGCGATTCTTTATGCTATGGCACAAGTGGTGCAGTTACCAAAATTGAGAATGGTAAGACTGAGCGGATACTTACAGGACTTCCTTCTTTAGCATTACCAGATGGAACTGGAGCCAGTGGGCCTCGTGACATCCAATTTAATGCTAAAGGTAAACCTTATGTTCTGATTGGGTATGGGGCTAATCCAACCTTTCGCGATCGCAATTTAGGTTACACTGACCTCGGTAAAATCATCGCTCCCAACTTTAATACCAATTCCTGGACGAGTGTTGCTGATTTAGCTAACTATGAACTCGCCAACAATCCTGATGGTGCTGATGTCAGTAGCAATCCCTTGGGTTTTATCATAGATGGCAATAAGTTAGTTGTAGTTGATGCAGGTGCAAACGATTTACTCAGTGTTAATGCTGATAAAAGTAATTTGCAGGCGATAGTTGCGTTTCCCCAAGACATATTAACTAATCCCGTCTTTCCACCTTCCGATACCCCATCCAATGAACCGGCACAGGTGCCATCTCAAGGTGAGGTGGTGCGATCGCAGTTTCCAACCCAAGCAGTCCCCTCAAATTTGGCAAAAGGGCCTGATGGTGCTTATTATGTCAGCCAATTTACTGGTTTCCCCTTCCCAGAAGGTGGGGCAAAAATCTATCGAGTCGGTACTGATGGTAAAGCATCAGTCTTTGCCGATGGTTTTACCCAACTCACAGACTTGGAATTTGATCCTGCGGGCAATTTGTATGCTTTGCAGTACGCCAATCAGTCCGCCTGGAAGGGGAATTTTGATGGTTCTGTGATCAAAATAGCTACCGATGGGACACGCACAACCCTTTTGAGTGGCAATGGATTAGAGTCACCTAGCGCCCTGACTATTGGTGCTGATGGTGCAGTATACGTCACAAACCGAGGCGATCGCCCAGGACTTGGACAAGTTCTCAGAATTGAAAATATCAAGTCTATTCCTGAACCTGATTCTACTTTAGGTGTATTAGCGATCACTGCTTTAGGCGTTGGTTGGTTGCACAAAAAGAGAAACCATCCAGAATTCTGACTTTCGCATAGACGCGATGAATCGCGTCTCTACAAGAGTACATACGCGATTTATCCCGCCTCCTGAATTCTTCTTGATAAAAATTTCCCCAAACAAATTATTTAATTCTCAATCTCCAAAGGTATGAAACTCAAGTCATTTGCTCTTACATCTCTGACATTTTGTTTTGCTGCTATTTGTGGAACACCATCTGTACAAGCTGCAACGCTAACGACAGTTGTCGATGGAGTCAGTAATGCACGAGGTGTTAGCTTTGGCCCTGACGGCAGTCTCTACGTAGCAGAGCCAGGTATCGGCGGCAACGGAAATTGTCAACCATCTCCGAGTACGCTGTTTCAGCCGATCTGTGCTGGTAATACTAGTTCACTGGTCAAAGTTTCACCAAACGGCACCAAACAGCGGATACTTAATAACTTTCAGTCTCTTGCAGAACAACCTACTGGCAACCAAGGCGCTGGTATTGAAGACATACAATTCGATTCTAAAGGGAACGCTTATCTTCTGACAGGCTTTGCTGGTTATCCAGGAAACCGCGATCTAGCAACACTTAACCTTGGTTCTCAATTCCCGCTTCCACCACAGCAACTTGCTACTTTTCCGCCATCAACACCTGATAAAGTTTTGAATACGCCGCTACTAGGACAACTGTACAAAGTTGACTTGAATACGGGATCTCTCAACAGTATTTTTGACTTTGCCAAGAATGAAATCACCAAAAATCCAGACAGTGGGGATGTAGTTACCAATCCCTATGACCTGACTGTTAGTGGTGATAATGCTTATGTCGTTGACGGGGGTGGGAACACTGCTTACAAAATTAAACTTGACGGAAGCGAGTCCCAGGCGATCGCAATTCCTAAAAACATCATTAGTAAGTCAGATTTACCACCAGGATTACAACTACCTCCTGGGCTATTAGAGGAGCTTCCAGGAGGAAAAATAGCAATTCAAGCAGTACCCACAGGTGGCGCAATTGGCCCCGATGGAGCTTTATACGTTGGTGAATATACGGGTTTTCCTTATCCAGATGGTAAATCGCGGATCTTCCGCATTGGCGAAGATATGAAACCAGAAGTTTTTCTAGATGGCTTTACGCACATCACCGACCTAACCTTTGATGAGAAAGGCGATTTGTTGGTTTTACAGTTCAGCGACAAGTCCCAGTTAGGGGGTGACATCACAAATCTACCTGGTTCTCTGATCCAAGTTGCTCCTGACGGCACTCGCACAACACTTGTTGCAGCAGGTCAAGGGCTAGATTCGGCTGATGGAATTGATATTGGCCCTGACGGCAAGATTTATATTACCAATCGCGGTGTCGGCCCAGGACTAGGGGAGGTTGTTCGGGTGGATGGTGTTGTTACAGAAACAGTCCCTGAACCTGGTTCAGTAGTCGGCTTATTAGCACTTGCTGGTGTAGGCGCAACTGCTGCTAACGCCAAGCGCAAACGCCAAGAAAAGTTGGGTGAATTGCTAGCTAAAGCAGAGACTATCTAATTCCTCAAAACCTTGGCTTTGTCAGGGAATGCTTACAGAATAAGCTGCTGCCTTACAGAGAAAGTTGCATTTCCAACAAGAGGCAGCAGCCCAAATTTTAGGGTTCCCAAACTAGGACTGGGAACGAAATTAGTCTAGGAACGAGTATAACTCATACAACCAGGACTTAAAATTCATGGGATTAGTCAAAAATTTCTCAATCGGTATTCTCGGTACTGGATTTATAGTGTTGGCAGCAGCAGCCCAAGCCAAAGCTGTAACATTAACTTACGACAGAAGTATCGGCAGTCCTGGCTTTGCTCCTGGGCAGTTGTTTGTTCCCCAAGGCATAACGGTAGATAACTCCGGGAATACCCTTGTCAGTAACGGTCGCGGTCTTAACCCCGATGGGACTTTTAACCCAAACATTGGTAACAAGGTTGAAGTATTTAATCCTCAAGGTAATTATATTGGAGCCATCGGCGAGGGCGGCAAAGGGCCTGGACAATTCGACGAACCATCGGCTTTAGAAATCGATCCGCAGACTGGGAATCTGTATGTGGGTGATGTTTTCAACAACCGCGTTAATGTCTTCGATCCTCAAGGTAACTTTATTAACTCATTTGGTAAGTTTGGCGGTCTCATACCGGGTAGAGCTTTCTTTGGCCCATCTGGTGTGACATTTGACAAAACTGGCAATGTGTATATAGGTGATTTTAGCGGCGACAAGATCAATAAATACACTAAGGACGGCGAACTAATTAGCAGTATTGGCACTTCTGGCACTCAACCTGGGCAGTTTCAAGGGCCAGCAGGTTTAAGAATTTCCCCAGTTAGTGGCAATTTTTATGTTAGTGACCAGTTTAACAACCGCGTTCAAGTACTCGATCCTGAAGGTAATTCTCTGTTCACATTTGGCAAACAAGGCAGTGGAGATGGAGAATTTAATCAGCCCATCGGCTTAGAAGTGGACGAGTTTGAGAATATTTATGTGGCAGATTCTATCAACAGCCGCGTCCAAGTATTCGATAAAAACGGTAACTTCCTGACAGCTTATGGTAAACCCGCCGCTGCAACACCTCCTCAACTAGGTCAGCCTCCCTTTGGCGACCCCCTTGACCTCACACCAGGCACATTTAACTGGACGGGTGGCACAAGCTATAAAGATGGCAAGCTTTATGTGGGCGATTTCTTCCAAGGTCGCGTCCAAGTGTTAAACGTAGAAGGCAGAACGCAAGTGCCAGAACCTAGTTCAGCATTGGGTTTAGTATTGCTTGGGCTTGGGGCTGCTACCGTCACATTGAAAAAACGTGGGCAACAAAAGCCAGTCTTCAGTTTAGAAAAGGAACTGCAAAAACAGTGCTAAAGCATCGATTCAGTAATCAAAAACCTAACCCCCCAGCCCCAAGGGAAGGGGGAGCTAAACTCCCCTCTCTCGTAGGAGAGGGGTAGGGGGAGAGGTTCTTCCAGGATTACTGAATTGGTGTCCTAGTAGTCTGTCAAGTTGAAATTGATAGGTAAGCAAGTTCGTAGTAAGGACTTTAGTCCTTATTTTCTAAGCACTAAAGTGCTTACTACAAACCTTCAGGACATTAACGGTTAATGCACATTCTGATTTATTCATACAACTATCATCCAGAACCAATTGGTATTGCACCTTTGATGACTGAGCTAGCAGAAGGGCTGGTGAAGCGAGGGCATCAAGTGCGGGTAATCACAGGTATGCCTAACTATCCTCAGCGTCAGATTTACGATCGCTATCGGGGTAAGTTATACGTTACTGAACAGAAAAATGGTGTCACCATTCAACGTAGTTACCTGCGGATTAAGTCTAAACCTAACCTTGTAGATCGGCTACTGTTAGAGTTGAGCTTTGTCTTTACAAGTTTGCCACAAGCTCTTAGGGGTGAGCGACCTGATTTAATTCTCTTAACAGTACCGCCGTTACTAGTTTGTTTACCTGCAACCTTAATAAGTTGGTTATATAACTGCCCAGTCGTGCTGAATGTGCAAGATATACTCCCGGAAGCTGCTGTGCGGATTGGGCTAATTAAAAATAAGTTGATGATTCTCGCTCTGGAAGCTTTAGAGAAATTTGCCTACCGAACTGCACATACTATTAGCGTCATTGCCGATGGCTTTGTAGATAATTTAATCAATAAAGATGTACCTGTTAATAAAATTACCTGCATTCCCAATTGGGTAAATCTAAATTTTATTCGCCCTTTACCAAAGGAAAATAACTCTTGGAGAGCTACCCATCAACTCGATGGTAAATTTGTAGTGCTTTATTCAGGTAATATTGCTCTCACCCAAGGTTTGGAGACAGTCATAGAAGCAGCAGCTCGCTTGCGTCATCTAAAAGAAATTATCTTTGTCGTAGCTGGCGAATCCCAAGCCCTCGAAAGGTTGCAAAAACATTGTCTTGCTTGTGGTGCAGATAACGTTTTGCTTTTGCCATTGCAACCGCGAGAAAAACTACCGCAAATGTTAGCAGCTACCGATATTGGGTTGATTGTGCAAAAGTGCAATGTGATTTCCTTCAATATGCCTTCTAAAATACCACTATTGTTAGCCAGTGGTCGCCCAATTGTGGCTTCAGTTCCCGCAGTTGGGACTGCTGCGAAAGCTATTCGAGAAAGTGGCGGCGGTATTATCGTTAAGCCAGAGTCAGCAGATGCTTTAGCCACTGCGGTATTGGATTTATATAATCAACCGGAATTAGCAGCAAAATTAGGGCGTGAAGGAAGAAAGTTTGCGGTAGAAAACTATTCCTTTGAGCAAGCGCTAGATCGGTATGAAGAGTTATTTTCTAATATGATTGCCAAAAGAGCAACAACTTTGGATATCTTGCCTGAATTGAGTTCTAAGGAATCACTTATTGATATTTGAAAATTGGAAGAAAAATGCCTTTGAAATCCTCTTATTCAGATCATCTGAAAAAAACTGACCAACGCTTGATCGCCTTACTGAGCGATCGCATATCATTATTAGCAGCTTCAGAACAACCTTCTTTAGATGAACAACTGGCTGATGTAGCTCCCCTACTCGCTCAAGCTGGTATTCCTGAATCTGTTTGGGCGGGTGTGCTAAATAGTTGTCATGCTACTCTAATTCCTAAATATACAACAAATCATGTCAGCCCCCGACAAATTACAATCATCGGTGGATGTGGCAGAATGGGAAGATTCTTTAAAGAGCAACTTTCGTTAGTAGGTAACAATGTTAGTGTTCTCGAACCCGAAGATTGGGATTACGCAGATCAACTGTTGAGTCAAGCGGAATTAGTATTAATAAGTGTTCCCATTGAGCATACGGTTGATGTTATCAAGCGGGCAGCTAAATACCTTGCCCCAAATACCGCTTTGTGTGACATTACGAGTATTAAAGCACAGCCAACTAAAGCAATGCTCGAACACCATTCCGGCCCAGTTATGGGCTTACACCCAATGTTTGGGCCAAATATCAAATCGTTCTTGGGACAAAAAGTGGTGGTATGTCCAGGTCGGAACGATGATTCATTTCAATGGCTATTAGACTTGATTAAAAGTCAAGGTGGAGAGTTAATTGTTTCCACACCTGAAGAACACGATCAAATGATGGTGATTGTTCAAGCAACGCAGCACTTCTATAGATTTAGTCTTGGCGTTTTCTTAACACAAGCAAGAATCGATATAGAGCATAGTTTAACAATGTCAACTCCTAATTATCGTCAAGAAATTGACATTGTTAAACGTTTATTTTCCCAAAATCCTCATTTATGTGTGGATATTATGCTAGCTACAGAGGAAAGGTGTGATGCCATTAGTTTTTTAGCTGATACTTACAGTCGGTTGGCGAGACTAGTGGCGAGGAAAGATAGAGACGCATTAATTCAGGAATTTGAAAATGCTCAAAGCTTTTTTCAAGATAAAATCAATACTTTTATACAGCCTTTAAATACAACTGCTAAAGCGGCTATCTAACGCGACTTTCAACCCCAGATATACACAAATATTAGTATTTAAAGAGCAAAAATATGGTAATTGACATCAAGCAAAAAAGTAGATTAATTCATCAACGGGTTGCGGTTACTTTCAACTACGAGGTTTATTTCACCCAAAATTTATTTGAGTTGAAAAACCCGACGCTAGCGCAAGTGATTGCTGCGGATGAGGAGACAAAGCCGAAGAAATTAGTTGCAGTGGTAGATGCAGGAATATTGCAATATCAACCGGAATTGGTGAAGCAATTAGTCGCGTATACCAAGTTTTATGCAGAGGTACTAGCGATCGCAGCTGAACCCATGATAATTTCGGGAGGGGAAGCTGCCAAAAACGATCGCACTTTAGTAGAGCAAATCCAGCAACAAATTGAAGCCGCCGGATTATGTCGCCACTCTTACATATTAGCGATCGGAGGCGGGGCGGTGTTGGATTTGGTCGGATATGCAGCTGCAACTGCTCACCGGGGAATCCGTCTAATTCGGGTTCCAACGACGGTGTTAGCGCAAAATGACTCTGGGGTTGGCGTCAAAAACGGCATCAATGCCTTTGGTAAAAAGAACTTTCTCGGCACATTTGCGCCACCTTATGCAGTTATAAATGACTCTGCGTTTTTGACAACTCTAGACGATCGCGATTGGCGTTCTGGAATCGCAGAAGCAGTCAAAGTGTCGCTAATTAAGGATGCTAGCTTTTTTGATTTTATTCACTCTCACACCGTAGCCCTTGGGCGGCGAGATATGGATACTATGCAACAAGTTATCTATCGTTGCGCCCAGTTGCATTTAGAACATATCGCCAATGGCGGCGATCCTTTTGAAATGGGTTCGTCTCGTCCCCTAGATTTTGGACATTGGGCGGCTCATAAACTGGAGCATTTGACAAATTATCGCTTGCGTCATGGTGAAGCAGTTGCGATCGGTATTGCTTTGGATAGCACTTATTCTTATTTGGCAGGATTGCTAGATTGTTCAGAGTGGCAACGGATATTAAATACTTTATCGGCGTTGGGTTTCACGTTATATGTGCCAGAACTAGCCCATAAGTTATCACAACTGGAAGATCCTCATTGTTTGTTTCGGGGTTTGACTGAATTCCGCGAACACTTGGGGGGAGAGTTGACTTTGACGCTGTTACAAGGGATTGGCAAAAGAATTGAGGTTCATGAGGTGAATTTGTTGTTGTATAGGCAAGCAATATCGCTGTTGCGAGAAGTGAGGGGGGAGTTTTAAATGCAGAGGTTTTTATGAGGTTATTTACTACTTTGGGGGGAGGCGGAGATGTTTAAATAGGGTTGTTGGTAAATGTACTAGAAAAGCAGTATAAAAAGCGAATAAATTGACACCCAATCGAAAAATTATTCAATGTATTATTTGCTTGATATCTAGTATTCTTGAATAAGAAGTGAAAAGTTTTTGATGACATTTTTTAAAAATAATATGTTGGCTTAGATTGATAGAAAGTTATCTAAGTTTGTTCGAGATTTGAAAATAACTACTAATAATGATTAATGGTTGTTGATTAATGATTGACTAATAAATATTCTAGAGAAATTACTCATGGTTTTTGATTCCCGTTCCTACAAAACCCTTGGTGGTGTAAGTGTTTCTCGCTCCATCACCGAAGTTAAGATGGACACTGCCCTCGAAGATATTCTATTCCATTTAAATTCTCAGCGTGGAGGCTTGCTAAGGAGCAGTTACGAATATCCGGGCAGATACAAAAGATGGGCGATCGGATTTGTCAATCCACCATTAGAGTTGACTACACAGGAGAATGCTTTCACTTTGATAGCGTTGAATGAACGCGGTCAAGTACTTTTGCCATTCTTCTTAGAGCGCCTATCCCAGTCAGAACAACTTGAGAAAGTCACCCAAGCTCATAACAATATTGTAGGGTTTGTTAAACCTGCAAAAAAACTATTTACTGAAGAAGAACGCAGTAAACAACCTTCAGCATTTACCGTTGTCCGCGAAGTCTTAGATACTTTCTCTAGTCAAGAAGACGAGCATTTAGGCTTGTATGGGGCATTTGGTTATGACTTAGTTTTTCAGTTTGAACCAATTACTCAACATCTAGAACGTCCTACAGATCAGCGCGATTTGGTGCTTTATCTGCCAGATGAATTGATTGTTGTTGACTACTATCAGCAACGTGCATTTCGTCTACAATATGATTTTGAAACAGCGCACGGCAATACGAAGAATCTTCCGAGAACAGGTGAGTCTGTAGATTATCGTGGCAAACATCTTCTCCCGAATCAAACTGCTGACCATAAAGTAGGCGAATATGCGAAAAAAGTTGAGGTTGCACTCAATTATTTCCGCAGAGGCGATTTATTTGAAGTTGTTCCTAGTCAAAACTTTTTTGAAGACTATGAAGACCAACCCAGCAAACTATTTAACACCTTAAAGGAAATTAATCCTAGTCCTTATGGATTTATTTTTAATTTAGGTGGAGAATATCTGATTGGTGCATCTCCAGAAATGTTTGTGCGGGTTGAGGGTAGGCGGGTAGAAACTTGTCCAATTAGTGGCACTATTAGCCGGGGACAAGATGCTCTTGACGATGCAGTGCAAATTCGTCATTTACTCAACTCACACAAAGATGAAGCTGAGTTGACCATGTGTACTGATGTCGATCGCAATGACAAATCCCGAATCTGCGAACCTGGTTCAGTACGAGTCATTGGTCGTCGTCAAATTGAATTATACAGCCACCTGATCCATACAGTAGATCATGTTGAAGGGATACTGCGATCGCAATTTGATGCTTTAGATGCCTTTCTATCGCATACATGGGCAGTTACAGTCACCGGCGCACCCAAAAGGGCTGCAATAGACTTTATTGAACAGCACGAAAAGAGCGCTCGACGTTGGTATGGTGGAGCAGTCGGCTATTTAAATTTCAACGGGAATTTAAATACTGGATTAATTCTGCGGACAATTCGATTAAAAGACTGCATCGCTGAAGTGCGAGTTGGCGCTACTGTCCTTTATGACTCCATACCCCAAGCAGAAGAACAAGAAACAATTACCAAAGCAGCCGCGTTATTTGAAACGATTCGGCGTGTGAAGCAAACGAGTCAGAAAATTGATCAGTCCAGTTCTCTAAAATTAACGAAACTCCTCCCAAGTGCGGCAGCTGGTAAACGTATCTTATTAATAGACTACGAAGACTCATTTGTTCATACCTTAGCTAATTACATTCGCCAAACTGGTGCAAGCGTTACTACACTCCGTCATGGTTTCTCAGAATCGCTATTCGATACAGAACGCCCTGACTTAGTTGTATTATCTCCTGGCCCTGGTAGACCAAGTGATTTTGGGGTTTCCGAGACTGTCGGTGCCCTTCTGCATCGCCAAATTCCTATTTTCGGAGTTTGTTTAGGATTGCAAGGCATCGTAGAAGCTTTTGATGGACAATTGGGAGTTCTCAACTATCCTCAACATGGAAAATCCTCACGGATTTTCGTCACCGATGCCAATTCTGTCATCTTCAAAAACTTACCGGAATCCTTTGCAGTCGGTAGATACCACTCATTATTTGCTCTACCGCAATATTTGCCAAAAGAACTGAAAGTAACAGCAATTTCTGATGACGACGTAATTATGGGCATTGAACATCAGACACTTCCCATCGCCGCCGTTCAGTTTCATCCAGAATCAATCATGACTTTAGGTGGAGAAGTCGGTTTGGAAATCATTAAAAATGTGGTGCGTGCATATACGCAAGTTAAAGAGTCATTAGTCATTGGTCATTAGTCATTGGTCATTGGTCATTAGCCTTGTTCCCATGCTCTGCGTGGGAATTTCACCCTTGAGACTCCGCCTCTCTCATACTGAGATTAAGAGTGTTTTTAGTCTATCAGGCACAGTCTGCACATAATGCATTCCCAGATGGAATTTGGAAACGAAAAACAAACGAGATTAACAAGAATGCGAGAATAATTACTTATTTCCCCATCTCCACTACCTTTAGTAGATTATGACTAACCAAGTTGCCACTTCCCGCCATATTCTTGAAGAAATTGTGTCGCATAAAAAGCAAGAAGTTGCACAAATGCAGCAAGAATTGCCTTTAGCCACCTTGCGACAACAGTTAAATGCAGCCCCGACTGTGCGAAATTTCTTGACTGCTTTGCAGGAAAATTCCAACCAACCGAGCTTAATTGCTGAAGTAAAAAAGGCATCACCTAGCCGTGGGGTTATCCGCGCAGATTTTGATCCAGTAGCGATCGCTCAAGCTTATGAACGAGGCGGTGCAGCTTGTTTATCAGTCCTGACTGACCAAAAGTTCTTTCAAGGTGGTTTTGATAATCTGCGAAGGGTGCGATCGCAAGTTGCATTACCTTTACTGTGCAAGGAGTTCATCATCAACTCCTATCAAATTTATTTAGCACGGACAGCAGGCGCGGATGCTGTATTGTTGATTGCGGCTATTTTATCAGATCGAGAACTCCAAGACTTTTTGCGAATGATTCATGATTTAGGCATGACTGCGCTAGTAGAAGTTCATACCTTGGCTGAACTAGATCGGGTGCTAAAGCTTGACAACCTCAGTTTAGTAGGAATCAACAATCGCAATTTAGCAGATTTTACCCTTGATTTAGGAACAACCCAGCAACTCTTAGCAGAGCGTCAACAACAATTACAAAGTTTGGATATCACCGTCGTCAGCGAATCTGGACTGTATACACCTGCTGATTTATCTCTTGTCGCTGAAGCTGGTGCCCGTGCAGTTTTGATCGGAGAATCTTTAGTTAAACAAAGCGATGTAGAACAAGCTGTGCGTACTTTGCTAAGACTTGATCCTCCCTAACCCAATACGCTTGGGTTAAGCTTTTTTCTCTCCCCCTCTCCCCCTCTTCCCCTGCCCCCCTGCTTTCCCTATTCCCTGTCACCTATTCCCTATTTTGCTTTGAGGCAATTGTATGAAAGCGATGGCGATCACAAACTTCGGAAGTCCAGAAGTCTTTGTAGAAACTGAAGTGGATAAACCGACACCAAGGAACAACGAAGTTTTAATGAAGGTTTATGCCACCTCAGTGAACCCAGCCGACTGCGGGGTGCGCCAAGGAGCTAAAAGACTCATTCACGAGTATCAAAGACTCAATGACAAAAAATCTAGCGTGGATATCGCTAATTGCTAAGTGTTAATTATTCCAAAACTATTAAATAATCATTAACTATTTTTCAGCATGACTTCTATCTCCGATTCCTTTCAAACTTTACGCGATCGCCAACAGTGTGCTTTAATCCCCTTTATCACAGCAGGCGATCCTAACTTAGAAACTACTGCCGAAGCTTTACGCATCTTAGACCGCAACGGTGCTGACTTCATCGAGTTAGGCATTCCCTACTCCGATCCTCTGGCAGATGGGCCTGTGATTCAAGCAGCAGCAACCCGCGCTTTACAAAAAGGCACTAAATTAGAACAAGTGCTAGAGATGTTACACATAGTGATTCCTAGCCTCAAAGCGCCGATAATTCTATTTACTTACTACAATCCCATTTTGTACCGGGGTATTAAGTCATTTTTGGCGCAAATTGCTGCTGCTGGGGTGCAAGGGTTGGTAGTGCCAGATTTACCCTTAGAAGAGGCAGAAGAATTAATCCAGACTGCTACCTCTTTCGGAATTGAAGTAATTTTGCTTGTAGCTCCTACCAGTTCTAAAGATAGAATTGTTGCGATCGCTCGTCAATCTCAGGGTTTTATCTACCTGGTGAGCGTTACAGGTGTTACAGGTATCCGCGCTCAAATTCAAAACCGCGTAGAGCATTTAATTACCGAGTTGCGAAGCGTCACCAATAAACCCATCGGCGTTGGTTTTGGCATCTCAGAAGCAAAACAAGCACATCAAGTAATGGAATGGGGAGCAGACGCAGTGATTGTTGGTAGTGCCTTTGTCAAACGTTTAGCTGAAGGTAGCCCAACAGAAGGATTGCAAGCCGTGGAAGAATTTTGTCAGGAACTCAAAACAGCCATTACAGAAAGTCGGCGCGAAAGTCCATCTCTTCAAAAGGTGAGATAAATTCACCCGCAGATTTAGGGAGTAGGGAATTATGATCAATTATTTCTCTTTCTGCCTATTTACTCATTACTCATTACTCACTACTCAGTAGGGAATTACGATCAATTATTTCTCTTTCTGCCTCTGTAACTCCCTGCTCCTCTGTTTCGATTAAGATAATGAAACTACTGCTGAAATCCTTCAAAATATTAATTTACAGCTTACTTATAGTTAGCACCTGTGCTATTACAGTCTTCGCCCACGATCGCATTGACTACGGACAAGACAAACACTATAGGTATGAAAATCTTCTAGGACAATACGCTCAATTAGCTGTAAGAAAGAATGTAACTGACCTGACACAAAGAGAGAAAACAGCCTTTGTCAAGGCTATCAAAACCTTAAAAACTGTCATACCAGCAGGTAGCAAGCTCAGTATTTACGACCAATTTGTTGCCATACATTTAGGGGCAACACGCTTGATTCATAATCATAAAGGGCATTCCGATGGTTCCGTCCAAGAACTTGCTCATGAAAATGCCGCATTTTTCCCTTGGCATCGAGAATATATCCGCAGATTTGAACAAGCTCTGCAAGCAGTAGACCGAACTGTTACTCTCCCATACTGGGATTGGACTGACGCCAAAGCACTTGATGTAATTTTTAACGATGATTTTCTTGGCTCTAATGGTCAAGGAGTAACCATCAAAATTCCAAATCAGGGAAATTTTACAGGTGGGCCTGTGCCTGGGGCTTTCTCTGCTGCAAATGGCTGGGTTATGAATCCAGCATTAAACATTGACCCAGATACCGGAATATCTTTAGGTACATCACTTGTCCGCTTTCTCAGACTACCTCCTGCCAGTAATTACCCTGTGCCCAAAAAAGATATTGAGCGTGTCCTTGCTCTTAATGACTATTCTCTATTTCGCCCTGCTTTGGAAGGATTTATCTCTGTAGATGAGCAGGGTAAAGTCACCCCTGGAGGATTCATCCACAACTACATTCATGGCTTAGTCGGTGGAGTACAGATAGACGCAAGCACGACACCCATAACCTTTAAGAGTCTGGGTACGATGAGCAATATACCAAGTTCGCCTTATGACCCAGTGTTTTGGTTGCATCATGCCAACGCAGACCGCCTCTGGGCTGAATGGCAAGACAACGGTCATAAAGGTAGCGATTTTTATCCTCCCGATGGTCATAGTCAGCCTTATGGACACAACCTTAAAGACCTAATGTGGCCTTGGGACGGCGGTATGTCTAACCCCAAAGCTACGGCGTTAGGAGATTTACTATCCCTATTACCAAAATTTAACTCTGACGATTTAGTGCGCCCTCTAGATGTTTTGAATCACCGAAAACTGGGCTATACCTACCAAACCTGGGAAAATCAACCGCGAAGATAATTTTATCTGTGGCATAAGAGACTTCCAAATAAAAAAATGTACAACTATTTATTGTGGAGTGGGCGTCTCGCCATAGGTGTCAAGTTAAGCTCAAACTTCCTATGTCAATAAGCATTTATGCTTAACAATTTGGTTTGAAAGGGACAAAAAACGAACTTTTTCAGGGACTATTAATGCTTTGTTTATTAGCATCACTCCCAGCTTGCGTATAAAAGTCAGAAAAAAGTTCAACTTTATACTTCGTTCCTAACAAAACCTATCATTGACAAATGGGTTTTAACCTTAAGTTGACACTAATGGCGTCTCGCCCGCCCGTAGTCCAAGGCGGGCAAGATGCCCACCCCACAAGATTGGATAATTTATTTCTTGGAAGTCCCTAAGTTCTAAAAAGTTAGAACGAAAGTAAAAAATACTTAAACACGAAAGGATTTTAAACAGTGGTAAGCATACAAGACATCAACACTACGATTTCACCTACGACCGTGCTACCTGACTTTTTAGGCAGGTTTGGAAAGTTCGGCGGTAAATATGTTCCCGAAACCTTAATGCCTGCATTAAGTGAATTGGAAGCGGCTTTTCAAAAATATCGCAACGAGCCAAGTTTCCAAGCAGAACTGCAAAACTTACTGCGCGACTATGTGGGACGACCCAGCCCATTATATTTTGCTGAACGCCTGACAACAAACTACGCAAGACGAGATGGCACGGGAGCGCAAATTTATTTAAAGCGTGAGGATTTAAATCATACAGGCGCTCACAAAATTAATAATGCTTTAGCTCAGGTGTTACTCGCTAAACGCATGGGCAAGCAACGGATTATCGCAGAGACAGGAGCAGGTCAGCACGGGGTTGCGACTGCAACTGTATGTGCGCGGTTTGGTTTGAGATGTGTGGTTTACATGGGCGTCCACGATATGGAACGGCAAGCCCTTAACGTATTCCGCATGAAGTTGATGGGGGCAGAAGTTCATCCAGTGGAGGCAGGTACGGGAACTCTCAAGGATGCAACTTCTGAAGCAATTCGGGATTGGGTGACGAATGTGGAAACAACCCATTACATCCTGGGTTCTGTTGCCGGGCCCCATCCCTACCCGATGATCGTGCGTGATTTCCATGCTGTAATTGGTATAGAAACTCGCGCTCAATCCCAGGAGAAATGGGAAGGATTACCAGATATTCTACTGGCTTGCGTGGGTGGAGGTTCCAATGCGATCGGCTTGTTCTATGAGTTTCTAGATGAACCTTCAGTTCGCCTCATCGGAGTAGAGGCGGCGGGTGAAGGTGTAAATACAGAAAAGCACGCAGCTACCTTGACAAAGGGAAAAATAGGTGTATTGCACGGAGCAATGAGCTATTTACTGCAAGATGATGATGGTCAAGTCATCGAAGCCCATTCAATTAGCGCCGGATTGGATTATCCCGGCGTTGGGCCTGAGCATAGTTATTTAAAGGATCTTGGTCGCGCCGAATATTACAGCGTTACCGATCAGCAAGCCTTGGATGCATTTCAAAGACTTTCGCAACTAGAAGGGATTATCCCAGCCTTAGAAACTGCTCATGCGATCGCATATCTAGAAACCCTTTGTCCTCAGTTAGAAGGTAGTCCCCGCATCGTCATCAATTGTTCTGGCAGAGGTGACAAAGATGTGCAAACTGTCGCAAAAATCCTGATTCCTTAATTTTCTCTTCTTGTCATTTGTCCTTCATGAATGACCAATGACAAATGACCAATGATCAATGACAAATGACCAATATGATGGCTGTAACTCAAACTCCACCCGATAACATCTTCATCCTTCCTGAGTTCTACAACTGGCCAGCTTTATTGGAACAGTTGTTGAATCGGCAATCGTTGACGGTTTCCCAAGCTGCGGATCTGATGCAAGGTTGGCTGATAAATGCCATTCCTCATGTACTATCAGGGGCGATTTTAGCCGCAATTCAAGCCAAAGGCGTATCTGCCGAAGAATTAGTTGGCATGGCCACCGTCTTACAATCCCAATCCCCAGTACCCACTACCCAATTCCCAACCCCTCTAATTGACACCTGTGGAACTGGTGGAGATGGAGCTTCAACCTTTAATATTTCTACTGCTGTCGCCTTTGTCGCCGCCGCTGCTGGGGTAAAAGTTGCCAAACATGGCAATCGTTCGGCATCTAGCAAAGCTGGTTCGGCTGATGTGTTGGAAGCTTTGGGTATAAATCTCAACGCTACTCCTGAGAAAGTGCAAGCCGCAGTGGGTGAAGTTGGAATCACCTTTTTATTTGCTCCCGGCTGGCATCCTGCACTCAAAGCGATCGCTACTTTGCGAAAAACGTTAAAAGTCCGGACTGTTTTTAACTTGCTCGGCCCGCTAGTAAATCCCATGCGACCAACAGGGCAAATTATTGGTGTGAACGACCCGCTTTTACTAGAGGAGATTGTTCAAGCTTTATCTCAATTAGGATGTCAGCAAGCGATCGCTCTCCACGGACGGGAACGTTTAGATGAAGCTGGTTTGGCAGATGTCACCGACTTGGCTGTACTCCAAGATAAAAAAGTGCGTTCTCTAACGCTGAATCCTCAAGAATTGGGTCTGAGTTTTGCACCAACTGCGGCGTTGCGGGGTGGAGATGTCCCAGAAAATGCCGAAATTTTGAAGGCAGTTCTCCAAGGTAAAGGTACGCAAGCACAACAGGATGTAGTCGCTTTAAATACAGCCTTAGCCCTGCAAGTTGGTGAAGCAATTCATGGGGAAACGGATGTTTTAGCAGGTTGTGTTAAAGGTATTGTCCTTGCTAAGAAAATTCTGCAAAGCGGTGCAGCTTGGACAAAACTAGAACAACTTGCGGAATTTTTGCGCTAGACGAACCTCTCCTTGAAGGAGCTATGGTGTACACGCAAGTCTTCTAAAGCTGCCCTACACCTTGACCTGCAATGCCAATGCATCGACCTGCAATGTTAATGCATCGACCTGCAATGCCAATGCATTGACCTGCAATGTTAATGCATCGACCTACAATGCCAATGCATCGACCTACAATGCCAATGCATCGACCTACAATGCCAATGCATCGACCCACAATGCCAATGCATCGACCCACAATGCCAATGCATCGACCTGTAAAGATTAGCCCACCCAAACTATACACAAGGAAAAGCAGATGATTATCATACTTAAGAGCGGTACACCTGTTGAAGAAATTACTCGGATTAGCCAAGAACTGAGTGAAACTTGGAAAGTCACGGTAGAAAAAAGCATTGGCACTCATAAAGTTGTGCTGGGGCTAATTGGTGATACTACTAGCATCGATAAATTACAAGTTCAGGAGTTTAGCCCTTGGATTGAGCAAGTGTTACGAGTGCAACAACCTTTCAAGCGGGTAAGTCGAGAATTCCGAGATGGACAAGCCAGCGAAGTTGTTGTACCTACACCTAACGGTCATGTGTATTTCGGCGAACATCATCCGATCGTAGTGGTAGCCGGGCCTTGTTCTGTTGAAAATGAAGCGATGATTGTCGAAACGGCAAAGCGGGTAAAGGTAGCAGGAGCAAAGTTTCTGCGTGGCGGAGCTTACAAACCTCGTACTTCACCTTATGCATTTCAAGGTTATGGCGAAAGCGCTTTAGATTTATTAGCAGCAGCGCGGGAAGCTACGGGTTTGGGTATCGTCACCGAACTGATGGATGCTGCCGATTTATCAGCAGTGGCGAGAGTCGCTGACATAATCCAAATCGGAGCTAGGAATATGCACAACTTCTCGTTGCTGAAAAAGGTAGGCGCTCAAGATAAACCCGTGCTGCTGAAGCGGGGGATGTCTGCCACAATTGACGAGTGGCTGATGGCGGCAGAATATATTATGGCATCTGGAAATCCCAATGTAATTCTTTGTGAGCGGGGAATTAGAACCTTTGATGGCAAATATGCCCGCAATACTTTAGATTTATCAGTGCTTCCGGTATTGCGATCGCTTACCCATTTACCGATTATGATTGATCCCAGTCATGGTACTGGTAGGTCTGAATATGTTCCATCGATGGCAATGGCTGCGATCGCAGCTGGTACAGATGCCTTGATGATTGAAGTTCACCCCAATCCCGCAAAAGCTTTATCTGATGGGCCCCAATCTCTCACCCCTGATAAATTTGACCGCTTAGTTCAAGAAATGTCAATTCTAGGCAAAGTAGTTGATCGCTGGTCTACACCTACATTTGATCGCATTGGCGAAAGCCAAATTCTCCTCACGCCAGAACTCTCAAAGTAGATAGAGCGTAATATTAACCGATTTTTTGCAAATGGCTAAACCCGATCAACGGATTTTTTCAAACGAAAGAATCTGTTGATCGGGTTTTCATAAATTACCCTGCTCTGCTAACACTGAGGGCGGGGTTTGTAATGAATTTTATTACTTAGGATAGTTTTGAGTTAAATAAAGTTGTATTTAAGATTACAGGTAATGAAAAACTAAGTTTGTGGGAAATTAGTTTTCCCTGCTATCAAGGAGTAATAATGGTTTTAAATCAATATCAACGTGTTGTAGGCGTATTTACTCATCAAAGAGATGTAGAACAGGCACTACATGAGTTGAGAGATTCTGGCTTGGCGATGGACAAAGTATCTATAGTTGTCCAGAATGCAGACCGCAATCATGAGATTGCCAATAATGAAATAAAAGAGCGCACGGGTGATAAAGCTGACGAAGGTGCAACAGTAGGAGGGCTTTCTGGGGGCGCTGTTGGTGGATTGACTGGTTTATTAGTAGGTCTTGGGACTTTAGCAATCCCTGGAGTTGGGCCAATAATGCTGGCTGGTGCAGCAGCAACTGCTTTGGTTACAACCCTTGTCGGGGCAAGTATTGGTGCTGCTACTGGGACTTTTGCTGGTGCATTAGTTGGTTGGGGAATATCGGAGGAGCAAGCTAGAGCATATAACGAGCGAGTAGAGCATGGACACTATTTTATAATTGTGGATTGTACATCTGTTGAAATTGCTAAAGTAGAAGCAATTTTACAGCGTTGGGGTATTGAAGAGTTTGGCATTTACGAGCATCTCAACAGTGAGCATAGAACTATAAATTATCTGACCACGACTAGTTCTGCTCCTACCATTCCTAATAAAAGTGGGATTTTGACTAAGTATGCTATTAGTTACTTTGATAACGTAGATAATGTACAAGCGGCAATTAACGATATGTATGCCGCAGGTTTTCCAGCAAACCAGATTTCCTTAATTTGCAAAGACTTTTCTCAATTGATTGGGTCAACAGACGTTAATTTTAGTGAGCGCTTTGACGCTATGAGGCTAGGAATAGCAGATGAGTGGGCACGCTTTTACAACGAGCAAATTGATCAAGGTAATTACATACTCATCGTTAGTGGCACAGACAATGAGCTTGAGTCGGCTAGCTTAATTTTGGGCAATTATGCGGTTCAAGAATGTCAAATTTATGACCCCATGTTAATTCGTTCTTAAAAACGATTACCGGAGAATTTAACAATTTTTTCAGAGCAAATAAATATACAGCAATACTTTCAAAAACCTAAAGTCTTTAGCTTGTAAGTCAGAAGAGGAAAATATTCTTTATCAAGTAGAGTCATTAATTAATAATATTCCACCCTGTTTTCGGGTGGAATATCTGACTAAGCAATTGTGCTGGCTAAATTACTTCATCTAAATCTCCTCAGAAATTTAGAAATTTAACTTATTCCCCAACTGTAAAAAATGAGCGGAGCGAAGTTTTTGCAGCCGGGGGAAATCGAAGCCATTAGTCCGTGAGTTTTAGTCACTAGTAGTTTTCATGATTGTTTCATGCTTAATCATAACTAATGACCAAGATTGTGAATGTCGATTCCTCCCATTCCTAGAAGGAATAAGCTCACTCGCCGTTTTTCTGGAATTAATAGCCTTCTATAGTATAACCAGCAGATTGAACGATCTGTTTAATTGACTCTTCAGAAGCCGCAGCTTCTACAGTTACGATTTTAGTATCAACGTTCACATCTACTTTCGCATCAGATTCCATAGTCTGAATAGATTTAGTTATTTTCTTAGCGCAGTCATCACCTTTAATGTTTGGAACTTTCAATTTAATTGCCATTACTTGCCTCTTGACATCAATTTCAATTTCTATTCAATAAATATCATAACGGTTGAGATAGTGAGCGCACATCTTACTGGAGTGAGGGAATTGGGCATCCCAAAGATAGTAATAAATAATAGCTATACATAAATCGTTATTGAGATAATTTTTAGATATGAAACGAAATAAAATGCCAAAATATATAAAGTAATTTATGAAAATACACTTAGTCCTACTAACTTCTAAAAACCCGCTTTTTTAGTTTGTTATAAAGACTCCACTAGAGATTGCAGATTATTTTATAGGCGTTCTTTGTTCTCGCAGCACTACCTGAACATACAAGGATCTATACGTAAGTCCCGAAACCTTTTTATTTGTAATTTTTAACTTATTTTTATGTCTGCCCACCTTTAGCAGCATACACATATCCAAAAAGCAGCTATCTTGTGGCAGAGATTGAGACATTTTTAAATTGGGAAATTTATAGTCAATCTGATACCATCTATATACTAGAAAACAGGGCATCAAACCCTGTTTTTTAGTTGCTATCCCTCCCCTCTTTACTCCACTTCGTTAAGTTGAGGAAAGGGGCTATCTATTTTTTTTGAGTTCGTGCATACTTCTCACGATCTTTGTGACTAAATTTCTGGGCGTAAATCTGACGCTTTCAGTTAATATCTTATTTCTCATCCCAGGAACGACAACAGTTTTGTTTGTCATTAAGCCCCGATAACCAATCTTAGCAACGGTTGCGGTATCCATCATTCTCTTAACGCTAGCAATCTTTGAATCTTCCATTGCAGCAGTTTGTTGAAATTCTGATGCTGTTGGCCCTGGACAAAGAACAGTGACGCTGACACCTGTGCCCTCTAATTCATTAGCGATCGCTTCTGAAAATGATAGGACATAGGCTTTTGTCGCGAAATAAACTGCCATTAGAGGACCTGGTTGAAAAGCTGCTGCTGAGGCCACATTTAATATTTTTCCATAGTTTTGCTCAACCATATCCTTGAGGAATAACTTAGTTAAATGAGTCAGGCTGACTATATTTACCTGTAGCATTTTCAGTTCCAGGCTGAGGTCTGTTTCGTTAAATACTCCATAAGTACCAAAGCCAGCATTGTTAACCAGCACATCAATCTTGATGGATGCTTGCTGTAGTTCTGTGAAAATTTCTTCTGGGGATGTTGGGATAGATAAATCCTTAGCAAAAATTTTGACAAAAATGCCAAACTTTTGCGGAAATTCATCTATAATTTCAGTAAGTTTTTCTTCATTCTTATCTACTAAGACAAGATTATAACTATGACGAGCAAAGATTTGGGTTAATTGATAGCCTATCCCACTAGCCGCTCCTGTAATTAGAGCAGTTTTTTTTTGCCGAATTTTGGATGTTTTATTCATGTTACAAAAATGACTAGTTTGAGTGAATTAATTTAATTTTTATAAAAGTAGCTACAGCAATATATAATATTTGCTGTAGCTACTTTTATGGGAACAAAGAATGATGCTATACACCTGAAATTGAGTATGCTTAAATAAAGCATAATAAACGCAAATATAAAAATCTGTATCTATATAAACAAGAGCCAGAATATTTAATATCATCATCAATGCCACAGCATAATTTTGTTACTATAACTGACGTGCAAGCAGCACAAGAGCGAATTTTAGGGATTGCTCACCGCACTCCTGTACTGACTTCTCGAATCGTTAACGATCGCACCAATAGCCAAGTGTTTTTTAAGTGCGAAAATTTTCAACGCACGGGGGCATTTAAATTTAGAGGGGCGTACAATGCCCTAGCCCAACTATCGGTAGCAGAAAAGCCAACAGGCGTTCTCACCTATTCATCGGGAAATCATGCCCAAGCGATCGCTTTAGCTGGACAATTACTAAATATTCCCACCACTATTGTCATGCCTGATGATGCTCCGGCTGTCAAACAAACTGCTACTCGTGGTTATGGTGCAGAGATAATTTTGTACAATCGCCAAGAAACCAACCGAGAAGAATTAGCCCAAAATTTAGCACGCGATCGCAATCTCACTCTGATTCCCCCTTACGATCATCCCCATGTCGTCGCTGGACAGGGGACAACGGCTTTAGAACTGATCCAAGAAGTTGGTGAATTGGACTTATTATTAGTTTGTTGTGGTGGTGGTGGATTACTTTCAGGGTGTGCGATCGCAGCCAAAGCACTTCTCCCCAATTGTAAAGTAATCGGGGTAGAACCAGCCCTTGCCGACGATGCTACCCGCTCCTTTCATACCAAAACTCTGCAAACTGTCAAAAATCCTAATACCATCGCTGATGGTGCGCGAACTCCTAGCCTTGGTAAAATTACTTTCCCCTTAGTGCTGCATTACGTCGATGATATGGTGACGGTATCTGAAGAAGCGATTCTTCGCACCATGTTTTTCTTATGGGAACGGCTGAAAATTGTCGTTGAACCTACCGGAGTCCTTGCAGCAACAGCTTTACTCGAAGGTGTGGTGACAGCACCAGAGTCGAGGATTGGTGTGATCATCAGCGGGGGAAATGTAGATTTGGCACAAGTTGGTAAATTGTTTTCTGTAGGATTGGATTGAAAACTTAAATTCCCAATTGACAAACTGCGTAGGCGTAGCCCGTCGGAGAATATCAATCGAACTGAGAAATCACAACCTCTTGATCGGGAAAACGGGCTATGATTGTCAGACTTCCGCCAAGAGATTTAATGTATCGAGAGAGCGTGGATATTTGAATATCATCCTGATGCTCAATTTTTGAAAGTGCCGATTGTACCACTCCCATATTCTTGGCCATATCGCTTTGTGTATGTCCAAGGGACTCTCGAAGCTCAGAAAGTGTCAATTTGAGCAATGCAAGGTTTGCTTGCATCTCGCTTTCTGCCTGTTGTTCAGGAGTCATTTTTTTACGAAGTTCTTTAAATGGCTTCGTCTTCATAGGAACCCTTCTGTTTTTAATTCTTCTAAATGTTCGTCATACAACGTATCTGCTTTTGGCACATTCTCCTCGTACCAGCGATCGTCTCCTCCCTTGTTTCCTCCAAAAAGAAGAATGGCGACTCTCCTTGGATCAAATGCATAGAGTATTCGGTACGGTTCTCCTCTGTGTTGCACCCTCAACTGTCTCATGTGGGAATGACGTGAGCCGTTTATTTTTGAACTGTAGGGAAAAGGAAGTTCTGGCCCCCGCGCCTCAAGTAGTCGCACTACTGTATCTATTGAAACTTGGGTGCTGTCGTCTAGCTCAACCCACCACATTTCAAACTCGTTTGTGAATTCTACCTCCCACGTCATTATTACTTATACATATTTTCCCGAGAATATCACCTTTAACTCATATTATGACTATATCTGTGCAAAGGCAAGTAAACAACGAATATTCTTAAACTTGGCGATGTCTACGACGGGCTATGACGCTCGATGACTCGCTACCGCTTCTCTACGAGACGCTACGCGAACGCTATCGGCGTCGCACTTCTGGTGATGGGGTGATGTGGGCGATCGCTCTCGTTTGTCTACGAAAGCCTTAAGTTGAAATTAACTTGCTAAAGTTGCCTTATGTCAGTGGGGGAATGTACGCAAACTGGAATATAGGCACTGGAGTGCAGTATGCAAACCTTGCCCTACTTGCAAAGTAGTAACTTCTTGTTCGTTCTTACAAACTTAGACTAGGAAAAATCAAATGTTGAATCAACTTTTTTCAAACATATCTTGACCTTTTTGGACATTTTATGGTGTAAGTCACATCATCTGCCGAACCATCAACTGGGCAAACAATCCTTCCATAGTTGCCAACTCTTGAAAAGTTCCTTGTTGTATAACCCGACCTGCTTGAAGTACATAAATGCGATGAGCGTTGCAGATGGTACTAAGCCGATGAGCAATAACGATTCTAGTTACTTGCAATTTATCCAAGCTTTGACTAACTATGGCTTGGGTTGTGTTATCGAGCGCGCTAGTAGCTTCATCAAACAGTAAAATCTTAGGTTTGAGTGCTAATGCTCGGGCAATCAATAGCCGTTGTCGTTGTCCACCAGAGAGATTAGTACCGCCTTCACTGACGACTGTGTGCATCCCCATCGGCATGGCAGCAATATCATCTGCTAAACCCGCCATTTGAGCTGCTTCCCAAGCTTGGTCAATCGTAAGACCTGCACCACTAGTAATATTATTAAAAATAGAAGCTGACATCAGCCGACTATTTTGCAGTACAACACCTAATTGACGGCGCACAGCATGAATATCCACAGAGGCTAAATCTTGTCCGTCGTAGTAAACTTTGCCTAATTTGGGGGATTCAAACCCTAAAAGTAATTTTAATAAAGTTGATTTACCGCTGCCGGAAGGGCCAACAATCGCAATAAATTCTCCAGCTTGAGCATGAATACTAATATTATCTAATACTAAAGGAAGATCATTAGCATAACCAAAGCTAACACGCTCTAGAGTTAATGAGCCTGAAAGTTTTCCGGGATCTGCTTGGTTAAAGTTAATTTCCGGTTCTGCAATCAGAATTGGTTTAGCTAGTTCCCACAAAGGCAAGATTTGCAAAACTTCTACGACTGTACTGCTGAGGCTAGTTACTCCATTGATAAAAGTGCCAAAAGCAACGTTAATTGCGAGAAAAGTACCAATAGATAAGCGAGATTCGCCCAATGCCTGGGATTGTGCAATTAAGCCAGCAGCAGACCAAAACAGAGCCGCAGTCGTTAAAGCAGGTAGTACTTTATTGATCCCAGCAAGACTATCTTCAATACCTTGCGTACTAAGCATTAGTTTTAGTTGCTGAGTATACTGTTGACCCCAATAAGCAAAGGCACGAGTTTCAGCTTTGGCGACTCTGAGTTTAGCTACTCCATTAATCAACTGTATAACTACACCAAAAATTTTACCTTCATAAGTTAATTCCGAGCGAGCTTTACGGACGATCGCAACACCGAAGATGATAGTCACAGCAGTATTTATCAGTGCGACTGCACCAGCTAATAGAGCTAAGGAAAAATTGTAGTAGAACAATAATCCGAGATTGAGCAACGAAAACAAACTAGAAAGGGTTGATTTTAAGATTGTATTACCCAATCTTTGGTGAATTTGATTAATAGCTGTGACCCTATAATTTAAGTCACCAACTGAAAAAGACCGGAAAAAAGAAAGCTTGAGATTGAGTAATCGATCCCAAACTGCTGCTTGAGTAGAGGAAGTGGCAAAAGTTTCTAGCCTAATCGTAGCCAGCCCTTGAATTAATTGAAACAAGATTGCGCCTGCATTAGTAGCCAATAAACCAAAAGCAACTTGACCCAGTAGAGCGCGATTTCCATCAGGGATAGCTTTGTCAATCAAGATAGCTGTAGCTTGAGGCGTGAGCATTCCTAATGAAGTAACTGTAATTCCCGTCAAGAAAATTACAATCAACTCTCTATAATGTCCTTGGAAAGCAAACTGAAGTAAATCTAGAACTTTGAGATGTTTCTGGCTTAAAGGTCGATAAAATATGTAAGCATTTGGAATTAGTGTTGCTGCCGTGCGAGCATCGACAGGGACAGAGGTTTGTTCGCTAGGCGCATAGAGTTGATAACGGGTATTAGACGTTGGTAACAATGCCACTGGCAACTTGGTCTTTTCGGTATATGCCAATATCGGGCCGTAATCCTGTCGCCACCAGTTGTCTGGCAACTTAATTTGCCGCACTCGGATACACGAAGCGCGAGCGAGAGCCTCTACAGAGTCTTTGATTTCCTGCGAATCTTCGGAAATTGCTGGCGGACGAATTTCAATTCCTAAAGCTCTACCTACAGCACCAGCCGCGACTAATAAAGGTTGCTGGTTGTCAGTTAAATAGAAATTTTTATTCAACGTTGAGCGATTACTTACTTTGTCTGACCTTGGTTGCAGTACAGATGCTAGTTCTGTCAAGGTTTGTGTCATTAACTCACGATCGAGGCGTTCCTTTGACTCTAATCTGAGTAATTCTGCATCTATTTCTTGTATAGGATTTTTGATAGCATCTATCTTGGTTAAAGAAGTGGAAGAAATTAATGAAATATCAGCAAAATTAGTTTCTGTTGTTGGGACAATACTAGATTCAAACTCAAGGTTTTGTTCGCTACGAATCAATTGCAAGTATGTCCCTTCAATTTGCTGTAATTGCTCATGAGTTCCTTGTTGAACTATCTTTCCATGTTCGAGAACAATAATTTCATCACAATCTCGAATAGTGGAAAGTCGGTGTGCAACAATGATGCAAGTGCAACCACGCGCTTGCAAATTATGACTGACTTGGTTTTCAGTCTCGGCATCTAAGGCACTGCTGGCTTCATCTAAAATCAGGATGCTAGGATTATTAACCAAGGCACGCGCAATTTCCAAGCGTTGTCGTTGACCACCGCTTAAATTAGTAGCACCCTCTAACAGGTCTGCATTGTATGCTCCTGGTAGAGAAACAATCACATCATGAATTTGAGCATCTTGACAAGCCTGAACTAAATGTTGGTTGGGTATAGTACTGTCCCAAAGTGTTAAGTTATCCTTGACACTGCCAGCAAAGAAAAAGATTTCTTGATCTACCGCAGAGATAGAATTGACCAATACTTGGCGCTCAATTCGTTCTTTGGGTTCACCATCAAAGTGAATTTCTCCCTGCCAGGGTTCGTAAAGTCCACACAAAAGTTTGGCAATAGTAGACTTACCACAACCACTAGCACCTACTAAAGCAACTCGTTGCCCTTTTTTGACACAGAGATTAAAATTTTCTATTATCGGTGGAGCTATTTGGCTGTAGCCAAAGGTGACATTCCGTAATTCAACATCCCCTTGTAATTTCAGCTTGGGAGCAGAGGATAAATTTTTCTTTTCCTTCTGTTCCCTGCCTTTTTTCGGTTCTAACTGTGGGTCAATGGGGTTCTGTAAAACGTCATCAAGGCGAATGAGATTGCTTTCCATATCTTGAAGGTCGGTTCCTAAGTTAACCAGATTATTTACAGGCTCAAGAAACCTTTGCGTCATCCCTTGGAAAGCAATTAACATGCCGATGCTCATAGCTCCATCCATGACTCGCAAACCGCCGATCGCTAGCATGAGTAGAGATGCACTACCTGACAGAAATGTTGGTAAAATTCCCAGTGTTTGGTTTGTTACTTCAAATTGTTGACGTATATTGATAGCTTTGGTGTAGTTACCTGCCCAGCGAGAGAAAAAATCCGGCTCTAATGCAGATGCTTTAAGTGTCTCTATACTTTGAAGCCCAGAAATCTCTATCCCTTGGACTTTCCCATACTCTTGCATCAATTTGGTATTAGCATCTGTGCGGTACCTTCTAACCCATTGCAAAGTAACTAAATTTACAGCGACAAAGGCGATCGCAATTGAAGTTAGTAATACATCGTATTGCAGCATGACTATTACATACAGAAATATAGAAGCTGCGGCGATCGCACTAGTAGCTAACTTCCCGGAAAGCAGGTTTGCTATACTATCGTTGAGTTGTATTCGACTACTAATTTCTCCTGCAAATCGCTGATCGTAAAAACTGATGCTCAGGCGTAAAATATGCCAGAGGAATTGACTTTTCATGCTCGCGGACAGCTTGATTTTTAACTGACGCAGAAATTGCAACTGTAACAGTGTTAAAAATCCATTGAGTCCGGCTGTCAAAATCATCCCTAAAATTAGCGGCCGCAACCATTCATTTCTACCGCCAATTAATACATGATCTACAAAAACTTGAGAAAATACAGGCAGAGCTAATCCTGGAATGACTTGCAAAAAACCTGCTACCACACAGTAAACCATAGCACCAACAGATCCTTGCAGACGTGACCATAAACTCAAGATAGTGCTAGGTTTGCGTCCCCCTGTTTGGAAACCTAAAGCAGGTTCTAAAACCAGCACAACACCTGTGTAGGAGCCGCTAAATTCTTTCCATGAGACACTACGCCGTCCAGTAGCCGGATCGTTTAGATAAACTCGTTTCTTGCTTAAACCTTCTACGACTAGGAAATGGTTAAAGTTCCAAAATACAATGTAAGGGAGTTTGAGATTCCATAGTCCATCTAAGTCTTTCTTGTAGCTCTTAGTGCTAAGTCCATAGGTTCTAGCTACTTTAAGAATGTTGAAAGCACTAACACCATCGCGTGATACTCCACAAGCTTGCCTTAGTTCCGTCAGTGAAACAATACGACCATAGTACGCCAAAATAATTCCCAAGGCAGCAGCCCCACATTCTACTACCTCCATTTGCAGTAGAGTCGGAGTATGACACCGCTTGCTTTTACGCCCTATTATCCTCTGTAGATTTTGCCACCACATCATATCTAGTTAATCCCACTCCAGGATTTTAAAAGCGGGAAGAAAAAAGTAATCAGGGCGCGATCGCGTCCAATTGAGTCTAGCCCTTTTTCCTTTAAAATTGGTGTGAGCTTCTGTATTGCTTGCAAGCTTTGATGCAAAGTTTGGCGTTGCTGTGCCATTACCTGTTTGTCTGCGTTTTGCCACTGTCGTTGCAAAGAACTAGCTTCGTTATCCTGTGCTTGCAGTTGCTCTAATTTAGTGCGTACTAGTTGTAGCTGTTTTATCAGTTCGCTGTGGGCTAGTGTCGCCAGTAGTTTCATATATATCCCAGAATTGCTGGTTGTGAAAGCGATCAAAATAGAAAAATCCTGCCTTCCATTGATGTGCGATACACATTTTCTTCGTGTCGCACATCAATGGAAATGGATAATCTCAGCAATGATCGAAAACAGTAATATTATTACTCATGGCAACACTTTACTTTTTCAAAACAATTTTCCAGAGAGCAACTATCTAATTTAAATCAATTGATAAACTTCACTTTTTTGAAACCTGTTTAAGAAATAGTCAGCCCTAAGCTTGCTTCTGGTTTCACAAGTTTTCAAATAATTGTGAGTATCTAAAATTAATGAAGTGTCCAACGCTTTTTCTGCTGCTTCAGACAAGCTATTGAAGTACATGGGATAATCTTTGCCCAAGTACTCAACTACTGCTGGTAAGGGATTAATTAAGATTGGAGTTGCTCTGGCAATACATTCTATAACTACATTGTTAGCACTGCTATCATATAAATTAAGAAAAACTATATTTTCTGATAAGAGTTCATCGTATTCATTATTTGGCATATAAATAACTTCTGTAGTATTTTTGTAAAAAGACTGCTCTATTTGTAATTGGTCAATTTCTTTCTCAATTTGCATTAAAGTATTTATTTCTTGCTCTATGTAAAGCGAATACATAGGTAGTAATCTAATTTTTTCGTATTTTAAGGAATTATTTTGAGGAATAGGTAACTGGTAAATGGCATGAAGCTTGCGTAACCACCAGCCAACTTGCACAATTTTTTTATGACTATTATTCAGGAATTTCTCAAAATTAAATTGTAATTCTGGTATTTCTGTAGGATGAATCAAAGTAGAAACTGGTTTACCTGTTTCTACTCTCACCCATTGAGCTTGATACTCAGATAATGTAAATAAACCTACGCAATAATCAAGACTTTGTTTCCAGATATTTTTAGCAAAGATTGTTTGAGGAGAATAATGATACCAAAACCAAGTAGGCATATTTGGCGGATTATGTATAAAACCCACCCAAGGTTGAGTATAGGGTGTAATGCCTTTTTCCTCTGAAGTGGCAAGAGAAGTGTAAAGACCATGCTTTTTCATTTTTTCTAAAACCACATCGGGTCTTTTACCCGATCTCTTGTGTTTATAAGCAAAGTTATTCTCTATAAAGCCATCAAAGTAGATGCCGCGATCTTTATGCAGTGGTTTTAAAGCATTGACAGCAAAATCCCAACCACTACGATGAAAATTAAAGATGATTTGGTTAGATAAATTAATTTTACAAATAGTATGGTTCATAATTCATTTACAACCAGCTCTCGATTAAGTCGCACGCTTCGATTAAACCCTGTTCAGCTTTGATTTTTTCACCGACTTCAACAGCCCGTTTTTTATAATCAGGTGTCAATATTTTCTTCTGTAAAATATTAGCTATTCCATCCACTGTCAGCTTCTGTGAGTCCATAACAGATCCTACCCCTAATCTCAGTACCTGTAGCGCATTATAAAATTGATCGTTACCTAAGGGTTCTACCAGCATTGGACAGCCATTACACAATGACCGCGCGATTGTCCCCACACCGCCATGAGTAATCAAAGCGGCTGCACGGGAAAACAACCAATTGTGGGATATCAAACCATCTAGAAACATAACGTTATCTCGCTCGATGTCTAATGGTAAATGGCTTTCATTGAAGCCTGCCCAGCCTTGTTGAATCACAATTCGGCGACCTAATTTAGCCGCAGCGCGGACGTGGATCTCTACAACTTCCTGAGGATTTTCTACAGGTACACTGCTATATGAAAGCACTAAAGGTTTGGGTTCCTGCTCAACAAATTCCTTAAGCTCTTGACTGGGTTGCCAGTCAATCCAATCTGGATCTTCATAAAACCAGAAACCTGTTTGATGTGCATGGGAATATTCTGGAAGTAACTCGCAAAGATAGGGACTAGCAGCCAAAATTAAGCGGTTCAAATCTTTGGTATTTTGCAAACTATCGCCAGAAGATGCTTGGTTTTCAGTTTCTGACTTAGGAAAGCAAAGAAAAAACGGAGTAACACAAGATTCAACCCAACAAATATCATAAATATCTGCTGTCATTGCTGCGACTCTTTTTTGCAAGCTACAAGAAATTAGCAAATCTGCATCATGACATGCCTCCATAACACAGTCCACACTGTCGATTAAGTTATGATCGAACGCACTTACAGATTTTGTTGTCTCTAATGACTCCTCCCTCAACAAAGGCAAATGGTTCCATTCTCGTGCATAACGTTGCGCTTCTTGAGGACCAATCTGTGGACGACCAACATCAGCTACTTGCAGTCCAGCTTTTAAAACATAGGGATGTATTGCCTGATTTACCACCATACGTACTTGATGTCCTCTAGTTTTCAGGACTTTTCCAAGTGCAATAAAGGGCAAGTGGTCTCCTAATGTACCGTAAGTTGTGATGACTATAGTGCTCATGTATTAGGTAGTTAATAAGTAGATTGGTCAAGAATATCGTAATTGCGAAACCAATGGGAAGTTAGGTGGAATTCATATTTCCACCTAATAGTAGACCTTTAAAATTCATGATTTGGAGGGTGAGTTAAACTCCCTTGGAAATCATGAGAATATCTGAGAACTAACGCAATTTCATGAAAATAGATTTTGACCTTTTATCGAACTAAATTTTCAATAAATTCAATCAAAATTTGCTATTTCTCATGGATTTTGCTTAAACATTAGCTAAATCTATACATATTGCATTCACTCATTATTTTATGACGAGTTCTATAGAGCCGTTTGCTATCTTTGCATCGAGTCCTTCGTCGTCAAAGAGGATACTTTGTCTAGTGTATAATTCGTCCTGTCCTTGGAATTTGAAGTATATACCCAGTCCGCCTATTATCTTCATCAAATCTTCTTCTGATAGTTCACCCTCTATAAACACATTGCTGGTGCTTTGGTCTTGTTCTTGTGAAGGATTCATGTTTCTTTCCTTTGTTAATGTCTAAATTTATCAATACTTCACCATTTACGAGGACAAGTTGATAATGCTCTAACTATCAACTTACTTTTATCTGAGACTGGGCAAAAACAATAAGTCCAAAAAATTCCTTCCAGGTTTCCCGTAAGTTTCTTTTTACCTATTGCCCGCAGGCAGTATAAAGAGTTCGATAGTCTAAGCTCCCTTATAAGCGAAAAGCTCCTGCATGGGTTATTTTGCCAGTTTTGCCAAATTTTGTAAGGCTCTTAATTTGGTGAAGGTATTTTACTATGCACTAAAATACAGCTTATCAACAGCATAATCAAGGGTTACTACAAAACATCCTACTTTTCCTACTTTTCCTACTTTTCCTACTTTTCCCACTTTTCCCACTTTTCCTACTTTATCAAGCAAATAGTTTAGTAGCTAAATATACAATCATTAACTTGTCAATAAAGATACTGAGTTTAATTATTGCCTCAGCCAATTGACTAGTTCTCCATTTAAAATTCCAACTCCCTAGCACGGAAATTTTGCTTTTGTGGTTGTTGAGAAATTTTTGATAGTTTCACTCGTTCAAAGGATACCGCTGCATCATCTCCCCAATCTCCACTGCTTCATCTTCGAGTGTGTACACATCTTCTTCTGTTGTAGGGACAATGTTCCCTACTGCGTGGTCTATTTAATTAATAAAGTGCTACAAGTGACATTTATACTCCAAAATTTGTGTTGATAATCAAGTAGCGATCGCTTATTTACCAGGAAAATTTGCTTGATAAACCAAGAAAATCAGGGTTTTTGCGAAGAATATTTCCACATGGTAATATTGTTTGTTTGGTTTAAGTACGGATATTCAGTATGGTTCCCATAAAGACTGTTCTCAAAGATTCAGAGCAAGTCACTCGGTTGTTTTCTCATCTTGAATTTGATGGAAAAAAACTCAATCATCAACCGGGTAATGTATTGGGAAGTACTGCATTGATTGCGGGAACCACCGTTGGGGCTGGGATTCTGGCTCTACCAGCCGTTACCTTGCCATCTGGTATTGTGCCATCCACATCTGGACTAGTTGCTGTTTGGCTCTACGCTTTAGTGTCAGGGTTATTGGTTGCAGATGTTACTTTAAACACAATGCGAACAGAAGGGCGTGCAAGTATAGGTTTTTTGGGAGTTGTTGAAAAAATCCTTGGTAAACTAGGAGCGCGAATTGCTGGTGGCGCATATTTATTTATGCACTATGCTCTCTTGGTGGCATATATCACTGAAGGCGGAGAGATTTTAGGATATGCGGCGGCTAAAGTCTGGGGTGTGCAGATATTGCCTACGTGGGTAGGCACAACGACTTTCACGCTCTTATTTGGTGGCATTATGTATCTTGGGCGAGAAAAGTTTATTGAGAAATTAAACAGCGCCTTTGTCGGAATTGTCATTGTTTCCTTCTTGGGACTATTGTTTCTGGCAGGAGGACACATTCAGAGTGCCCAACTGTTATTTCAGAACTGGAGTGCCCTTGGTAGTGCCATTTCAGTGATGTCTGTGGCGCTATTTTTCCAAAACGTTGTGCCCTTGGTTGTGGCGCAACTCGAAGGGGATGCTGGCAAAATTCGTCAGTCTATCTTTATTGGTTCTGTGATTCCTCTAATTATGTTCTTGGCATGGAATGCCGTAATTTTAGGAAGCGTCAGTCCCGATATGCTAGATGGCACATCTGATGGTAGAACTATTTTTGATCCATTGCAAATTCTTCGAGCAGGTAGTGCAGGGGAATGGTTAGGAGTGCTAGTATCCATTTTTTCAGAGTTTGCGATCGTCACATCATTCATTGGATTTGTGTACGGATTGCTGGATTTGTTCAAAGATATTTTCCTACTTGCACAGGGCAGACTTTCTAGCCGCCTACCCCTCTATTCGTTGGTTCTTTTCCCTCCTATGACTCTCGGAACGCTTAATCCCAGCATCTTTTTTACTGCCCTAGATTACACTGGAACATTTAGTATCTCAGTTCTAGGTGGAATTATTCCGGCGTTAATGAGTTGGAAACAACGTCAAGAACAAGAAAACTCAGATAGCATCAATCAGCCATTTGTTCCGGGTGGTAAGGTGACACTCATTGTGATGATTGGAGTAGCATTAGCTATGATGGGAAGACAAATTCTGTCAATTTACACAAAGTAAAACCATCAATAAATTTTTGTGCTACATAAAGACTATAATCGTAGTATGAACATGCTAACTACAATCAAATGAGTGATTCTCGCCTCGTTAAAATCAGCAAATATCTCAGCAAATATCTACGACACACACCAGATGCAATTGGAATTCAACTTGCTCCTGGTGGTTGGGTTGCTGTTGATGAACTACTTACTGCTTGTGCTAAAGACAAATTTCCAATTACCCGTCAGGAATTACAGATGGTAGTTGAATCCAACGAGAAACAACGCTTTTCTTTTGATTCTACAGGTAATCTTATTCGTGCTAATCAAGGACATAGTGTAGAAGTCGATTTACAATTAGAACCTGTTATTCCTCCAGATGAGCTTTATCACGGCACTGGACACAAATCTGTAGAGTCAATTCTGCAAACAGGACTTTGCAAAATGTCACGACATCATGTCCATTTATCGAAGGAGATTGCAACAGCACAAACTGTTGGTGCAAGACATGGGAAAGCAGTGGTTTTTACTGTAAATACTGCGGCAATGCATCAGGCAGGTTATATTTTCTATTGTTCTGCGAATGGTGTTTGGTTAGTCGATCATGTGCCACCTGAGTATCTACAAAAAATTTGAATTTTCACAAAACAGAATTCAGAAAGATTTCCTCTATTAAGAGTTTCTAATATGACTTGAAAAATTCTTCTTCAAATTAGCATCCCAGCAATACAAGCGGTGATAAAACCCGCTAATAATCCGCCAATCATTGACCTTACACCCATACGAGCTAAATCATGCTGGCGATTAGGTGCTATCCCCGTAATCCCGCCAATGGTAATGCCAATTGAACCGATATTTGCAAAATTACATAATGCGTAAGTTGTAATAATTACTGCCCGTTGGGAAATTTTTCCACTTTCAATTAGTGCCTTCAAATCCAAAAAAGCAATAAACTCATTCAAAATTGTTTTTGTACCCAATAAAGCCCCAACTTGCCGACAATCAGCCCAAGGTATGCCCATTAGCCACGCCACGGGAGCCATGAGAAAAGACAAAATCCACTGTAATGAGAGTTGCTGTAAGCCCACAAATGCCCCCAACCATCCCAAAAGTGCATTCAGGGCAGCCAATAACCCTAAAAAGGCGATAATCATCACCCCAACATTAACTGCTAGCTTCACGCCGTCAATTGCTCCGGTGGTAGCAGCATCAATTACATTTACATAATTGGTTTCCATATATGCTTTTGCTTTGCCAGCCGTCTCTGATACTTCTGTTTCTGGGTAAAGTAATTTTGATACCACCAACGAAGTGGGAGCAGTCATAAAGAAAGCAGCAATCAGGTGTTCTGCTGGAATGCCAAAAGAAAGATATGCTCCTAGTACTCCCGCCGCAATGGTGGCAAAACCACCCGTCATCACGGCATGGAGTTCCGATTGCGTCATATTCGCTATATATGGTTTAACCATCAGCGCCGACTCTGTTGGCCCCAAAAAGATGTTACCTGCACAAGATAAAGATTCAGAACCCGATGTTTTCATCGTTTTCATCATTACCCACGCCATCACATTTACGACTCGCTGTAAAATGCCGTAGTAATACAAGACACTGATGAAAGCAGAGAAAAAGATAATTGTCGGTAGCACTTGAAAAGCAAAGAAATGATCCTTAAAATTTTCTCCAAAGACAAATTTGGCACCAACATCAGAAAATGCTAAAAATTGGCTGACAAAATCTCCCAGAGATTTAAACACAGTCAAACCCCAAGGAGTTTTAAGAATCACTAGTGCAAACACAAATTCCAATCCCAAACCCCACGCCACTATTCGCCAACGCACCGCACGACGATTAACAGAAAAGGCGTAGGATATACTGATAAAAACTAAAATTCCCAACGCAGAGATGGCGCGTTCCATGTTTACTCCTGAAAAGGTATTGCTAAGGCACTTAGTCACAGAGCATACACAAAATCTGCCTTTTTTTGTGGTTTTTTAGTTAATTACTAGAGTTTTGATGCTGTAAATAAGAATTTAGCGATGTCTACGACGGGCTACGCCTACGCACATTCATATCTTGTTACAAAATGGTCTTCCCAAATCTTAAGCACATTTGCATTTATGGGAACAATCTATGTAAACAGGAAAAAATTAACCTTGTAGGGAAAATAGAACTATGGCAGCACTAATCGGTTATCAAATACATGGGCTAATTTATTCAGGATCTAAAACCCTAGTGCATCGCGGTATTAGAGAATCAGATCAAAAGCCAGTAGTAATCAAACTGTTGCGGCGTGAGTATCCTACATTTTATGAACTCGTGCGGTTCCGCAATCAGTACACCATTGCGAAAAATCTAGATATTGATGGCATTATCAAAACTTATAGTCTGGAGAACTATCAAAACAGCTATGCCTTAGTCATGGAAGATTTGGGCGGTATTTCTCTCCAAGAAGAGATGGCTAGGTGTGGAGATAAGGGAATGGGGATAAATGCTGATGGGTTGCAGACATTTTTTCACATTGCTTTGCAAATTGTCTCCATTCTTGATGGGCTATATCACAATCGGGTGATTCACAAAGACATCAAACCCGCCAATATTTTGATTAATCCCACCACCAAAGATATAAGACTGATCGATTTTAGTCTCGCCTCCTTACTTTCTAGAGAAACGCAAACTCTGACTAATCCAAATATTCTAGAAGGGACATTGGCATACCTTTCTCCCGAACAAACCGGACGAATGAACCGGGGAATTGACTATCGCAGCGACTTTTATTCCTTGGGTGTCACCTTTTTTGAACTCCTCACCGGAGAGTTACCTTTCAAATCTGATGAACCGATGGAGTTGGTGTATTGTCATTTGGCAAAGCTTCCTCCACAGGTACATAGTCTCAATCCCAACATTCCGCCAATTCTGTCTGAAATTATCGGCAAACTGATGGCAAAAAACGCCGAAGATAGGTATCAGAGTACATTGGGGTTGAAGTATGACTTAGAAATTTGCTGGCGTCAGTGGCGAGAAACTGGCAGGATTGATGGCTTTGAGTTAGGAGTGCGAGATATTTGCGATCGCTTCATCATCCCAGAAAAACTCTACGGTCGGCAAGCAGAAGTAGAGAGTTTACTCGCTGCATTTGACAGAGTAGCTAACCCCCCTGAATCTCCCCTTGGTAAGGGGGGACTAAGGGGGGTAGAAATGATTTTAGTAGCAGGTTTCTCTGGTATTGGTAAAACTGCCGTTGTTAACGAAGTCCATAAACCTATTGTGCGATCGCGGGGTTATTTTATCAAAGGGAAATATGACCAATTCCAACGCAATATTCCCTTGAGAGCTTTTGTCCAAGCATTTCGAGATTTAATGGGACAATTACTGAGTGAAACCGATGCCCAACTTGAACAATGGAAAGCCAAAATTCTGACATCTTTGGGTGAGAATGCTCAAGTGATTATCGAAGTTATTCCCGAACTAGAAAAAATTATTGGACAACAACTACCAGTAACTGAACTTTCAGGGAGTGCTGGACAAAATCGCTTCAATTTACTGTTTCAAAAGTTTATCCAAGTTTTCACAACCAAAGAACATCCATTAGTGATATTTTTGGATGATTTGCAATGGGCAGATTCAGCATCCTTGAAATTGATGCAATTACTAATTAGTGAAGCTGAAATTAACTATATGTTAGTTATTGGCGCTTATCGAGATAATGAAGTATATCCGGCACATCCGTTGATGTTGACCTTAGCAGAAATTTGTAAAAATAGAGTAAATTTTCATACTATTACTTTAGCTTCTCTAAATCATACAGATTTAAATCATATAATTACTGATGCTCTAAAATGTAACTTAGAAGTTGCCCTACCTCTCACAGACTTAGTTTATCAAAAAACTCAAGGTAACCCCTTATTTACTAATCAGTTTCTCAAGTTTTTGCATGAAGATGAGTTAATTAACTATAACTTTGATATGAGTCATTGGCAATGTAATATTGCTCAAGTTAGAGCATTAGCATTTACTGATGACTTAGTGGAATTCATGGTACTTCAGTTACATAAATTACCAGAAGCGACTCAAAAAGTTTTGCAGCTTGCAGCTTGTATTGATAATCAGTTTGACTTAACAACTCTCGCAATTGTCCATGAAAAATCTTTGGCGGAGACAGCAGCAGACTTATGGAAAGCTTTGCAAGAAGGTTTCGTCATACCTACAACTGAAGTTTACAAGTTTTATCAGCAGGAGTTAGGAGAATCTGTCATTGTTTCTGATTCTTGGATGCTTGATTCTGGTTCCTGTTCCTACAAGTTTTTGCATGACCGCGTTCAACAAGCTGCTTATTCTCTAATTCCTGAAAATCAAAAGCAGACAGTACACCTCAAAATTGGACGATTAATGTTGAGGAATCTTTCGCTTGAAGAACGTGAAGAACATTTGTTTAAATTAGTCAATCAGTTAAACTTGGGAATTCAACTAATTATTCAGCCAGAGGAACGAGAAGAACTGGCAAAATTAAACCTAACTGCAAGTCATAAAGCCAGAATTTCAAATGCTTATGAAGCTGCTGTAGAGTACACAAATTTTGGAATTCAGTTACTCACAAAGGATTGTTGGCAACATCAGTATAATTTAGCTTTAACACTATATTCCATATCTGCCGAAGTCGCCCATCTTAACGGTGATTTTGAACAGATGGAACAATGGATACAAGTAATATTACAAAATAGCAAAACACTGATTGATCAAGTCAAAGCCTACGAAGTAAGAATTTTATCTCAGATAGCACAAAATAGGATGTTGGAAGCTATAAAAACAGGACTTAAAGTTCTTAAGCTATTAGGTATAGAACTACCCGAACAGCCAACATCAGCAGATATTCCCCGTGGACTATCTGAGACACAATTAGCTTTAGAGGGTAAATCTATTGAGGATTTACTAGAGTTAAAATTAATGACTGAGCCAGATAAGTTAGCAGCTATGAATATCTTGACAAATATAGCTGCTGCTGCTTATTTAGTAATCCCAGAACTCTATCCCTTAATATTATTTAAACAGGTTGAATTATCCCTTAAGTATGGAAATACTGCTAATTCTCTTTATGGATATTCATGTTACGGGCTGATTTTGTGTGCTTTTATCGGAGATGTTGAATCTGGTTATCAATTCGGTCAACTGACTCTGAAATTATTAGATAAATTGAATGCTAAAGAATTCATCGCTAAGATATATACAGTTGTTTATGGCTCTTTGAGTTCTTGGAAAAAGCATATTGTAGAAATTTTGCATCCTATACGGTTAGGCTATTCTAGCGGACTAGAAATAGGAGATTTAGAATTTGCAGGTTACTGTGCATGGATTTATTCTTTTAATTCATATTTGGCTGGTAAAGAATTATCTTCTCTGGTACAGGAAATAGGAAATTATAGTCAAGGACTCGCACAACTTCGTCAAGAACCATCCTTACATAAAAATGAGCTTTTTCAGCAGGTAGTGCTTAACTTACTTTCAAAAAGTAAAAATACTTGTCGTTTAATTGGTGACGCTTACAATGAAGAAATTATGTTGCCGCTTCATCAGCAAAGTAATGACAAAACTATAATTTGTTTCTTGCATTTTAATAAATTAGTTCTTTGCTATTTATTTTCTGAGTATACTGATGCTATTGAAAATGCTGAATTAGCACAAAATTATTTAGAAAGTGTTCTTGGAAGTATTACTGTTCCTTTGTTCTATTTTTATGATTCTCTGAGCCAATTAGCTGTTTATCCTGATGCTTCTGAAGATAAACAAGAAATTATCCTCAAACGAGTTACAGCTAATCAGGAAAAAATGCAGAACTGGGCGCATTATGCACCGATGAATCATTTACATAAGTTTTATTTAGTGGAGGCTGAACGCGATCGCATTCTCGGTGAATATATTCAAGCAATGGAAATGTACGATCGCGCCATTCAGGGAGCCAAAGAAAATGAATATATCCAAGAAGAAGCTCTTGCTTACGAACTCGCTGCCAAATTCTACCTAGAATGGGGTAAAGAGCAAATTGCCCAAACCTATTTGATAAACGCTTACTACTGCTATGTTCGTTGGGGCGCTAAAGCCAAAGTCTATGACTTAGAAAAACGTTATCCTCAATTACTTGCCCAGATTGTCCAATGGGAAAAAATTCGTTTCAATCCCACGGAAACAGCATCCAGTTTCAATAATATATCCCTGTCTACTTTTAATGCTGGTGCAACAATTTCATCTAGTAGCACGAGTATTTCAGAAGCTTTAGATTTAGCAAGTGTTCTCAAAGCCTCTCAAGCACTATCTAGCGAAATTCATTTAGAGAAGTTGCTCTCGACATTAATGCAAGTGGTGATGGAGAATACCGGAGCCAAAAAATCTGCTCTAATTTTACTTAAGGATAATGTTTGGGTGATAGAGGCGATTGCAACATTTCAGAATGTGCCAATTATTCTACAATCTATTCCCATTGAGTTCAGTCAAGATATTCCTTTAACTCCCATTAACTATGTAAAACACACTTTGGAAACATTGGTAATCGATGACGCTACAGGAGACAATTCCTTCACCTCTGACTCCTACATTATCCAACAACAACCCAAAAGTTTACTGTGTACCCCAATTCTCCATCAAGGGAAGTTAATCGGCATCCTTTACTTAGAAAATAATCTCATTGCTGGAGTATTTACCCATGATAGACTCCAAGTAATAAACCTATTGTGTTCACAAGCTGCCATATCTTTGGAAAATGCTTCTCTTTATCAGCGATCGCAAGAGAATGCTCAACAATTAGAACACTCACTTACAGATTTAAAACAAATGCAACTGCAACTAGTGCAAAGTGAGAAAATGTCAGCACTAGGTAATTTAGTTGCAGGTGTAGCCCACGAAATCAACAATCCTGTAGGCTTTATTGCAGGTAATATCCAACCTGCTGTTGATTTGGTTGAAAATTTGTTTCACCTCATTGAGCTTTATCAAGAAAAATTTCCGAATCCGGGTGTAGAAATTGAAGAAGAAATTGCCGAAATTGACCTAGAATATATCCGAGAAGATTTGCCAAAAATGATTTCTTCAATGAAATTAGGTACTGACAGAATTCGGAGTATTAGCAACAGTTTGCGAACCTTTTCCAGGGCAGATACAGAAAACAAAGTTGCTTTTAATATTCACGACGGTATCGACAGTGCAATTTTGATTCTGAAGCATCGCTTAAAAGCATCGGAACTACATCCAGAGATTAAAATAGTGAAAAAATACGGGGATATATCTTTAGTTAAATGTTTCCCTGGGCAATTAAATCAAGTGTTTATGAATTTATTGGCAAATGCCATTGATGCTTTAGAGGAGTCTAATAATGGAAGTGATTTTCACGATATTAATAATATAATTGAGGTTAAAACTTGTTTAAGTGAAGACAAATATCATGTTTTAATTTACATTCAAGATAATGGTATGGGAATGTCTAATGAGGTCAAACAAAAGATTTTTGAGCATTTATTTACAACTAAATCTGTCGGGAAAGGTACAGGATTAGGATTAGCGATCGCTCGGCAAATTATTGTAGAAAAACATGGCGGTACTTTAGATGTTAATTCCGTACAAGGAGAGGGTACAGAATTTGTGATTCAAATTCCGATTTAAAACTACGCCTCTTGGCGTGTGTAGCCAAAGCTAAGATGGCTGCCAATGAGCGTGTAGAAGTCATTTGGCGCGTGTGCAGCACCCCCTGCACAACCCGGAACTTTGCACTTATCGCTAACAGTTTGGGCAACTTTAGAAAGCTCACTGGTGTGTGGTGTCATGTCCCATCCTTCGCCACCATAGCTTGTGGTTTTTTCAATGTTATGCAAAACGATCGCTTCCAGCTGCCAACCATTGATTCTACACTCGCCTAAGCGATAAATTTTAGACAATGCTGGATCTGATAAAGCTAAACGTAACTCTTTTTCTATTTGTACAAAATCAGGCTTTTCGGGCTGCATCTGCAAGTAAGTAAGCAATTCTGCGGCTGATGTGCCAGTTCTAAAAAACACCGATGCGTAACCGTCTCCCCCAGAAACGATTCTCCAATCAACTAAAGTGAGTTCTGGTGACTGCGCCAGAGCCACAATCAATGAAGTGTCAGTTTGGTTATCTGTGCCAGTTATCCCACCATAACCAGACTCGATGCCAAAATTGCGATCGCAAACACCAATGATTTGCCAGACATAGTGTGCAACAGTAACTATAGGTTCATCTCTTTGTATACCCGACATAACTTCAGCATAGTTGCTCTGGTCAACATACAAATCGTAAGAACCTGGAGTATTGGAGTTTCCACATGGCGCATTGATTAATTTGCCAACAAAATGGCAACGTTTAAAGCCAGACAGTGGATGCTGGCACACCAAAGCAGCAAGGCGTTCAGCATCAGACGGAGCAAAAGTGGCACTGAAATAGTAATGAGGCCCTTGTCCGCACTCTTTGATTTCCCAGAACCAATCCTGAAATGTACTCACTATGTAAAGATACACACAACGACATAACGACCAAGATAACTGGTGGTAGATAACATTGAACACCCAGGATATAAATTCTAGGCGATCGGGTGAAGTGATTTGTTAGGTGGCGTTGGGTTCTTCAGGATCTTCACCAAGGATTTGCTGTGCAGCGTGTCGGATGTGCAGAATACGCACCATAGATACTTCTTGCTCCTCCAAAATAGTGAAAAGGATGCGGTATGAGTTGCGTCCTCGACCATAAAGTAGTTGTCGAATTTCTTGGCTGAAATACTCGTTTTCTGGTGCTAAAGGACAGCGTTTCAGCATTTATTTGAGACAAAGAATCAATCGCTTACAGCAATTCGGCATACCATTGACTTGCCCTTGAAGGGGATGTGACTTGGGACAACCGGAGGAAGGCACTGTCTGCTTCAAACTCCGCCACACTGGAATATTTCGATGCGATATTTCATGAATCAGCTGGCAGATTATACTTACGACGCTGTATTTTGTATCTTTACCATACTGTTGATTGACTTTGGGCGAAGATGGCAATATCAGCAGCATCATTCAACCAGACACAATGGGCTAGTGTTGTGCCGCAGCTACGCCCGTCATAAACATCACAAAAATACCCTCTTATTTTCAGATGTTCAACAGCAGTACAACGGTAAAGTCCAGTAGTTACTAAGCTGTTCCACATTTAACTTGCATATATTGGGCGGGCGAGACGCCCACCTCACAAGAAATGTACAATTTCAGATTATGCAAACTAGATGTGGTTTAGCTTAGTAATATTTGTTCCTAAATTAAAAGCATTCGTCACTCCGCTCCAACCCAATTGTTTAATCGCGTAAACTACCTTTTTACTATCTCTATCATCGACATTGCCGATGCGTTATTTCCGTAATTTGATACTTTGAGAATCTTGGTAGGAAAAAGTTTATAACTATACAACAGAGATATGGTATTCGGGAAGGGGCTTGGTTCTAAAACGCTCTCAATGTCTAGCTTTTGCTCATAAAGCTTCACAGGTTGCTTACGACCATTGACATAAGCGTACAAAGAAACTTTATGGAGTCCACATACATACATAAAGTTTACAGAATCAGGGTAAAATATATAGTATTTGATGATACTCTCGCCAGCTTTGAGAGCAATAGGTGTAGGAATTTCTGCTCCGAAACCCTTGAAAGTTTGACCAATAAGGATATTCTCTTGCCAAGCATAAAACTTTTCAACTTGGTGTGTCGAAAGGTTTGTGAACTCAATGTAGAAAGAATCAATAACTCCAATTCGACCACCAATATTCGTGATAGCAATCGGGAAATTAATGATTAAAGAACTATGTTCTTGCAAATGCCCGAAAACAATCCATCTTAGTGGAGGACTAATAAACTTTGCACTACGCAGAATATTCCAATAGGCAGTGATCAGTGAGATTACAAGAGATGTACCTGCTATAAAGTCTCTAACTTCTATGTTTGGTAGAGCAATATTTGGTAGAGATAAATGCAACATGGTGCTAGCTATAAATATAAGGATGTTTGTCATCTTATTTTATACTTCATAAACCCATGACTGTGCGATAATGAGCCTCGATTTGTGCGACAGTTTCAGATTTACGCTTTGTCTCCCATTGACTGCGATTAAATAATTCTTGTCGCAATTCATTAACGTTAATTGTAGTAACTTTACCATCAGCAATAATTTGCTTACCATTCACCCAAGCACTATTTACAACATTACTAGGACGACCTAAAACTAGCAAACCAATGGGATCTGTACGGGGTAACAATGATAAATTGGTGAGGTCATAAAGTACCAAATCTGCTTGTTTACCTACAGTTAATGAACCAACTTTATCTGCTATATTCAGACCCTTTGCGCCTCCCAAAGATGCCATTTTTACTGCTTGTCTGGGTGTAATCCAGTGCTGATAATCTGAGTCTGTAATATTATGTAAAATAGAACCAATTTTGATGGCTTCTAGCAAATCTTGAGAGTCATTACTAGAAGCACCATCACAACCAAAAGTTACATTTACTCCAGCTTGGCGATATTTTAAAATGGGGGCGATGCCACTACCTAAACGCAGATTACTTAAGGGGTTATGAACAACTGTAGATTGAGTTTCGGCAAGGATGGCGATATCAGCATCATTTAACCAGACGCAATGGGCAAGAGAAGTTTTATTGCTCAAAAACCCGATTCTTTTCAAATGTTCTACAGCAGTACAACCGTACTTTTCTTGAGCAAGTTTTTCCTGTGCCCTGGTTTCCAGTAAATGGGAGTGACGACAAAGATTGTAGCGATCGCTTAACTCAGTACATCCCTCAAATAAAGCATCAGTACATAATTGAATCCCTGTTGGTGCAACTAAAATATTTACACCCTCATCTGGGCGATGAAATTGCCTTACCGCCTCTTCGATGATTTCCAATGTTGCCGCAGCTGAACGAAAATAAGGCTCATGAGTTTGGGCTGATTCCCCGGATGGCATACCTGCGGTGAGAGATTCATCTTGAATTAAGGGGGCGATAAAGGCGCGAATTCCCACTTCTTTGTAAGCGCGAGTGGCAATGGCGATCGTTTCTAACTCAAGTCCAGGAATTAACACCAGATGATCTACCACACTTGTCCCGCCGGAAAGTAAGGTTTCCACCGCAGTCCCCAAAGCACTGAGATAAACCTGTTCGGGATCGAGGGGGGCAAAATCATACAGTTCCGCCAACCATAATTCTAAAGGGAACATTGATATGATTCCTCGCTGCCACATCTCTGATGAGTGGGTGTGGGCGTTGAAAAAGCCAGGTAGCAACAGCTTATTTTTGCCATCTATGGCAGTGCCGATTACTTGTAGACTGGGGGAAATGGCTGCGATCGCACCATCTACAATCTGTACATCTACCGTTGCATAATCATCACTGACGGCAATCAAAACATTCTGGATGGTGAAATCTAGCATATTTAACCTTGATTAAGTAATTGTATTCTCAACTGAATTTCAAGTTACAAAATAGAAAATGGTGTTGTGTTGGGTATTGCAATTTTATGAATTTACCATTACGGCCATTGGGAGTTGCACCAAATGCGTGGACAGTGAATGATGCGATCGCAGATATCACTCGTCCTCAAAAGACCCCACAACCCGTTATTTTATCAACAGAAACTAAAACCCTGCGCCTAGACTTAGCAAAAGCTGCTATCCTCGTCATTGATATGCAAAACGACTTCTGTCACCCTGATGGCTGGTTAGCGCATATCGGCGTGGACGTAACTCCGGCGCGTCAGCCCATTGAACCTTTGAACAACTTACTTCCCGAACTGCGTGAGGTTGGTGTTCCAGTCATTTGGGTAAATTGGGGGAATCGTCCCGACTTGCTTAATATTAGTGCTAGTTCGCGCCACGTCTATAATCCCACAGGGGACGGTGTGGGATTGGGCGATCCACTGCCAAGCAATGGTGCTAGAGTACTCATGGCAGGTAGTTGGGCAGCGGCAGTAGTAGACGAACTAGAACAAATTCCCGAAGATATTCGTGTGGATAAATACCGCATGAGTGGGTTTTGGGATACACCATTAGATAGTATCTTGCGGAATCTGGGAAGGACAACATTATTTTTTGCTGGTGTTAATGCCGATCAATGTGTACTAACCACGTTATGTGATGCCAACTTCTTAGGATATGACTGCGTATTAGTTAAAGACTGCACCGCGACAACTTCTCCTGAATATTGTTGGCAGGCGACGTTGTACAACGTCAAACAATGCTTCGGTTTTGTCAGTGATTCGCAAGCAATTTTAACAGCGCTGCAAAATGGTGAGGAGTGACTGGATTTTGAATTTTGAATTTTAGATTGATCCCACGGATGAATACTCTTTCTTAGATCAAGAATTTTAGATTTTTTTCGCGTTTAAAATCTAAAAATATCTGATTCAGGATTGGGATTTTAGGAACTTTCATACCCATCGATAACTTCAGAGGGGATAAAAAAATGTACGCTACCCGTTGTGTAATTCCGGTTATCAAATCTCCCAAAGATTACCAAGTATATCGCATCAGTCCCAACGACTCTAATCGATTAGCAATTATCTTTGATTCCACAAATGCTAATACTTCCTTGACTTGCTGCATAGAAATTTTTGATGTTGGTGGACAAACACCACCAAATCGCCATCAGTGGGCAGTGGAAATGTTTTTCGTTCTCAAAGGGGAAGCGATCGCCATGTGTGACGGCAAGAGTGCCACGATCAAAGCTGGAGATAGTTTATTAGTTCCTCCCACTGGAACTCATTTGATTAAAAATACTGGTTCTACTCGCTTGTACACGTTGACTGTTATGGTTCCTAATGAAGACTTTTCGGAACTAATTCGCAGTGGTATTCCATCAGAGTTAGATGCAGAAGATATGGCAGTACTGGGGAGATTTAATGCTTTGATGCCCTGTTAAAATAGTTTGATAATTCGTAATTATTTTTAGTTCATCGTTCCCATTTTAAATATGGGAACGAAAGAATATTACGAACGATCAATGATTTGTTTAACAATGCCAACAAAGCGTTCCATGTCAGCGTGGGTAATGGCTCCCATTGTCGAGACTCGAAAGATTGATTGGGCTAAATTTCCCTGTCCAGAATAAATTATATAGTCCTGTGCTTTTAATTGGTCGTGAAATTCTTCATAGCTGAAACCATCTGGCAAGTCGTAGGCATTCAAGACAACGGATGAACTGCCAAGAGGAAGTAGGGGTTTAATTCCGATTGAGGCTAACCCGTCTCTAACTAAGCTGGCAAGTTGGTTGTAATGGCTGTGTCTGGCACGCCAACCTCCTGCTTCTGCCATTTCTTGCAAAGCTTCTGTTAGGGCATAAAATGTCTGTACTGATTGCGTAAAAGGTGTGCCGCCTCGTTCTTGCTGCTGGTAATAAGTTGCTAAATCTAAATATAAGGTGCGAGGAATTGCGTCTACTAATGGCAGTGCATCCCGTTGCAGGATGACAAAGGACACTCCGGGGACGCCATGCAGACATTTATTAGCTGTCGCAGCGCAAGCGGTGATTCCCCAATCTGCAAAATTTAATTCCTCAGCACCAAAACTGCTGACTGCATCTACTAATAGTTTGATGCGGCGTTCTTGGCAAATTGAGGCAAGTTCTGCCAAATTATTTAAGCGACCGGTAGTAGTTTCATGATGGACAACAGCGAGGTGGGTGATATCGGTGTTTTCATCCAAGAGTTTGACTAAACCGTTGATATCTATTTCGGCATTCCAGGGATGGGAAAGTGTGATGTAATCAATGCCGTGGATTTTGGCGATTTTGGATAGTCGTTCGCCGTATACACCGTTTTCGATTACCAGCAATTTCCCGTCTGCGGGTACTAAACTGCTGATCATCGCTTCCATTGCTGCGGTACCAGAACCCGTGAGGAGAACTGCTGCCCAGCGATGCCTATGGTCGGCTACGCCTACGCTTCCAAGCCCATAAACTTGAAGTAATTGTTCGCGGATTCTGCTTTGAAGTTGGGAAAATTCTACCTCACGGTGACACAAATCAGGACGCAACAGGGCATTTCTGACGCGATCGCTTAAATTAACAGGGCCGGGATTTAGTAAAATCATTTTGTCATTTGTCATTTGTCATTTGTCATTTGTCATTTGTCATTAGGCATTTGTCATTGGGCATTAATAAATAAAGAGTTTGTACTTTGAATTTATTAATTACGAATTACGAATTACGAATTACGAATTACCAATATGTTTCATGAAGCGTTGTAAAACTGCTTCCGGGGTGAGGTTGGGTCTGGGTAGCTTTTCTAAAGTTCCGGGACGGATTTTTAAATGAGCGAATTTAGGTCTAGTGTTAGCATCTGCGGTAAATAAGGCATCTAAAAGGGCGGGATCATCTCCGGCTAATGTAACGCCGTAACCGCACGCTTCCGCAATTTTGGCAAAAGATATACCCGCAGAAACGGTGGCTTGTGCGCCTGTGGAATCGTGGACTTCATTATCTAAAAGAATATGGGTCAAGTTAGCACCGCCATAAGTGCCAATAGTCGCAAAATTTCCCATTCGCATTAATGCTGCCCCATCGCCATCAATGACCACTACTTTGAGGTCTGGACGTGCTAAGGATAAGCCCAATCCCATTGAGGAAGCGCAGCCCATCGACCCAACCATGTAAAGATGATTGGCGCTGTCTTTACTAGCGAAGAGTTCGCGTCCCGTGTATCCGGTGGTGGCAATTACTACAGTGTTTTCTGGATCGGTAAGTTCCACAATCCGAGCTAATGCTTCGCTGCGAGAAATGCGTTGTTCTTTGCGATCGCGAAAAAAGCTTTGCTGAATATGAGCGCTATTGCTATTTTCTCGTTCTGGGATAGAAGAACGGGTGAGGGCATGGGGGGCGATCGCTCCTTTACGCATAATTAGAGCATAAGGACAGCGTTCTTGTTGCATATAAGCTGTGGCTCTTTGCAAAACAGGTTCTATTTCTCCTGCATCTGTGGGAAAAAATTCCCAAGGTATAGTCATTGTTTGCAGCAATTTCTCTGTGATTTGCCCCATTAATTTATGTTGTGGTTCATCTTGCAACAAGCGATCGCCTCGCAGGGTACAAATCAGCAGCAGCGGAATCCGAAAGATGTAAGTGAGGGAGGTTAACGGGTTAACTGCATTTCCCAAACCAGAGTTTTGCATCATTACTACAGCTGGTTTACCAGCAATTGCGGCTCCAGCTGCGATCGCTACAGCATCTCCCTCATTGGCTGCGGAGATATATCTAAGTTGAACGTCATTGATGACGTAGTTAATAAAAGGCGTGAGAAAAGAACAGGGTACACCGGTGTACCACCCAAAGCCAAGATTACGCGCAGCTTCTACAAATTCCTCTGCCTGAATCATAATTAAAAATTTACAGCAATTTTTGAGATAGGGATTGGGGATTGGGGATTGGGGACTGGGGATTGGGGATTGGGGATTGGGGATTGGGGAGGAAACGATTATTACTTCGACCTTTGAACACAAAACGTCAAGCTTTGAACTCGAAACTTCGACCTTTGAACTCGGAACTTCGACCTTTGAACACAAAACGTCAAGCTTAAAACTTCCTATTCCCCAATCCCCAGTCCCCAATCCCCAGTCCCCAGTCCCCAATCCCTATTGCTTCAATTGAAAAGCAAGGTCAAGATCATCTAAAGAATTAACATCTAACCAGTTACCGCGAATATAAAGTACCTTGATTGGTTTTCCTTGCTCGATTAAATAATTGCATAATTCTGGCAAACCCAAACTGTTGAATTCCGGTCGTTTTTGTAATTCATTGAGTGCTTCACTAACCCACTGTCTACCTTGACTCCGCAAGCGCAGCATCCCAATCCAGCGGCCGCTAGATTTTGCTAATTGCGTTTGTGTGGTTTTAGAAATGTCCAACAGGTTGACATCCTGTCCAAACAGAGAGAGATCGTCTGGAATTGAGCAATAGGCGTAGTCAGGTGAACCGCTAACAGATTTGCTGTTGGCTACAGAATCAACTACAGCCACAATTTCTCCGGGACATTCTAATAAATCTCGCAAGATGTAGCTTCTAAATAGTAAATCGCCGTAAAGCACCAGCATTTCTTCGCCAAAACTGGCTTGAGCTACGGCTAAGGATGCTAATTCTCCCGTTGTTTCATAATCTGGGTTGCGGATGACTTTAGTCCCCGGAACATTGATAGTTTCTGCTTTGTAACCGGCGACAACGGTAATATCATTGATGGCAAGTTTCTTGAATTTATCCACCAACAACCTAAGTAGAGGTTTACCTCCAAGGGGTAACATCACTTTTGGTTTATCTTGCGTCAATCCTGCTAATTCTTGTCCTCTGCTAGCAGCCAAAACGATCGCTTGGGTATGTTGTCGTCCGTTGTTAAAGTAGCGTTTTTCAGCTTCTATGAGTTCATCCGCCCCTTGTAGCCGGAAGATTTCTTTTACGGGAGCAATATCATCTTCAATGTTGATTAAAGTTTCGCTGGCTTTCACTTCACGTGCGATCGCTTGCATACTAGCAACAGCAGCTCGAATCAAATGGTTTGCCCAGATGACCAAATTAACTTCAGCTTTGCGAAAAACATCAGTAGGCGTGCTGTAATATTTAGTCGGTATAAACACTAATGGGGAACGACCTGCCCATTCTTTAGCAAAGGCTAACACTTGGTCAGGACGCGATGATTTACTGTGAATCAGAATGGCGGTTGCTCCTGCGGCGTGGTAAGCTTCAGCTCGGCGCATTGCTTCAGAGAGATCCCAGCCGGCGATCAAAGCTTCGAGTCGGGCGACGATGCAAAAATCTGGATCTGTCTGACTATCCTTACCTGCCTTAATTTTGCCGCAGAATTCATCAATATCAGCCAAAGGTTGGCGACTCCCGTTGATGAAACTATTAGTTTTGGGAAAAAGCTTATCTTCAATACAAACTCCAGCAATACCTCGCTGTTCTAACTTCTTAACCAGGCGACGCATATTATTAAAGTTGCCATAACCAGTATCCCCATCTAACAAAATGGGGATGCTGGTGACATCAGACATGAACTCCAGCATTTCTACAACTTGAGTCCAACTGGCTTCATTATTATCTCGAACGCCATATTGAGCCGAAAGGGCTAATCCACTCGCCCAAATTCCTTTAAATCCAGCCTCTTCCACAATGCGGGCGCTAATCCCATTGTGAGCTTCCATGATGAAGTCGAGTTGAGGCGATTCGAGTAATACCCGCAATTGGGCACATTTATTTAATTTTGCAGCGGTATCAGTGGGTGCAAATATTTGATGCATTTATTCTGCTTTTTTCAACCTATATAATATAGCGGTTCTCACAGACCTAACCCCCAGCCCCAACCCTTGTAGCGTTGGGGGGTAAGATTCAAAGCTTCTCTCCTTTTAGACGAGAGGAATGGAAGTGAGGTAATACTGTAATGCATCCAAACCAAAACCGCTATAAATGAAGATATTTTCAAACATTTTCTGCGATTTCTATCTGAGGTAAAATCTCATTTTGGGCACGTTGAATATCCTGAGGAAAATCAATTTCTAGCCAAGGTAATCCAGTGATATCTTCGTAGCCAAATGTTTCTGGAGTTTCTAACAATAGATCCCGAATTACTTCTTCATAAGGTTCATTATCCCGTCCGTCTGCAACATACTGTTCTATGCGAGTAGCAAGACGATGAGCAGCATTGCCAAAGCGAAAGAATCCGACTGACTCGCCAATCAAATCATAAGCCAAACCAAGAGCTACTTGTTTGCGAAACTCCACCAAATAACCATCTTTGACGCAAAGCTTCACGGGTTCATCTCCCGGTTCAAAATCCCGATCTAGCAAAAAGCTGTTGGGGATATTTGTGTTCACCAGTCGTTCGATGATGCGGCGATCGCACAACACATCTGCATCCATTAATAATATGTCATCGCCAGCAACTAAATGCTGACGTACAGTCCAAAGGCTGATTACACTACCTTTAGTATAATCAGGATTATAAACTGTACTGACCCAATTTTCGGCTCCTAATGCCTTAATTTCATCCTGAATTCTTTCTGCTTGATAACCCACAGCAATCACTACTTCGTCAATCTGGTAATGACGGAGATAGTTCAAATGGCGCTCTAATAGAGATTTGCCGTTAAATTTCAGTAAGCATTTGGGTTGGATTTGCCCGTCTTTACCTAAGCGTCGTCCAACACCAGCAGCTAAGATAATTGCCTTCATCGTCAAATCACCAACAGTAGCTTAGACACCAGTAAATCTGGAAGTTTTCCCAGTATTTTATAATGACTGTATTTTGCTCAATTCAACGTATATTAACGAATTCTTAACATGGAAGAAACAGTAACTCTGTATCGCCTCAACTGCGAAACACTTGGCGAAAACCAAAATAGGCGATCGCGTCTTTCATATTTGAGACAAAACGTTTTAAGATACCCATACGAGTGTCGGTGACGTACTCCAAAGTCAAGACAATGCGCTGTTCATTGTCACCTAAAGGAGTAACTCTGTGGTAAAGTTTGTCACCATTGAATAATACTAGAGTACCAGGGGTTATAGAGAGCGATCGCATTTCCGTCTCCCGTTCAGGAATATCCTTGTAGAGTTGATATTCCAGCTTACTGGATGAATTATCAACTAAACCAAGCAACACTGTATAGCGTTTCCCGCGATAGTAAGAGGTATCATAATGATACTGGATATGATCTCCAGGCTCAGTGTAATAGTACAGTGCGTAAGTATGGGGATCAGCATCAGGACAGGGAAGCAGTTTTTCTACTGTAATTTGGTTGAGGAAATCGCAAAAGGCACTGAGTTGATAAAACTCTCCGAAAATCGGAGCAAGGCTATCTAAGCTATAGCGACTGATACTACCGCCCTTTTTATGATTGGGAATATAGTTGCGGTTGATAGCAGGTTGCAAAGATGGCAATAACACCAAAAACTGCTCGATGATGGAGTTCGGGACAAAGTTCTCCACTACCAAAAATTCATTTTGAGCTTGAAACTCAGCTTGAAGTTTCTGGTAATCAACGGCTGCTATAGCTTTATCAATTTCAGTTTGAAGCTCCATTGATGTCCATTGATAATTATTTATTTATTCTCTCACTGCTTCCTTATCTAGTTTGATTTCGGCTGCGGGAGTGTCCAAAATTGCCAAATTACCCATACTGCAAAGGTTGGCGCACCAATTGTCGCTGCCATTAATAACGGCTCTAGTCCATTCAGCAAGGGAACTATGGGAAACAAATACAGCACATCTTCAATGTCAAAACCGGCGAAATTTGGTTGACGGCTGGCGTCTTTACCTAAACGCTGTTCCATTTTGTTTCGCAAATGAAAGATACAAGCAACAGACACGCCAGATACTATCCCCATCAGCAACGCCCACCAACCAAGTTTTCCCTCTCTAAGACCATATCCAATACATACAAACAAAAGAATGTGGATAATGGCGTCACTCGCAAGGTCATATTGATGTCCCCATTTGCTGCTTTTCCCACTCAAACGAGCTAATTCACCGTCTGTATGATCGAGAAAGTTAGATAAAGCAAATAGCCATGCCCCAATGTTAACCCAAATGGTATCACCAACTGTGTAGGCGTAGCCTGTCGTAGACATCGCTACAGCAGCCGCCAACCCAGTTACAAGTCGCACCGTGGTGAGATGATTGGGGTTTACCCAACTATCTTTTAGAGGTCGAACTAGCCAGTAAGCAAGTTGAGCATCCCAAGGCTTTATGGTCATAGATAAACTTGAATTTGATGTGGCCTTTGAATTTCCATAACACTGTAAATTACCACATCTACATATAGATATAGATTTTTATTTAATCAGGACTTACGCAACTGGCACAGTGCGATCGCTATTTTGTAGTGTTTATGTAATACAAAAATGGGGTGTTGGTGAAGTAGAACGAGTCGTACTCACTATTGATTAGTGGCATAATTCAGCACTATCCCAAACTTCCAGCGCTATGCTATCTCTACCGTTATTTCTTTGCCATTGGTAAATTGGATGAATTTCATTACTTTATAAAATATTAAAAGTATATTTTTATACTAATTTGTCTCTTGCTAACTGAAATCATCTATCTAAAGACAGTTTTGAGAAGATTAAGAAGCAAATATGCTGCTAATAGCAATTTAGAATAAGCTCTGCTCAGTTTATACTGAGCTGAGGCAGGATCTTAACAGATGTAATAGCTATGCCAACTTCTTCATATTCAGTTCTCACTCCTTATATTGGTGCTGATTTGAGAGTGGATTTAGATAAACAAAATATTCTAAATTTTCCTATTTCTACTTCCAGTCCAGCCATCCAAGCGAATAGCTATTACTTTGGGCATCCTTTATGGGCAAAAAACTACTTTGAAAGCTGTCATCGAGATGAAGTGTTTAAGTCCTGCTGGCAGGCGGCGATGGGTAGTTGGGATCATAAAATTGTTGTAGATATTGGTTGTGGCCCAGGCAATTTGTATGCAACACTTGGGGGAAAACCACAATTGTTAATTGGTGTAGATGTTAGCTATGGTGCATTGTCTATGGCTCAACGTCTTGGCTATACACCAGTAAGAGCAGATGCTCACCACCTTCCTTTCATTGACAATTTTGCTGATATCGTAGTACTGAATGCCACACTACATCACTGTGAATACATGGCTGTAGTGTTAGAAGAAGCAGCGCGTTTAGTTCGTCCAGGCGGCATCCTAATCACAGACCACGATCCTCAGTTGACTGCCTGGAACTTCCAAGGATTAGGTTTGTGGCTATGGAATTTACGCTTATGGCTATATCGGCTGATCAAACGAGGAGGTCATACCTCAGCAGCAGAGCAAGCTTGGGCATTAGCAACTGAAGTTCATCACCGACCTGGAGATGGAGTAACGCCAGAGTTTTACTATAAAATTCTGGAGCCGCTTGGCTTCAGTGTCAAGGTTTATCCCCATAACCATACGGTTGGTGCAGAAGTATTGCTTGGCAATTATGGTAAATCTGACAAGAAGTATCGTTTCGCTCAATTGTGCTCTCTTATAAATCCTAATTCTCCACTTGCAGCCTTGTCGCTGATGTGTGTTGCCACACGCCATATTTAATAGAGAAACTACGGATAGTTGCTGTGGGCATCGCAGTAAAAGCCCTCAATGACGCAATAGTGGCAGGAGTGTTGGGCGGCTGACCCATACAACAGGTAACTTTCCGACTACTGCCTTCCCGGAGTTTAGTACGAAGCAATTAAGGGACTTCCAAGAAAGAAATTATCCAATCTTGTGGGGTGGGCATCTTGCCATTGGTGTCAAGTTAAGCTCAAACTTCCTATGTCAATAAGCATTTAGGCTTAAAAATTCGGTTTTCAAGGGACAAAAAACGAACTTTTTCATGGACTATTAATGCTTTGTTTATTAGCATCACTCCCAGCTTGCGTATAAAAGTCAGAAAAAAGTTCACCTTTATACTTCCTTCCTAACAAAACCTATCGTTGACAAATGGGTTTTAACCTTAAGTTGACACTAATGGCATCTTGCCCGCCTTCGACTACGGGCGGGCGAGACGCCATTGGTGTCAAGTTAAGCTCAAACTTCCTATGTCAATAAGCATTTAGGCTTAAAAATTCGGTTTGAAAGGGACAAAAAACGAACTTTTTCATGGACTATTAATGCTTTGTTTATTAGCATCACTCCCAGCTTGCGTATAAAAGTCAGAAAAAAGTTCACCTTTATACTTCGTTCCTAACAAAACCTATCGTTGACAAATGGGTTTTAACCTTAAGTTGACACTAATGGCGAGACGCCCACCCCACAATAAATAGTTGTACATTTTTTTATTTGGAAGTCCCTAAGTTGTTATATGAAGCTTATTTGATGTTGTCTTAACTGTCCTTACGTCGTTAGATGTATTTAAAGAAGGGTTGCGTCAAGCAACCCATGCAGTTCTACCATGAATCCCACGGCTTCAAGCTGTGGGCGTATCAAAAGATTTCAAGTGGACTGACCTGGCTTAAGCACAATCTTGATACACTTGTCTTGCTTGTGGCTGAAAATTTCGTAGCCGTGCGGTGCTTGATCTAACGGCAGACGATGGGTAATCACGAATGATGGATCGATATCGCCATTTTGAACGTGCTCGAGCAACGGACGCAAGTACCGATGAACGTGTGTTTGTCCCGTTTTCATCGTCAAGCCTTTATTCATGAAAGCCCCCATAGGCATCTTGTCTACAAAACCAGTGTAAACACCGGGAACGGACAGAGTACCGCCTTTGCGACAGGCAACGATCGCTTGACGTAGCACATTGGGGCGATCAGTTTCTAGACGCACTGCTTGCTTGGCCTTGTCATAGAAGCCTTCCAAACCCAAACCGTGAGCTTCCATACCCACCGCATCCATTACCGAGTCGGGGCCGCGTCCACCCGTCATTTCTTTTAAGGCTTCACCCACCTCGACCTCTTCATAGTTGAGGATTTCTGCCCCACCGGCTTTTGCCATTTGGAGGCGTTCGGGAACGCGATCGATTGCAATCACCCTCCCAGCACCTAGAAGAAAGGCACTTCTAATCGCAAATTGCCCTACAGGGCCACAGCCCCAGATCGCCACCGTATCTTCAGGCTGGATGTCACAGTTTTCCGCAGCCATGTATCCGGTGGGGTAGATATCAGTCAGAAACAAAACCTGTTCGTCTGTCAGCCCATCTGGAATCTTGAACAAACCAACATCGGCAAAGGGAACGCGGGCATATTCGGCTTGACCTCCCGCGTAGCCCCCTGTCAAATGAGAGTAGCCGAAAAGACCCGATGGGGAATGACCCATCATTTTTTCTGCCATCCAAGCATTGGGATTGGAGTTATCGCACAGCGACCATAAATCCCGATTGCAGAAGAAACACGAGCCGCAGGAAATGGTAAAGGGGACGACAACGCGATCGCCTATATTTACATTCTTGACAGCACTACCCAACTCAACGACTTCCCCCATGAATTCATGACCCAGGATGTCGCCCTTTTGCATCGTAGGATTGTAGCCATTATAAAGATGTAAATCAGAACCACAAATCGCCGTTGACGTGATTTTAACAATAGCATCACGCGGATTAATAATTTTGGGATCGGGTACGGTTTCGACTTCTACCTTATTAGTACCTTGCCAGCAAACTGCTTTCATTTGTTGAATTTCCTTAAGTTAAGTTCTTTGCTGATGCTGTTAGCACAGGCGATCGCACCCTATTTAAATAAGAGTGCTAATTGAGCATATTTGCTTGATTAGGTGCAAATTACTTGTTGGCTGACCCCGGCTCACTGGTCAACGAACTGTTTATAACCATCCAAAACTCCTATGTAACTGCTCCACACTCGCTTGCTATGGCTTGCTTTTCTCGCTACCAAAGAGTTCTGCGTGGACTACGGGCTTTCAACTCTTACAATCTTAGGCAGGTAGCAGTGTGATTGCGTCTTTCCAAGGAAGTATCGCGAGTGTGTCTTCAAGGTTACTTTTCTAGAGTTGCGTATATACCTCTGATATCATGTTCGGGTAAAGACTTATCATTTATACCGCAGGGGTGCAGGGGGCAGGGAGCAGGGAGAAAGAGGTTTTCCTGATTTTTGCACGGATGCGGTAATCATAAGTAATTAACCGGACTTGATATGACACACTTTCAGCCTCTCAAAACTTATTTTTCCATAATCGGAGAGAAGGCTCCCGCCATAATCTGTGATTATGGAGGATGTCAATTGTGATGTTAGCTACGAACTTTGGTAAGGATTTTTTGGGAATAGAACGAAGCGGATTCTTCGTTTTTGGCGCAATCTTGGGCAAACTTAATTAGATGGTGTCCGACAAGTCCAACGTGAATCAAGTTTTCAATATCACCTGCTTTTAATGCTGGCTTGGCCATTTTCCAGAAAGTTTGACGATAGTTACTAAATATACCTATCCGCAGCAAAATATTAGCTAAATAAGTTAAACCTTTGCGAATATTAGCCCCAGAAGTGCGAGCTGGGCTGTTAGGTACTTCGATGCGGTTTGGATAGGTGTGTTCCATGTTGTAGGCAAACCGCTGATATAAAAATTCCGGCTCATAAGCAGTTGTGATGCAGCGCCGCCACATCTCAACAACTTGCTCATAAGGCATCAAAAACTCAACATTTGATTCGCGGCTTTCATCAAAGAGAAGTCGTCCTTCTGCTTCTAACCTCCGCCATAATGGAGTTCTTGGTAATGCATGAAGTAGGTTAATTGTCAACATGGGAATTTGGGATGCCCGAATAAATTCGATAATTCGGTCTGCTGTTTCTGGTGTGTCTGTATCTAAGCCGATGATGATTCCTGATACTACTTCCATGCCATAACTATTTAAAACCTGAATCGCTTTTAAGATTGGCATACTCAGATTTTGGTCTTTGGAAATCGCGTGGAGAGCATTTGGTTCTGGTGTTTCGATACCACAAAAAATTGTGCAGAAATAAGCTTCGCGCATCATTTCCAGCAGCTTTGGACTTTGAGCTAAATTCAGCGTTGCTTCACAGGCAAACTGGATGGGGTAGCCATTGCGCTTTTGCCAGTCAATCAGGTGAGGAAGCAACTTCATGGCGGCGCGGCGATCGCCAACAAAGTTATCATCGACAAAATACACTGCTCCCAAATTGCCAGATTGTCGCATTGCATCTAACTCCGCAACTACTTGCTCTGGTGTTTTCATCCGGGGACTGTTGCCATAGAGTTCGGGAATATCACAAAACTCGCAGCGATAAGGGCAACCACTGGAAAACTGGACATTTGCCAGGAAATAATCATTGATATTCAGCAAATGATAAGCTGGGGTGGGAAACTGTGTTAAAGGTAAACGTTCCTTGCTTTCAAAGCGAATTTGCTGTTGGGGACGTTGCGAGTTTTGGTCTAGATATTCGATCAGGCGATCGCTTCCATCTCCCAATTCACCCAAATTTAAAATGTCAAACTCAGGATAATATTCTGGACACCCAGATACCGAGGGGCCACCCACAACTGTAATTTTCCCGGCTCGATGAGCAAGTTCATTAATTTGATTAATCTGTGGTTTTTGGATATGCATTCCACTCACAATCACCACATCAGCCCATTGATAATCAGCCCTCGTTGCTGATTTAACATTTTCATCAATAAACCGCACTTCCCATTCTTTAGGTAAGTAGGCAGCCACAATTAAAATACCTTGGGGTGGCATAAAAGCTCGGACACTACCCATAAGTGGGTAAGCGTGATGAAAAGTACCAAAGGAGCGGCTGTACTTGGGAAAAATACACAGAATGCGTCGATGGTGCGAAGGAACGTAGCGGGTTCCTTGAGTGACAGGAGCGGTTTTGGAATCGGCCGCTACATTAATTTGGTTCTCTAAAGACTTTAAATTCACAGTCATCGCAAATTTCACCCTGGAAAACTGAGCAGGTAATTTGACAGTTTCTTGACAGAATTAGCTGTAATTCCAACTAGCTTACCAAAGAAAGGCAAGAGGCAGAAGGGATTATAAATGTATTTTTGCTCAAAACAAAGTTCTGGCGATTATAAATCACCCAAACTTGCCTTCTGCCTGATTCATGGTGATATTTGAAGGGGTGTTTAACTGGTAAAATATAAAATCTACCCTAGCAATGCAAATTTAATTGGTTGGCAAACAACTATTATGGAAATCGCGCATGGGACATAAAAAGAGAGATTTTCATTTTTTGTTGTATCCAATTGGGTATAGGCATCTGTCATGAATTTGATTTACTTTCTTTTGCGTTCTTCGTGGGGGATGGTAGCGATCGCGATCGCTACTGGATTTTTGAGTGGTGGTAGTAGTGCTGGCTTGATTGCTTTAATCAGCCATACTGCAAGTAGCGGTAGTGCTTCGGGCCTCACATCGATAATTTGGGGTTTTGCAGGGCTGGCAATAGTTGCACTAATTACCAGTATCATTTCTCAAGTGATGCTGATTCGTCTTTCTCAGAATGCAATTTTGCAATTACGGATGCGTTTGAGTCGTCAAATTCTCGCTTCCGAGTTGAGTCATCTGGAACGCTTAGGAAATCCTCGATTATTGGCAACTCTCACAGAAGATATTCAGGCGGTTGCTAATGCTGTTTATCAGATGCCTTTTATCTTTATTAATTTAGCGATCGTCCTGGGTTGTATAACATATATAACTTGGCTTTCTTGGTTAGTATTATTGATGGTTTGTGGTATTTCAGTAGTTGCGATCGCTAGTTGTCAGTGGCTACTCAACAGAGGTGGTAAATTACTGGCTCTAGCTCGTGAAGACGAAGATCATCTGTTTAAACATTTTCGCACCATTACCGAAGGAGCCAAGGAACTCAAACTAAACTATAAGCGGCGTGAAGACTTTTTAGAAGAAAAACTACAATCAACTGCTAACGAGTTCCGTGATCACAATGTTAATGGTCTAACCCTTTTTGCCATAACTTCAAGTTGGGGTCAACTCATATTCTTTTTTGCTCTTGGTTTTGTACTGTTCGCACTGCCTAATCTGCTTACCATCAATCCCGAAACTCTCTCTGGCTACATTTTGACTTTCACTTACTTGGTGTTACCAATGGATAACATCATCAGCAAACTTCCCCTATTAAGTAAAGCCAGCATTGCCTTACAAAAAATCGAGTCACTGGGTTTATCTCTAGCTAGTCGAACTGAAATATCAACTGTTCCACCTGCCCTGAAATATGATTGGCACAGCTTAAAATTTAAAAGTGTTACCCATAGTTACTACACAGACCAAGAAGATAATAGCTTTATCTTTGGCCCCATCGAATTGACACTATATCCTCAAGAATTAGTCTTCATTGTTGGCGGCAATGGTAGCGGAAAATCTACATTAGCTAAACTAATTACCGGACTTTACATCCCGGAAAACGGCGAAATTTGGCTTGATGATGATTTAATTAGCGAACAGAACCGAGAATGGTATCGCCAGCATTTTTCCGTGGTATTTTCCGACTTTTATTTATTTGAAGAACTTTTAGGATTAAAAAATTCTCGCTTGGATGCTCAAGCCACAAAATATTTACAACAACTGCAACTAGACCATAAGGTGAAAGTTGAAAATGGACAACTTTCGACCACTGCTCTTTCTCAAGGACAACGGAAACGGTTAGCTTTACTCACAGCTTACTTGGAAGATCGACCAATTTATCTATTTGATGAGTGGGCAGCCGATCAAGATCCAGTATTCAAAGAAATATTCTACACTCAACTTCTCCCAGAACTGCGATCGCGGGGCAAAACAGTGCTGGTGATTAGCCATGACGATCGCTATTTTCATTTAGCAGACCGAATTATCAAACTTGACTATGGAAAAATAGAGTATGACAAAACTTAACCTATCAAGGTATATTAAAAAGTCATCAGTGATACTGTTTAAGGATAATCAAAAACTACGCGATCGCCAGGACGCCAATCACAATGCACGAAACCTCTATGCATTCCTCTTCCCAATCCTGTGCAATCAGAAGCGCGACAAACTTGAAATAAACGTTGCAAGTTGCCATCAAGAGGGGAAAGATCGATTGCTAGTCCTTGGATATGCTGAGAATTGCGAGCGCCTTTTTGCTCCCGATTAACAGCAGGTGGACGATAACCAGAAGTAATCTGGATTGCACTGCCATATTTATCACGAATTTTACCAAAACCTTTTGTTGCTCTGATAATATTGTTAGCGATCGCGTTCGACTCTGGAACCCTGGTACATCCCTTAGTGAATTCTCCCCAAGTTAAAGGGATACTAATTACTATCAATTCATTCTCATAAACAATATTTCCATTTGGTAACTTCAGACTCCTACCAGTCTTACTACCTTTACTTGATTCAGGTATAGGTTCTGAGTGATCATTTTGTTCAGTGACTTGATGCTCCTCTGCTATTTCTAGTAATGCAGCAGCTGCGGACGTACCCAACAATTCTGGAGAATCTAGCCAAACACTCTCTTTGAATTCTGCAAATGCTTTTTGGGTTAAATCGCCTGTAATGCCATCAACTTCACCTGTGTAAAGACCTTTCTTTTTGAGTAGGGACTGAATTTCTTTGATAGTGTCAGCATCGGATTCGGCAAGTTTGATCGTAGTCTTGGTAGACTGAATTTTTGCTAAATTAAGAAATTCCCCTAAAACAGTTGACATTGAAGTATCTCCCATAGTTGCAGTTTTAAGTCTGGAAGCTTCAGTTTCTTGTTTAGTAATGACCGAAAATTATTCCGAGTGATACCAATAAACTGCTGCTAATACTCATATTAGTTGCGGAATAAAATTATAATAGTACCCTCAAGGGTACTATTATAGGGAATATTTGGAATTTTACTAAATAAAACTAATGTCTGAACAAAAGCCCATAAGTCCTTGGAACTACAAACCTTGGTGGTGTCAGCCCTGGTCTATAATTCTCACAGGTGTAACATTGATTGGTGGTAGCTGGTTACTATTTAAAACTATCTGGCTCACAGTTCTCGTTTCTATTCCTGTAGGAACGTGGATGGGATTTTTTGTGTTGTTTTGGCCGCAATTGATGATTCGCAGTGGGATTTTGGAGTCGGATAAAGACTAATTCAAACTTGATATAATACTGGAAATTGCTCCCGATAGAAAAAATGATTCTCCCGATTTCAGAAATTTAGCAGCAAACTTTATTTAACGATTGATCCTGTTCTAACGGTTTTCCTGAAATAATTTCCAGTGTATCTATCAAGTAGTATAGGACTCCGATTTGATTTATGAAAACATCCTGAGACTGAAAAGCCTGTTTGATCGGGGTTTTATCGGAAATTTTGTTCAAAAATCAGATATGAGTCCTATAGGTGAGTCTTATTCAGGCAATATTTCATCTATGCTGAGTACCCACGGTATACCTTTACCGACTGGAGGACTAACAGTAATTCTACCTCTGTTAGTAAATTTTTTTAACATGCCGGTGAATTTGGGAACAGTTTTCATAATGTTATGATAACTTTCTATATCAGGGCAAATCATGATTAACATCAGAATTCCACTATTGATTTTGAAGTACCAATGGCAACTTGACAACAAAATACGTGTAATGCGATCGCCCGCTAAGAAAAAGTTTTGTTTAGTTGCTTCTTCGAGTTGTCTAAACAGTATTTCACTCAATTGAATTGTCAGATTTGAAGGCAAATCATCTGGAGATAGGTACGGCTGGTTCATAGGATTTTTGGGTGCTTTAATAGATTAACAATCTGAGAGTTTTGCCGGATTAATATTGCAGAACATTCCAGTTTTTATAGTTCTTGCTCTGGCGTCACAATCCACAGCAAATCTAACCATAATTGAGGATAAGCTTTCTTCAGCTTCGATTTGGAATCGTGCAACAAGTTCGTAGCATTCAAGCAAACAACTTCAACTAGCCCCACATATTCTGCCACTTTTCTCAGTAATTTTTTTCTGCTATTACAGCAGCAATCAATCTGTCAGGACAATAAAGGCGATACACGCTCTTTTTGAGTTAGAATTGAGCCTTTTTACATAGCAGTGGCGTAATAAGTTCCATATTGGGTGAGCTTGCTCGATAATTAGGGTAAATTGTTGGGCTAAACCTTCAGCGAGTCTGCGAGCATCGGAAACCTCTGCTCAGACTTTTGTCTCCGACACGCTACGCGAACGCAAAATCCAAAATGGTATAACATTTACCCATCCGGCAGAATTGCTTGGTAGGTTTTCTCCGGCTTATATTACTTGCCTATCAAGCATCAAAGCTGAAACTGATTATTAAAACTGTATCAACCGCTGCTCTATACCAAATTAATTGGTATAAGCTAATGTTACTAAAGAACAATTTCACAGAGAACTTCTGAACGACAGGCGGATGAATTTAAGCAAAAATTTTTGCAGGTTGCAATATAATTGGCGATGTTTATGATATTCTAGTTATAGAGGGAATCAAGAGTGCGATCACATGAAAAATCTTTGAGTAAAAATGGTATACATTCAAAGATTGTGCCTTGCCTTCGTAGATGCGAGTTAAATCCGCTAAAGCTTTTTGAAACTGAGAGATTCAAGCCAATGAAGCAGGATAGCGATGTTCGTAATAACTTAAAATCAATTAGAACCCATCTAAGCATGAGCTAGCAAGGCTTGGCGAACACATCTGCTTAGGTCATAGTTTTCCAGGCTTTGAGTTTCCTTATATCGGGTCATCGCTGCGTAGAAGCGCAGAGATGATCAAGACTGTGCTGCAAAGCGATCGCTCATCAACCAACAGACTCAGAAAACAAACAATTGTAGGATAAATTATCATGTCCGACGAAAACGGTAAAGGCGGTATTGGTAAATCTACTAGCTCACAAAATATCCAGGCAGGTATATCCACTGGTTTTAAGATACAATTAATTGCTTGACTTTTAAGACAGTCGCTACAAAACTAGGTTTTTAGGACGTGTGTGTACACCGTAACCTTAAGGAAGAGTTCAACTATTGCTCTCAAACCCCATCTAATTCCAAGCTACTAAATCGTTCGCGCAGCCTCAGATAGAGAACAGATGCAAAGAAGAAGTTCCGAGGGTTAGGCATCATGTAAAAATAAGTTGTACAAATTTAATTTGGAATAAGCTGTCAGCCTTACTTTCCAATTAAAAGTGTTCAAGTTATTTTTGCGTGACTCCTTAAAAGCCGAACCTTGGACTTCCCCTATGTATACATAAATTAACAGTATCAAAAACATTAAGTATTAATAAAGGACTTTGACAGTATAATAAGTTTTGATAATTTTTAGCTGATATTGATTATTTTTAACCTGGCTTTGGGCAAAAGACCTTGTAAGCATCTACATACTTAGGGAATTTGCACAGTCAAAGCTAGGGTGACATGAACAACAGAGCAAACCAAAGGCATGAAGAACATCATGTAATACAATATTTCTGTGTACTCAACCGAATGTTGATTTTCTTTGCAGAGATGTTTATGTCACGCAGCCTTGCTGCTGGAGAGGTAATCCTGTGGTTGTTGCAAAATTTCCCGCGTCCCAGACTTTCCTGGCTAAGGCTCAGACACTCATCTGTGAAAACGCAAGCTGTTCCTCTACCTAACAATGAAGCAGAAAGACTCAAAGCATTGGCAGACTACAATATTCTGGATACCTTACCTGAAGAAGCATTTGATGATATAACTGCTCTTGCTGCTTACATTTGTAAGACTCCAATTGCTTTAATTAGCTTAGTTGATAGCGATCGCCAATGGTTTAAATCTAAGGTTGGACTAAAAGCTAGGGAAACACCTAGAGAGTTGGCTTTTTGTGCCTATGCCATTCTTCAACCAGAAGATATATTAGTAGTTCCTAACGCCATCAAGGACGATCGCTTTAATAACAATCCCTTAGTCAAAGCTAATCCTAAAATTCGTTTTTATGCTGGCGCCCCACTAGTTACGCCCAATGGTTTTCCCATTGGGACATTGTGCGTGTATGATACCATTCCTCGGCTTTTAAGTTACCAGCAGTTGGATGCACTGCGCCGCCTAACTCGTCAGGCGATCGCTCAGATGGAACTAATTCAGGAAGTTCGCAACCGCAAACAAGCGTCCCTGACCGATGAATTAACAGGTTTACATAACCGACGTGGTTTCTTCCTGATGGCTGAACAAGAGTTAAAAATTGCTCACCGCATGAAAGTCTTGTGCTGGGTTATCTTCATTGATTTAGATGGGCTAAAACAGGTTAACGACACCCTTGGTCACGATATGGGAGATACCTTGATTATTGATGCTGGTCGATTACTCAAGCAAAGTTTTCGCAACTCGGATATTGTTGCCCGCTTGGGTGGAGACGAGTTCATTGTTTTTATCTCTAGCCACTTTCAGGACGCTGATAGCATCCAAGCTTATTTACAAGCAAATATCGCCAACTTTAATCAACAGCCAAACCGTAGCTATGAACTTTCGATGAGTATGGGGATAGAACGTTACTCACCAGAAAGCAATATGTCACTAGAAGAACTAATCACTAGGTCTGACGAATTAATGTATGCTCAGAAGCGTCTCAAGCGACAATCTATTGCGTAAAGGGGACTGGGGATTAGGTAGATAATGCACAGGAAGCGTCGGGGTGTAAATCCCTTATATAACAGTCTTTAATTAAGAATTACGAATTATTTTAATTTACCACTTGGCTACCATGACTGCGGGGATCGTCTTGATTCACCGCTGGTGCGACTGGGGCTGAAAATTTGGAAACTTTACCGCTAGTTTGAGCATAAGGGAGAGACGAACCAGTAACCAAAGCTTCTAAGTTGCTAGCCATAATCGTGCGGGGTTGATCGCCGATCGCTTGGGCTATGGTTTCTCCTTGCTGACTCAAAAATACAAAATGGGGAATCCCATCTACCCGATATCTCAGCATTTCCGGCAGCCACTTGGTATTATCTACATTCAGCATGACAAAATTCATCTTGTCAGCATACTCTGTTTCTAGTTGAGTGATATCTGGTGCCATTTTTTGGCAGACAGTACACCAATCAGCATAAAACTCTACCAGAGATGGTTTGCCGTTGCTGACGGCTACTTCTAACGGTGTGGAAGTCTCGCTTAACTTGGCTAGAGTTGCCGAGGTTGTTTCAGTTCGCAATCCTAAGACAAGGGAAACACTAAGTGCGATCGCTACCATTACAATTAAGAAGTTTCTCAGACGCTTCCCGAATGTGGATTCAGGTTTTTCGGGAGAATTAACAGGTGAGTCACTACTCATAACAGAATTATTAAAACTTATTAAGTACTTTCATTCTTTAGTTTAGCTTTAGTTAAACTCAATGCCCTACTGGTCAAGAATAGGAGAACCTCATTTCGGGCTTGGCTTAGTCAGTGGTGACAAGGGCGAGTACGAAGCCATCATACCCTTTGCTGCCCACAGTCTGGATTGCCGTAGCGCTCACGCGCCTCTCGGTGGCAAGTAGCTCGTTGAAGCGGCGCACCCCCTGGATGCTGGGATCTTCGCTGGCGGCATTGACTACTTCTCCATCACGTACAACGTTATCGGCAATGATCAGGCTGCCGCGACAGGAGAGCTTGAGCGCCCACGCCAAGTAATCCGGATTGCTTGCCTTGTCGGCATCAATGAAGATCAGGTCAAATGGCCCGCTACCCTCAGTGGCGAGCTGCTCTAGGGTAGAGAGCGCCCGCCCGAGGCGCAGCTCCACGATCTCAGCCAGACCGGCGCGGGCGATGTTAGCGAGGGCGACTTGGGCGTGCTTTGGGTCAGCCTCCAGCGTGATTAAGTGACCGTCAGGGGGCAAGGCCCGCGCCAGCCAGATTGTACTGTAGCCCCCCAGGGTGCCAATCTCTAAGATTGTGCGTGCTCCTTGAAGTTGCGCCAACAGCAACAGCAGCTTGCCCTGGTTCGGGGAAACATTGTGTGGTGGCAGACCAGCCACAGCGCTGGTATCGAGCGCGGCATCCAGTGCAGGATCAGACGGCACAAGCAAATCGGTGAAGTAACGGTCAACTGCGCTCCATTGCTCCTGAATCATAAATCCTTGCTTCACAGCGGTTCCTACACAAATCCAAGATTAACAGGAATTACGCAAAAATCGTCAATTTTTAAATGTATGGAATACAAATTATTGTAGGAGTCTTATATATTGCATACGTGTCAACTAAACGTGAAACCCTTGCAATGAGGTTATATCAAGCCTACTCAATTACCAATTAAGTCGTCGGAACCCCACCCCTCCTCCCCGCAGGCGGGGAGGGGATTAAGGGGTGGGGTAAAGCGCCTGTGGGATGAGCGTTTGAACTTAATTTGACACCAATATATTGTGCACCTACCTCTATGGTCTATTCAATTGAAAACCGTTGTAAATTACAGCATCCGAATTTTTTCAGTACCCAATTTACAAAATCGCTCCAGTTTCTTTCAAATAAACCCGCGTAAATGGTTCATCTTCACCCAAAGTATAATCTTCAATCAAGCCTTTGCGACGAATAGAAATATCGTTGCCTTTTCTAATCACCACAGTCGAACCATCGAAAACATCCCGCACCAGAATCATCTCAGCTTCGGTGGGATTATCCAAAACTACGATATTACTATTCTGGTAAAATACACCCTGTTCTTCTAAGATATCTTCAGGGTACGCGGCAATTAGCAAATCAAGTTTGGGATGACGCAGCAAAGTTTGGACATTACTGTTGTAATCTTTGCTTAATACTTTTTTCGAGCGATTCACAAAAACGGCATCACGACAAACAGCACCTATTGTCCAGTTGGGATTTTGCAAAAGGATATGGTCAATCGTCGCTTGCAGTTCTTCAACTGAGATTTTGTTAAAGGTAATAATGGGTATTCTGGCATCTGTACCCGACTCAAAAAAGGTTTCTAAAATATGAGAAGGCACATCAACGCTTTCACCAACAGAAGGTTTAAGATGCATTAAAACGCCTGGTGCAGCGTTGATTTCCAGGATGGCAAAATTACTAGATTTCCAAGATTCTGCGAGACTTTTGGTAATGACATCAATACCGAGGCAAGTCAGTTGGAAATGTTGGGCAATATCTTGCGCCAAGATAATATTGTCATCATGAACAGTTTGGGTTGCATCGATGCTCATACCTCCGGCTGAAAGATTGGCGACTTTACGCAGGTAAACAGTGCGTCCCTTCTCAATCACGCTGTCTAATGATAAGCGCTGTTCGTCTAGGTAGAGTTCCATCGCTTCATCGATCTGAATTTTACTCATCGGTGAAGTTGGCGTGTCTAAACGTGCAGGTTTGCGGTTCTCTTGGCGAATTAACTCTGCAAGCGTTAAGTACCCATCACCGACAACCGATGCTGGACGGCGTTCTGTAGCGGCGACGAATCGACCATTGACACACAACAAGCGAAAATCTGAGCCTGAGATGCTTTTTTCAACAATTATTCGGGTTAACTGATCTTCGGGAATCGCTGCTAGTGCTCTGTTATAAGCAGACATCAGTTCTTTTGAGTCTTGCACATCAGCCGTGACGCCAATTCCTTTGTGACCTACCACTGGCTTAACTGCCACTGGGTAGCCAATTTCTCTTGCGGCTGCCAAGGCTTCCTTCTCTGTAAAGACAATATTACCTTCAGGCACTGGGAAACCCAAGGTTTTTAAAAATGCCTTACAGTCATCTTTACGGGTAGTGAACTCCGAATCTAGATGGCTATCACAGTTAAATGTTGTTGCTATCCCCCGGACGTGTTTTTTTCCCAATCCGTATTGCATCAATCCTTCTTCCCACAAATAAAAGGCGGGAATACCTTTCTGGTAGGCTGTTCGCAATAGGGCGTAAACCGTGGGGCCACCGTAGACAGATGCGCGAAATCTATCTTGCAGCTTCACCAGTTGTTCATCAAAGGCAAAGTCTTCATCTTGAGTAATGGCTTCAAACCAATCCCAAACAAAGTAAACTACCTCTCTGCTTGTGCGTTCATGTAGTGATTGGACACTAATCCGCGTGAGACTTGGATATGGTTTAACACTCCAGTGGTTGAGGTGTAAATCCATGTCCAACTTTCCAACTTCGGACACAATTTGGGCAAAAAGATGGGCATAGGATTCGTAGGTTTGATCGCGCAGGTTTGGATAGCGATCGCCAATGCTCGCAATATAATCTTCAATGGGCAAAGGCTTTCTAGACTCAACTAGAGTAAAATCAAATACTAGCGCCCCTATATCTAAATAGGGGTTTGGCCCAATGTAATGCTTGAAGTTGAAAATATCGAATACATCAGTTCTTCTAGCATTAATGCGGACTAAATCACTGCTTTTTTGTAGAACCATTGATTACGAACCTTTAGCTAAACACCCTGAAATTTAAATGCTGAGTTGTGGTTACTCAGGCTTATTGATTGTAGATTGATTCACATTTATTTTGGAGAGTGATGGCTTTGCAATTAAGCTAGTCAGAACCCACGCTAACTCTATTGTTAAGCATTTTTAACTATCTTAAGGCATAATTAAATCCCCATTCCCCAGCCAAGAATCAAGATCAGTCAATTCATCCTCATGAATCATCAAAGATATAACTTTTGAAGGGTGCAACACTCACACAATAATTTGTATAAATAGATGTGGGGTACTAAAAAGACAGCAAAGTATGAATAGCACACAAGCTGCTCTAAGAGATGAAATTCGAGAACTTGCTGAGGAAGCTTTTCACCAAAAGCTGATCTCTGGACATGGAGACGGGGCAGACATGAATGAGTATCAAATTGTCTACCAAGGCAAGCCCAGACATCTCCCACTAGAACAAGCACGTTTTTTCTTAACTAATTTGCTTTACAGAAGTCGGATTCATTAGGACTTTACTATCAGACATTTAGTTGCACCCAGCTAAACTTAATACCAATTACTGGCGATCGCTCGGTAAATCTCCAATCAATCAATCAATAATTAGTAATATAGCCAACAATGCCTCTAGAAAATGCATCTAGAGGCAGTTGACGTTGTAGATTTTATTTAGTCGCGGAAAAATCAGGTAATTTTTCGGAAAAATCTTTTGGTCTAATTGCGATGTCTAACGACAAGCCGCTTCTCTACGAGACGCTACGCAAATATTAACCCTACTTCTATCAAGTAATCTATCAAAGGGATGATTTTATACATTGAATTGTCATGGTTTAGTGAAATTTATTAACTCAAATTCAGGGGGCATTATGGTGGAAAGTAATATCAAACGGCAGTTGGTAATTATTGGGGGAGCCGAAGACAAAGATGGGGATTCCGTAATTCTGCGGGACTTTGTACGACGCGCTGGAGGTACAAAAGCGTACATTGTAATTCTGACAGCAGCAACAGAACTACCAAGAGAAGTGGGAGAAAATTATATCAGAGTGTTTGAGCGGCTGGGAGCCGAAAATGTTCGCATCATTGATACAGAAACCCGTGAAGATGCATCTTCATCTACCGCATTGGAAGCTATTAATAAAGCAACTGGGGTATTTTTTACTGGGGGAGATCAAGCTCGTATTACCAGCATCCTCAAGGACACCGAAATCGATGTTGCGATTCACAAGCGGTTCTCTGAAGGTGTAGTTATCGCAGGCACTAGTGCCGGAGCTGCTGTGATGCCAGATAAAATGATCGTGGAAGGTGACTCCCAGACACATCCTCGGATTGAAACTGTTGAAATGGGCCCAGGTATGGGATTTTTACCAGGGGTAGTAATTGACCAGCATTTTTCTCAACGTGGACGCTTGGGACGCTTAATTTCAGCTTTAATACTAGAACCTGCTGTCTTGGGATTTGGTATTGACGAAAATACCGCGATGGTAGTGACAGATAACCAAATTGAAGTGATTGGGGCAGGTGCGGTTACGATTGTTGATGAATCAGATGCTACATATAACAATATGGGCGAAATTTTGAAGGATGAGTCTTTGGCAATTTGTGGAGCAAAGCTTCATATTTTGCCACATGGTTTCAAATTTGACCTGAAAACCCGCCAACCTATCCTAAATAATGGCTCTGTGCCAAATAGCTCTGTACCACTTGCTTCAGTCAACATCTGACTTTAACAGAAACCCTTGATTTTCTCTTAGTCCAGGTCGGTGGATGAGAGGTTGTCTAGTAGCGACTTCTAGTCGCCCAATACTTTATGGCGATTTTGTTAAAGTATAAAAACTGTCAGCACGAATCTGACTGCCATTTCGCCAAACTTCCACTCTTTCAGGAGTGATTAGATAAGAAAAACTACCATTGTCTGCTCGATATCTGCTTTTACCAATATTTAAAGCTTGTATCTTCATAGGCTTGCTTGGGTCTTGCTTTAACTGCCCAATATAAAAGAACTGACCATTTTCTTCACAGACTTTTACACGAGTGCTTGCAGTCTCACCTTCAATAATCGTAATTCCATTGCATTTAGTATCAGTGCTTACAGGTGCAAAATCTATTGGAATTGATTGTGAAGGTGAAAATTGCTTTGCTACTGGGGGTAGGGGTGGCGAGACTAGGCGGTTCGGGTTATCCCTTTGCTGAACTCTAGAACCAGGAGTGACACTTGCAGTTAAGGCTGTCAACAGACGAAGAGGGTCAACTGCTATTCGACCATTTGGATGAACTTCAAAGTGCAGATGAGGTGCTGTACTATTGCCTGTAGATCCCATCTCGGCAATAATTTGACCTTGAATGACCTGTTGATCTTTGCTCACCAACAGACGACGATTATGACCATAAACAGTAATGCTGCCATCAAGATGTTTAATAGTTATGGCATTTCCTAATCCCCAATTATCCCAACCTGCTTTGACAACTGTACCGGATGCAGCAGCAACAATAGGAGTTCCATCTGCCCCGGCAATATCAATTCCTTCATGTTGATATTTGCGGAAGCCTTGAGAAATAAACCCTTGAGTCGGCCAGATTAAGTTAGAAGCAGGGATAGGAGTTTGCCTAATTGGGGAATCACCTGCTAACTGTGTTAGGGCAGATGTAGCTGTACTTAATACAGCGGTTAAAGATATTAACCCAATTAGTCCATAAGTACGGTATCGAAAAACGATAGCTTTGGTCATGATTTGCAAGCCTATTAAAACAACATAGCAGTTTGCAGTTGAGTTCAATACAGACCTAACCCCCAACCCCAACCCTTGTAGCGTTGGAGAGTAAGACTCAAAAACTCTCTCTTAAAAAGATAGAGGAATGAAAGTGAGGTCAAAAATGTATTGCACCCAAGCGAGAACCGCTATAATTCAGATACTTTCTGATTATTTTTTGTTTCAAGCTGACTCGGAAAACATCAGGAAATAAAAGAGGTGAGTTAAGAAAAGCCTAACCCACCCCACAAAACTAAACAATAGAGAAATTAGCCATTAAAAACGCGACTGCGCCACTTATTTAACCGAGCTTCTCCAATTGTGGCAGACCGTCGAGAATCAGCAACTTGCTCTTGCAAAGCTGCAATCTGTTTTGCTTGCACGTCGGCTTGCTGTTGCAAAGATGTATATTCGCCTGTGCTAGTCACGGAACTAGAAGACTGCCAACTACTACTAAATTTTGTTGCACCGATGCTGGCAAAGGGTCGTAAGTCTGCTAGTTGTTGTTGCAAAGTTGCAATCTGGCTTTCTTGCTCTTGAATCTTTTGCCGCAAGTCTTGTTCGGCTGCTGTGCGAGCTGCAATAAATGGATTAACTGGAGCAGCAGTTTCTGGCTTGGGCTTGAATATTTCAGCAAGTATTGCACTAACATCTGTGGGTTTCAGTTTACCGTAAGCAGTGTTGGTAATTAGCGATCGCACCAGTTGAGGTTTATTATTCGTTGCAAGGTTCTTATCACTGCTAGAATTGCTCCGCACCAGTTGCAGCATATTGCTAAATTCCAATATCTTTTTGCCCGTTTGAGTTTTATAACCCCGGTAATATGGCACTATGTTATCCCCAAAGGCATCTGAATACTCGTCGCTATCAAGATAAGAATCAATATCCGCCTCAAAACCCGACTCATCTAGAATGTTGCTGTGATGTCTAGTCTCGGAGTAGTCATCGGGAGCGCGACCAAGCAGGTGCTTGAAGTTCAGTTCAATAGCACGGTAGCGGTAAACGTTATCAAAAAATCTGGAGCGATACAACTCTGATTTGGCAATTTGACGCACAAACTCACGCACATCGATTATGCCTTGCTTGAGTTGGGATTCTGGAACAATGAGCCGCTCACTTTCCATGATGTAGGCATTACCCAACACTTGCCGATAAACTGCCCGAATTACAATTTCAATGTCATCAGCTGAAGCGGTAGTCCACAGTTCGATGGGTTCAGTTTGGGGAAATGCTTGATATTGGCGTCGTCTGGTTTCGTCGTCTATGAAGGTCTGCATAGTTGGATTAGTGTGGGTAAAAGGGGCTAATTTGTCAAGTAAAAATAAAATTTCTGTAGTAGGATGGCAATACTAAATAGCAAAGCCATAACACACCCTACTTAAGATTTACTAATTACTGGGTCTTGATATAAATTATCAAGTTTTGGGGAGTTTTTTAGTTACATTTTCTAACAAACTTAGACGGCTAACTGTTAATAACTAACAGCTAATCATGATAAAAAATTAGCAATTAGACATTAACAATTAGCCGTCAACCCCCTTGGGGAGTATTTAAAATTCAAAACTTAATTTTGAATTGGAGTATAGATGCTTGTAAGCAGGATTCGCGCCCGATGCTAACTCTCAAGCCCGCTCATCAAATCTAGTGTAGAAACCACCGTATTTTATCCAGTATTGTTTCAAAGTATGATGAGGTGTATGTAAACTAGCTTTTGCTTGATATAAAATTACTTGGCGATGATCGCCCATCCAAATTTTATTAACCGGGTCAACGGATATTACTGTTCCTCCTAAAGAAGCCACACATTCAGAAAATCTTTCAATCGTTGTATATTCTAATGTCTCGAATATAAAAAAGTTACCCGAACAAATCAAATGGCGGCTGCGAATCCAGCAGCGCATCTTTTTTTCAGCCAATGGAGGCAACATTTTGGTTTTAACAGACTCAAGCAGAATCAACATAATGCGCTCACCGCACGTAATTCATCAGCAAAACTTTCCCGTTTTTCAAATTGTAATGGGCCAGCGGTAGATCCCCAGATTTGCTTGTGGGTTTCAATATCCATACCTTTATCTAGACTTATCCAAGTCTGCTCGGTTACTTCTACTTCACTGATAAGATATGTCTGGCATCCATTGCGTTTAATCAGGCATTGATTGCCCGGTTCCACACTGCCTCGAAACATTTCACCTTCTCGCTGGAAAACCATTGAACAGTGATAACGCCGTTCAATGCTTTCTGGGGTAATGGTTTTGAGGATATCTAATTCACGAGCAGCACCTGCATAAAGCATCTGGTCTTTCAAACTGTAATTTTCGATATAAATGCGCTCGCCTAAATCGACTAATTTATGTACTCCCTGGCGATAGGGTGTCCATAAATCGTGGTCATAAGCTTGTTCAGAATAAAAACCTATGGCAGAAAAAAATTCAATCGGTAAAGGGCGAAAATAAATGTGAATGTGGGCGTAAAGTTGCGGATTTGCAAAAGATTGCTTATAGTTGCTAAAATCTCCTGCCATCCAACAGGCTAAGGTGAGCAAATCGCTAGCGTTGGTGCTAGATTCACTGGGCGCTATCGTCATATTCAACCTCAGGAGTGACAAAACTAGATGATTCCTTTTATGTTCTAACCTGATATTTACTAACTGGTTAAATTTGACAAAGAGCGAATCTCGGAAGAAAAGGAAGCTGTTGTCACACCTTTACCATCACTGGTTTTAATCATCGCTACCCGAAATCGGAGATTTGGGTTAGCAAACCAAATTCGCTCCTCAGCAGCAGCGAGTTCATACTCTGTCAGCAAGGTAAAAATACCATCGTCACTCAGATGATATTTAGCCACTGCTGGGATTGTTTCGGCATATCCCTTGTCCCGCAGGAGTTTGCCTCTAGAAGGATTTTCTACATCGGGAATTGGCACTAGCACAGTACTACCAGAGATTGGTTTATCGTCCCAGTCTGACTCACCTTCCCAAGTCATCCGAAAGGGGTGGGTGATATTGGCTGTGTCAGTGTCATATAATTGACAGATTGCTAGCACCGCAGGATCATCGGTAGATAGAGACTCAATGTCAATGTTAGATAGTACTTCTTCAAAGTGGGCGAATGCTAAATGATGACCGCTACGCTGCGATCGCCATCGTCCAATTGAAAGTTCAAAGAATTCAGTAATTTCCATTAGAAAAGTGATCTTAAAAAAGTAGCTTAAAATCCAAGAGATATCTTGGCTAAAAAATTATTCTCCCAGTCTCTATACTAGCCTTCTTCACCACAACTGCATTTAGGAGTGCTGAGTGCTGAGTTAGAAGTTAGAAGTTATTATTTTCCCCCAGTCCCCAGTCCCCAGCCTCCTACTTAGACAAATTTAAGCAACTTCAGTGATACTGATGATTTTGCCGCCTGTCCGATGAATGTTTTGCACTTGCCCAGACAGTTGGTTGTAGTTAACTACATATTCGAGATTGCCCAGACGAGTACGGAGGTTAGCTGAACCTTTAACGGCCTTAATCAAGAAGCGTTTGTCGGTGCTGCTGACACTAGAACCGGCAGCGGGAGCCTTGATGGATGTGGGTAAATTGGAACCGACATCACTGATCAGTTTGGCTTTGCGATCGCTATCACTGCTAGCGAATCCTCTTAGTAAGGTAAAGGTGCGGTTAAAGCTAACATTCTTAATTCCTATTTGGGAGCTTGTGCTGCGAACATAAGGAACAATATTCTCGCCAAAATTCTGCTGATATTCGTTGCTATCGATATAGGATTCGATCTCAGCATCATAGCCCTGTTCGTTATAGATGCGGACGTGTTCGGCAATTTCTGCCTGATCGGCAGGAGGACGTCCTAGCAGGTGTTTGAAGTTCAGTTCAATGAACCGATACTGGGAAGAAGAGTTGAAAAACAGGGATTGATAAAGTTCTGATTTCGCAACGGTATTGACGAATTCACGGACGCTGATTTTGCGATCGCGCAATTGCGATTCAGCAGTGGCTAGTCGCTCACTTTCCAACAAGTGAGCATTACCCAAAACTTGTTTGTAAACGGCCCGAATCAGTGTTTGTAATTCACTTTCGCTGGTGTTGGGACGCAGCTCAACCGTAGGTGAATCAATAGCCCAAAGTGACATTGAAGTATCTCCTGAAAAACGCTAATTAAATGAAATTTCCGAGCATTCTACCTCTATAAGGGGTAAAATTTCCCATCAGTTGTCAGTTATTTTTGCTACTGACTAGCTTTTGTAAAACTTTAGTTTGTGAAAGTGCGTTAAATATCTTCGTATATCACAACTGATGGCGAAATTGGTCAAACCCCAGATCAGCGCTCTGGCTAACTTTTGATAAATCAGGATTTACGCAAACAATAGCCGAAAAGAATGATTTTCAAGTAGGGCAATTCATTTAGACGCATCCTCTTAGGTCGAAGCAAGCTATGCATAGCGTCTCGTGGAGAAGCGGCTTTTCGCAAGGTATTGCCAGCGCGTGAGTTTTGCGTAAGTCATAGAATGATCAACACGGGGGATTAAAGACTAGAAACTGAGTCCGGTGGAAATTATTTCCCAATCTCTAATCTCTAATCCCCAAATTCTATTCTTTAGTTGACAGGGGTAATACTGGCGATCGCACCACCTTGCTGGTGAATCCGCTGATATTCTTGTGAAAGCTTATTGTATGGCACGAAAAAGACTTGGTTACTGCGGCGAAACTTGGAAATGTTATTTACCACATTTGCCTTGTAGCCAGTGACTTCAATTCGGTAGACCTTGCCATCATCACCAGATCCCACACCTTGACGAGTGCGAGGAGTAGATGTCGGGTTGCGGAATGCAGCACCCTTGCTGGCTGGTGAAACCACAGGGGTAGGCGTGCTTTGAATTAGCAAACTGTTTAATTTTGGTTGTTTGCCAGCTAAGTCACCTTTGAGGCTGCTGCTAGAGGAACCACGAACTAGTTGGAACAAGTGGGTAAACTGAACCAAATTCTGGATAGCTTCGGTTTGGTAGCCCCGAATATAAGGCACAATGTTTTCCCCAAAAGTTTCTTGGTATTCGTCGCTGTCTAGATAAGAATCAATCTCACCCTCAAAGCCCTTGGTATCCAGAATAGTACTGTGTGTACGCGTTTCTTCTAGATCCAATGGCGCACGACCAAGGAAATGTCTGAAATTTAGTTCAATCGCCCGATAGCGAGGGGCGCTATCAAAAAACCGCGAACGGTAAAGTTCCGACTTCCCGACTTGACGCACAAATCCGCGAACGCTAATTTCACCCCGTTTGAGTTGGGATTCCGCAACGGAAAGCCGCTCACTCTCCATTACATAAGCATTACCTAGAACTTGCTTGTAGACGGATCTAATTACGGTTTCAACTTCCTCATTAGAGCGATTTGGCCACAGATCAATGGGATCGGTATCTTCAAACAGAGCGATCCCTAATCGTGATGCTGGTCCAAAAGCCATTTAAACTATCTCCCAGTTAACAACTAAATTTTATGAGAAGGATATTCAGCAAATGTTAAAAGACTTTACATCATTATGACAGAAGAGAGGATATGGAGACTTTAAATCCTTGTTAGTCTTGATGATTTAAGTTTTTGCATCGTTTGCCTTTATGTATTTTGATACGATGGCGAAACCATATTTATTAAAATTTGTTAAGTTAGATAATACTTTAGAAAAATTTTAACTTTTTTTTTAGTATCTGATTGGCAATTGGGATATAAGCGATGGTAGGGTTATATGCGCTTGAGCAAGAGTATTAATCATGCTCAGTTGCCGAAGCTCGTCTCAGTAAGTGGTCGAGAATAAATCAAACTATGTTACGCAATGTAAAACTAATGAAATTGGCTTATAGTAAGGAATTCAGCCATTAAAAGACGACTGAGTTCTTTACTACAAACCTTTAATTATTCACGCTCACTTGCTGATCGAATTTGGAAAGTAGCCAGTTGGCTGATTAAATGGTCAAAATAGGCAGCAAGAGTTTCCTCCTGATTGGCTTGGCAGCGTTTCAAACTAGCAGTTTTGATGCTTTTTAAGCCTAAAACCATTGCATCCAATGGAACTTGTAATTCTTGATAGAGCAAATTCATATAGTGCAGTCCTGAGGGATTCGTATACTCCGTGTGACCACCTGCTATGCCATAAGTAATACAGCGGAGAAAATGCCAAAAATCTCGCCAGCAAGCTTGGGCGCGTTCCGGTGGATAAAGACCGCCTCCAGGCTGGATAATTTCGGGATAAGTCGCCAAAACCTCTTGTCTGGCTTCATCAACGATTTCGGCTGCGCGATCGCGTAACAACACAGCAACAGGAATCAACTTAGAATTATCTGGTGACAAGGTTATAATCTGCAATAAATCTTCGTCGCCCAGGTAGCGAAAAGCATCATCCGCAGCTTGAAATATGGCGATCGCTGCTTTCGGATGGGACTGTTCCCATTCAGCAAAGCTGACAATTCTCGCTTTGGCTATTAATTCTTTAACGGTTTCGCTTAATTGAGTCATTGGTTTAGGGGATAGGGCATAGGGCATGGGGCATTGGGCATTGGGCTTGGGACAAGGGGGACAAATCAATTCAAAATTCAAAATTAAAGAACTTCTGCCTTCTCCCAAGGGGAGACGCTAAAAGCGATCTGCCTCCTGCCTCTTCTTTTCCAATGCCCAATGCCCAATGCCCTAAAATAAAGAATAGCTGTACCAAATGCACCTATGGAAATCCATAAAATCCAAGCTGAACTGAAGAACCCAGATTTTCACTATCGGCTGAAGGCGATCGCTGCCCTCAATGATTATGAATCAGAAGTTGCAGTTCCTCTGCTCACGAGTAAACTTCATGACTCAGAATTTTTGGTGCGTTCTTTTGTGGCTAGGGGTTTGGGGAATCAACAATCAGCGGAATCTTTTGCTGCGTTGATGCAAATTATGAAATTTGATGATACTCCCAACGTGCGGGCTGAGGCGGCAAATTCTTTATCGTTATTTGGCAGAGTTGCAGTTTCTCATCTAGTTCTGGCATATTATCAGGATGACCACTGGCTAGTTAGGCGGAGTATTTTGGCCGCGATCGCTGAAATGGATTGCCCTGAAGAACTATTTGATATCTGCGTTCAGGGTTTAAAAGATGAAGATTTTACAGTTCAGGAATCCTCTGTTGATGGACTCGCCTTACTAGCTGATTCTAGCCAACATGATGCGGCATTAGCTCAAATACTAACGTTGGTAAATGATGAATCTTGGCGGATGCGGGTGCGAGTTAGCTATGCCCTCAAACGATTTGACGAGCCGGAAGCAAAAGCAGCCCTGAACCAACTTAGACAGGATGAGGATCACCGAGTTGTCGGCGCTGCTTTAGAAGACTTGTTGCCACAATAGCGGTGTGGATTAGTTCAGAATTTTTTTGTGATCTAAACTTGTTTGAATTAGATATAGGAATCCGATTTGATTTCTGAATCACTCGTAGAGGTAAGGGACTGGGGACTGGGGACTGGGGACTGGGAAGAAGGAATAAAGGTGTACTGAGTTTTGTTCAAAAATCAAATATGAGTCTTATACAATATATTATTTTACCTTAAATTTGACAAAAATATCCGGTTAATCTGCCAAAATCTGGAAGAAAAGATCAACTTTTTCGAGATGAGGAGGCATTTGTGACTGATATACAAGCTGGTCAAATGACTTGGCGACTACCAGGTTCCTCAGAATGTGCCTTACATTTGCGGCATAATGCTTCGGAACCTTGGCGATCGTATAAAGAATTTCCACAATATGTTCTACCTGATCCGCCCGGTTTTTCCGAAGGATACGCTACATTTTTAGCGCTCCTGAAAAAGAACTGGCAGCCGTTGTAAACTCACTACAAAACAACTGGTCAAACAATTTTGGATTTTGGGTCGCTGGAAGCGCAACTGAGATTTTGGATTTATTTCGCTCACAAGGAGTGTAGCTTGCGCCTAAAATTGGCATGGTCAAGCACTCAAACTCTCACGGGTTGTTGTGCGGGTGTAGGCGTTCCAAACGTCGAGTTCTGAATGTGGACGGCTGGAAAGCATGGCTTTCGTTGCTTCTGTGAGTCCTTGAGCAAGAGTAAAATCTGCCCCAGCGATACTTTGAAGATGCTCCATCTCTGCATCACTGAGGTCAGTTGCTCGCAGGTCTGTATCCCGCAAATCGGCTCCAGTCAGTCGAGCATTTCGCAAGCAAGCTCCTGTCAAATAAGCTTTTGTCAGGTCAGCACCGCTCAAAGCCGCACCTTGCAAATTGGCTCCTGTCAAATCAGCGCCACTCAGGTAGGCTCCACGCAGATTAGCGTCTTGTAAATCTGCATTTCGTAAAGAAGCAGTATTGAGAAAAGCACCATTGAGATTAGCACCCGGCCCTACCGCTCCAGAAGCTTTGTAGTTATATTCTGGGGGCCATTGCGTTTGTGTATCATAAAGCGCTACTTGGAGTTTGGCTCCCTCCAAATTTGCACCACTGAGATTTGTTTGTTGGAGATCAGCACGGTTTAAATAGGCTCCCTGCAAATTAGCCCCACTCAAATCGGCTCCTCGCAGATTAGCACCTCGCAAATCAGCCCCACTCAAATCGACATTACTCAAGACCACCTCACTGAGGTCGGCTCCTAATAGCTTGGCTTTACTCAAGTTAGCTTGTTGGAAATCGACTTCCTTTAGATTGAATTGGTACAAATCGACCCAATCCAGAGGGATTCCTTTTTTGAGGGCTGTTAAGATTTCTGGAGTTGGACTGGGACGTTCGCTAGTAATAAGTTGAATTTCACTATTTGTCATCAGCTGATTAGAATATAACTTTTGGAGTTATTCTACACTTTAGCGAAATCGGGACTTCATCCGATCGCTCAGTATTCAATAACGCCAAAATTTGATCAAACGAGGTTTCAAAACAGATGCATATAATACCGCCTTTGACAATGATCGACTTTTTCCGTAAAAGTGAGGGTACATGGTTTACAGAACGCTCCGTTCATCATTTTGACTCGGCGGCGGATGAGTCGGGAGAGTCGAATTTGATCATTAAAGTCATGGAAAAGGATGATCCGAAAGTCCAAGAAGTTTGTAAAGCCCAAGGGATAGACCCGACTAAAGCAACAGGCGGTGCTAGCTTTGCATGGCAGGCTAACCTAGATACCAGGCTCCCTAATACCGATAATGCAGCCATTTTGGTTGATATTCCTGACGAAACGAGACGTTCTGGAAAACTGATCCGTAACCAAGGCTATGTTGAGAGCATTCCAGTTGTGAGCCGATATCAGTTTGCTGATGATGGGGTGCTGACGATTGATACTGACTATGACAACAATCAAGGTCAGGAACGTTGTTGGTTTATTACAGATGATTTTCGTGTCAGAGTCAGCACAGTACGAATGATGAACGGAATCAACTTGATGACTTATTGCTCTGAGCGTCGCTGTGTTTCTCAAGAAGTTCTGGAGCAAATGATCGGTCGCAATCATGCTAGGCGTTAGTGGGGATTGGGGATTGGGGATTGGGGATTGGGGATTGGGGACTGGGGACTGGGGACTGGGGATTGGGGACTGGGAAGAATAATCTAGAATACCTAATGACAAATAACCAATGACCAATGACCAATGACCAATGACCAATGCCCAATGACCAATGACCAATGACCAATGCCCAATGACCAATGACCAATGACCAATTCCCCATTAAGGAATGTTGCTTTGTTTCTCATAAATGAGACGTGCACGATCGCCATCACTTATTTTCATGCAAGGGTTAACAAATCATGCTCCATGTATAAGCCTTTCCTGGAATTTTTAGAAAAAGAGCTATTTCAGCGGTTTGATTTACAAAGTAGGGCCATTTCCCCTGGTTTGGAATTCAAAGTTAGCGATCGCGGCAGAAACCCAGCAACTATTCGCAGTTGGTGTCACCAATGTCAAGAGTTGCGGAAAATTCGCTATACCTACATTGATGCCGGAGAGAGTGCCCAAATTTTTAACAGTGTGGTTTATCCTAGTCATCACTATGATCTACCTCTGTTAGGGATTGACTTTTTATCCTTTGGTAAAGTCAAAAATCTGATTGTGCTTGACTTTCAGCCTTTATTTCAGGATGAAGCTTATCAAAAAAAATATATAGTTCCGCTAAAATCTCTCCATGATAAATACCCTGATTTGGCACAAAACTTAGAAATGAAGTTTTACGATGCCAACCAGTATTTTTCTAAGTACCTATTGTTTGCTAAAACAGATCCTGAAACAGTGGCAACGCGTGTCTTTGAAGCTTTTCAGGATTATTTAAACTTGTATTGGCAAATGTTAGCAGATGCCAAACCACTCCAAGACCCTGAAGATATCCAGCGGATTGTCAAAGCCCAAAAAGACTATGACCAATATAGTGCAGACCGCGATCCAGCATCTGGTTTGTTTAGCAGTTACTTTGGTCATGAATGGGCAGAGCGCTTTCTCCATGAATTCTTGTTTGAAGATGCTGTTCCCCTAGCAGTTAGTGGTAGCAAAAGATAACCGAATGAAAAAGGGTATTGGGGATTATTAATTTTGAATGCGTGAATTTTGAATTCGGAGCAAAGCGACGTGACACTCTATCAGCCATTTCTCGATTATGCGATCGCCTACATGCGATCGCGCTTGGATTTACAGCCCTATCCTATCCCCGCTGGGTTTGAGTCCAAGAGTGCTGTTGTGGGCAAGGGAAAGAATCAGGAAGAGGTTGTCACAACAAGTTATGCCTTTCAAACTTCAAAATTGCGGCAAATTCGTGCCGCTCATGTACAGGGTGGCAATTCGCTGCAAGTACTGAATTTTGTGATTTTCCCCCGCCTCAACTACGATTTACCATTTTTTGGGGCGGATCTGGTGACATTACCCGGAGGACATCTGATTGCTTTGGATATGCAGCCTCTATTTCGCGATGATCCAGCATATCAGGCGAAATATACTGAACCAATTCTGCCGATTTTCCACGCCCATCAACAACATCTGTCTTGGGGCGGAGATTTTCCCGAAGAAGCACAGCCCTTTTTCTCTCCGGCTTTTCTGTGGACTCGTCCCCAAGAAACGGCTGTAGTAGAAACTCAGGTGTTTGCTGCTTTCAAAGACTATTTGAAAGCTTATCTAGATTTCGTGGAGCAGGCAGAAGCTGTAACAGATTCCCAAAATTTAGCAGCCATTGAGCAAGCCCAACTGCGATACCTGCGATATCGGGCTGAAAAAGACCCAGCACGAGGCATGTTCAAACGTTTCTATGGTGCGGAATGGACTGAGGAATATATTCACGGCTTTTTATTTGACCTAGAGAGAAAATTAGCAGCTATTAACTAGACAAATTCGGTTAAGAAATTAAGCAGGGGAGGCAGGGGAGACAAGGGGAGCAGGAGGAGCAGGGGAGAAAAAAATGCTTATCCGAGTAGTGTGCCCAAGCAACAGCGAAGCGATCGCTGCATAGTTTACCTGTTTTTGAAATTCCCCCGATCGTATTCATGCTCAAAGTCCTTCCCAAACAAACTGCCTCCATGCACACTCGTGATCGAGTCCGCTTGGATGCAGACATCTATCGTCCCGATGCTGATGGTGAGTTTCCTGTCTTATTGATGCGACAACCCTACGGACGAGCGATCGCATCCACTGTTGTCTATGCCCATCCTACTTGGTATGCTGCCCACGGCTACATCGTAGTCATTCAAGATGTCCGAGGACGTGGCACTTCTGAAGGCGAGTTTCAGCTATTTACTCACGAAATTACAGATGGCGAAGATGCCGTAAATTGGGCGGCAAATCTACCTTCTAGCAATGGCAAAGTTGGTATGTATGGCTTTTCCTATCAAGGAATGACTCAGCTATATGCCGCAGTTAATCAACCCAGCGCCCTCACAACGATTTGCCCTGCCATGATTGGCTATGATTTGTACACAGATTGGGCTTATGAAGGAGGCGCATTCTGTTTACAAACTAATCTCGCTTGGGCAATTCAACTAGCTACAGAAAGCGCCCGTTTGCGAGGAGATAAAACAGCCTATCAAGCCTTGTTTGCCGCTTCTCGAAATTTGCCTTTGACTAATCTAGAAATTCTCCAGCAACTTGCTCCTGATTCGTTTTACCATGAATGGCTGGCACATTCCCAACCAGATGCATACTGGGAAAAACTTTCGCCTAAACAGCACTTGCAATCTGTTGATTTGCCTATGTTCCATATCGGAGGATGGTTTGACACCTACCTGCGCGGCACTTTGCATTTATATCAGGATATGGCAGCCCGTAGCACTACACCCCAACATTTGCTAGTTGGGCCTTGGGCGCATTTGCCTTGGGGTCGTAAAGTTGGTGAAATTGACTTTGGTATAAAAGCGGCGAGTCCTGTAGATAAGATGCAAGTCCGCTGGTTTGATCAGTTTCTCAAAGGCGAAAATACAGGTTTATTGGATGAATCACCTGTTTGCCTATTCGAGATGGGAAGTAATTTGTGGCGTACCTTCTCCAATTTACCTACACCAACAGACAAATCCTATTTTTTGTCAACAAGCGGACTTGCCAGCATCCGCGAAGACTCTGGAACTCTTACTACTCAAAGCTCAGAACTCAGCACCCATGACTATTTGGTTCATGACCCTTGGCGACCAGTTCCAGCTCTGGGTGGTCATGCAGCAATTCCTGCGGGTGTATTTGAGCGATCGCATATTGATTGCCGTTGCGATATCTTAACTTACACTAGTGAACCCTTGGTAGAAAATTTACATTTGGCAGGAGATGTGGTGGCAAAAATCTCATGTACTGCCGATCAACCTAGTTATGATTTGTGTGCGGTGCTATCAGAAGTTTATCCTGATGGGTGCGTGTATAATTTGACCCAAGGTTATGTACATTGTCGAGACGGTGCAAGTAACATCTCTACAACAATTCAACTGCAACCGACTTGTGTGCAAATTGCCAAAGGTAACGCCTTGCGTCTAAGTTTAAGTGCGGCGTGCTTTCCAGCCTATGCGATGAATTCTGGAACCGGTGCAGTCATAAGTAGCGACAATTTACGAGATGCCCAAATTATCACGTTGACTGTGAATTGTGGAGGTGAGGGTAATTCTCAGATTTTATTACCTGACTGTTGTGGCGAAAGCTTTGGAATCGAGAGTCAAAATAGACGACACAAATGAAAAAACGGCAAGCAGCATCTAGAAACCGCCTCTTTGAGCAGAAAGAATCTTACCTGTTATGCTTTAACGCTTTCGCAAGAGAAGCTTTTCATCGACGGCAGGGAATTTTACCACTGGTAAATGCCCCAAATATCGCTGCTATATAAAATATCTATCTTTAGACATACTTTTTTTAAAATATTTGCTTGCTCAGTACACTTCGGATGGTGGATTGACTTAAATATATTTAAATATATTATGATTTGTATAGCTCTAATGTTATGATTTGTATTGAGCTTTTAAGTTACTAACCAGTAAATCTTTGCTGGTTTAAGCTAAAGCAACCTAATTTAGATAGAACTAGAAGGCCAATTCAAGCAAACTTAGAAATTTTTTCATACACAACCGTTCCTTAATAAAGTTAAAGTTTTGTTACTAGTAATTCAGATATACTTAAATTCTGAATTTTCAAGAGTTACTGAGGTAGGTATGTTCAATACTGAGCATTAACTTGACCGAATTGAAAAGAGATTCTACTGTCATTCTGCATAGAGTGTAGTGATTCATATTTGTTTTTAGCCATTTTATGGTTTGAGACTAATGCTCAAAAATAGCTAGCTGAGGATTAATTATTCCTCCATCTAAAATGTCAGCCTGGAGATAGACAATAATAGACAAGTATGAATAGTTTACTAAGATAAGAGTTTTGGAAAGTCTAACGGTCAGAAAGTTACTAGAGACAAACATAGTGGAGTTAACGAAAATTCAGATAAACTCCCTAAAAGTCTACTGTGATTCTGAACCAAATAAAATGTAGAGAATTTAGTGATATAAGGTTTGATACTAATGCTAAAGAACAGCGAACTAACGATTAATCAGGGTTCTAATCTTAAATTGAAACTTGGAGATCAACGATACGAACAGTTTTCTCGCGTAGAATTTTTGCGGGATCGTACAGTTGGAAAGCCATTAGGTTAAACATAGTGGAATAAATCTTAATTACGATTAAGATGAACTTCCCAAATTTCAAGTCAACAATCCCGGAATAAACAGGCAAGTATTATGCCAAGATATTACTAGTGGGGCTAGTTGGCTAGCTTGAGGTTAAGGCGAATTAAAGGTTAACCCACTTACAGAATTTACTCAAATGAATGGTGTTGTTTAATAACATTGCCAGTCAGCCATAAGCGTTGGCTTTTGATTGAAAGCTAACTTTGTCATGCCTTTAATCTCAAACAATAAAGAGCATAATTTGTTTCTGGCGTGCATTTGGGTAAATCGCAATTATTACCGGAATCTCTCAATTTTTCAGTTGCAATAAATACAAGGTCAACAGACATGAATAAAGTTCAAGCATCCTTTGAAGCTACGGAAGCTGCATTTCACGTGCAAGGTTACGAAAAAATCGATTTTAGTCTTGTCTATGTGAACGGTGCATTTGATATTAACAACAGAGAAATAGCAGATAGCTATGCGAAATTTGGTCGCTGTCTGACTGTAATTGATGCCAACGTCCATGAACTTTATGGCAATCAGATCAGGTCATATTTTAGACACTATGACATTGATCTCACAGTATTTCCCATCATCATTACAGAGCCAGATAAAACCCTTGCAAGCTTTGAGAAAATTATTGACGCTTTTTCGGACTTTGGCTTAGTTCGTAAGGAACCAGTCTTAGTCGTCGGTGGTGGTTTAATTACTGATGTGGCTGGGTTTGCTTGTGCTGCTTACCGTCGCAAGAGTAATTTCATCCGCATTCCTACCACATTGATTGGTTTAATCGATGCAGGTGTAGCGATTAAAGTTGCAGTTAATCATCGCAAGTTGAAAAATCGCTTGGGAGCATATCATGCACCTTTGAAAGTGATCCTGGATTTCTCATTTTTGAAAACCTTGCCAACGGCTCAAGTCCGTAATGGGATGGCAGAGTTAGTAAAAATCGCTGTAGTTTCTAACTCGCAAGTTTTTGAACTGCTATACGAATATGGCGAAGAACTTCTTTCCACTCACTTTGGACACGTGAATGGGACACCGGAACTCAAAGAAATTGCCCATAAACTCAACTATGAGGCAATCAAAACCATGCTGGAGTTAGAAACTCCAAACTTGCATGAAATAGACCTCGATCGCGTCATTGCCTACGGTCACACTTGGAGTCCTACCCTAGAATTAGCGCCTCACATACCTCTATATCATGGTCATGCCGTCAATATAGATATGGCTTTGTCTGCAACTATTGCAGCACAACGAGGCTATATTCCAACAGGAGAGCGCGATCGCATCCTAGACTTAATGAGTCGTATCGGTCTATCACTCGATCATCCTCTACTAGATGGTGATTTACTGTGGGATGCAACCCAGTCTATTAGCTTGACACGAGATGGCAAACAACGCGCAGCTATGCCTCGTCCCATTGGTGAGTGCTTCTTTGCTAACGATCTGACTCGTGAAGAACTAGATGCTGCCTTAGCTGAACATAAACATCTTTGTGCTAAATACCCTCGCGGTGGAGAAGGCGTTGACGCTTACATTGAAAGTCAAGAAGCCAAACTCTTGGGAGTGTGAAGAAATGACAAGTGTTTTAGGACGAGAAACAGCTAGACCAATAACGCCACACAGCATCTTAGTAGCCCAGCTACAGCAAACCCTCAAATTAGCAGAAGAGAGCAATATTCCCGTAGAGATATTAGATTCTCTCCGTCAGGGAGTTCAATTAGCCGCGGGTTTAGATCCCTATCTAGATGATTACACCACCCCGGAATCGAATGCATTGACAGCATTGGCGCAAAAAACCAGCACAGAAGACTGGAGCAAACGTTTCAGCGATGGTGAAACAGTGCGTCAACTAGAACAAGAGATGTTGTCAGGACATCTGGAAGGACAGACATTGAAAATGTTTGTTCACATGACCAAGGCAAAGCGCATCCTAGAAGTAGGAATGTTCACAGGATATTCAGCCTTGGCAATGGCAGAGGCACTACCAAGGGATGGGCAACTCATCGGTTGTGAAGTTGACTCCTATGTAGCTCAATTTGCTCAAGCTTGCTTTAGTGAATCTCCCCACGGCAACAAAATCGTTGTGGAAGTAGCACCTGCCTTAGAGACACTCCACAAGCTCGCTGCAAGAAAAGAATCATTTGATCTGATCTTCATCGATGCCGATAAAAAGGAGTATGTAGAATACTTCCAGACCATCTTGGCTAGTGACTTGCTAGCTCCTGAAGGGTTAATCTGCGTGGATAACACTTTGTTGCAAGGACAAGTTTACCTACCATCGGAACAACGCACTGCCAATGGTGAAGCGATCGCTCTGTTCAACCGTGTTGTCGCCGCCGATCCTCGTGTAGAGCAGGTTCTGTTACCCATCCGAGATGGTGTCACCCTAATTAGACGTGTGACGTAATCGGGGGATAAGGGGACAAGGGGACAATTCTTTCTCCCCCTGCTCCCCCTGCCTCCCCTGCCTCCCCTGCTCTTTCTACTTTCAAAGACTTATGACACAATCAATCTCCTTATCTCTGCCTCAATCTACAACGCCCTCGACAGGTGTCAGGGTAAAGGTAGTAGCTCTATTCAAGACTCTCGGTACTCTGACATTATTACTAATAGCCTTGCCGTTCAATGCTTTGATAGTATTGATATCTTTGCTGTGGGGCATTGTAAAATCGCCGTTTACGAAAAAAGCTATCGTAGCTGCTCATCCTCAGACTATCTTGGTGAGTGGAGCCAAGATGACCAAAGCATTGCAACTTGCCCGCTCCTTCCATGCCGCAGGACACAGAGTTATTTTGATTGAAGGTCACAAATACTGGTTGTCTGGTCATAGATTTTCAAAGGCTGTCAGTCGTTTTTACACAGTTCCTGCTCCCCAAGAAGATCCAGAAGGCTATATCCAGGCGCTAGTAGAAATCGTTAAGCAAGAAAAGGTTGACGTTTACGTACCTGTATGCAGTCCTGTAGCTAGTTACTACGACTCTTTAGCAAAGCCTGCATTATCAGAATACTGCGAAGTTTTCCACTTTGATGCAGATGTAACCAAGATGTTGGATGATAAATTTGCCTTTACCGATCAGGCGCGATCGCTTGGTTTATCTGTCCCCAAGTCATTTAAAATCACAGATCCTCAACAAGTTATTAACTTTGACTTTAGTCAAGAAACCCGCAAATATATTCTTAAAAGTATTAATTACGACTCTGTTCGCCGCTTAAATTTAACCAAACTTCCTTGCGACACTCCAGAAGAGACAGCAGCTTTTGTCAACAGTTTACCCATCAGTCCAGAAAAACCTTGGATTATGCAAGAGTTTATTCCTGGCAAAGAATTATGCACTCATAGTACAGTGCGGGACGGGGAATTAAGATTGCATTGCTGTTCAAACTCTTCTGCGTTTCAAATTAATTACGAAAACGTCGAAAATCCCCAAGTCCGTGAATGGGTGCAACACTTTGTCAATCGTTTGGGATTGACTGGACAAGTATCTTTCGACTTTATCCAAGCTGAAGACGGTACAGCTTATGCTATTGAATGCAATCCTCGCACGCATTCAGCAATCACAATGTTCTACAATCACCCTGGGGTTGCAGACGCCTATTTTGGTAAAACTCCCCTAGATGCACCTCTAGAACCCCTAGCTAGTAGCAAGCCCACCTACTGGATATATCACGAAATCTGGCGACTAACTGGTATCCGTTCCTGGAAACAACTACAAACATCGATTAAAACCATAGTGCGAGGAACGGATGCCATTTACTACCTTGATGATCCCGTGCCATTTTTGACTTTGCATCACTGGCAGATTCCTTTACTTCTGCTGAAAAATCTGCAACAACTCAAAGGCTGGGTAAAAATAGACTTCAACATTGGCAAACTAGTTGAATTAGGTGGCGATTAGAAAACTATTTTCATCTTTGTGTCTTAGTGTTTCATCACAAAGGCACAAAGAAAAAAGGCGTTGCTGAATCAAGGGATGATTCTTGTAGGGCGGGCGAGACGCCATAGGTGTCAAGTTAAGCTCAAACTTCCTATGTCAATAAGCATTTAGGCTTAAAAATTCGGTTTGAAAGGGACAAAAAACGAACTTTTTCATGGACTATTAATGCTTTGTTTATTAGCATCACTCCCAGCTTGCGTATAAAAGTCAGAAAAAAGTTCACCTTTATACTTCGTTCCTAACAAAACCTATCGTTGACAAATAGGTTTTAACCTTAAGTTGACACTAATGGCGAGACGCCCACCCTAAAATACAAAGGACGCGCAAGATGCCCATCCCACAAAACTAGCAAAATCATCCCGCAAATATGCAACGCCCGCCAGAAAAAATTACATCCAATTTTAATTTTGATTATTTAGTGTTAACTTTCTTCAACATTTAGATTAATTTCTGTTGATTTTAAGGCGATCGCCTACTTCTCAAAACAATACATAGGAAGATAAATCATGCCAGTACTTCGTATCCTTCATTTAGTTGGGTCTGCACACAATGATTTTTACTGTGATTTGTCACGCCTTTACGCCCAAGACTGTCTAGCAGGAACAGTTGATCGATCGCGCTATGACTTCCAGATTGCATACATCACACCCGATCGCCACTGGCGATTTCCTCCCTCGCTCAGTCCTGAAGATATTGCTGATACCAAACCGATTCCTCTGTCTGATGCCATACAGTTTATAACAGCGCAAAACATTGACCTCGTGTTACCACAAATGTTTTGTATCCCTGGAATGACTGAATACCGCGCTTTATTCGATCTGCTCCAGATTCCTTACATAGGGAATACTCCAGATATCATGGCAATAACGGCCCATAAAGCCAGAACTAAAGCAATTGTGGAAGCAGCAGGGGTAAAAGTGCCTCATGGAGAACTACTTCGCCAAGGAGATGTTCCAACAATTACACCTCCAGCAATCATTAAACCCGTAAGTTCCGACAACTCCTTAGGGGTGACCTTAGTCAAAGAGGCTAGTGACTATGATGCTGCTCTGAAGAAAGCATTTGAATATGCAGATGAGGTGATCGTAGAAGCATTCATCGAACTAGGTCGAGAAGTCAGATGCGGCATCATTGTCAAAGACGGGGAGCTAGTGGATTTACCCCTTGAAGAGTATCTGTTAGACTCCCACGAAAAACCCATCCGCAACCATGCTGATAAACTCAAACAAACGGACGATGGCAACTTGGGTTTTGCTGCTAAAGATAATAAGAAGTCTTGGATCGTAGACCCTAACGACCCAATTACCCGAAAGGTTCAGCAAGTGGCTAAGAAGTGTCATCAGGCTTTGGGCTGTCGCCACTACAGTTTATTTGACTTCCGAATCGACCCACAGGGAGAACCTTGGTTCTTAGAAGCCGGGTTGTATTGTTCTTTTGCCCCCAAAAGCGTGATTTCCTCTATGGCGAAAGCAGTGGGAATCCCTATAAATGAGTTATTAATGATGGCTATCAATGAAACGTTGGGCAGTAATAAAAAGGCGTTGCAGAATTGATCGTAAATTTATCGGCAGAGGTTTTTCTCTTTGTAGTGGATAGAGAAGCGATCGCTTCTTTATGAGACGATACGCGTAGCTTGCTTCCCTGTTCGTGCAGCGTCTCGTAAGAAAGAGGTACGCCAAGTCCAAACACTCTGCAAAAATTTTTAGTTCATAAATTATTTTCCAAGACTCAAAGCAATTGCCTTCTCTTATTTTCTCCTGTGAAAGATGCTAATCCTTTCTGAGAAAAATCTTTTTAAGAGCCATACAATTTAAGCAAATGTCTAATTATCCTAGTAATTCAATAGGTTTTATTTTACTCACTCATACAAAACCTCTACAAATTTACAGGTTAATCAATAAGTTAAATAGGATGTTTAACTATCCTGTAATTGTGTGTCATCATGATTTTTCAAAATGCGATTTATCTGTAGATACTCTGTCAAAAAATGTGTTCTTAGTACGCCCTCATATCCAGACAGAGTGGGCAAACTTTTCTTTAGTAGAAGCTCCAATACAGGCACTTAAATTAATGTATGAGGTTCCAGAACCACCGGATTGGTTTGTATTGCTTAGTGGAGCAGACTATCCCATTAAAACTGCAAGACAAATATTGGATGATTTAGCCTCAAGCTCATTTGATGCTTATATTCAGTATGAACAAATCACATATAAGACTTATAAACATGATTTAAAACCAAATATGTTATGGCTGAAAAATTCCTACCAACGATACTGTACAAAGTCGTTTGATTTTAATTACTCAAAAAAATATTTTACTAACCTGAATATAGAAATCCGCTTAGAACATCCGCTATTAACAAAACCTTTCCTTCCTTTTTCAAAAAAAATTGCTTGTTTCAGTGGAAGTCAATGGTTTTGTGCCAATAGCAAAGCTGCTAAGTACATTATCGATTTTCACAGCAAGAGAAATGCATTAACCTTGTATTACAGTAAGCTGAAATATGCAGATGAGTCGTATTTTCAAACTGTACTTGCTAATGCACCTCATCTCAAGCTGCAAAACGACCGTCGCCGCTATATTGATTGGTCGGACGGAGGCTGTCATCCAAAGACATTGCTTATGGAAGACTTGCCAAATTTGATCGCATCATCTGCTCATTTTGCTCGGAAATTTGACATTGATATAGATAGCAACATTCTTAATGAACTTGATAGAATTACATCCTAGCGGCTCATATCTAGTTGAAGACTTTTTATTAGATTAGCGATGCAGTTCAATTCTAGGAAATATATCGCAGTCTATCGGCTCACCAGCTTTTTTGGCTTTGAATGAATTAAATTCTGGTAGATCAATTTCATTAAAAGGTCTAAAAGGCCATGCATTTGGGCGCTGATAGTAAGTAACATCATCGCCAGTCCAATTCGTGACTACTGCACGTCGTTGTGTGGAAGATATGTTAGTTACTGAATGATGAATTGTCAAAAAATGATGAACTAAGCAATCTCCAGGCTCCATATCCCAAGACAAAATCTCGTGAGGCTGTGGCTCTGCAAACCAGGAGGGATTTGATCCTTCACGTAACTCTTTGCCCCATCGATGAGAGGCTTTGATGTACTCTAATCGACCATTTTCTTGGTTAACACTATCTAAAGCTAGCCAAATTTTACAACACTGCCAGCCTTGTATCGGCCAGTAAGGTAGGTCGTTATGCCAGCCGACACGGCTGTTTGCTTTCGGCTTTTTAACAAAAAAACCGTCAGCCAAAAAGTTCAGTTTTTCCGATTTCAAAACTTGAGCAGCGAGCGTTACTAGCGGAGATTCAAAAGCCAAAGCACGGAAATCAGTATCAGTGAGCCATAAGCTACTGGCATGTTCCACACGACCTTCTGCTCTGGGGATGCCCTTAACTTCTAGAGGGCCAGGGATTAATACATTCTTGTCAACAGCTGCTCGCATCCGTTCTACCCAGATGTTATCCAAAACATTTTTAACGCAGATAACACCGTCTTGCTCGAAAGCTTCAACTTGTTGGAGGCTAATTTTTGATGTGTTTACCTTGAGCATCGTAACTTTTTCAGATTTTGAAATTTAACTGTTTTGGATCAGATAAACTAATTGGCATTCAAATTGCATATTGAAACAGAAGTTACCACCAGAATGCAAACTAAATGCATATCAGCTTATGTAATAACAGATTTCTAAAACCTGCTTTACTGACATGAACTTTGTCACTATGTCACAAAACTTTTTCAGTATAGAGTAAAGATGTAAGTTAGCAGTTCTTTCTATAGGTGGAGAAATCTCCAATCTGAGTGCGACATTGTTTGTTCACATTTGCAACCAACAAATTTCACTCTAACTACCCAAATCTTTTTTAACAATGAGAGGGACAAGTGATGCTAATCGTAATATACCAGATACAACAAACACTTCAGCTATGCCAAAAGACCCAGCAAATTGAGCAATGAAGCCACCTATAGTTGCTCCTAAAGCCCCACTTGCCCCAGCAACAGCTGCTGCGATCGCAAAATAGATAGACTGATTTTTAACTGGTGCAATCTCTATCTGGAGATTGTTGTTACACAAGTCAACTCCTCCCCAATTAGCCCCAATAAAAATGTGTAACAGCGGTAACCACAACCAGAGGTCGAGAGGACTAGAACCCATCCTCAGCCACAGCCAGGGTATGACTGCAATTAGAATTCCAGTAGTAATTAGAATCGGACGATTGCCTATTTTATCTGCTAATCTACCCCACACGATGAGCATTAGCATGTGTGCCCCTGCTCGCAGGCTGTTGTAGAAAGTTACCCAACTTACATCCAGGTTCAGCGTATCTAGCAAGTAGAGGTTGAAAAACGGGGCACTCAGGTTAACAGCAAACGTCCATGAGCCGAAATAAAGCAGAAACACCAAAAAATTAGAGTTTTTCCAAATGCTGCTATCTATATGGTTTTGAGGAGTTGGTATTTGTGGCAGACTGATTGCTTCAGATATCTCACCAGGTTCATTTGGTACTGAGTCTGACTTAATCTCAGTTGTTTGAGATGAGTTAGCATAATAAGTATTTTGTAATTGGGGATTCATATCTACCTGGAAATACTGACACCCCAAGCTCACAATTCCAAAGAAAATGCCTAAGAACAAAATCACTCCATAACCTTGGATAGATCCCCCATACCAATGTGATACAGCTAGACCAGCTATTGGCAAGGTGACCAACTCGGTGAAGTTGGCAATACTATTGCGTAGCCCGAAATATCTACCTCGCAATTGCCGTGGTACTAACATTGCTATCCAACTTAACCACGATGCAGCTCCTAGTCCTCCTATAAAATGGCTGCATACGAGAATCAAAAGTGACAATATCACTAATTGGTTGGAATTAAGCCCTCCTCCACTAAAGCTAACAATGCCAATTACTAAAATCAGCCACAGTAGCCGAGCAATCCCATGAGTACGAAGGGAATACTGAAAGCGGCTAGTGCTGCGTTCAGACAGATAAGCACCCATCGGCTGAAACAGATTCACCAACATGGGGATAGAACTCACCATGCCAAATACTACCGGAGTGGCATCCAACTCCACCAAGAAATTACCTAGCAAAATTCCGCCAGTGCCAATAGAGAAGACTGCTGCGAAAACACCATCGACAGTGGAAGCCCTCAAACTGGTGCGAATAGCATCTTTAGAAATACGAGGAGTGGATGTTGAGGTAGGAGAGAGTGTTATTGGTGGTGAAGCAATCTGAGCAATTTCTATAGAAAGAGGCGCACCTGTTTCAATCTGAGAAGAATCCATAAATCTAGTATTTAAGAAAATAATAGCAAAGCATCCTAAATAAAAGTTTAACTGGACTCACCACACAGAAGTTAAGTTGTTATTGTTTTTCACTCTCGCGCACTCTCAAAAAAATCAAAAACAACAAGACTAGGGAAAAGTTTTATACCTTGAAAAGCCTGAGTAATAATTTGAGATTGATATCAGGTTGGTTAAATACTTATAACATCTCTAGGTTGGGTTGAGGAACGAAACCCAACGCTTGATCCTTGTTCATGTTGGGTTTCACTGCCATTCAACCCAACCTACATTGATAAATTTTATTATTAGTAATCACCCGAACTTGATATGACTCAGCAAAAAACCTTACCTGGCTAACATTCTTGTTAAAGGAGCTAGAACGTTTTGATTCCTTCAATAGCAAATCCTGCTCGGTTTTTGGATTTTAAACTGGAATTTTATTTGAGGAAAAGGTTAAAGTGTAAAGGTTTTTTCTTTCCCCTTTTCCCCAAAACCCGACAAGTCTTGCCGACAATAAAACTTTTAAAACATCGTTTTAGGGCTGTAGATATCACTTGTTTAAGTAGGTACGAACTTTTAAAGAGAGACATCGCACTAACTTAATGAGGATACAGCAACATTTTTGAGGATGGTCATCGGCCCTTGAGCTTTGAGAATCTCCATTTCTGCTGCATTTCGCACTAGCAAAGCCCCAGCGAATCCTAGTGAATTTACAGAGATAGACTGAAAATGCTCCTGCGATCGCGGTACGATCAACATCCATTCTCGTGTCGCTAGCAGATTGTAAGCACCAAATTGTCTGGCATCTAAACCCACGGCATGACGCAAGGTGCGATAAACTTCCAGTGTTGCTTGGCCCCCTACGAATGGCGACTGCACCCAATCAGGATCTAGGGGTGCAAAAGCGTGTATAAAAGGAAGTTTTACTGAAGTTACGCTTGAGTCCTGAAATTTTGCTGCCCTCAGTAGAGGTTCAATAGGTATCTTCGACCCTGAAGGTGCAAGTGGTAGGGGAACTAATTGTAAGTGCTTGTGTCGCTGACTAGCACCTGCGGTTTTGCCACTGTTGTAAAATGCTAAACCATCGAAATCAGCTAAACACACCCACATAGCAGTAAAATCTTCTAGGGTGAGTAAGCTTTCCTGTTCCTCGAAACCACGGGTGATGATTAGCTGGTGATAATCAACAACATTGAATTTATTTAAAATACATACATGGGTATCGGAAATATCCGCTACAAATAAATCCTTTTCGTAGGGCAAGAAAGGATTAAATTCTTGACCAGATTTCGCAGATTGTTTTTTCTGTTTTTCGTCGGCTGTTTTTTTACGATTCAGGTTAGACAAAATCCGTACTAAAAAGCGCACGTTATCCTGTTCGACAAATTCAAATTCCGTTGGTATCGACAGCAACGCCCCACATTGTAAAGCATGTTCCGTCTGCTGTTTGACACTTGTCCATAAAGTACCAGGCTTAAGTAAGATTTTCCCCTGTGCCATTTTATTCCTTCAGGCATGGATGGAACACGCGATCGGGGCACACATTTGTGTGCCCTTACGAATGACTATATTCCAATACAGTTCAGTTACAGCGCTTTTCAAGTAATTAAACTACACCACTCCCTACTCCCCGGCTCAATTGTGGTCTAAATGCCTGAAAAATGCAGTAAGGTTAGATGCGATAGGTAAAATACCAAACCTTTCACAACAATGCAATACCTCCGCAACAAAACTGTCATAAATAATATCTACATTAGTAATACATCTAAATATCCTTCCAGACAGTAATGCAAAACCAATCTCGCGATGGAGAACACCCATCAAATAGCATTTTATCCAACACTGCTGACACTAAATACCACAATCGAGCACCCTGGAAAAAGGCTGCCGCCTCTCTATCGCTGGTGCTACTGGGATCGGGTATGACATTAGCAGGTGGCTATATGGCTGGACATTCTCAGCAGGTGTCTGAGAGTGCATCTAATTTGGCAGTGAGTCGAGTCAATGCCGCTCCTCCATTGCCAGCAGCCACAGATCCTAATTTTGTTACACAGGTTGTGCAAAAAGTCGGGCCAGCTGTGGTGCGAATTGACTCTTCCCGAACCGTAAAAACCCAGATACCAGATGAGTTTAACGATCCTCTTTTTCAACGCTTCTTTGGCTCTCAACTACCAGAACAACAACAGAATCGGGTAGAACGTGGGACTGGTTCCGGTTTTATTATTAGTGCTGATGGTCGTATTCTCACCAATGCCCACGTAGTCGATGGTGCTGATACGGTGACAGTTACACTCAAAGATGGGCGTAGCTTTAAAGGAAAAGTGTTAGGAAAAGATGAGTTGACCGATGTTGCTGTCGTCAAGATTCAGGCAGATAATCTACCATTAGTAGCCTTGGGGAACTCAGATCAGCTACAACCAGGAGAATGGGCGATCGCGATCGGCAACCCCCTTGGATTAGATAATACAGTAACTACCGGAATCATCAGTGCCACCGGACGCAGTAGCAATCTAATCGGCGCTCCCGATAAGCGAGTAGAGTATATTCAAACTGACGCCGCTATTAATCCCGGTAACTCTGGCGGCCCCCTGCTAAATTCCCGTGGCCAGGTAATTGCTATGAATACAGCCATTATCCAAGGGGCACAAGGATTAGGCTTTGCTATTCCTATCAACACAGCACAACGCATTTCCAGTCAACTAATAGCTACAGGTAAAGTAGAACATCCTTACCTGGGAATTCAGATGGTGGGGTTAACACCTCAGCTAAAACAAAATATCAACTCAGATCCCAATAGCGGTTTGAGTGTGAATGAAGATAAAGGTGTATTAGTTGTAAAAGTTGTACCAAATTCACCAGCTGCAAAAGCAGGGATACGTGCTGGTGATGTGATCCAAACGCTTGGCGGTCAAGCAGTCACAGATGCTAGCAGTGTCCAAAAGGCAGTAGAAAATAGCCAAGTCGGGGGCGATTTACGTATGGAATTACGTCGCAATGGACAGAATCTTAACATAGCTGTGCAACCTGGTGCTTTCCCCACACAAGTACAATAAAAGTTTTGCTATCAATTCAGTAAAAGTGAATTTTCTGGGATAGGTATTTTGCCCGTCCCTTTTTTTTAGGTGGCAAAATTGAGTTGTAGTAACCATCTTGCCGTAAGGTAGGCACTGCCACAAACATTAAAATCGAAATTTTCGGTGTTAACAGTCCTATCCTGTAAAAATAGTTTTATTTAAAATCAAAGTCATTTTTACATTTTTTATCCATGACAATAGTCACGGTTCAACTAATTACCTTTTTCACTAGTGTATAGCTCTTTTCAGTCCTATTATTTCTTTGTCAAAGAGATTAATATTTGGCCAACTATTAATTTCTTTGCTATCAATATCATAAAAGGAAGGTTTGCGAATGAGTATTAAAAGAATCCTTGCTACTGCATCGCTGATTTTACCAATTGCTGTTACCTTTATTCCTTTTCAAGCCGATGCTCAGATCAGACGACCAGTTAGGCGATCGGTTCCAGCTAGAATAATCAGAAGACCATTGCGAGTTAGAGTTCATACCCCTGTTCAAGCGAGAAGGAGGATATTGGTTCCTGGACGTTGGGTGCAAACAAATCGTGGTCGCCACTGGATACCTGCTCGCTATGTATATCGATAAAAAGTCTTACAATTGCAAAAAAATATTGTCCATCAATATTAATTGCAGATTTCTTTTTCCATAGCTTTAGTCAGTGTTTAAAAATCCCCTTTAGAAGATTTCTAAAGGGGCATTATTTCATATTTACAATAAATAGGTAGGCATAATTAAACACACAAAAAAATCCTAGTTTGTAGTGAGCAATTTATCGCTTATTCCGATTTATCAAAACTCAAGTCCTGACTACAAACTTTAATTTATTTATGCCTAGCAATAAGTTGCAACTAAATTTTAAGCTAGAGCCACTGCTGGTTGCTGCCAGCGTCCCACCGCTTTACCAATTACTGCCAATTCTTGCATCAAGTTATCGAAACGCTCTGGTGTCAGAGATTGGGGCCCGTCAGATAAAGCTTTGGCAGGATTGGGGTGAACCTCTATCATCAGGGAATCTGTACCAGCTGCGATCGCAGCCATTGCCATTGAAGGCACAAACTCAGACCAACCTACACCGTGGCTGGGGTCAATCATAATTGGCAGGTGAGTCAGCTTTCGTAACACTGGCACTACCGATAAATCCAGCGTATTTCGCGTATACTGGCGGTCGAAGGTGCGTATTCCCCTTTCACACAAAATCACATTGGGATTACCAGATGCCAAAATATACTCGGCTGCCATCAACCAATCTTCAATAGTAGCCGCCATTCCCCGCTTCAAGAGAACTGGTTTCGGCTGCGCTCCCACTTTTTTGAGTAAGGAGAAATTCTGCATATTTCTTGCCCCCACCTGGATCACGTCAGCAATTTCTGCTATTTTGTCCAGATCAGCGGCATCCATCACTTCTGTAATAATACCTAGTCCGCTCACTTCCCGCGCCTTTGCCAACAAATCTAAAGCACTCTCGCCGTGTCCTTGGAAGGCATAAGGTGAAGTCCGGGGTTTGTATGCCCCTCCGCGCAAAAATGTGGCTCCAGCTGCCTTGACACGCCGCGCCGTCTCCACAATCATTTCTTCGTTTTCTACGGAGCAGGGGCCAGCAACGACAACCAAAGGCTGGTGTTCACCAAATACCACCGCTCCATTAGGAGTATTAACCACCACTTCCGAAGCTTCGCCGTGGCGGTACTGGCGACTGGCTCGTTTGTAAGGCTGCTCTACCCGCAACACCTGCTCAATCCAGGGGCTAACTTCCTGAATTTGTAGTGGATCTAAGTTAGCAGTTTCACCTACTAGACCAATAACTACTTTGTGTTGACCAACAATTTTTTCTGGAGTTAGCCCCCAGCTAGTTAGTTCCTCATCAATGCGGTTTATTTCCGCCTCTGGAGAACCAGTTTTCATTACTATAATCATGTGAAAGTTCCTGATTAATTGAGTAAAATTTTCTGTAAATGAGCTAACTTTATTGTTGCTTATTAGCCTAATTACGAGTAGTTCAAAATAAAATTTATTTACAAAATAAATAGACAAAACATAGCGCTCAGTCAGTAGTTTTACTACTAAATAACTGTATATAGGGTATAAAAAGAATTATATAATTTTAATTAGCAATGTTGAAGTTATAAAATTTCAACTTCAACATTCACTTCTTCATTTACCCGATACCGCAGTTACGTAATACCTGAGCGCCGTTCATTATGAGTTTTTTTGCCGAGTTTCGCGCCAAGCTGCCACCATTCGTCCCCAATTGGTGTTGAACTCACCCAAACCCAGCACACTTCCGGCTTTTTCTTCATCCCAAGAGGCAGAGAGAACGCCATAAGTTATCCCTAAGACCCCCAAACCAAATAATCCCATGTTCACCAATAGCACGGCGATGGGAGGTAGTCGGATGTCAGAGTAGATAGCAAGCAGATAGCTAATAACCAGGGCGCTAATGCCCAAAGCTGTTGGTACACCAGAGAACCCAGCTACCCTTCGGATCATCCGCTGGCTGACTACTTGGGGAATTGCCATCTCTTGTTTGGTGTAAGGCGCTTTTTTATCAGCCTGTTTGGCAGATTCTTGTGGCTGTGCTGCTGGTTTACTTTGAGTTTTAGCGGGTTTTTGGCGCTTTTTGTTTGGTTCAAAGGGCAAGCGACTGCGTTCAGATTCTTCAGCAGACATAAGCGGTAGTCCTATCCACGAATACCGAGGCGAGCAATCAAAGCTTGATATTTTTCCCGGCTTTCCTGCGATATATAAGCTAGAAGACGCTTGCGCTGACCAATTAGCTTCAACAGTCCCCGGCGGGAAGAATGGTCTTTTTTATTTGCCTGAAGATGTTCGCTGAGGCGGTTAATGCGCTCAGTGAGCATGGCAACTTGGACATCGGCCGAGCCAGTGTCGGTTTCGTGAACTTGGTAATTGGAAATTATTTCTTGTTTCCGCAGTTGCGTGAGGGCCATGATCGATTCAGTTTCTAGTTTTTCTAAATGTATGCAGCAGTCTCCCATAATATCACAGCCCTCAAGCTGGATGATGGAATCACCTTTACTGTCCTAATTTGTATTATTTAATACCTAGCACTTGAGAATCCAAACCTTTACTATACTTGGTTTCAATTCCTATTAAAGATTTTAGTTAATTGCAATGTAAATACCGTCATCAGCCTACATGAGGTGCGCGGATGGTTTAAAGATGCTACAGCCCTCAAGTTCTTGCATATATGGCAATCTAGCCATTTTTGTGTCACCCCTTCACCGACATCTACCTATCCGCGCACTTGACAAACAAACTAGTGTGATTATTTAAATTTTTTCCTTAGCAGCTAACATTTGTAAAATCTTTTCTACATGATCCAACTCTCCAACGATTCGCCGAATTGGGTGAGGCCAAACCTTGACAAGGGTAGGAGTTGCAGAAACCTGATTGAGTTCTGCTTGTTCTGGATGACTTAAAACATCAATCACCTTCAGAGTATAAGGATGTCCAAGCGATCGCTCTAACAATTCGTGTAGATTCTGAAGGATGCGTTCAGTAGTACTGCTATGTCCTGCAACAAATAAGCGGAGAACATAGCCTTGTGTGATTGCTTCTTTTTTTTGTACTATGACTGGTTGATGGTATTTTGGCACAGGTTCAGAAAGGTCTAGACGGACAATTAAATCGTGATCCTCCCAAAGCTGCGGGAATGAGGAACGATAAGTTGTTAAGACCATGCGATCGCACAACCCCTCCTGCCAAGGAGCTGCTTGCCATACTAACTCCCCTGTGCCAAAAATGGCATTAAGCAAAGCTTGATGTCTAATTACAGCCGGATAAGCTTCAGCAAAAGTTCGCACTTGTTCAGTACGCGGATCTAACCAGTTGTCAATAGTTGCAGTATAACAAGGTACTAAAAAATGTGGCGGCTCTGGTAAATCTAGAATTTCCTGCAAAGCCGAGCACAAATGCAAATGCCATCGACCTTGCTTGCTAGGGTCGATACAGTAAATTAAATCTCCTCCAGGTGTAAATAGCGCAATGCCTTTAAACAACTGGGGTGTAGATAGTTTGTTTGTCGTTAAGTTATTCACAGAGGTTAGGAAGCTAAAAGTAAGAAATTATCTCTTTTACCTTTTACCTTAGCTATAACCGCAACCAGGATCAGAAAGATATTTGGGACTAGGGACTAGGGACTGGGGACTAGGGACTGGGGACTAGGGATTAGGGACTGGGTGAAGATGAGGGGGATGAGGGAAAATTACTGACACTAAATATTGACCAGTCCCCAATACCCAATCCCCAGCCCCCAATCCCCAGTCCCCAATCTTAAACTCGACCTCGGAGAAACTGCGCCATTTCGTTAGGAGTTGGCGACATTTCTAAAGCAGTTTCTTCAGTGATGCGACCGTCTTGATAGAGATTGAGCAACGACTGATTCATCGTAATCATGCCGTCAAAGCTAGCTTGTTTCATCAACTCGCCAATTTCATCATACTTACCGTCTTTGATCCATTCTTTAATAGCCTCAGTATTGATCAGCACATCGTGGAAGGCAGCCCGCTTACCGTCAGTTGTGCGGCACAAACCTTGGGCAATGACTGACACTAAAGACTCAGAAATTGCCACCCGCATTGCATCCTGTTCGTCACCAGAATAGAGGTTAAGAATCCGCTCAATGGTTTTGACAGCGCTATTGGTGTGTAGGGTTCCCATGACCAAGTGACCAGTCTGAGCGGCTTTTAGGGCAGTGTTGACTGTTTCTTTATCCCGCATTTCCCCTACCAGAATCAAATCTGGGTCTTCCCGCAAAGCTGCTTTCAAAGCGTTGTCAAATTTCCGGGTATGCATTCCCACTTCCCGCTGTTTAACTAAAGACTTGCGGCTTTGATGGACAAATTCTATCGGGTCTTCAATGGTAATGATATGTTTGGCCATCTCCTTGTTGATGTAGTCAACCATCGCTGCCATTGTGGTAGATTTACCAGAACCAGTGGGCCCAGTCACCAAAATTAAACCTTTGTGGTGATGACAAATATCCCGAAAAACTGGGGGTAAATTCAACTGTTCCATAGTTAAGATTTTCAGCGGAATCAAGCGCAACACCATTGCCGAGCCTTTGAGGGAGCCAAAAACATTAATCCGCACGCGAGCAAAATCGTATTGAGTTGCTCCGTCAAATTCTAAGTGTTCTTCAAAGCGCTGAATTTCCCCTTCACTCATCACCTCCCGCAACCAATTCGTAAAAGCTTCTTTATCTGTTTCTGGATAATCCGTTGATTGAATTTCTCCTCGGCTGCGGAAGCGGGGTACTTCACCTACACCCAAGTGCAAGTCAGAATATCCCTGATCGTAAGCTTCTCTGATTAGCTTCGCTAAAGTGGGCCCCGCACTGCTGCTTTGAGGGCGAGATGAAGTAGGTATTGGCGGTGGACTACCTGGACGATGACCTGCAATAGGCGGGTTGGTTGACATATCCAATGTTTGTGTCATCTGCCGCTGCGTACTAAAGGTTGGGGTTGGCGGTGGCGGCGGTGGCATTGGTGGCAGGTTACGTTCGGTAGCAGTGTTAGAAGTTAATGGGGACTGTGATTCTGTCATATATATTCACATTTGGCAGTTAAAAAGTTGAATTAACGAGAAGTCAAGTCACTTGCTTTGATGACTTTTGGAGAATGCTTGCCTGCAAGCCCTAGTGGTGATGAGAGACGATTGAAACTCTAGAATTACTGTCAATCCATTTCATCCACCTCAATTGGTATCTTTTTGTTTCTGAGATTCCACTACTCAGAAGATTTAGAGAAATTATTTAAGCTATCTAAACTGGTTTAACATACGCAATGGCTTAAAACACCCTAGTATATGTACATAGAAGGAGAGTATTTTATAGAACTTTAATTTTTAAGGTAAATATTCTCAGTCCTTAGATGAGAAATTTATCCCAGGTATGAATCCGAATTGCCAGCAATTAACAGCACAAATACTAGCAGATCATTTATTCAGCCTATATATGAATTATGAGAACCACTACTAGTTTTTATAAGAAATGTTAAGTTGAATAGGAGTAATGTCCTGGGGATCAAGGTTAAAGGCTTATACCTTTTAGGTTATATGCCTGAAGGTAGATGCAGAAAATGAGCTTTTTTAATAGATAGAAACTTGACTTTATATCCATAATTACAAAAAATTAACTGTAAACTTTAGTAAACAAATGCTCATTTTCCCAATTAGTTTTTATATACTGAATTTCACTGAAACAATTCAGTTTACTCGCCAAAAGCGAGATATGACTGAAATTAAAATATGCTGTGTATTTTAGGAGGAAAAGTCATGGTTTCTGCTCAAAGCTCTAATCTAGGAAAGACCTACTCCTTGTTGATGATTAAAAGCTTTTTAATATGGACTTTTACATTAGCAGTATGCTTGTTGGTTGTGGGTTTTCCACTAGTTGTCTTAATGGCTACGGTCGGATGTCTGTTGTCGATTATCTTGCAATCTGTGATGCCTGTTAGTGCGGTTTTGCTTGTTGCAGGCGCTTTAATAATGTTTAATGTCATGGCAGTTGTATTGGCTGCGGGTGTGCTTACTCTTAAAGGAGTTCATCCTAATGAAGTTAAATGGTTAAGCTGGCTGCATGGAGAGGCAGACCAAATGCAGGCTACTGTTTACGCTGCTTGCCCTTTAACTTGTGAGATTAAGTAGTCATTACAAGTGAATTCGATAAACAGTGCGTCTGCCCGGTTAAGCCGGGTTTTTTCATGCCTTTTATGATTTGAACTTATAGTTGAATTTCGACAAACAGTGCATTTGCCCGGTTAAGCCGGGTTTTTTTATATTTTGTGTGATTTATCCATTTATATTTATGGTTTATGTGATGATTGACCGCCAACTATTGACTATTGACCATAGACCATTGACTATAACCATTGGCAAATTACAGATGACTAATGACTAATGACTAATCAAAAACGCGTTTGCATTATCTTAGGGACTCGCCCGGAAGCGATTAAACTAGCTCCAGTCATTCAGGTTTTCCAGAAGTCTTCAGGTTTTGAGTTGCAAGTAATTCTAACTGGACAGCATCGGGAGATGGTTGAGCAAGTTATGCAACTGTTTAATATCAAGTCAGATTATAACTTGGAAATTATGCAGGTTCAGCAATCTCTAAATGATATTACCTGCCGCAGTTTACAAGGTTTAGAAGCATTATTCCAGGTGGAAAAGCCAGATTTAGTGCTGGTGCAGGGAGATACTACCACGGCTTTTGCCGCAGCTTTGGCAGCTTTTTATCAAAAAATCCCTGTTGGTCATGTAGAAGCAGGGTTAAGAACTGATGATATATTCAATCCTTACCCAGAAGAAGCTAATCGGCGGTTGATTTCTCAAATTACTCAGTTGCACTTTGCGCCGACTCCTTGGGCTGTGGAAAACTTGCATCGTTCTGGTGTTTTGGGTGAAATTCACATGACGGGTAACACGGTAATTGATGCATTGTTGAATGTAGCTGCAACCCAAGTAGTTTGTAATATACCAGGTTTAAACTGGGAATCGTATCGCGTTCTATTAGCAACAGTTCATCGGCGAGAGAATTGGGGAGAACCTCTGTTAGCGATCGCTCAGGGCTTTTTACAAATTTTAGATAAGTTTCCTGATACAGCTTTGCTCTTACCATTGCACCGCAATCCGACGGTGCGAGTCCCGTTGGAAGCGCTGTTAGGGAATCATCCCCGAATTTTCTTGACAGAACCTCTAGATTATGGCGAATTGGTGGGTGCAATTGAGCGATCGCATCTTTTGCTGACTGACTCTGGTGGCTTGCAAGAAGAAGCCCCCAGCTTGGGAAAACCAGTATTAGTTTTGAGAGATACCACCGAAAGACCAGAGGCTGTTGTAGCGGGTACAGCCAAACTTGTAGGCACTACGAGTGAGAATATTTTTGCAGCTGCTGCGGAGTTACTCAGTGAACCAGATGCCTATGAAGCAATGGCAAATGCAATCAATCCCTTTGGGGATGGTCATGCAGCAGAGCGCATTTTGCAGATTGTACAAAATTACTTGGGTATTTCATCAGAAATATCAACTTAGCAACTTAAGATTCAACAAAATGCCAAATTTCTGTTTTTTAGGGTGCATAAAATCGGCTTTTATCCCGGTTTTTCATTTTTACCACCTTCCCGCAGGGTAGGGAACTAGCTGTGGCTCCAAATCATCCGGGGTTGAATCCCCTGAAAAGCTCCTCCTACCTCCTGCCTCCTTCAACAGTTCTTTCTTGTGGGGTGAGGTCGTCTTACCCGCCTGATGACGGGCGAGACGCTGCGAAGTTTTGATTTAAGTTCCTGATTTCTGATTTCTCTTTATCCTGCAAGAAAACAGCTAGAACTTGGAAAGGAGATTTTTCAAGGGTGGCTTCTGGCTAAATACCAAGAGCTGCTCGAGTTTCGGGGCCTACAACACCATCTACAAGTAAACCTTTACTTTCCTGAAAGTTTCGGACTCGGCTAACAGTTTCTTGACCGTAAATTCCATCAACGGTGAGATTACCTAAAGCTGTTTGAACGTCTCTGACAAGCAGACCTTTAGAACCAGGGGTAAGAATCACCGAACCACCGACACCACCAGGTGTAGTCACAGAAGGATTGTTAGGTTTATCACCAATCCATCGGGCAAAAACGTATCTACCCGTAGAAAGCCTAGCAAAACCGTTTTCATACCTTTCAATCGCTGGAAGTGTTGCGCCATTTGATACACAGTCTACATAAGAGTAGTTAGTGCTTGGGCCTGTACGGATACGTAAACAACTACCGTTAGTTTTTACATACGCAGCCGAACTCATTTCAATTTGGGTTACAGCAACAAGTAATACACCAACACCAGCTAAAGCTAACCAAGCCGAAGATTTAAGTAGTTTTTTCCAATTGAATTTATATTTGCTATTTTCAGATGTCTCTTCTTTAGTAATAACTATATCGGAAGATTCAAGAGATTTTTTCCAATTCCATTGAAATTTGGAGGAATTAGATTTGGTGTTTCCAGATGCCTCTTCTTGAGCAATAAACATCTGGGAATAGGCAAGATATTCCATAACATGCTCCTTTATATGAAAAAATGAGTCCTCACAGAGAATTACTTGGTTATTCTCTGTATATATTCTTAGTATATTTTATATCATTGTGCTTTTAATAGATTTTTACTGGTAGCAAAATTAAAAAAAGTAAAAATAGTCAAAAGTTCATGAGAAAATGCGATGTTGACGACGAGCTACGTCAACATCGCATTTTCAAAATAAATAAAATTTAGTTAAAGCTTTCTTGACTACTGGCTTGTCCCTGCTTGTGTTCAAAGATATCAAAGTATTGTCCAAGTCCAGCTAAACTAGTAACCGCTGAAGCTAACTCGCCTAAGTCTATCGGCTTGCATTGGTATATATCATAACCTGCTAATAATGCACGTTTATGCTCTTCCTCAAAAGCAGATGCCGTCAGAGCAATAGCTGGAATCTTTCTGCCTCGTTTTGCTTCCAAATTTCTGACCTTCATGAGCAGTGAGTAGCCATCTTCATCAGGTAAGCAAATGTCACTAATTAGGATGTCTGGCTTAAAAAATGACATTATTTTTAGAGCCTCGTCTGCTGAAGCAGCTGTCATCACCTTTGCTCCGTCTAATTCAAATAGGAACGTAAGTAATATTCTCGTATCAGAGTCGTCATCAACAACGAGCAATCGTAGACTTTTAAAACACATCGATTCATTAGACATTATTCTCACCGCCCTGTAGCTCAAAGATTTGGAGTAGCGATCACATCAATAAGCATGTATTTGTCAATCCTATTTGATGTATACTTTCCCAAATATAGGACTAGTATTTGATTTCTGAAAAAGCTCCGTACATTTGAAGAGTCGCAA
>NZ_JABXKQ010000066.1 GCF_017114945.1 Nostoc sp. JL34
AGGTAGCCGTTCTTGAACCCAATTAAATACCCTTGCTAAGTTAAACTCTTAGTAACTAATTATACTCTCATGAGAGTAATAAAAGAGCGCTAACAGATGTAGCTCCTAATTTTTTGAGTTTGATGGAGGTTAGAAGCTTGAAGAACATTGCAATGTTCGTAGAATAATTACCGTTCATTTATGCACTGAGAGTACAGTTTCCTAAAACTTCAATAATGCAGGGTTCCTGATTGGAATATACTCGCCTTTTTCCTCGAAATCGAACAGGCATCACTTTGTTCTTAATTGACCCAAGCTCTAACTCTAAAACATCTTCAACAAGTTGACTCATCTTCAGATAATACACTGCCCATAGCCATGCTTTTGGTAAAAATAATCTCGGTTCTTTTTGAAGCTTTGCCCACAGTTCTGGAAAAATTCCTTTTTTAACTTCTACTGTATGGTTGTATGGTGCAGTGATTTGAGTAGTAGGAAAGAACCGTCCGATATCTTTAGGAAGTGCTTCTCCTAGCAACATTTGACGAATACGCAATTCAGCGATTTCGTCAGCACTGTAGTTATTGAAATTTGCCTCCAATATAAAGCTACTATTCTGCGATCGCTGAATTGGTTTAAGCGTAATGTTAAAGCTGGTTTTTCCCGCCAAGGACTCAGATAACACAGACGAAACTTCCATAATGCCAGCATCGTGCTGATCAGCATAAGTAATCTGCTTTTTATTGTGGAACTCTCCTGGATGAAGAGATTTCAACTCAGCAACCTGTTCCATATTCTTTGGTGACAGTTGAATAATAATGCTTCGATCTGGTTGAGTAGCACTCGATTTAGTTTGGAAAAATTTATCATTCAGCATGACCCAATCTCCTGAGTTTTTCACAGTTCCAGTGCTTCGGGAAGTGCTACTTTTTGAGGTAGGAGTTTTTCGAGGTGTTGCAGATGTGTTATTTGCTGATGTTATTTTCTTGCGATCGCTAGCTACAGGTGAAGATTCAGATTCTGTTTTCACTTCTGGTTTCTTCTTAGTTTGTTTCTTAGCGGCAGTAAGAGGTTGGGACGCTGCATTTGGATACTGGTTTAGCCAAAGAGTTAAATGCTCTCGCAATTGATCGCGAAAGTTAGCAGGAGTTTTATATTCCCGAAATAACCCTTTGCCTCGAAACTTAGCTTTAAACTCCAGCGCCTCTTCCCGTTGTCTCAATTGCTCCTTTGTAGTAAGGTGAGCTGGTGCTTCACGAAAGTAGAACCAAACCTGTGGTTTTCCTTTACGCATTAAACTTCTGACTGCTCGTGCAAACTCTTCTGCCGTTCCAGATTTGGCACGTGGAGTCGGTGTTCCAATCCGATTCCACATAATGCCGATAAAGAGCTCATACTCTTGCATCTTGCCAATTTGTTCATTAAGTATGGCTTGACCATCTTTACCGTAACTGGGAAAAGCGTTTGCTGAACTAACAACTTCAAGCACAATTCCCTTATTTGCCGCAACGGTTCGGTTAATCTCCTCTTTTAGTTTTTCCACATGACGACGCTCTGTAGCAACATCACCTGGCGAGGCGAGAAAAATTTTTATAACGATTCTCACTTGCGGCATTTTCAAAAACACGGGCTATTCAAGGAAGTGGGCAAGATTCTGACTGTTACTATTGTGACAAATAGCTGTAACTCAGATCCTGCTTTACTAAGTTATAACCCATACCTTTGTACTGGTAAGTGGTTAGATTTAAGAAAAAATCAGAGCGCAATTGCGATCGCGCTACTTGCCAATTAGTGTCGTCTTACGGTTTTGTAATTGCATCGGTCTGCAATGTTAATGCATCGGTCTGTTATGCCAATACATTGACCTGTTATACCAATACATCGGTCTGTTATGCCAATACATCGACCTGTTATACCAATACATCGGTCTGTTATGCCAATACATCGACCTGTTATCTTAAACCACCCTTTCTAACCTTGCCCTATCTGAAAATTTCATCTTACTGATAACTTTTTTTGTTGTAATGGGCACATTAAATATACAATTTACTAAGTATGCATGTATGCCTCCCCAAAATACAACAAACCGTTTGCGCCCTCAACTGATTAGTCAAGATATTGACTCATTCCACGGTTTGCAAACCATCAGCACCTACAATACGACTCGTGCTGATGCCTCAACTGCTAAGTTACAGGAAGTTTATCAGGCGATGTTGATTTCTCAACAAACCGAAACCGAGAAACTAGCTTTATACCGTGCTGCTTCTGATGCTGCTCGATTAGCAGAGTGGGAATTTCATAATGCTGTATTGGCAATGAAAGAAGTTGTGCGCGGGCAATATGGTTCAGATAGCGATCAGGCTCAAGCTGTGGGACTGAAGAAAAAATCAGAGCGCAAGCGTCCTTCCCGCAAAAAGCCAGATGCGATCGCAAGTTGATCGACTTAATTGAGTTTGGAAATTAGCGATCGCCGCCCGTGTAATGAGCTTTCATCGTCTCGGCGATCGCAAATTTATCTACAGCAGCTTGTCTAAGGTAATTGGCAAATCACGGACGCGCTTACCTGTGGCATGATAGACAGCATTAGCGATCGCTGCCGCAGTGCCAGTAATTCCAATTTCACCAATTCCTTTGACACCAAGCGGGTTGATATGTGGATCGTCTTCATCCACAAACAACACCTCAATATCAGGAACGTCTGCATTCACTGGTACGTGATATTCAGCCAGATCATGGTTGACAACGCGTCCTCGGTTCGGGTCTGTTATGGTGTCTTCCATTAACGCCATGCCGATGCCATAAATAATCCCACCGATCAGCTGACTGTTGGCTGTTTTAGCGTTGAGGATGCGTCCCCCGCCAAAAGTTCCTACCCAGCGTGATACTCGCACTTCACCCAAATCAGGCTCAACGCGAACTTCGGCAAACTGCGCTCCAAATGAATGCATTGAGAACTTCTTTTGTTCGTCTCCAGGCTTGGCATCTCCACGCGCTTCGAGCATTTTCATTCCATGCCGTGCCAAGATTGCCTCATAAGTTTCGCTGGCGGAAGATTTATTTTTTAAGAAAAAGCTGCCATCTCGCGCAATCACATCCTCAGCCTTTGAACTATAAAGCGGTGATTTTTGATCGGCAAGTGCTAGTTGCAAAAGCTGACTGCGTGCTTGATTTCCCGCTAAATGCACGGCTGAACTGACACTGGCGGCGGTTTGTGAACCACCAGAAACGGGCGTTTCTGGCATCTTGGTATCGCCTAGTTCAAAGCGGACTTTGCTAACTGGTAGACCGAGTGCCTCAGCTGCAACTTGAGTCATGACAGTATAAGTTCCGGTGCCAATATCTTGGGAACCGCTCAATACAACGGCTGTACCGTCTGCCATAATTCGAGCGATCGCTGATGCTGGAGAACGATTGGTAGGATAAGTAGCTGTCGCCATACCCCAACCAATCAAATAATTACCGTCGCGCATTGAACGAGGCTTGGGATTGCGCTTTTGCCAGCCAAACTTTTCTGCCCCCAATTTGTAACACTCTCTTAGTGACTTACTCGACCAAGGCAGTTTTTTACTAGGATCGACTTCAGCATAGTTACGTAGACGCAGTTCCACCGGATCGATATTGAGCGCATAAGCTAGTTCATCCATTGCTGATTCTAAAGCAAACGACCCAGAAGCTTCGCCTGGGGCCCGCATAAAGGTTGGTGTTCCTTCATCGAGTTGAACCAGACGGTGGCTAGTTTCGATATGCGGGCAAGCGTAAATCATCCGGGCGCTTTTACCAACAGGTTCGATAAATTCATCAAAAGTTGAAGTCTGGGAAGTGCCGGCGTGTCGCAAAGCAGTCAATTTGCCATCGCGGGTTGCACCGAGAGAAACCTGTTGAATTGTCTCCGGTCGAAAGCCGACAGGCCCATACATCTGTATACGTCCCAAAACTAATTTTACTGGGCGATTAACCTGCCGTGCTGCCATCGCAGCTATTGGCACATGCGACCAAGCCGACCCTTTGCAACCGAAGCCACCGCCCACAAAGTAAGACATAACGCGGACTTTCTCAGGCTCAATTCCTAATACCCCTGCAACTTTTTGTTGAACCTGAAAGATTCCCTGAGTTGCGTCATACAGCAGCAGCTCATCCCCTTGCGAAACTGCTGTTGTGGCATGAGGCTCCATCGGATTGTGATTTTCTACTGGGGTGGTATAGGTTTGCTCGACGCGGACAGCCGCCGCCGCTAGTCCCTGGCTGACATTGCCATGCGCGGAATCTGGCGGCTCTTCTCTAGGGATTTTACCTTTAGGTAAGTATGCCTTAGCGAGGTTTTCCCGCATATTGATGGTTGGTTTCTCTTCGTCATAGCGAACTTGCACCAGCGAGGCAGCATACATCGCTCGTTCAAAGGTATCGGCAACGACGACACCAATGTGCTGACCGCTATACAGGATAACGTTATCTTGCAGGACTTGTAGCTTGCGACCGCCGCCCTTTTCTCCAGAAGCTTTGGGCGCGTTAAGGTGGGTAATTACTGCTAATACACCCGGTACTTTTTCCGCCGCCTTGGTATCAATTTGGGCAATCTTCCCTTTGGCGATCGCACTTTGAATTGTCACGCCATAAGTCATTTTTGCTACCGGAAACTCAGCCGCATAGCGGGCGCCGCCAGTTACCTTAAGCCGTCCATCAACTCGATTTAACGGTTTGCCGACAACTATATTTTTATCCCCTGTATTCATGCCATCCCTCCCACCGTTGTCAGCGCCTTAACAATTGTGCGTTTAGCCAGTTCGACCTTAAACCCGTTGTATTTTTGAGGTTTAGCTCCGGCGATCGCAGCCAATGCTGCTGCTTGAAATGTTGCCTGGTTTGCCGGCTTGTTCAGAAGCACTTTTTCCGCTTCAAAGGCGCGCCAAGGCTTTGTTCCGACGCCACCAAGGGCAATCCGTGCCGAGCGAATGATGCCATTTTGAATATCTAATGCCGCCGCAACCGATGTCATCGCAAAAGCATAGGAGGCGCGATCGCGGACTTTTAAATAGTGCGATCGCTTTCCAAAGGTTGAAGCAGGTAAGTCAACGGCAACAATTAACTCTCCGTGTTCTAGAACTGTTTCCCTTTCTGGCGTTTCGCCAGGTAGAAGATGAAAATCTACAAGGGGAATACTACGCTCTCCCCTCGGCCCGCGTGTTTGCACAACGGCATCGAGTGCGATCATTGCCACCGCCATATCAGAAGGATGGGTGGCAATACAGCGATCGCTACCGCCAAGAATCGCATGAATGCGGTTATAACCCTCGATTGCCGGACAACCTGAACCAGGAACGCGCTTATTGCAGGGGAAGGCGGTGTCGCGGAAGTAGTAGCAGCGGGTACGTTGCAGTAAATTTCCGCCCACACTTGCCATGTTTCGCAGTTGCGGTGATGCCCCAGACAGCAAAGCCTCTGACAGCACGGGGTAACGCTCCTGAATGAGCGGATTATAAGCAACGTCGCTATTGCTTGCCATTGCTCCAATCCGCACGCCATTACCCTGTACTTCTATCTTGGTTAACGGTAGTGGATTAATGTCAACTAACTGTTTTGGCGTTTGTACATTCAGCTTCATCAAATCAATTAAGCTTGTACCCCCTGCCAAGTAAGCAGCTTGCACCTCTGGAGTAACCAAAGCCACGGCATTCTCTGCTTGTCCTGCTTTGTTATAGCTAAACGGCTGCATCTTTTTTTCCCTCTAAGACATCGCGGACAGCAGCCACGATATTTGGATAAGCGCCACAACGGCAGATATTGCCGCTCATCAGTTCACGAATGTCGGCATCCGATTTAGCGTGTCCCTCGTTCACCAAACCCACCGCCGAACAAATCTGTCCTGGCGTGCAGTAGCCGCACTGAAACGCATCGCGGGACAGAAACGCGGCTTGCATCGGGTGCAGATTGTTTCCTTGCTCCAACCCTTCAATAGTTGTAATTTTTGCATCAGTATGCATAATCGCAAATGTCAGGCACGAATTAATCCGTTGCCCATCAACCAGCACCGTGCAAGCACCGCACTGACCATGATCGCAACCTTTTTTAGTACCAATTAGTCCTAGATATTCTCGAAGTGCGTCAAGTAAGGTCACACGTGGTTCAATTTGCAAACTATGTGCTGTTCCATTCACTTGCAGCGTCACCTTCACAGTTTCAGGTGTCGAAGTTGCCAGCATGGGAGTAGTTTTTTTGACTGGAGTTTGTGCTACAGCTTTCTCTACAAAATTAGCGATCGTAGCCGCTACTGTGCTGACAATCATCAGTTGACCCAACTTACGGCGTCTTAGGAAAAACTTCATTTATTTACTCCATTCTGTTTTTGTTGAGTAATAATATTGAGTAATTCTCTCTGAATCAATTTATTTATATAAAACCACTTTTTATTTCAAGCATTTTCCTCAAAATGACATTGTTAACAGAATACAATTTCATCTTGTTATCGTCTCTCTATCAGAAGTTTTATGCCATAAGTATCATCTATAACTTTTATTATGTTTTATAATAAGAATGCTTTTCCTAGATAAAACAGTTAAATTTTAGAGTAATTATTCAATTAATCTTCTCTACTAATTATGTCTGGAGCTTCAGTAAATAGGATGTTAAAAATACTTAATAAAAGTTCAAAATGCTGACTTTAGACTTGATTTACTAGCATTTATAAAACTTTTAACTATCTTGAAAAATTTAGCCTTTATTTGATGAAAGAAAAGGTTATTAGTCTCTAAACAAATTAGTATAGTTGCCATCTTGTATTGCAGAAGATTGGATTGGCTCAATCCAGATTATCAGCTATTACATAAAATCTGCTAATACTTTTTAGAAAACAGTAGTCCCAGTCATGAAAAAGTAAATTAAAAACTCTTACTCTTTGTCGTCAACATGGCACATTTGCATGAACTTTTGGTTACAGAATGGCTTAATAAAAACACGCCAGAAAGCTCTCTTTTAAAAGAGTAACATCCTATGTAAACTAGTTATAATTATTACCTCAGGATAAATATATTCCTATGTGATCCTGCTACTATAGCGGTTCCCATTCAGATGCGGTACAAAATTATATCGCGAATTGTAGGGGCACGGCAGTGCCGTGCCCCTACGGGTGTACTTCGCTAGATCGGGAAACGCTATAACAAAACAATAGCGGTTTTAAATACAAAGTATAAAACCCCTGAACTGACAATCAATGCAGATATTTATCAAATCATCAGCTACGCCAACACAACAAAATGTAAGCCTTTTTGATATATCCTAAAGACTTGAGACAGCCACTAGATATTAAAGGTGATCAAATCCGAGTCCGCAGCCTCACCTTTTCCCTAGATAAAAATAATAATCTCGATCGCGCAGTTAAAAAATCTTTTTCTTTTCTCCTAATCCCCTCAGAACTCATATCAGGTTTGGTTAAATACTTATAACATCTGTAGGTTGGGTTGAGGAACGAAACCCAACGCTTGATGCTTGTTCATGTTGGGTTTCACTGCCGTTCAACCCAACCTACACTGATAAATTTTATTATTAGTAATCACCCGAACTTGATATCACACTAATTAGTAAAGGGGATAGATGACATTCGCTTACTGCGAAGCACCCATCCCCGAATAGCTGCCCAGATGATCAACCTGGAATCTATAGTCCGGTATCTAATCATCCCAGTATCGGCCGAGATATGGCGATTGTCACTGGGATAGATACTGATTTAGATAGATATATACGAAAAGATAGTTACACAATTACTCTTTTTCACCCCTTCTTCCATCCCTCCATTGCTAACAACGCTGTGCCATAAGCAGCTTCTGTGTACACTGATGCTACGACAGGAACCTGCAAATGACGCGCCCTAATTGCAGTCCAAGTTTTATTCGCCGCGCCACCGCCAGCGGTATAAACACGGCTCAATTTGTCTGCACCCATTTCTTGTAATAATTCATACCCTCGTGCTTCGATGCGGGCAATACTTTCTAATAAGCCATGCAAAAATTCCGTCGGGTGATCTGGGCGTGGTTCCAATCGTGGGGGTAGATTGGGATCATTAATAGGAAAGCGATCGCCTACCTTCAACAACGGATAATAATCTAACTCGCTGGCAATTGAAGCATCAATCTCACAGCTAAGGCTTTCTAACTCAGCATTTGTGAAAAATTGCTTAAGTACTGCACCACCAGTATTAGAAGCACCACCAGTCAGCCACAAATCACCCAAGCGATGGCTGTAAATCCCGTATCGCGCATCTTCTACACGGGTACGGCTTAACAACTTTAGTACCAACGTTGAACCAAGGGAAGTAACGGCTTCACCAGGTAATTTTGCCCCACTGGCAAGAAAAGCGGCAATACTATCAGTTGTACCAGCACACATCAAACAATCACTGCGTAAACCGAACTTATCCGCAATTTCAGGGCGCAATTGGGCAATTGGAGTCCCAGGTGGTAAAACTTTGGGTAGCTGAATCGGTATTTGCAGCAATTCTAGCCATTCTGGGTATTTCAACTCCTCCACGTCATAACCCAGCTTTAAAGCATTATGGTAATCGCTAATACCTAAATACCCATGTAGGAGAAACGCCAGCCAATCTGCTTGATGCAAGAAATATCTAGCTTCATTAAAAGCAGGTAATTGCCTCATCCACATTAGTTTGGCCAGGCTGGAGGTGGCACTCAACACGGTATGATTAGGAGGGGCGATACTCCTCAAATGCTCTAGCACCAATGATCCCCGCGCATCGTTGTACAACAGTGGTGCATCTACAGGATTGCCAGCAGCATCAACCAGCAAGACGGTGGAAGAAGTACCGTTAATTGCGATCGCTTTAATTTCTCGCCGCAACTCTTCAGGTATTTGTTCCACCAGCATAAACAAAGCCTCCTGCCAAATTTTTGGCGTAACAGCCGCTAGAGCATCGTTAAAGGGATATCGCACCTCAGCCTGAATATAGGAAGCTTCCTCGTCAATCACCACGCCGCGTGCGCCAGATGTGCCGAAGTCGATACCCAGATATAAATTCATAATTTTTATAAATTTTTTTAATGGAGAATAACTAAGGACTACTGACTAATAACTGCTTTTGTTGCATCTTGTAACAAGATATTCCACAATCTTGGCAAAACAAGGAAAAGTAGTAAACGAACTGTTCAAAATCTATTCAGGTTAGGAGGTTTTCAGCCATGCCTATCTTAGATACTCTGTATATCGCTCAGATATCTTCCATCTCAGATACTCAAGTCTACATCGCTCTAGTTGTGGCGCTGATCCCAGGAGTTCTAGCTTGGCGATTAGCCACAGAACTTTACAAATAACGCTCCGATGTGACACAGTTGAAAAGCTAATAATCCTGGCAGTACGGGGTGCAATTTCTAGAGGCTTGTGGCTTCATGCCATAAGTAGCTATAAATCTTGCACTTACGTAAGCCAGGTTATTTTTTAACTAGTGCAACACTTGTAGCTATTTCAAAAAAATGAAGTAATATGACAGCTAAATCAAGCATTTAGGAGTGCTGTTAGCAGGGCGTTGAGCCTGTGCTGAGTGCCCAGGAAGAAGTAATGAGTAAAAAGTAGTACTTATGAATCTTCTCACTTTAAGCCAAGGCACTCGCTACTCTGAACTGATTTGATGCTGAGTGCGATTAGTGATTTTTTTACTCAGCACTCAGCACTCGAAACTCAGCACTCTTCATAGTGCTTCCCTTCACTAAGCGAGGTTATCTTTTAGCATCATGAACGCGATTCAACCATCCAGACCACCGTCACAACCTATACAAAAACGTCGGGTTATTCCTCGACCAAAGCGGCATCTTCGTCAACGTTCTTACCAGGTGATGGCACTGGAAAGCACAGCCAAAATAGCAGTTAATCTTGTGATTACAGCGGTTGCAGCCTCTGCCTTAGCACAACTTTTGCCTTATCACTGGTCACAGCAAGAAAAGTTGCGAGAAATTAGTACTGAAGTCAAGCTAATGGAAGAACATGTCAATAGCTTACAGGCAGAATTTAGCCGTAACTTCGATCCTCAGCAAGCTAAAACTATTAGACAACAACAAGGATACCGATTTGATCCCAGCCAGCGGCGGGTGGTGTTGATGAATCAGGATCGCCGAGAAGATGAACAAACAGAGTCATCACCTTAAGATAAATGGCGAATTTGGGATTATTTAGGCTTCTTGTGATTCAAGTTACGTATAAACCGGGTGTTAATTTATATTATTGCTAATAAATAATGGTTAATAGCTAATTTTTGAATAGCTATATAGTTATCATCTATTAGTCATTAGCGATACAGCGTCGCTCCAATTCAAAATTCAAAATGAAGAATCTACTTTTTGAATCTTGAATTTGCAAAAAGAACTAATCTACCAACTAGGACGCTGATTCCGAGAGCAACTCGTTGAGCCGATTTTCGAGTTGTAAACGCAACCGATAACCAGTAAGATCCTTACTGTTGCCCTGAGAGGGCAGTTGAGTGAGGGCGCGACGATAATCAGCGATCGCACAATTCCAGTCGCCCCAAAGATGGTAAGTCCTGCCGCGTTCAGCCCAGATATGACCTTCTAGTTGACCGAAAAGCAGTGCTACCTCAAAATTCTCAATTGCCTCTTCATATTGCCCCAAGTCACGCCAGGTAATGCCTCGGTTAATCCACGCCCGGACATGGCGAGGATTCAAATCAATGGCTTGATCGTAATCGGCAAGTGCTACTGCTAATTCTCCACAAGTCGCGTAGTAATTTGCCCGATTATTATAAGCACTAGCTAAATAGGGATTAAATTTGAGAGCGGTGTTGTAGTCGGAAAGCGCTTTTTGCCTTTCACCACTTTGGTAATAAATCAGCCCCCGGTTGTTGTAATCAACGGCATTGTGGGGATGGCGGGAGATTAGTTGGTTTAAAAGTGCGATCGCCTCAGTATAGTTTCCTTGTTGAGCCAACCTCAAAGCACAAGAACGTAAGTAGCTATCCCCGAAAGTAGATTCGTTGCGATGGCTTGTCCTCTCCTCTTTGACTTTATTTGTATTATTTAACACGTAATTATATTGCTTACTTTGCTGGTCATCATCAGCTAAAAATGAGTGAATATTCATTTTTCCCTGCCTGAAATCCCTGCTTTGTGAAATCAAATTCTAGTTTTTTCCGCTGGTGGTTCTACCACTGTCTCTATATTATTAAGGTATTTATGGTTACTTTCAAGCCATCTCAAGACTGAATTTAAACTACTCACACCAGTAGAAATCTACGCCCTAAAAAAACAATTGCCCCTCAAACCTAATCATGGATACTTGATTCTGAAGGTGAATTCCAGAAATAGCAGATGTCAATCTCAAAGACTAGTCAAGTAGTGAGAGCGACAAATTGGTAGAATGCCAACAAGCCGTTCGTTAGAGAGAGGATTGGGGACTGGAGACTGGGGACTTGGAACTGGGAACTGGGAACTGGGAAGAATAACTCCCCCATCTCCTTTGTTTCTTCATCCATGCCCAATCCCCAATCCCCAGATTTAATTTTTAATTTTTGAGAAATTTTCCGATGACAACTGCAATTTCCTATCCCAATGCCCCTGATTTAGCAACCGATGACTATATTGTTATCGGCTTGGCAACCTGCTTCGTCAAAGAAGATGGAGAAGTTTATCAAATCGAAGTTATAGAACCGATTCCCTCTGCGGCTTTGGAAGCGCTGTTAAAAGGCATTCCTACCTCCTATAAGCTGGCTCATGCCACAACTTTGGGAGCTGTGCTGGATGGCGATTCACAACTCCTGCCAGATGGCTTCCCAGAGTCGGCTCAGTTTGGAGAGGAATTTGTCCCACGGGCATTTGCAGCAGCTCGCACCTACAAGCGTCGTGAATCTGCCAAATCCCTGATTCCCTTAGGTACAAACTACACTGATTTTAAGTATTCTATTGAGCGCAAGCGGGTGTTAAACGCCGCTAGAGTTGTCACCAAAGAAGACAACGTTAAACAGCATTCTCACACTCACAAAGTTCTTTAAGTAATTATGCTAAAACTTTATGGCGGTGTTCGTAGTCGAGCGTCAATTGTTCTCTGGTACTTAGAGGAACTAGAAATTCCCTACGAATTTGTCAAGCTTGATATGCAAGCGGGTGAACATCTCAAGCCTGAATATTTGGCAATTAACCCAGTTGGTAAAGTTCCAGCAATTGTTGATGGGGATTTTCAGCTTTGGGAATCTGGGGCAATTTTGCTATATCTTGCCGATAAGTACGCTAAAACTCCACTTTCACTCCAAGAACGGGCTGTATTTTCCCAATGGGTGTCGTTTGCCAATGCTACCCTTGGGCCAGGGATTTTTGTAGAAGCAAGTCGGGAGCGGGAAATGCCCCGCTTGTTGACTCCGTTAAATGAAATTTTCAGTAAGCAACCTTTTTTACTTGGCAATGAGTTCACTGTTGCTGATGTGGCAGTGGGGTCTATTCTGAATTACATTCCCGTCATGCTGAAGCTAGACCTAAGTTCTTACCCAGCCGTTTTGAACTATATGAAGCAGTTATCTGAGCGTCCGGCATTTCAAAAAAGTATTGGCGGACAGGCTTAATTGTAGTCAATTTAAGCGAAGAAGAAGGTCATTCTCGGCTACACAGAAGAGGAAATTAAGGTTTTTTAACCCGCGCGGGCGGGTAAAGCCTTGTGTAAACAAGCCAGCGCTGTGCAGGGGTTTCCCCAATTGCTCGCGCAGCGTCTCCCCTTCTCCCAAAGGGAGAGGCGACTGGCGTGCGGTTTCTAACTGCCTTTTGAGAATTAAGTTGACTACCGTGTATTACATCCAAACAGAAAATCTTCACACAACGTAGTTTGGATAGGCAATGCCGACTATATAAATCTTTTAACGATAATTTGTAAATTGCAAAGCAACTGGGTAGTCTTCTTGTTTCAACCGCTGCATGACTACTTGTAAGTCATCTTTAGATTTGGCAGAAACCCGTACAGCATCCCCTTGAATTGAGGCTTGTACCTTTTTGAATTCGTCGCGAATCAATTTGGAAATTTGTTTGGCGATTTCCTGACTAATGCCTTTTTTGAGTTTAATTTCTTGACGCACGCGATTACCACTAGCTGATTCAACCTTGCCAAAATCAAAGATTTTCTGGGAGAGGTTACGCTTGGCAGCTTTTTCCCGCAGAATGTCGTGTACAGAATCTAAGGTAAACTCGCTGTCAGTACTAACGTTAATGCTTTCTTCGACTAACTCGACAGTAGTTTGAGTGTCTTTGAGGTCATAACGACCTTTGATGTCTCGTATAACTTGATCGACAGCGTTAACCAACTCTTGTCGGTCAAAGTCGCTCACAATGTCAAAGGAAAAAGTAGAAGCCATAAAACATTTTGGATTTTAGATTTTAGATTTTAGATTTTGGATTGGGTGTTGGATATCTGGATATTAGGAAAACCTTTCCTCAGTCCTTAATATCCAGTTCCCAGTCCCCAGTCTCCACTCCCCACTTAACTAGTAGCTTGGATGATGCTCAAGAAAAAGAGAATAGCACAGCCAAGGATGCCCCAAACATGAGCGAGCCTTTTTCAGAGGAGCTACGCTAGCGCAAAAGGGGTATATTCAAAATATAAAAAATTGAGTATAGGAAACGGGCCACCACAAAGGCGATCGCAGCTATTTGTCCTGTCAAATAATTTACACCAGTTAGGTATGCCATCAATGCGGCTGCGGCAAATATCAAAAACGCTTCAAAGGTGTTCTGATGTGCCCAAGTAGCTCGTTGGGCATCAGGTGGCAATTTATCAAACATAGCGCCAGGAGTAGAAAACATTTCATACCCAATACGCCCACGGACATAAGCTACTAGCAAAAATGGCACATAAATTAGAATGGCAGCAGCAGCGATCGAGTACAAAAAAATTATCATTACTTATTAGTCATTGGTTATTAGTCATCAGTCATCGGTCATCAGTCATCAGTGAAATACAAATGACAAAAGACAAATGACAAATGACTAATCAAAGTAGAACAAGGTCACTACTTTTCTTTGTTCTTCTGCGTCTTGACAAGTTTGCAATAAAGTGCGGCTGTCGTGAAACGCAAAGCATATCAGTTGTTGGCAACGAGAGACAATTTCCTTGTTGCACAGGTAACTAGCTTCAGCAAGAGACAGATTATCATTACTGGGATTTTCCACCAGATGCATTACCTGTTCTAGTTGCTGGCGCGATTCTAAAGGCTGGCGTTCCAGACTTTGGGGGAGAATCACCGTTAGCAAATTCGGATCAGCCCGCGTTGCTCCCTTGATGGCAGCGGAATTTGTACCTGTAGCACCAGAAGTAATGATGCGATTACCCGATAGAACTAGGGCATATGTCATCATTTCAATAAGACTCTGATGCGTAATCGGGACGTGACGAGAACCCAGCAAGGCAATTCTTTTAGAACCTGTTTGCTGGATTGTCGCTAGTTCTTGGGCTAATGTATCGAGGTTAATAAGGTCTGTTGATTGGCTCAAAGATGGACATAATCCGATTAAACGACCCAGATATTTTACCAAACAGCGTGTAGGTGCGAGAAAAACTTGAGTTAGACATTGCAACAATTTTTCGATTTGTTTGGTTCATTGAAGGAGGCAGGAGGTTTTATCTCAGTTGGGGATTCAGACTCCTTCTGAATAAGAGCCACCAAATTTTTAATTTGGTGGGATTCTTAGGTTTAAGACCCTTTCGGTGGCGACAGAGAGCAGGAAACAGTATTCCTCCAGCAAGAACTGCCCTCAGCCTTTCTTGATAACTCAATTACGGGGTGGAGGGAGACAGCACGCGATCGCCTGGGAGGTGATAGCGTGCCGACTTGGCCCTCGCTAGCAATACAGCCTCCTAACTGATAACTGAGCATAGATGCCCTTAATTGTTTAAGTTGATGAATCTAAGACAATGCCGCTGCGGGAGTCAAACCCAGTTTGGATAACAGACGGTCAATGTCAAAATGCTCAGACATCAACTGGCGAATGCATTGAACCTTAATCGGCTCATGGAGACGGACTTGCCCGAAAGTGCGGTCAACAATTTCTACAGTGGTGAGGGTGTCTAAGTCAACAGATAAAATGGGGATTTCTAGTTCTTCAGCGCGACTGAGAATAAACGGCGGCGGGGGTAGTTGCCCGGTGAGAATTAAACATTGGGTGGAAGTTTCCAAAGCAGCTTGCTGAATTTCCACGCGATCGCCTCCTGTTACCACTGCCATATTCCGGCGTTTACGGAAATACTTGACAGCGGAGTTGACATTCATCGCTCCAATTGCCAGACTTTCCACCAATAAATCCAGGCGATCGTTGCGACAGAGAACATCAGCCTTTAACTGTTTGACTAGTTCACCAACACTGACGCTGCGGAGCAAATCGCTGTTCGGCAGCATTGCTAGCACCGGAATCCCCTGCTGTTCCAAAAATGGACGCAAGAGAGTGTCAACTGCTTCTAGTTGGGTGACAGGGATATCATTGATCACAACTCCAATCAAGCGATCGCCTACACGCCCTTTAGCAGCCAATAGCGCCTCAACCGAAAGCAATGACTTATAGCGGCTTACTAACAGCACACCAGCATCCAATACTTCAGCCATTTGCAGCAAAGACAAGTCAAACAAATTGCCTTCAGAAAAATCACCAGGCCCCTCCAGTAATACCAAATCTCCTTGGGACATTTGTAAATATTGCTGTATTAAGGACTGCTGATAATCGGTTTTGTCTTCCCCTCGTAAACGCTTTTGCACATTGAGTTCATCCAAAGCCAGCATTGTAGGTACAATACGGTTTTCCGGCAAATTGAGGCTAAGAGCGATGAATTGGACATCTTCCTCAATTACGGTTCCACTAGACGAATTCAAACACGTACCGAGCGGTTTACCGTAGCTAATATCTAGTCCTTTTTGCTGTAGCTGATGAGACAAACCCAGAACAGTTGCAGATTTACCGCTGTAAGTCTCGGTTGATCCAATCAGCAAATATTTAGGGGATTTTGGCACACATGCACTCCTAATTTCAAAATTCAGAAGAACCCAGCTAGGTGTTTACTAATTCTAGTTCCTTCTGGCAAAAGCCTCTCGCTCTCACAAATTAAGGTTTCCCAGAATTACCTTCTGAATAAGCATGAGAGCCTCTAATGGGTAGGTTTTTCAGATTAGACCAATTTTTTGGGTTTTAGAACCAATAAAACCTTAAAACTACATTAAATGCCTTCTAGAGTTTCTAGCTGTTCCAGTTCCCGACTCCGGGAGGTTGCGATGTGCTGTGCTACTAAAGTGGTGGCTTATCCCAAACGCTCTGCTTCTAAAGTTACGTTAAATCGAATTATTAACAGTAGTAATTTAATTTGCTAAAATTACATCATAAATACGGATAGAAAGCAATATTAGTCCTGAAAATTACCCATAATTAAGATAGAAAACTTTTCTTAATTAAGTAATATTTATGTTAAAAAAAGAGGTATTAATATGAACGCCAACTTAGAAGATTTTTCATATCTTTGGGATGGATTGAACTCTGATTGGGCGCTCTTAAAATTCAAGGCTTCACCTTCATAAAAAGAACCAAGATATGTAATTGTAAACACAAAAACTAAACAGGGTTTGATAATTGAAGATGATCATCTCTATCAGTATCTCAAAGAAACAATGTGTGAGAAAGGAGTTCGGATTGTCTCAGGCTTATGATGTTGTATAAATAAAAATCAATTATTCGTTGACTAAAAAAATATCCTGAAACAAAATGAAATACATAAATACAATATCTCTCTCATTAAATACTTCTAAGTGTAGATGACTGGGTGATGGGTAAAGGGATAATGCTGAAAGAGTTGATTTTCTCTGACCAATTACTGACTAGGAGATTATTTGATGAAAACCAGAAAACTAGGAAAACTTGGGTTAGAAGTTTCAACTATCGGACTAGGTTGCATGGGAATGTCTGAGTTTTATAGTGGTCGTGATGAAAATGAGGCGATCGCGACAATTCATCGAGCATTGGAACTTGGAGTTAATTTTCTTGATACTGCTGATATGTATGGGCCTTTTACTAATGAGCAACTAGTAGGCAAAGCAATTAAAGATCGTCGAGATCAAGTAGTATTAGCAACCAAATTTGGCAATGTCCGTACTGAAGATGGTGGTTGGAAAGGGATTAGTGGCAAACCAGAATATGTCCATCAAGCTTGCGATGCCTCACTAAAACGTCTGGGAGTGGAAGTGATTGACCTCTATTATCAACATCGGGTAGATTCAACCGTACCCATTGAGGATACTGTAGGAGCAATGGCGGAGTTAGTAAAGCTGGGGAAAGTGCGTTATTTAGGGCTTTCAGAGGCTGCTCCTGCTACGATTCGGCGGGCTGTGGCAGTTCACCCAATTGCGGCACTCCAAACAGAATACTCTCTTTGGAGTCGAGAGCCAGAGGATGAAATTTTACCTACTGTGCGGGAATTAGGAATTGGGTTTGTTCCCTATAGCCCATTAGGAAGAGGGTTTTTATCAGGGGCGATCGCTAGCCCTGACGATCTAGCACCTGATGACTATCGCAGAAATGCGCCTCGCTTTCAAGGTGAGAATTTTTATAAAAACCTGCAATTAGTCGAGCAAGTGAAGGCAATTGCCACTGAAAAAGGAGTAACTGCTAGTCAGCTTGCACTAGCATGGCTATTCGCTCAAGGAGAAGATATTGTGCCAATTCCTGGTACAAAACGTCGTACCTACTTAGAGGAGAATGTTGCGGCTACCGAAATTACCCTGACTGAAGAAGAGTTGAATCGACTGGAAGCAGTTGCACCAAAAGGTATAGCAGCAGGTGAGCGCTACCCTGATATGAGTACTGTGAACCGTTGATCCATTAACGAAGTGTAACCAGATTTGTACCGATTGTTCCCAGTAGTGCGAAAGCAGGTGAAAAGCATTCAGAATTTTCCTCAAAAGCCCAACACCTGCATTGATTTTTCAAGTACTTCTTTGGGTCGAAATGGTTTTGTTAGATATAAATCTGCACCAACCTCAATTCCTTTTTGTTTATCAAATTCCTGTCCTTTAGCTGTCAAGATCACAATGTAGATGTCGGTCATTTGTAGGTCGTGTTTAACAATGTGGCAGACTTGCAGACCGTTCATTTTAGGCATCATCACATCAAGAAAAACTAGATTTGGTTTTTCAGTTTTAATAGTTTCTAGAGCTTCTTCTCCATTTCTAGCAGTTAGAAGTTCAACACCCTCGTCTTCTAATGCTTCTAAGGCTTGTTCCATCAAAATCAAGATATTGGGTTCATCGTCAACAATTAGAATTTTCTGGGTCATAGGGATTGGGGACTGGGGATTGGGTATTGGGGACTGGGGATTGGGGACTTGTACTAAGCTTTCGCGTAGCGTCTCGTAGAAAAGCCTTTAGCACAGCTTCCCCAAGAGTTGTATTAGGAACTGGGGATTAGGAATTGGGGATTAGATTATATAGTAAGGTTCCACTAAATTTTTCCAGTACCCAGTCCCCAATCCCCAGTCCCCACTCCCTAGTAATTACTGTTCAGACAGCATAATAAAAAATACATTTTCCAACTCCTTCTCAAACCGGAGGGTTTTCACCAAATCGGCTTCTTGAGAGAAGATAGAATCAATGATGATCATGTCAGGTTTGGCTGACAGGGCTTTATAAATGCATTCTTGCGGATCGGAGGCTTCAATTACGCTGTATCCCTGAGCTTGTAATACATCTGATAAAGTTTTTAAGGCTGATGCATTTTTATCTACAACCAATACCTTTTTACTAGAAATGCCTTGGTAAAGTAGTGAGCCAATTTCGTTGAGGAGTTTTTCTGTATCAATGGGCTTGGTGAGATAGCGATCGATGCCAATATGGTAGCCCCGTTCTTTGTTTTCAATAATCGATAGAATGATAATTGGAATGTCTGCGGTCTGAGGATCGTTTTTGAGAACGGCTGCCACATCGAAGCCGTTGATTTGCGGCATCATCACGTCCAAGAGAATCAGATCGGGACGGGCTGTTTTGATTTGATGAATTGCATCCATGCCGTCTTTAGCTTCGCGAACATTGTAGCCTTCGTTTTCCAGTTGTTGACGCAGCAGTTCCCGAATGTTAGCGTCATCATCTACAACCAAAATGGTTTTACGGTTTTGGTTCAGCACAGCGCTTTTGGTGATGACGTGTTCTTTGAGTTGTTTGACAAGCGTATCCAAATTCAAATTAGCAGTGGTTTTTTGATCGCTAGCGTAGGTGGGAATGATGAACGAGAATATGCTGCCTTTACCTGGTTCACTTTCAACCCAGATTCTACCGCCGTGATGATCGACAATTTGTTTACAGATGGGCAGTCCTAACCCAGTGCCTTTGGGTTTGTCGGTGAGGGTGTCACCAACTTGGCGGAATTTCTCGAACACTTTTGGCTGATCTTCAGGTGCAATCCCAATGCCTGTGTCGATGACGCTGATGCAAACACCGTCGTTTCCTTGTTTGACGCGGCAGGTGACACAACCAGATTCGGTAAACTTAACAGCATTGGAAATCAGGTTGATTAGAACTTGCAGCAAACGGTTGCGATCGCCTACTATCTGAGGCAGTCCAGGTTCAATCTCGCACACCAACTGCAAGCCATTGGTTTCAAATAACCCAGCAGTAGAATTGGTTGCCCAATCCAGTAATTCGCTGGGATCGATCGGCTGCATCTGCCATTCCACCTTACCTGCTTCCATCTTGGCGATGTCCAGGACATCGTTAATCAAAGACGTGAGCCGTTCTGCTTCCGACACAATAATGTTGAGATTGTCAGCCACCCGCTTAATCGTTTTTTGCAGCTTACGGTCTTCGGTAGAAATCATTGGGAACACATCGGTTTCCAGCTTTTCTTGAATGATGGACGCAAAACCGAGGACAGAAGTTAGTGGCGTCCGCAGCTCGTGGGAAACTGTTGAGATGAAGTCGGTCTTCATTTGGTCGATTTCCTTTTCTGCCGTCACATCCCGAATCAGCAGTGCAGAACCGAAGCAGGTAGCGGGTTCTGGGTCTGCTGTCTTTTTGAAAATGGCGGTTGCCACTGCTTGACCAATGCGTTCTTTGGTCAGTGCAACTTCGGCAGAGAACACCTCACCGGGATGAGACTGAGTTCGTGCAACCAGTTCTGCTAAACCAGATATGGGCAATTCTCGGTAGTGACCATTGAGGGCGGTAGCTGTCAATTCATACATGGCTAAAAAGGCAGGATTGAAGTGGGTAATTTGTCCTGCGGTGTTTGCCACTAACAAACCATCTGCTAAGTTATCTAAAATGGCATTTAATCCCTGTGCTTCTGCTAGGGTATTTTGCAGGGCAGCTGTCCGCTCGACAACTCTGCCTTCCAGTTCTTGATTTAGTTGCCGCAGAGCGATTTCTGCTTGTTTACGGGCAGTGATGTCAGTATTGATTTCCAGTACCGCGCAAGGCTGATGGTCGATGTCCCGTTGCAACGTCCATCGGCTCTGGACGGTAATCAGTTTGCCTTTGGTGAGATGTTCCACTTCTCCTTCCCAATTACCTTGCTCTAATAACTCTGCGACAATTTCTTCCTTTGGCTTTAGAAAGGTTTTTTTGATAAAAGCCTGAATGCATTGGTCTTTCACTTCTTCACGCGTCCAACCGTAGAGTCTTTCGGCACCCTGATTCCAGTGAGAGATTTTGTCGCTCATGTCGCGGACGATGATGGCATCGCTGGAATGATTCAACATATCCAATAAACGTTGATTTTCAGCTTCTGCCTGCTTGCGATCGTGAATATCAGCACACGTGCCAATCCATTCCCGAATGCTCCCGTCTTCTTCCAAGACTGGGGCACCACAGACAGAGAAGTAGCGGTATGTGCCGTCCTTGCCACGAAGCCGATATTCAGTTTGGTAGATACCTCGGTTTGCCACAGCAGCATTCCAAACTTCTGTGGAGCTAGCACGGTCATCGGGGTGAATTGGATCAATCCAACCCCAACCCTCAACTTCAGCCTCGCTCTGCCCCGTATAGACCATCCAGGTAAGCATTTCACTGCTTATTCCTAGTCCTTCTGGGGTAGCTCCCCAGATGATTTGTGAAGTAGCAGTTACTAACGAGCGATATCGTTCTTTAAGACGCTGATTTTCGGCTTCTGCCAGCTTGCGATCGTGAATATCAGTGCAGGTGCCAATCCACTCTCGGACGCTACCATCATCTTCGATGACGGGGGCACCCCAGACCCAAAAGTAGCGATAATTGCCATCCTTGCCACGAATTCGGTATTCAATTTGATACATACTCAAATTTGCCACGGCAGCACCCCAGACTTCTCCGGTGTAGGCGCGATCGTCAGGATGAACGGCATCAATCCAGCCCCCATTTTCTGCTTCAGCTAGACTTTGACCTGTATAAGCTATCCAGCTTGCCAGTTCAAAGCAAATTCCATCTGGTGTGCTTACCCAGACAATTTGTGTATTAGCAGTTACCAAAGAGCGGTATCGGGCTTCACTCTGTTTCAGGATTTGTTCGTGATGTTGGCGTTCCTGTTGAACGCATCGAAGGTCGCTGATCTCCTCCACACTAGACCAGATTAATTGCTCCCCATCCTTCTCAATCATCACTCCAGATAACCTTACCGGAACCAGATGCCCGCCTTTGTGAATGTACTCCTTCTCATAAGGCCCATAGCGACCAGTTCGTTCCAAGTCTTCTAGGCTAGATTGCTCTGTAGCAGCATATTTTTCTGGGGTAATCTGCCAGTAGGTAAGATTCAGGGTTTCTGGAACAGTGCGCCCTAAAATGGCAGCATAAGCGGGGTTGATGTTAATTAGTGTTCCATCTGTTCGGCATAGTGCTAGCCCAACAGGACATAGTTCAAATAGCTGACTATTGTATTCATCAAGTTGGTTAAACATGGTTGAGGTTTCTTTAGTGGCGTATTTGGGTAGGGTTAGAACAACAGAACCAAGACAACAAAGTGGCGTAAAGCTTTAACGAAATTGGGTGGCGTTGGAACATCTGGTAAATTTGATCGGGTGATGCACCTTCTACATCTGGATTGTGCTGTGAAAGTCGCTGGATCAGTTGAGTATGGCGGATCAGCAAATCCGTCGGTTTGAGCATTGGAGTTGTTGATCGAATAAAGCCGTCGGTATCAGGAATGGAGGATGATTTCGTTGTGGGAATTGGCGAGGCAGAGGTACAATTCTGTTCTTCAGTAGCGTCCACCAATGCACAATTTAACGGAATCTGAATCCAGAATTCTGTGCCTTCACCTGGTTGAGAACGACATTTGAGCATTCCCCCATGTTTGTCTACAACAATTTGGTAGCTGATTGCCATGCCTAACCCGGTTCCCTTACCAACATCTTTCGTGGTGAAGAAGGGATCGTAAATGCGGCGGATTACCTCCTCCTTCATGCCTGGGCCGTTGTCGGCAATGCGAATTACAACGCACTGTTGGTCAATAGCTCTGGTACGAATAGTTATTTGGGGACTACTTCTGACTCCTGAATTTTCCATCCCTTCTTCCAAAGCATCAATGGCATTTGCCAGGATGTTCATAAACACCTGATTCAACTGTCCGGGATAGCATTCAATGAGGGGGAGTTTTGCATAGTCTTTAAAGATTTCAATTGCCGGACGATGAACATTTGCTTTCACGCGATGGTGAAGAATCATTAAGGTTCCGTCGATGCCATCGTGGATGTTGACGGCTTTCATTTCAGCTTCGTCATGGCGGGAGAAGTTTTTCAGGGATTGGACAATTTCGACGATGCGACCTGTGCCCAGTTTCATCGAATCTAGCAGTTTGGGGAAATCCTGCATGATAAATTCCAGGTCTATATTGTCTAACTCTGATTCCAGTTCTGGAGGAGCAACAGGTAGAAATTTCTGATATTTTTCCAGCAAGTGCAACAAGTCTTGGGCGTATTCGGCAACATACTTTAAATTGCCGCAAATAAAATTAACCGGGTTGTTGATTTCGTGGGCAACTCCGGCAATGAGTTGCCCAAGACTGGACATCTTTTCGCTTTGGATTAACTGAGTTTGAGCTAATTGCAACTCATGGAGAGCTTGCTGAAGCTTCTGTGTCTGGGCTTTCGCCTGGAGGGCTGCTTGAGTGCTTTGCTCGTAAAGCACCGCTTTATCAATGGCGATCGCTGTTTGAGAGGCAAAGATGCTCACCAGTTTCAGGTGTTCAGCCTTGTATGAGTCAGTTTTGGCCGTTCCAATAGCGATCGCTCCCAGTACCCGCTCCTTGGCTCGCAACGGTACACAAATCATGGCATTAACGTTTTTTTGCCCTTCTAACCGCGGATCGGCTTGCACATCATTGACAAGTTCTGCTCGGTTGGATTGCACAATGTTGCCAATAATTCCTTTACCTGGTTCCGGCTGATTGTGGTCAAAAAACACTCCAAATTCGGCAATGATTTCAAACGCAGTTGCATCTGGACTCAAAAGCAGAATCATCCCCGCAGACGATTCAATTAGTTGACTCAATTCTTGAAGCACAAGTTGGGCAATCTGTCGCGTATCTAAACTTGTTGTCAGTTGAGTCGAGATATCGTCAAACAAATCAATTTCTTGATATCGCTCCAGCAATTCTTTGGCGAGTACTTTCTTCTCAGCTTCCTGTTTTGCCAGAAATGAGAGCAAAGTTGCAAGTATAGTTGCCTGTTCTGTCCCAACAACCCAACCGATAATTTCTCCTGAAACCTCGATTGGATAACGGTTTTCTATAGTTTGCTCTCCAATGCTAATCAGTTTTGTGCCGTCTACCAGTTCAACATCAATGGCGACGTTGAACTGGTAGATTAAGTTATGAAGGAGAGATGGCAACTCTTTTTTGTTGAGCATCTTTCTGAGGCTAACTGCGGACATGAAACACCTCATCTAGAGCAGGTTGCGAATTTCTGGCAATTAGTCTAAATGTGTTCGTGTAGCGTCTCGCAGAGAAACCTACACCGTATTCCAACCTTCTGCCTCCTACCTCCTGCTTCCTGCCTTCTTCACCGTAGCTATCCGTACCCCTTCGGATAAGCAAGCTACGCCCAGCATCTCCAGAAAAGAGAGGAATTGTCATAAAAATCTAGGAATATAATAATTTACTAATTAAGACTAGTTTTCCCAAAAATATTGGCGATATAACAGCGAAGTTGAGGGGTAGCAAATACCTTTACACTCCCTACCAGAGGCATCCTTTCGTCTGTGTAAATTGCTTACTTTTTGATGAGTTTTATAAAATATAAGTAAAAATTTTACTTATCAAACAATCTATAGGTTTAAATTATAATTAGTTGATGTCTCTTATTACTACTATTCGTAAATTGGGAATCAGCTTTTTTGAATATGTGGGTGAGCGCATTGATGAGATTGGAATAACCATCTCTAGTGTATAAAAAGAAGCTGCGATCGCAGCTTCTTTTTATACTTTTTAAAAATATTTAGGTAAGCGGTAGCTTCAGTTAAATCCGAGAGTAGCGAAAACGAAGTCTGAGTAACCGAAGCCAGCGTAACCAGAATTGTGCAGGTTGTTCAAAGAATGTGAAAATATCACCGAAACCTAAATTAGTTCTGTGATGATGTAACCAGTGCCTCTCAGGAGTAGTAATAAATAGAATTTGGCATAAAATATTTACAGGCTTTGGAGTTTGCCAACCCAGTACACTTATGTGTCTCCACCATACATGTAACTGACCAAGCAGTAATCCAGAAATCACGCCAATCGGAGAAAAAGACCACAGGACTACTGCTATGAATACATAAGGCAAAGCTCCCAAGATACCATCTAAAAGAACCTGGGGATTAAAAGTCAAAATAGCGTAGTGGCGGAAGTCCTTCTTCCAGGAGTGGTGCGTTTTTAAATGAAGGCTACCAAAAACGTGCTCGGGTACGTGGTAAAAGAATGTAGATAGAAAATCACCAAAAAACAGTAATAACCAAGCAACAGCGATAGCCTCAAGCATTTGTACTCCTCAAGAATAGTTAAGAAAACTCCACAGAAAATATGCAAATGTCATGCTGTCGGCATAGACACCTAGTTTTTAGCTATGCAAGCAGCATCTGTGCGTCTCATGGGTCTACGCTCCAGTTAATTTGGCTCAAAGTATATGTAATTGGGTCAGTTGCAGTTTCATGAATCTCCGATCCTTAATGCAGTAAATGCAACTCGTAATAACCTCCAATTTGACTTCTAGCTCTGGGTTAATGGTAGCAATACATCTAAATTCCGACTGGAATACAGTACTATGTTGTAGCTACTACACAATCTTCTTACTAAGGCATACAGCGTAAGCAAAGGTTGAGTTAAAGTTAGTACAAATTTAGGTTAAGGCTTTCTTCAATATTGTGAATGATAAATTGATTGCAATTAAACAGAAATGACGAATCTAATTAAAATGATAAAAATAGGTATATAACAGATGTGATTCAAGAACTCATTCGAGCTTTGCTATTGACGAAATAAAACTATATTAGCCAAATATTTTATCTTAGTTAATTCTCAAAATATAAGCATTAAAATTTGGTTTAATTGGAAATGTAAAATTAATGGGTGGTAATTTTTTGTGATGATTGAGAGGAAAAATTTAGTGAAGGTGTGCTACGCCCGCCATCAGCGAGTGCAGCACACCGAAAACAAAATGACGTGATAACTATTATTGAGTTGCACGATGAGGAGTGAGAGACTGTTTCTCTGGTTCGGCTACTATCCTTATTCTGTCGTTGCTTTGAGCAAAGAATAATTTCTAACCCTTGTTTTTTAGTATTTTCGTAACAACCAATAGTATTGAAATAGCAAATATCTAATCGTGAGGGTTTAATCTATAGAGTCTAATCTATGATTACCACTTGTCAAGTTGAAAACCTGTGTCTAAATCTGCACCACCTTCTACTTTAGCTATGACTCTTCTATACTGGGGATTTTCACACCAAGTTTGAAAAGTCAGGTCAAGGCAAGGCTTGAATGAGTTCCCGAATCACATCTATTGCTGGTCTACCTGTCTGTTCACAATACTTTTCAAGGTTTTGAGCTTCATCTGATGTCAAGTTTAAGGTAATTCGCTTAAGCGCCCTTTTTTTACTAGAGGTTGTCAAACGGGGAAATTTAAGTGCAGCAGTTTTATTCATTGATTGATAGGCTAGATATATACAAACTTTCTTTATCAAGATTGCCAATTTCCAACTGTCTTTACCAGTGAAAATCGAGATTTTGAGATTGAACTTAAGCTTTAAGCCCCAAACATCTTACTGAAAACTCAGGGTATTAAATAACTGTTAATACACGTAATAAATCTGGCATTACTCAAGTCAAGAAGCTTTCGGCTGAAGAGTCAATGTCAGGAATGCCCCACATACCAGATTGTCTGTTGAGCAAGCGATGTTGAATTACCGAGACGAGTGGACTGCCAAAGGTGGTTTCATCAGTAGATATTTTGGTAATATACCTGTTTTAAATCCTCTGCAACATGAGATTATTCGTTTGTTATGGCTATCACCTCATATCTATAACAACCTAGTAGATAATTCCTTTTAATCAAAGGTGATTACACGAACAGTGAGTTAATACATGACTTTACAAAATTGGAGACGCAAGCGTGGTGTTGCACTTACTACCAAGGGGTTACAAAAAATTAAGGAAGCAAAGTATCAGTCAGAAGCAAAGGAAAATTTTGGAAACAGGTACACTCTTGAAGAAATGAGTGCCCGCTCTGGGTTATATTCTGCTACCATCTCGAAAGTATTGAATCGGGAAGGTGGAGTTGACAAACAGACTATTGAGAAGCTTTTTTCCGCTTTTCACTTAAAAATAGATAAAAGTGACTATTCAAGCTCAAATACTCGTCTAGATTGGGGTGAAGCTATCTTTAACTCAGTTTTTTATGGACGTATAGAAGAACTTAATACGCTAGAACAATGGATTCTCAATGAGCACTGCCAATTGGTCGCACTATTGGGAATAGGAGGCATTGGTAAAACCGCACTGTCTGTAAAGCTTGCTCAAAAAATTCAGGACAACTTTGAATATGTGATTTGGCGATCGCTCCGAGAAGCTCCACCTGTAAAAATTATTCTAGGTAATCTCATCCAATTTCTATCTGATGAACACCAAACAGAAGGTGACTTACCAGAAAGCTTTAGCGATAGGGTATCGCGACTATTATATTTTTTACAAAATAATCGCTGTTTGGTAATCCTTGATAATGCAGAGTCAATTCTTCGTAGTAGTAGCCGCGCCGGACTTTATCGAGAAGGATATGAGGAATATGCTGAGCTTTTAAGACGGGTAGGAGAAGCAACTCACCAAAGCTGCTTAGTGCTGACTAGTCGTGAAAAACCTAAAGAAATAGCACTATTGGAAGGACAAGCACAACCTGTTCGCTCATTACTACTGAGTGGCTTAAAAGTGGCAGAAGGGCAAGAAATCTTAAAACTCAAAGGGCTATCGGCGGCAGAGGATGAATGGAAAGTAATGATTGAACGTTATGCAGGCAATCCATTAGCCTTAAAGATAGTTGCCACGACCATCCAAGATATCTTTGATGGTAATATGACCGACTTTTTGCAACAAGAGACGGCTGTTTTTGGAGATATTCGCGATATTTTAGAGCAGCAGTTTGAGCGCTTGTCAGATTTAGAAAAAGACATAATGTACTGGCTAGCGATTAATCGGGAGTCAATTACACTCGCAGAATTGCGAGAAGATATCGTATCACCAGTACCACCAGCAAAATTACTAGAGGCTGTGGAATCTTTAGGAAGGCGATCGCTAATCGAGAAAGCTACATCTACGCTCATTGAAAAAACTGGATCACTTTTTACCCTCCAGCCTGTGGTTATAGAATATGTGACTAATAGCTTGATAGAACAGGTTTGTAAAGAGATTCTCACTCAGAATATTGATTTATTCAGAAGTAAAGCTTTGATCAAAGCAACGACAAAAGAATATGTTAGGGATACTCAAATTCGCCTTATTATAAAACCAGTTATAGATGGGCTGCTTACTGTCTTTAGAAGTAAAAAAACCTTAGAAAATCACTTAGCTCAAATTTTAGCAAATCTACGAGAGATATCTCCTCTAGAACAAAGTTATACGGCAGGAAATGTTTTTAACTTGCTTTGTCATTTAGAAACTGATCTCAACGGTTATGATTTTTCTTATCTAACTATTCTGCAAGCCGACTTGCAGAATGTAAAGTTGTATAATGCAAATTTTGCTCACGCCCATCTAGCTAAGTCTGTTTTTGTTGAAACCTTTGGTGGTATTTTTTCAGTAGCTTTTAGCCCTAATGGTAAACTTTTAGCTACTGGTGATACCAATGGAGAAATTCGCTTGTACGAAGTTGCTAATAGTCAGCAACTTATGACTTGTAAGGGTCATGCTGGTTGGGTTTGGTCAGTTTCCTTTAGTCCCGATGGTCAGGTTCTTGCTAGTGGCGGTAATGATCAAACAATAAAGCTGTGGGATGTCAGTACTGGTCAGTGTTTCAAAACTTTAGAAGGTCATAGTGGTGGAGTTCGTTCAGTCACTTTTAGTCCCGATGGTCAGGTTCTTGCTAGTGGCAGTGATGACCAAACAGTGAAGCTGTGGAATATCACTACAGGCAAATGTCTCAAAAGCTTACAGGAAGTTGGTTGTAGTGTATGGTCTGTTGCCTTCAGTCCAAAAGATTACATGTTGGCAAGTGGAAATGATGACTATACTGTAAGGCTGTGGGATATTAACAGCAGTTCATGTATTCACACCTTAGAGGGTCACACTCAGCGAGTATACTCAGTCACTTTCAGCCCTGACGGTAATACACTAGCTAGTGGGAGCCATGATCAAACAGTGAAACTTTGGGACATCAGTAGTGCTCAATGTTTTAAAACTTTGCAGGGGCATACTGACTTAGTACATTCAGTTACCTTTAGCCTAGATGGTAGTGCTCTTGTTAGTTGCGGTGATGACCAAACAGTTAGGGTATGGGATTTCGTTACTGGTGAATGCCTTAAAACTCTACAGGGACATAGAAGTAGGGTATGGTCGCTAGCGGTATGTATAAATAGCAATATATGTGCTAGTAGTAGTGATGACCAAACAGTAAAGTTATGGAATATCAGCACTGGTAAATGTATTAAGACTTTGCAGAGTTTCAACAATGGGATATGGTCAGTCGTTGTCAGCCCAGACGGTAAGATTATTGCTAGTGGTAGTTACGATCAAACAGTGACATTGTGGGATGCTACTACTGGTAAGTGTCTAAAAACTTTGAAGGGACATACTAATCGAGTTACATCAGTCACTTTCAGTGCTGATAGTCAAATCCTTGCCAGTGGCAGCGAAGATCGAACAATAAGAGTGTGGGATCTTAGTACTGGCCAATCTCTAAAAATTTTGAGGGGACATACTAATCGAGTTACATCAGTCACTTTCAGGGCCGATAGTCAAATTCTTGCCAGTGGCAGCGATGACCAAACAATAAAAGTGTGGGATATAAACACTGGTCAATGCCTCAATACTCTACGAGAACATAGTGGTAGAACATGGTCAATCACCTTCAGTCCTGACAGTCATACATTAGCCAGTGGTAGTCATGACCTAACAGTGAAACTCTGGGATGCCACTTTAGATCAATGCTTGAAGACTTTACAGGGTCATACAGAGTGGGTTTGGGCAGTTGGCTTCAGCTCAGATGGTCGGATACTAGCTAGCGGCAGTGGAGACCAAACTATAAAACTCTGGGATGTCAGTAGTGGTAAGTGTCTTAGAACTTTGGAAGGACATACTAATAGCGTATACTCAGTTGCCTTTAGTGCAGATGGTTGTATCCTAGCTAGTGGTAGTGGCGATCAAACAGTGAAGTTGTGGGATATTTGCACTGGTAGCTGCTTAAGAACTTTATCAGGACATACTAGGTGGGTTTGGTCGGTTGGCTTTAGTCCCGATGGTAAGACTGTGGTCAGTTGTAGTGAAGATGAGACAATTAAGATTTGGGATGTAGAAACAGGTGAATGCTTGAAAACTTTGAGAAGCAAAAGCCCTTATGAGGGAATGAATATCACTAGCATAACTGGGTTAACTGAGTCTCAAAAAGATACTTTAAAAGCTTTAGGAGCAATTGAGTATTAAATAAAGCTTAATACTAGAGTGATAATACATAATCAATCTGGATTGTAATCAACCGCTAATTCAGTTGGGGATTTTGCGTTTCAGTAGCGAAACTGCACCTAAAACGCTGTATGCTAATATCCCTAATTCAGGAGATGGTTCAGGCACTGGTACTGGCTTAAGTGCTGAGAATGCTAATTCTCCAATTAGTTTATGAGTAGTAGTTGTAGGATGAACTTCGTCCCAAAACAAAAATTTTTCAGGGTTACATAGAACTTGTTGTGTGGGAACATCTATGGGGACTACTGATAAGTCTTTGCTAATACAAGAGTTGGTCGCATTTGTAAAACCGAATTCATCTGGAGCAGCAATAATCCTATCAAATAAGGAATTAACATTCAGTTCTATAATGTTGATATCGGGACTTAATTGTTGCCTCAAAGATTTAAGTGTCGTGTTTAAGCTAGAGTTATGTGTGCTGCTGAATGTGTTGAATAAGTTAGAACGTTGACTATCGAAATTTGCAAAAGGCAATTTTCCCAAATCTGGCAAGTTGACCACCATGATATCTCTAGCGCCATCAGTAACAAGCGATGTCAATGCTGCTGATAAATTTCCCACTGTATTGGTAGGATTGGGATCACCATCGAAAAAGTAACTTAGATAGTCATTAGTACCAGCCCAAATAATATATAGAGCATTAGGATCAGCGGCTTTATTTGCTGATACAAAACTATTTATCTCTTGCTGCAATCCTGGTAAGCCAGGTAAACCAATATTCTCTGCTCCTGTAGTCGCACCACCAAAAGCAAAGTTATTTTTCAGATTTAATGTTAATCCTAGATCAGAGGCAAGATAATCAATCCAAATTGGGCCATTAGAAAAACGCCCATTAGAGTAGGTTGGACTTGGAGGAATGATTCCGTTAGTGGCATTAAATACATTACCAGTATCAGAAAAACTGTCTCCAAAGACGTAAATATTGTCATAATTCTTTGCTAATACTTTGAGTGGAAATATCACAGATAACAGCAAAAATCCTGTTGTTATAACTTGTCTTTGCACAGTTAATTCCCTAATCTAGTTTTAACCTTGTAAAAATTTCCTTAAAAAGAAATTTCACTCTTTTCTTGAGAGCTTTTTTTTGCTGATTTAGAGCTTTCAAGAGGGTCAGAACCTAGCGCTACATTGCCCCAGCGCATCACGTTTGCAGCAATAGCACCAGCTGCACCGAAGCCATAGACGAGAACCAGATCATTTTCGCGAATCTTGCCCAATTTTGCAGCATAGTACATATTGACCACAGTAAGTACTGGCCCAATGTTTGCATATTTAGAATAGAGATTGATCGTCCGTTCTGGGTCAATGCCCAGAACGCGGATGCAGAAGCTTGCAAACCAAGCAGTAGATGTATTGAAAATAAAAAAGTCTATTTGCTTGAGTGTAACACCGGCCGCGACCATAGCACCCTCACAGCATGTACGCAGAAACCCCACGGCTGTTTCACGAGTCACCTTGTTCGCTTCTTTGCATAGCTTCATGCGAAGCTGTGGATTGCCTTGCGCGTCCGTCGTCAGTTTAGGAAAAACTACATTACACAACTCACCAGCATGAATGGTCTTTGTGCCAAGGATTCCCTGATTCAATTCTAGTGAACCAACCACGAAAGCTCCGGCACCATCACTAAGGAACCATGACATAGTATCGTCCTCGTCGAAAAAGCGAGAGTATGTACATGAGATAACTACCAACACGTTACGGTACTCTCCTGCTCTTACCAGGGCACAGGCGGTTTGAAGCGCAATAGGTGTACTGCCGCATGTTGCATCAAGATTCCATGCAGCACCTTCTAGGCTAAGTTGACGGGCAAGGAAAGCTGCATCACCAAGTCCGATTTGTTCAGGCCATACAGAAGCGACAATCATGAGATCAACGTCTTTGGCGGAGAGCTTCGCTGCTTCGAGGGCATCCCTTGCTGCGCGTTCCTCTAAGGTCAGTGAAGACTCACCACTACCAAGTACCCATCGCTCAACAGTGCCACGAAAGGGGTCTGACAGATATGGCATCATTTCTAAGTCAAACTCGTTGCTGGGAGTGGAGCCTGCGAGCGAAAACATCCTCGCCAAGCTTTTTTGCTCTGCTTGAGCAATTAACTCAGGGTATTTTTCTCTATAATAATCGTTAGTCCGTCTAACACTCGGAAAACTCAGTGCAATTGAGCGAATACCTACTGGGTAATCTACCATAACTTATCTCCTCTCAATAATTCGTAGCACCTTGCCAAATCAGACTATCGAGACGGTTTCCTATTGGTGCAGGGCTGGTAGATTCGATGAGTACATCAACAACAAACGGACTAGGCGATGTCATAGCTTTCTCTAGCGCCGCTTGAATGTCGTACTCCCTTTCAATACGGATACCATCAGCTCCCATCCCTTGAGCAACCTTGGCGAAATCCACCTGGGGAATCGTTGCATCTACGCCCTGGAAGCCTAGATACATCATCCCATGTTCGCACATATTGTAGCGCCCGTCGTTGAGTACAACCCAGACGGCAGGAGCTTGATATTTGACCGCAGTGTTTACCTCATTAAGCATGAGCATAGCACCATCTCCAACAATGGCGACGGCTTTACCTCGGCGTGCTAACGCAGCACCAACGACACCAGTGGTAGTATGACCCATAGCCGCAAACCCTGTGCTGGCACGAAAACGTCCTGGTTTTGCAAATTGCAGTAAGTTAATTGCCCAAGCAAATGAGTTTCCACCCTCAGCCATCACCAATGCATCACTTCCTTCAACGATTAACTGTTGAATTACATTCATCAATATATTGGGTAGGACTCGATCACCCATGCGTCGATGAACGACATTATGTACGGGTCTCGGTAGTGACAGGGGTGTTGACAGACTAAGACCCTCTGGAAAACATCTCAGTAGCGCCTTCACAAAAAGTCTCACATCGGAGTGCACGGCAAACGTCTCAACAGATGGATATGCGGTTCCTGGTACCTTTGGGTCTATGTCAACATGCAAAAAGCCGCGCCTGGGGATCATCACAGGGTTCCAGAATGAGGTAAATTCACCAAGGCGTGTTCCTAGCACCAGCACGCGTCTTGGACGCTGCTCCTGCATGTACCTCAAAACCGACTCATGCCCACCAAAGCCGGTGACGCCTACAAACTGAGGATGGTCTTCAGGAAAGATGCCCTTACCTCGCGGTGAGCACATTACGGCAGCCCCTGTCTTCTCGGCAAGCTGGCGAATCTCTTTTGCAGCACCCCGTGCCCCGAAACCAACCCAAATGGCAAACGGCCCCTCAGAGAGTAACCGGACACATTCTGCGATTGTTTCCTCAGTTACTGTTGCTACACTGTGAGACAGAGTTACTCGTGGCAATGATGTTTTTAGTGAACTTGTCTGGATATTTGTAGGAATACTTATATGAGCTACGAATCCTCCTGGTTGTTCTAGTCCAAGGGCAAGCCTTCGAGAAACCTCTGTGAGTTCATCGCTGGATTCGAGGGTTGTTGCATAATGGAATATTTGCCCCGAAGTGAAAATACCTGCGCTCGGCATTGTGTAGGTGCTAGTTTCTTGGCAAGCCCACCGGCCCCGCTGTGGTGCTGAGGTGGAAGCTGACACGAAAATCACCTTAGCACCCTCCCAACGGGCAGCTAACAACCCTGTCAAAGCATTGGTGATCCCCGGCCCTGTAGTAGTGAATACCACAACTGGGCGATCGCTAGCAAAATACGCCTCAATCGCTGCAAAAGCTGCGCCAGCTTCGTGGCGAAAGTGCAGCACCTGGATGGAACTTTGGTGTAACGCAGCCCACACTGGGGCGAGCGCGCCTCCAGATACACCAAAGGCATACTGCACTCCCATATCTCCCAGGATTTTTACCACTGCCTCTGCTACCGAAAAAGTTACAGATGGCTTGCTATCAAGTAACCGTTTAGTTGAATTTGATTGTTCAGTGGTATTTGCTTGTGTATCCTGAAACTTAACATCCATACAAACTATACTTAGGAATGATTTCCCCTGTGGGATAATATTATCCCACACGCTAAACCTAGCAATATCAATTTTTTTGGATAACGCCCATATAACTTCGGTTAGCACTGCTCTCTAACGCAGGTGGTAACGGGAAAACGACCCTCGCGGTTCACCTTGGCAATTTTTTAGCAGCCGATAAGTTCCGCGTTGCTCTGATCTAGAAGGTTCAGAGACTTCAAGAACAGCGGATGTAGCAATGCCTGCGGCGGCCTGCGCCAACGCAGATGGGTGAACCCATATTTTAGTTTGTGAAAACTGAACACTATTAATCAAGCTCTGGAGTATAAAAAAGTGATTGAACTAAATCAATATAAGGCTTTAACATTTGATTGTTACGGAACCCTGATTGATTGGGAAAATGGCATCTTGGGGGTGCTAAAGCCACTGCTGCTGACACACAACACTAATTTAGATGACAAGCAAATTCTCGAAATTTTTGCTGAGTTTGAAGCAGAACTTGAAAAAGGAGAATATATCAAATATCGAGAAGTTTTGAAGAGAGTAGTCCAGAAATTTGGTGAGCGATTTGGCTTTGAGCCAACTGCTGACGAACTCAATTTACTTGCGGATTCTATTCAGTATTGGCTGCCTTTCCCCGACACAGTTGAGGCACTTAGAGTTTTAAAGCAAAAGTTTAAGCTGGCAATTATCTCAAATGTAGATGACGATCTCTTTGCTTTCTCCGCAAAGCACTTGGAGGTAAAATTTGACCAGATAATCACAGCAGAACAGGCAAAAAGCTACAAACCTTCTTTAAACAACTTCAGACTGGCTATTAAGAGAATTGATTTGCCGCTAAAGCAGATATTACACGTTGCTGCTAGTGTATATCACGATATCGTTACAGCCAAATCTCTGGGACTATCAACAGTTTGGGTAAACCGGAGAGCAGACTCAAAATTAAATACCACAGAGTCGGCAGTAAGTCAACCAGACTTAGAAGCACCTGATTTAAAAACTCTCGCTGCTTTGAGTTCACCGAAACAATACTGAGCAATAAGTGCTGAGTTTCCAAGACTGTTTCCATAAGGATCTCTCGTTAGAAAATGAAATAGGGATTGCAACATAGATTCATTCTGTCTTACTCTAGAAAAGCTACTATGCCAGTTTGAAAGCGACGCATAAGGAACGGGTGACGCTCGTACCAACGCTTTGCTTCTGGCTCCCCAGGATCAAGCGCCCTGCCGTTGAAGGAGGCAAGAGGCAGAAAACAGCAGGCAAAAGGAGCACTTCTAGTTGGGAATTCAACCCCGGATAATTTGGAACCACTGACAAATCTGTACCCTGTGGGAAGCTGACGCAACAGTGGTAGTCTTAAACCGCAAGCTCGCTAGCGATCGCTTTACTGAAGCAGAGAGCAGTTTTCCGTAAGCTCGAACTGCTTTTCTGGATAAACTTGTTTAATAAAACACTTTGATAGCCTAAAACGATGAAAGCATCTGCTAATTTCGACTTTGAAGACGATAAATTCAATGCACCGCCTTCTCAAGTCATCCCTTGGTGTCAGATGATTAATCCTCGGTATGGCACAGATGGTATGCAATCCCACGGTTTGGCGATTAAGCTAGATAATGCTAATGCTGTCGGCTTTGTGCCAGATGATAATTGGCAGCAAGTGGAGCATGAATTTAGCTCTGGAGTCGAAACGGTCTTTATTAGCACTACCCCACACTTGGTTTTAGTGCGTCGGGGGCCATTGTCTGTCAAAGACCGGGAAAGTGGTCTAAAACTGGGTACACTCAAAGAGAATTATGATGCTTTTTTAGCAGACAAACTTAAATTTAAAACCTTTACTCGCTATCTAATTTTTATAGTGGGTGAGAATAAAAAGTTTTTACATGAATCACCATTACAACTAACTCTTAATGGTGCCGCAGGAGCGAGTTTCAGCAAAACCTACAGTGAAAATCAACAAGGCAAAGTAGTTAGTGGATTCGTTGCTGAACTAGAAAAAGCTTATGCTGTATACCGCAAGCAACCCTTGACACCAAAAGGCCCTTTATTCCATGCTCACGGGATTTTCTGCCCCATAATTGAGTGTGAAGAAAGAGGTATTGAACCAAATACAGTTTTAGTAGCTTCAACTGTGGACTACAAACATCCTACGGTAGGGACTTTAACACAATACTTAATTGCTTCCGATTCTCTTGAGTCTGCAATGATTTGTAAGACTTTTGAAGAATACAAAGATTTTGGGAAGGAACCTGTAAAATCAGAAACACCTAAATTGGCAATGGCAGGAGTTTCCAACTCTTACGTTTATGCTGATGAAGATGATTTTGCTTATCCGCCGTATTAGGTGGGATTGGGGATTGGGGATTGGGGATTGGGGAGTAGAGGGGAAAGAAAGAGGTAATTTTAATTCTCCCCCTTGCTCCCTGCCCCCTGCCCCTCTGCCTCTTCTGCCTCTTCTGCCCAATAACTATTCTTTGAGCAGCAAATAATATAGTGAACCATTACCGCCTGTGATGCCAGCGCGATCGCCTGCTAGTTTACCAGACCCCATGAAATAATCCACCCGTCCCGGGCCTTTGATGGCACTTCCGGTATCCTGATCAAGCACAAAGCGGCTGACGGTACGATTCTCTAGTTTGCCACCACTGGCAGGATAGGGAAATGAGTTGTAAATCAGTGCTAGCGCTCCCGGTGGCATGAGAGACTTATCTGTAGCAATGGATCGCTCTGCTGTCACTGGCACATGAATACTGCCTCTAGCTCCGGTACCGCCAGTTTCTTGGAAGAAAATAAATCGTTCCCAGCGCGGCAGATAATTGTTCAACTCCTGCGGCTTTCCTCGGAAGTAACTAATCATCCGTGGCATAGTCAATCCTGACAGTGGCAGTTTGCCATCTTTCGCTAGTTCTTTGCCGATGCTAGTCCAAGGGTAATCAGTTCCACCTGCATAGCCAACTGATGTTGTTTTGCCATTAGTTAATTTAATTTGGGCAGAACCTTGGATATGTACCATGTATGCGTCAAAGCGATCGCGAAACCAAAGCAGTTCTAAACCGCGCAACTTGCTCTTATTCCCTTTTAAACCATCCTTCCCTTCCAAATCAATTCGTTTTGGGTGGGGTTTAGTCCATTGGCTGAAATCAGGTGGTAGCCGATAAAGAGGATACTTGTATACTGAAGTTCTGACCCGGCTAGCGGTGTAAACAGGTTCGTAGTAAGCAGTGAATTTAACAGTACCCTTGCCATCGTTGCCCACAGACTGGTAGAAGACAAACTCACGGCGGACAGCGGCTTGTAGTTGCGCTGGTGACTTAGAACTGACAACCAGTTGGCGGAAACGCAGCAAACTCCGACGGACGCGATCGAGAGTGATTTCCTTAACTGGATAATTTTGATATGCTGCGATCGCCTCACCCTTTGTTAGGTAAAGCAGACTGTTATCAATGGAAGCCAACAACGCATTGCGATCGCCTGTTTTACCTCTTTGACCCCAAATTTGCTCATCCCAACCCAAGCAACTCTGCCGGAGCGCACAATCGCTTCCTATGGCGATTGGTTTTAGCGGCGGCGTGATTTCAGGAGTGATTGGTACTGGCAAAGGCGGGAGATCAGGAGAAGTCGGTACTGGCAACGGCAGTAAGTTAGGAACCTGAGCAACAGCCGACCAGAGAGGGTTTACGAGGGCAATTCCTAGACTCAAGGAAAGCAAAGCAAGGGTTTTTCTCATCATTTAGTTGAATCTTTCAACACTGGAACTAAAAATGGGTTCTACCCGGATTGCCACGATCCGAGAAGGGCGTACTACCATATATTCCCCTTGAATATTTTTGATCGGCACGCTAATAAAGTCATTAGAAGCAGATTTTGGCACAAGTTCGCCGCTATACCATTTCTGAAACTCTTGAATAGTAGGAAAACGTACTTCTTCTCGGTGGCCGCTTTCCAGTAGGATGTATACGGCATATTCATTTGCGGTTCTAGCCATAAAGTTGAATCATTTAAAAAAACATTCAACCCATTGTTAACCACGTAACCCCCGAATGAAAAGGGTAAGCATACGGGAGGTTAAGAGCAGGGGAGCAGGGGAAGCAGGGAAAAAAAACTATTGATTATTGCCCAGTCCCTAGTCCCCAGTCCCAAATCCCCAATCTCCAATGACTCTTCACTTTAGACGCCTAATCCTTTAACCAGTTCCTTAAAAAGTGTAACTTTACATTAGCTCTTGCATAACTCTCCAATCAACCTCTGATAACTCATTGCAATCGTTGAACAACAGTTATTCAGGAAGCGAAAATTATGAAACTTTACTATCGTGGTCTGAGCTATGAATACGATCTAAACAAAGTTAGCAGCAAAAAAACAGAACAGCCATTTCGACCAGTTCCTCAGATTGGGCCAGCTTATAATCTGATGTACCGTGGTGTTAACTATCATGTTGATCCAAATTCTAAATCGGCTCAAGTTCCTCTACCAGTAGCTTATAAATTGAGCTTTCGGGGAATCACTTACTTTGTAAATAAAACTCCACTAGGAGAAGTTAGCGCAGTCTCTCAACCAACAACTACTTCAAAAGTTGAGGTACTGCCGATTTCTGAGGAATTAAAGCTTCAACAATAATATGGCTGCAAGCCGATTTTGAGTCTACTGAGTCATAAACTTATAGCACAATCCTCAAACCTTGAGATTTTAGCATTACCTACCTACTTTCTGTCTCAACAAACCTTGCTAAAGCTGGTAGTTGTGCCAAGATTAATTTGAGGACTTAAGGCTTGTGACACAATGTTAGGACAATTATTAGATGGACGTTACCAAGTCCTCCAAGTTTTAGGTGGAGGTGGATTCGGTCAAACCTACATAGCCCAAGATACTCATCGGCCAGGTTTCCCGAAATGCGTTGTCAAACACCTTAAGCCCGTCACTCGTAGCCCTGAATTTCTCGAAACTGCTAGACGGCTATTTAGCAGTGAGGCAGAAACACTAGAACAACTGGGCAACCATGACCAAATTCCTCGGCTTTTAGCCTATTTTGAAGACAACCAAGAGTTCTTCTTGGTACAAGAGTTCATTGAAGGGCATACTCTGAAAGCGGAACTGTTCCCTAATCAACCTTGGACAGAAGATCGAGTAATTGAACTTCTCCAACAGGTTTTGGGTATTCTGCAATTTATTCACAGCCACAACGTTATCCATCGAGATATCAAGCCGGACAATATAATCAGGCGGCAACAAGATGGCAAGTTAGTTCTGATTGACTTTGGTGCTGTCAAACAAGTCCAAACTCAACTGCTGACAATTCCAGGGCACACGGGGGCTACTATTATTATTGGCACCCCAGGATATATGTCTACAGAACAGGGGCAAGGTAAGCCCCGCCCCAATAGCGATATTTATTCTTTGGGGATTATTGGTATTCAATCACTAACGGGGCTACATCCTATAAACTTTGAGGAAGACCCAGATACAGGAGAAATTTCTTGGCAGCATCAAGCTAACGTCAGTTCTGAGTTGGCATCTGTGCTATCTAAGATGGTGCTACACCACTTTAAACAGCGCTATCAGTCTGCGGGTGAAGTTCTCCAGGTGCTTAAGCATCTCGATACTAAAGTTGAAGCGCAATCACTTCAACTACTATCTTTTACACAACCGTCTCAAGCTTCACTTTCTCAACAAAACTCAATTGGGTATCCGCCTGCTTTTATCCTGTCTGCGGAAAATTACAACCGCTTGGAAACGATTCTTTTAGAATTTGTCGGCCCAGTTGCCTCAAGATTACTACGACAAGTTGCAGCATCAGCGCTCAATTTTGAAGAATTAATTAGTCAATTGGCCTTTCATCTTCGAGGAAATCAACAAATTGATTTTAAGAAGAAAACAATGTTTCTCTTAGAGAAACCTACTCTACTACAAGAATTCACTACTAAGTCGGAAATTAAGTTAAATAATTTACCAAGCCTAGAACCTCAAGTAATCAGTGATAGCTTTGTGCATCAGTGTGAATGGGAATTAGCTAATTTAATTGGGCCAATAGCTAAGTTTCTAGTCCAAAAAGCTGTTAAATCTTCTGGACAAATTTCTCGTGCAGAATTTGTGAAAATTTTAGCATCACAAATTCCCGAACCTCAGAAAGCTTTACAATTTCAGCAACGCCTCCTCTCTTGATTTTTTAACTTACGACTCCTTGATAATCCCAAATATAAAATAGTATTAGTTTTGGTTATTCAGCATCTCCATAGCTATTCTTAAGCTAGCTTTCATCCGATTAAATGCTTCTGCTAAACCGCCAATTTCATCATTGGAACTTTCTTCAAAATCAGCGCTCATATCACCAATGCTAACTTTTTGGGCTATTTTTTCTATTTTTCTGATCCGCTGAATTACATATTTTTTGATTAAGAAGTTAATTAAGAAAACTACGATCGCAAAAATAGTAATTAAAAGTCCCATTATCAATATCCAAGTCCGTTTTGCATTGGCAAAAATATCTTCAGAAGGAACAGAGATTATTTGGGCAGAAACAATCTGATTGAGTTGCCAGCCAAAACCATTTTCCGAACCATAATTTACCAACTGAGTCTTAGGAGCCTGATCTGGTGTAGAATGACATCGCAGACATTTCTGTTGTGTAATTTTTAGTGGTCGCGCAATGTAAAATACTTCGCTTTCTGACAAGTTACGAAAGCCTGTAATTTCTATAGTCTTGGGTTCGTTGCGAAAACGCTCGACAAGTTTAGTTTCAAAATTATCAGCTTTATCCGCTAAATTAGTTGGATTAAGTGTTGCATCTTTATGAAAAAAGTTTTTAAATTCCGGCTTTTTCCGAAAATTCTCAAAAACCTCTTTAGAGGAAAAAGTTGGTACTACTTCAGGCATGAATGTTGGGTTAGTATCTAGTCTAGGTTCTAATAGGGGATCTATGCGATTTTGTGTATAATCTCTAACTGCGTTCACCATTTGGATCAAAATCTGCGCTTGAGAAGTTACTTCATTTTGCGCTCTCCCCTGAAGTACACTGGATAAGGCAATGCCACTTCCTAAAATACTGACTATGAAAACTAATATTAAAAGTAAGTTAAATTTAGCACCTATTTTTAAGTTTTTTAACGTAATGTTGTTCAACATAACCTAAGCAAGGAAGGTGGTATCTGAGTTTGTCTAATATTTATTTATACCTGTTAGAAAGCATCTCAACAATATTTAAATAAATATTAATTGTTTGCTGTAATATAACCTACTTAGGTAGCAGTCTAACTTATCTCAATTAGTCCTGAAAGCCAAGTTACTTTCTTAACCATAATAAGTGATGTTTTTGCGATTTCCCCGTCGTTTATTTCTGTTTAATCTGCTAGGTTTGACATTTGCTGCTTGCCAACCACGAAAAGAGTTTGAGGGCGCGTTAACTATTGGTGTTATCAACTATGGTGGAGGCGAACAGATAATTAACCAATATGCTAAATTTAATAACTACTTGGGTGAAAAGACAAATGCATATATTCAGCTAGAGCCTGCTTTTAACGAAAATAGAGCGGTTGAGCGCCTTGAGGCTCGTGCTTGGTCATTGGTATTTGCTCCACCTGGTTTAGCGGCTATTGCGATCGCACGCTACCAATATATTCCCCTATTTCCTTTAATAGGGATTAATAATTTGCGTTCAATTTTCGTTGTTCGCAAAGAAAGTCCAATAACCGACTTGAAACAGTTACAAGGTCAAATAGTGGCTTTAGGTCAGTTAGGTTCAGCAACAGGATATTATTTTCCTCTTTACAATCTTTATGGTACAACACTAGCTGACATCCTGTTTGCACCCACACCTAAAGCCGCACTGGAATCGGTCGCACAAGGAAAAGCGATCGCCTGTGCTGTCTCGGAGGCGGAATTGAGTCTCTACGGTTCCCAGTTGGCCCCAACTGAATTCCGCGTACTATTTAAAGACCCTCACTATGTACCATTAGGTGTGGTTTTGATTGGGCCAAATGTAGAACGTAATCGTCAAGAGTTTATCCGCAAAGTGATGAGTGATTCGCCTTCAGGTTTAGCTCAAGAAGTGGGGTATGTACCCAATGGACAAGTACCAGATTACAAATACATGATTTCTGTGGTTGATCGGGTAAGCTCGATTAGTTCCAAACTGCAAACTAAACCTGTTCGTTTATTTTAATCAACTTGAAGTATTACTCTAAGTATTCTAAACATTATTCACATCCCCTTACCTGTACTCTCAGAGGTTGTTTGAAAAGTTGTAAAGTATACTCAAAACCCCGCTTCCATTCCTCTCCCCGAAAGGTCAAGAGGCTTTGAAACCCCCCTTCCCTTGTAGGGAATGGGGGCTGGGGGGTTAGGTTTTCGAGGCTTAGATGTTACCAATAGATCAGGATAGAAAGAAATAATTCCAAAAAACTCTAAACATAAAAAGCTCTGAATAGCAAGTCTAAAAATAGAGTTTGCAGTTTCAGAGCCTCAATGAGGCGACTCTCACGAATGTTTTAGGAGTGCTAGAGTTGGATTTTTGGTAAATAATATTATCTTGCTCAAAAAAACAATTTGAATCGTGCTAGCTGATTTTCAATCGTTCCTGTCAGAATTTTATTCAGTTCTGTGGTGTCTTGGAATTGCAAAATTTGCTGTGTGGGTAAGTCGAAGGAAAATTGCCCTTCAAATTCTGGGCGTTGCATTTGCGCTAGTAAAATCTGTTCAGACCGCTTACTTTGGATAGCATAGCCAATCTCAATACAGACACTTGGACTGGGAATTAATTGGGGGGTTTCTTTACCATCAATACTAGCAATGGGCGTGGTATCAGCGATAAATAACAAACTCTTACGGATTTTTCGCAGGATCGTGCGGTTAATTCGTAGAGGCGCACCACTGGGACGAGAGGATTCTATTAATGTTAGGGGAAGGCGCGATCGCAAGTTCAAACTATCCAAACTTTTTCGCAGTTCTTCTTTAAGAACATTTCTCGCTGCGGCATACTCAGTTTGATATGATAAAAAAATCGTTGGTTCTAACTGAGCCAACACCGCCTGCTTGGTGAAATAAATTTCATGACTAATTAAGTCAATATTAGAGACGCAATAACCACCACTACCTTCAATATAAAATTCAATATTTTCCCCTTCCAGATAGCGCCCAAACCAAGTTGATTTCTTAACCTCATCACTCTCTTCCAAAAAGTCTGCTCGCAATGCTGATTTCAGCAGACTTTTTTTGCTTAAGCGAATGTCTGGCGGACGTTTTTCCAGTTCTGGAATCGGCTCATAATCCTGTAGATACCACGCTCTGAGCGCAATAATTGACATAAGGCGCTATTTAAACTGTTTCTCGCTATTCAACTTAGTATAATCTTACACCCAGAGGAGTCACAATTTCAGACTTCTCTTTAAACACAACAACACCCAAACCTCTACTCGCTGAACTATCTCCTCTCCTTGTTTATCCGAGTCGGGGATGTACTAACTTTCATCGCTTGTCTAAACAAGTCATGAAAATGAGTTACAGCGCCCCCTAATCTTCCATATTTGAGGAAATAGCAGTTTTCGCGTTGGGTGTTGCTGTGTTTTCACGAGACAGATGTAAATTAAACAGCGTCTTTTACCTCTTACTACATTCCAACCAAATGCAGCTGTTATATCTGCCAGGGAAGCTTATTTAGTAGCTTCATCTATTAAATTATCACTTCTAGATGGGAGAGATTTTGTTTGCAACTAAACTTTACCATGCTTGCTGAGGGTAAATTCACTAGAACCCCTTTGATTCATCAATCCTACGGATTTTTGTCTAAATGAGCGCTTGCACGATATTTGGACAGTTGTGGGAGTGTCAATTGTGCAAACTTTAGCTAATAATCAGGTTGTGATTGTTGAACAGAGGAGATTCGCGCATTCCCTGTTTCCTGCCCACGCAAGTAAATTCAGGAATCAAATGGAATTGCTATAGGATGAGATAATGACTCTGTGGAACTGGAATATTGGTCACAGTTCAATAACCAAAAGACCTGACCGATTTGATAATGCGATGAATCTTGCTTGTGTCACAGATTGAACAGAGGTAATTATTGTGGCACTAAAAGCTCGAATGGCTGTCGTTGTTAGATTTTAAGTTGATAAGCAATCCATAATCCACTGATGCTATATAGACGATTTGGACGTACAGAATTACAGATGCCAGTGTTTTCCTGCGGTGGCATGAGATATCAGTTCAAATGGCAGGATGTTCCCAATAACGAAATTCCTGCTGATAACCAGGCGAATCTCGAAGCGACTATTAGAAGGGCAATTGAGGTTGGGATTAATCATATTGAAACTGCTCGTGGTTATGGTACTTCCGAAATGCAATTGGGAAGAGTTCTACCCCAATTTCCCCGCGAAAAGTTGATTGTTCAGACCAAAATCAACCCCAAGGCAGATGCGAAAGAATTCCGTGAGACATTTGAACAATCATTGAAAAATCTTCAGCTAGATTATGTTGATCTTTTAGGGTTGCACGGCATCAATCATGCTGAGTCTTTAGATTACAGTATTCGTCCTGGAGGCTGTTTAGAAGTAGCGCAGCAGTTGCAAGCTGAAGGAAAAGTCAGATTTATTGGCTTTTCTACACATGGTTCAACCGAGTTAATTGTGCAGACAATTAATACCAATCAATTTGATTATGTGAACCTGCATTGGTACTACATTAATCAATGGAATTGGGCGGCAATTGAAGCAGCTAAACGCCACGATATGGGGGTGTTTATCATTAGCCCATCTAATAAAGGAGGTTTATTGTATGAACCTCCACAAAAATTAGTAAATCTTTGCGCCCCTTTGAGTCCAATGGTGTTTAATGATTTGTTTTGTCTGAGTCACCCAGAGGTGCATACTCTCAGCTTGGGAGCAGCCAAACCACAAGATTTTGATGAACACCTGAAGACTTTAGAATTACTAGATCGAGCATCGTCAATTTTGCCACCAATTTTAGCAAGGTTGGAAGAAGAAGCGATCGCTACTTTGGGAGAAGATTGGGTAAAATCTTGGCAGACAAATCTACCAACCTTTAACGAAATCCCTGGTGAGATCAATATTCGGGTGATTTTGTGGCTGCGGAATCTAGCGATCGCTTACGACTTGGTAGAGTATGCTAAAATGCGCTACAACCTGCTGGGTAATGGCAATGATTGGTTTCCTGGCAACAAAGCTGATCGGCTAGACGAATTAGACTTGCGGCAATCTCTTGCCTGCAATCCCCACGCCGATAAAATACCAAAAGTTTTGGCACAAGCCCATCAGATGTTGGTGGGTGAAGAAGTGCGGCGTTTATCTCAGCAATAAGTGTGAAGTTTTAGATAGAGTAATTAAGCAATTTTTTACTCTATCTGCTGGCTATGCTATGAGATGTCGAAGAATAAAAGACCTTGTGCGATCGCTACTGGTAGGAGCTAAATTTAAGTAGGAAGAGTTTTGGAGTTGATCATGCTTAAGCAACTCATCTTAGAAAATTGGAAAAGTTTCCGTTATGCCGAGCTTCCACTTGACCCGTTGACTGTTCTGATTGGGACAAATGCAAGTGGTAAATCTAATGTGGTTGAAGCTTTGGAATTTTTACAAAGAATTGCTAGGGGTGAAAATATTGAAGCAGCTTTAGCAGGAGATAAAATACTTCCATCTATTCGTGGTGGTGTGGAATGGGCTGCACTTAAACCTGAAACTCAGTTTACATTAAAAGCCTTAATTCAGGGAGAGAATGAAAATACTGATTACCTTTATAGCATTACAGTACAAACCAAACCTATCACTCAGATTTTGATGGAAGATATAATAGAGCCTCAAGAGGAAATTAATAAAAATAACAATAAACAGGATTTTGATAAAAAATATATTTCTAATAAATCTTTGCTACCAATCATTAAAAAAGAGTTAGTTACTTCCAATGAATTGAAAAATGAAATTAATCAAACAAAAAATCATATTAATTCAGAGTTTACAAAAATTATTGATAATTCTTCATTATTAAAAAGCTTAAATGATAGTGAGATAGAAATATTAAAAAAATTTGCTAATGGAGAATCACTAATTGCATCTACCAACCAAAATATTCAACTAATAGAAGATGTCAAATCAAGACTTATAGAGCATTTTAATAATAGAGAGAAAGAAATTGATTCATTGATTAATCCATTACTGAAAGAATATGAATTTGTTGTTAATAGGCTTGAAAATATTTTTGTTGTAAATCCAATTCCTTCTAAAATGCGGGATTATTCATTAATCTCTGATGTCTTTGAAAGTGACGCATCAAATATAGCTGGTGTACTCACTGCATTACCTGATGAGCGTAAAGCAGAAGTAGAAGCAACGCTATCTGCCTATGTCAAGAATTTACCAGAAGGCGATATTAGAAAAGTATTTGCAGAACCAGTTGGAAGACTTAAAACTGATGCGATGCTTTACTGTGAAGAAGAATGGAAACCTGGAGAGATCAAACTAATAGATGCTACAACTATTTCAGATGGAACTCTCCGCTTTATAGCAATTCTCACAGCACTACTCACTAGACCAGAAGGTAGTCAATTAGTAATTGAAGAAATAGATAATGGTCTTCATCCGTCGCGTGCAGAATTACTTGTAAGAATACTGCGAGAGATTGGCAGCAAAAGAAAAATTGATATTTTAATTACTACCCATAACCCAGCTTTGCTTGATGCTTTAGGCCCGGAGATAGTTCCTTTTGTGGTTGTCGCACACCGCGATAAAGAAACTGGAGAAAGCAAACTTACTCTTTTAGAAGATATTGAAAATCTTCCTCTTTTGTTAGCATCGGGGACTTTAGGTAAACTAGCAACTAAAGGTGCAATTGAAAAGAGCCTTTCTGATAATAAGTAAAGTTAAATATGAGAAAGGTTTTGATTATTGATACATCCATACTTTGCGTTTATTTAGGTGTACCTGGTAAAGAGACTTGTGGTTTTGATAAAGATAAATGGGATAAAAAAAGAGTTGAAGCCCGTTTTCAGGCAGAAGAAAAACAAGGTGCAAAGTTTATACTACCAATAGCAACAATTATAGAAACTGGTAATCACATTGCACAAGCTAACTCTAAGCGATATGAAATTGCTCAAGCTTTCGGTAATATTTTAGTGAAAGTAGCAGATGGAGTTATACCTTGGGGAGTTTTTGAAACTCAAGTGGGTGAACTTTGGAATTCAGAGCAATTGAAACAACTGGCTATTGAATGGCCTACTCTAGCATCTAGAAAATTTTCTATAGGAGATGCGACAATTAAGACGGTGGCTGAATATTACGCCAAAACCAGTAGTACATTCCAAGTAGAAATTTTTACGGGCGATGGGGGACTCAAGGCTTATGAACCAGCTACCCCAGCACCTACGCGTCGAAGTACTCGCAAAAAAACCTAGAGCAATTACTATTCACCCAAAAGAGAGGTTTTTTAACTAATTTATCATGAATTAAGTTCGACAGGAATTGTAATAATAAATTCTGTTCCTTCTTTTACAGTAGATATACATTGCAGTTGACCACAATGTTTTTCCACAACAATTTGATAGCTGATGGATAATCCCAATCCAGTACCTTTACCAACGGGTTTAGTGGTGAAGAAGGGGTCAAATAATCGCTTTTGTATATCCTTGGGAATTCCAGTACCATTATCGGCAATGCGAATAACTACTTGCTGATTATCTGTGACTTCAGTCCGAATACGAATTAAAGGTGATTTTAGATTTGAATAAGGTGATTCAAAACCCTCGAATATAGCATCAATTGCATTTGCTAGAATATTCATAAATACTTGATTTATTAATCCAGCGTAGCATTCTACTAAAGGGAGATTTCCATAATCTTTATCAATAGTAATTATCTGACCTGTTTGCTGATTTATGAGACGGCTTTGTAATATTATTAGAGTACTATCAATCCCTTCATGAATATCAACTACCTTTTTCTCAGATTCATCGAGGCGAGAGAAATTGCGTAAAGAAAGAACTATCTCTTGGATACGCTCAGTACCAAATTTCATAGAATTAAGAAGCTTGAGGAAATCAGCAGTTAAAAATTCTAGTTCAAGTTCTGCGATCGCAGTTTTAATTTCTGCCACTGGTCTAGGATAATGGTGTTGGTATAGGCTAATTAATTTCAGTAAATCTTGAGTGTATTTGAGCGCATAAACAAGGTTGCCAGCAATAAAGTTGACAGGGTTATTGATTTCGTGGGCAATACCGGCAACGAGTTGTCCTAAAGCCGCCATTTTTTCATTCTGAATTAATCGAGTATAGTTATTCTTCAGGGTACGAAAACCTACTTTGGCGATTCTAGATTGTTCTTCTACTTGCTCTAGTTGAGCTAATGTTAAAATATGAATTTGGGAATAAGCTAAAAGTAACTGATGGAAATCGAGTAGCTTATAGCTGCCTAATTGAGTTTCTATTAAAATCGGCTCATATACAAATTGAGATACTCGCTGCAAGGCTACTTGAGTTGCTTCTACAATCAGCCTTTCTTCAGAAATTACACACACCTCTGGTTGCAGAAATTTAATCAGATTTCTCACAGGCCGTTTAGAAAATAATGGGTAACTATAAGGACGGCTCATGTGTTCAAAAAATCTTTGTCGAGAAATCATTCCCAGGTAGTTATGATTTTTTACTAGGATAATTCCTGGCAGTAAAGGCTCTTGCTTAAATAGTATATTCAAATCATTTGTTGGACTATCTGCCTCGACGTAAACAGACCAAAGTGGTAATTCTTGCAAAGTAGACTCTAATCGCAAGTTCAGATTATTAGCATTTGTCATGCTATGTATAGCCAACATACTTTCAATCCTTAACCTGGAAGTAACATTTCTGGTAACACCCCGAACAAGCATTGCGATAATTGCAAAGTTAATCAAACTTATATTTCCCTGATTACTGCTGAAAATCACAGTTATGCTGCATAACTGCTGGTATTAGGTCATCCCATACTTTTATATACTGGATAATTGATACCAATTAGGAATTAGGTAAAAATCGCCAAAAAGCCGAATTTATCAATTCATAGAGTTATCCAGAACCCTTGTAGAGATGTATCACTGCTAAGTCTCTATTTTTCACAGATGCCTAAATAACACAGCATGGTTGTTCAGATAAAGGTAAAATATCTTTGAGCTATAGGCGTAGCCCGCCGCAGGCATCGCCATTCATCTCTAACATCAAGCTATCATCGGATATTGTGGAATTTCCGTGCGTAACTCAATAGCATCTATGACCGCTTCTCACTCTGAAACTCCATCTACCAAACCCGACGCCAGTACTTTTATTTCCGACCATCAACAGGTAGACCGCAGCAAGCTAAGTCAAATGTACCTGCACTATGTCGAAACGAAGGATAAATATCCTCATGCCGTATTGCTGTATCGGGTAGGAGATTTCTTTGAATGCTATTTCCAAGATGCTGTAAAACTAGCGCAAGAATTGGAATTAGTCCTCACTAGTAAGCAAGCTGGAGAACAGGGACGAGTGGCGATGTCTGGTGTTCCGCATCACGCTTGGGAACGCTACGCGACGATGTTGGTAGAAAAAGGCTATGCAGTAGTAATTTGCGACCAAGTGGAAGATGCTTCTGAAGCTGCTGGGAGATTGGTGCGACGGGAGGTAACGCGCATCCTGACTCCTGGGACTTTGCTAGAAGAAGGAATGCTCAAATCCAGTCGCAATAATTACTTAGCAGCAGTAGTAATTGCCGCAAATCATTGGGGTTTAGCTTATGCAGATATATCTACAGGGGAATTTCTTACCACTCAAGGTAGTGATTTAGAACACTTGACACAAGAATTAATGCGCTTGCAACCTTCAGAGGTGTTAGTTCCGACAAATGCACCCGATTTAGGGAGTTTGCTGCGTCCGGGAGAAACTTCACCACATCTGCCGGAGTGTTTGCCACCATCATTTTGTTATAGTTTGCGATCGCAACTTCCCTTTTCCCAAGGTGAAGCTAGACCTAGATTATTGCAGAAATTTAAGGTGCGATCGCTCGAAGGACTCGGTTGCGATCATCTTCCCCTCGCTGTTCGTGCGGCTGGTGGTCTTCTAGAATACTTGGAAGATACCCAAAAAGAAAACCCTGTCACCCTCCAGAGACTCCGCAGCTACAGTGTCACCGATTACCTAATTGTTGATAATCAAACCCGCCGTAACTTAGAAATTACCCAAACCGTTCGGGATGGCACTTTTCACGGTTCCCTACTTTGGGCGTTAGATAAAACTAGTACAGCAATGGGTGGGCGGGCTTTACGGCGGTGGTTGTTGCAACCACTACTCGATATTAAAGGCATTCGGGCGCGGCAAGACACCATCCAAGAATTGATGGAAAATACACCTCTGCGTCAAGATTTGCGGCATTTGTTAAGGCAAATTTACGATTTGGAACGACTCACAGGAAGGGCTGGTTCTGGTACAGCGAATGCTAGAGATTTAGTAGCTTTGGCAGATTCCCTCTCACGCTTACCGGAATTATCCAACTTAGTAGTTGAAACCCGTTCTCCCTTCCTCAAAGCTTTGCAAAAAGTCCCAACTGTGTTGGAAGAATTGGCACAAAAGTTACACGCACATCTTGTAGAGTCACCACCCATCCAAATCAAGGAAGGCGGATTAATTCGTCCTAGTGTAAATCCCCTGTTGGATGAAAGGAAGGCGACTGTAGAAGCAGACCAGCAATGGATTGCCAACTTGGAAGTTGATGAGAGGGCTAAGACGGGAATTTCCACACTGAAGGTAGGATTTAACAAAACCTTTGGTTATTACATCAGTATTTCTCGCACCAAAGCTGACCAAGTACCCGCTAGCTATATCCGCAAGCAAACTCTGACCAATGAGGAACGTTACATAACCCCAGATTTAAAAGAACGAGAAGCCCGGATTCTCACAGCGCGGGATGATTTAAATCAGTTGGAATATGAGATTTTTACGGTGTTGCGGGAAGAGGTAGCGCAAGAGGCGGAAGTAATTCGCAATTTATCTCGCGCAGTAGCGGCGGCGGATGTGTTGTGTGGTTTGGCTGAATTGGCAGTGCATCAAGGTTACTGTCGTCCCGAAATTTTGCCAGGAAGGGAGATAAACATTGTTGATGGTCGTCATCCGGTAGTGGAACAGTCTTTGCCTGCGGGGTTCTTTGTGCCGAATTCGACGCAATTGGGAAGAGAGGAAACGAACCACAGAGGCGCAGAGGAGAAGGAGAAGAGTTTCCCCGCACCTGACTTAATTATTCTTACCGGGCCAAATGCGAGTGGCAAAAGTTGTTATTTGCGTCAGGTGGGATTGATTCAGTTAATGGCGCAGATTGGTAGTTTTGTACCAGCTAAATTTGCTAGATTGGGAATATGCGATCGCATTTTTACCCGTGTCGGTGCAGTAGACGATTTAGCGACTGGTCAATCTACCTTCATGGTGGAGATGAATGAAACCGCAAATATTCTCAACCATGCCACATCTAGGTCGCTGGTACTATTAGATGAAATTGGTCGCGGGACAGCAACATTTGATGGTCTTTCCATAGCTTGGGCAGTGGCGGAATATATAGCAGTAGATATTCGGTCACGGACAATTTTTGCCACCCATTACCATGAATTGAATGAACTGGCTAGCATTATCCCGAATGTGGCTAACTATCAGGTGACAGTGAAAGAATTACCCGACCAAATTATCTTTTTGCACCAAGTCCAACCAGGAGGTGCTGATAAGTCTTATGGAATTGAAGCGGGAAGATTGGCGGGTTTACCAGCCGTAGTTATTCAACGGGCAAAACAAGTGATGGGGCAAATTGAAAAACACAGTAAGATTGCGATGGGACTGCAAAATCTTGATGGATAAACAAGTTTGTAGTAAGCACTTTAGTCCTTATTTTCTAAGCACTAAAGTGCTTACTACAAACCGAGGTGTTAATTACTGCCGAAAAATTTCTACTTTTTGTAACACCACTTCTTGATTCGGACGATCTCTAGTTGTAGGCACATTAGCGATCTTGTTGACTATATCTAAACCTTGGACAACTTCACCAAAAACACTGTGTTTGTTGTCAAGGTGAGGCGTTGCTGCTTCTGTAATAAACCATTGCGAACCATTAGTACCGCGTCCGGCATTAGCCATCGATAGGATACCTGCACCAGTGTGTCTCAATTCAGGATGAAACTCATCTTCAAATTGATATCCTGGGCCACCAGTACCCCATCGGTTGGCTGTATCTAGATAACGACTCAGAGGATCGCCACACTGAATCATAAAATCAGGGATGACCCGGTGAAAGCGAACCCCATCGTAAGCTGGAGTTCCCTTACCAGATTCACCAGTTTTAGGGTCTTTCCAGTCGATTGTTCCGGTTGCTAGACCGACAAAATTTTTGACGGTGTTGGGGGTTCGCTCTTCTTCCAAACGAACTACAATTTCACCCAAGGAAGTAATTAAACGAGCGTGCAGCTTGCCATTACCGGGAATATTAATTTCTGGAAAGTTCATTAGATATCCTACTTTTAACAAGTGCCAGTATTTGACCTATATAAGTCTATCAGCATTCAAGTTACCCCCTTTAGACATGACAAAAAACCTGAAGTAAGGAAACTTGAGCCAACAAATATTTTACTCAGGTAAATTTATCGCTGGATTCCGGCTAAAGAATCCTCTAGGGACTAGCTTAAAGCCAACTCGGTGAACAGGCATCACAGGCCAATCTTCTGATCGCGGAATATGAGTTACGCCCATTGTGTACCACAGTACGATATCTTCACCCATCAAGGCTTCATCGTCTGCAATATATTTTGGTAAGCCCTGTCCTGGTTGAGTTTGGTTGGGATAATCTCCCCCAGCATAAAGTTCAGTAGGTTTATATTTTGTTACCCAAACGTGATGAGTCGCAAATTCTGCCCTTTCCCGGATTTTTGAGCCTTCCACAGGGAAAAATATGGAGTTTCCTCCAGGCATCAGCATATATCCAGGTGCAGCGCCGAGAGCATTCTTTTTGTCTGCGCTAACAATCATCCACTCCCGACTGCTTTTCAGATCCAAATCGCGCACCGCAGAGGTTTCTTTGGCTAGTGGGATTTCTGAAAGTGCGATCGCATTTCCTAAAGGATTTTTCTCATCCATCGGCAAAGCTTTCACATTCATTTCCATCACAGAATTAGCCTGACCATCAACATCTAAATCTAGGCGATAGTTGAAAAAATGCTGGTGATTTACTCCGAAGATATTCTTGGCAATTAACCTACCGTGGGAATCATCATCAGATTGCTTTTGAGCAGCCGTTCCCTGCGCCAATACGATACCCGTTAATTCATTTTGGACTTCCAAAGTCCCATCTTGGTGAAAGATCCAATTGATGCTGTAATCATAGTTATCAATGGCTACCGTCATAGTCATGACTAATTCTCGACTGCGACGGACATCATTCCGCTGAGTATTATACTCATAATGTTTCCACAGCATTCCATTATCGCGTTCGTAGATACCGATAACCCCTGGTATTTTATAAGGTTCTCCCTGCTCATTAGCAAATACAGCATTTAGCAACAAGCCATTTTCAGGAATTTCTTTACCTAATTCCATCGTATTTGCTAGTAAACCTAAGTTGTATTCTCCAACATCAAAGGCATTTCTAAATGACCAAGTAGGCTCAGGATCGCCATAAGGTACTACCATTTCTGATAGGCTAGCGCGGTATAAAACTGGTCGGATATTTTCGCCGTCCTTGTACGTCAATTGGTACAGCATTAATCCATTTCGAGGATGCATTGAATAGCGAAACTTCCAACCTTGCCAGCTAATTTCATTATCTTTAATCTGGAAATTTGCACCATGAGGTTCGAGAATCTTCAATACTTTAAGTGGTGACAGTAATTTGCCCAAGGACTTCACATCGTAATTCCAGTTTTCTTGAGAAAAAGGTACGTTTCCTCTGTCAATAAAACTGGCGATTTTACCCGTATTCAAATTGACTGTTGCTATGACTCCTTCAATCGGACTACCGTAATAGTTCCAGCCTTTGCCTTTGTAGTAAGATAAGCCCCGACAAAGACGATTACCTGTTGCTTCTTCCTGTTGATTCTGGATTCCAGGTGCCCACCAACTAATTTTGACTTGCTCAAAATCGGTAATTCCCCGCTTTTGCATTGCTTTTTGCCATCGCAGATCGGCTTTAACTACCTGAGTTGCTAGTTCATATTCTGAATTAACAATCGCAGGTTGAACAAAGGGTATTTCTTTCCAAGAACTTAAGGTTTTGCTTCTCAGATCAACAATTCCTTCAAAGGTTTTGTTTTGCGATCGCTCATAGATTACCAAAAAAACTTTTCGCTGGAAGACTTTACCAGGTGTAAAATTTATAACTTCTTCTTTATCTGGTTCTTGTAAAGTAATTAGTGGAAAAGCTGCCATTTCGCTCAAAGTTTTTTCTTTTTGGATGATCGAAACAGCTGTGCTAATTTCTACCTCAGTTAGCGAAGTGAGAGGATGGGAAATCGAAGGCTGTTGAGCCGTCAATATTTCCATTAATCCGATTGAGATAGAAATGACGGAAATGATCGCAATAGATAGCCATAAAAAACGCTTTAGCCGCTTAATCATCTTTTACATTTTTACAAAAGACTTATAGTTATCTATTTCCAACCCTAAGATGGAAAACCGATAAATTAAGAGGCTAAAGCTAAATTAATTTGTTAATAAGTTGGGGAGTGGGGAACAAGCAAGGGAGCAACGAAGAAAGAAGAGTTTTCCCCCCTCTGCCTCTTTTCAATGCCCAATGCCCCATCCCCAATGCCCCATGTACAATTTAGGCCGAAACCAAACGGCGTAAAGATTCAGCCCGACGTTTAGCAATAGAGTTATTTGGAGCCAATTTGAGTGCTTCTTCGTAAGTTTGTAACGCCTGAGTAGTTAATTTTTTCTTCTCGTAGGCGTGAGCGAGATTATTCAATCCTGTCACGTAGTCTGGTTTAGATTTGAGAGCTTCTTTGTACTGACGAATTGCTAAGTCATATTGCTCTTGAGTAAAATAAATATAGCCCAACCCGTTGTAAATGGGGGCGATATCTTCTTCTTCCTCTTCTTCAGCAGCTTTGAGAGCTTTTTGAAATAGCGCGATCGCTTGAGAGTACATTTTTTTTTCTGAATAAATACTGCCTAACTCATAATATTCTTGAGTCGTACCTTTTTCTTTCTCTAACTTCTTTCGCAATCTTGCAAAAGAGCCTTCAACCTTGCGAGTTTTGAAAATCTGGCGAAACACACTCACGGCTGCAATTGTGAGTATAACCACCAAAATTGAGAGATAAACAACGGCTAGACTGTTATCCATTGCTGCAAATACAAATATTATAAAGTTTGTTATTTGTCCTACCCTGCGGGAAGCCGCTGGCGCGTCTATGTCATTTGTCCTACCCTGCGGGAAGCCGCTGGCGCGTCTATGTCATTTGTTATTTGTTATTTACTAATGACTAATGACTAATGACTAATGACTAATTTACGGTAAACCCCAATATTGAGCGCGTTGCTGGAGCCAACCTTGTTCTAAGTAACGAGCGATCGCTTGATTCACATTTCGTCTTAACTCATCATATTGCAATCCCTTGGGCGTTACTACAGACAAGGGTTCAGTTGATAGCTTGGTTGGCAGTAGCCGATATTGGGGATATTGTTGCACCCAACCGCTCAGAACGCTAGCATCTGCGGCAAAGGCGGCGGCGGCACTATTTTCTATTCCCTCTCGCGCTTCTTCATAAGAATTCACTCCTACTAACTCGGCGCTTGGCACATAGTACCGCACTTGAGCAATGGTGCTGGAGTTGTTGAGTACGGCAATTTTTTGTTTTGCCAAATCACTTAACTGCTGCACAGAAGTATCTTTTGTAACTAATACAGTGCCATCCAAATAGTAGGGAACACTGAAACTAACTATGCGGGCGCGTGACTCGGTTGCTGTGACTCTAGCGATCACAAAATCAACTTTCTTGTCTAAGACTACAGACAGGCGATCGCGATTCGCCACAGGTTGAAATTTTACAGCTTCGGCTTTCCCAACCAAGTCAACTGCCAAACGCTTTGCTAAGTCAATTTCTAAGCCTTGCAAATTCCCGTTGTCATCTTTAAATCCCAAGGGACGCAAGTTATCTTTAACGGCAATATTTAAATAGCCCCGCTGCTGAATTTCTGACATTTCGGCAGCAGATGCAGTTAATCCCGTCCCCACGATGGAAAAACAAAAAAGCCAAAAGATAGTAGCGGATAATACCAGATGTAACCGAGTAATTACTTGCCATTTGTTACATCTGTTATACATCCCTTACCACCTTTATCCTTTAGCTTGATTTGCCAATTCCGCAACTTTGCCGAAGCTAGCTGGATCGAGGACTGCCAATTGTGCCAACATCTTGCGATTTAGCAGGATATCAGCTTTTTTCAAGTTGCCGATCAACTGGCTGTAACTCAAGCCGTGTTGCCTGGAAGCAGCGTTGATGCGGGTGATCCAGAGGCGACGAAAATCGCGCTTTTTCTTTTTGCGATCGCGGTAGGCACTCCGTAGCGCCTTCATCACTTGTTGGTTGGCAGTTCTAAACAGAGTTGAATGGGAACCGCGAAAACCTTTAGCTAGTTTGAGAATTTTATTGCGGCGCTTCCGAGCTACATTACCGCGTTTTACCCGAGTCATAACTTATTTCCTAAAATACTTACAAATATGGGAGCATCAAGCGCACGTTAAGTTCATCGCGTTCATGTACAAGCGCACTATGGCGCATACTACGCTTTTTGTCAGAAGATTTGTGCTCTAAAAGGTGGCTTTTGAACGCTTTACGACGGACGATTTTGCCGGTACCGGTGGCACGGAATCGCTTTGCCGCAGCTTTACGAGTCTTTAGTTTAGGCATGGTCTAGCTTTGATTCGACACGATCCACAATTATATACTATGAGAATTCGATTAAACAAACTATAGAGCAAGCAACAGCAGTCTCTAGATGCTGCGAAAAGGTTTTTTCAACCCAGGCGATAACGATAGCGCAGCTATATCGAGAAAAGAGAGCATCGTTACCAGGCTCACTCTATAGCGCAGCTAAACCTTGTCTCGCCTGCGTTACGCTGCCCGTAATTTAGATAAGTTTAAACTTCCAAAAAAAAGTCACATATTGCAAAAAATCAGTTATGGATTTTGCTGATTCAGTATGATACATGTGTTTAATTATTGTAAACAAAAGTAAAATCACTGATAAAATACTTGATTGATCAATCAAGTAACCGTATTATCAATTTCAGCGAATTCAAAAAAGCATTCGCATTAAAAAACAGTTCCAACTGTGATTTGACAAGAAGCAACATCTAAAAATCCAACGTCAAATTTAAAAGCATACTGGGATGAAAACTGTACTCAGTAAACTGATGAGTGATAAGTGTTGGATAGTCATGCTTGAGTTGAAGAATGTAGTCAATTTAATGTTTTTTAGAAACACTGACAAGAAATTAAATTAGTTGTATCTAAAAGAGGTAAGTCATGTCTAATAATGAAGCAATCTTCTTTGAAGGAAAGAACTATCAGGGTAATGCTCATTCATATTTGAAGGATCAAGGAGATCAGACTACTTGTAATGGTGGTTCTGGGTCACTTAATGATAAATTTTTGTCTGTTAAAGTTGGAGAATTAATTAAAGTTCTAGCTTGGCAGCATTGTAATGCAACTGGCATATATGAAGAGTGGAACACAGATAACCCGGATCTTTCTAGTATAGGAGGTCTCTCTACATTCAAAGTTGTTGACACTAGCAATTCAGTAGTGGCATTTCGCTTAGTCGATCAATCTGGAGCCAACAAAAGTTTATCTTTGAAATGTCAGACAGATCAGGTCGGAGAATCAACAGATCGTACAGATGATGGAAATAATGAATATCATATTATAGGGTCTCTGCCGACAAATCAGCCCAATTTTCCACCACTAACAACTGGAATTTATTTACGTTTAGAAGAACCTGACTACAGTTATTTGTCTACAGGTACTGTCTACATCAAATGGAATAATGACCAAAATCAAGCTGAACTTACTTACCAAGAAGAAACTAAACCACCAGGATTTAAATTTGAGCAAACGGCTCCAGGAACATTTGACTTTATTTGGCTTGGTAAGTGAATTAGGGTTAAGTCGCTAATAAAAGCAAAAAAGAGGCCCAGTTTGTAGAGAGCTACAATTACCTCTTACCTTGTTCAAAGCTGGTAGTTTCCAACTAGTTTTTAGCAAGGTAAGAATTTATTAATTCTTGACGTGAATTTTGGGAGCGCAATTTATTTTGCAACTAGGCGGATGCGCGTCGAAAGCATCCGCCTAGTTGCAAAAACCTTTGATAGCCCTCATCCCCTAACCCCTTCTTATAAGCATGGGAGAAGGGGAACTAGAGTCTATTTTTCTCTAATGACAATCTTCTCCTATGGTCGTCGCTACGCGAAAGATGCAATTTTTATGCGTAACAGCTTATTTAACTTTTTTCAGTGGCGTTGACTTTGGGATCTAAAATTATTTGTGAATTGGATTTATTCACATGGTAAGTCCAAGATTCCTCTTTAACCTTGACAATCACTTTCCAGCCTTCCACGGGATCGTACTGCTGGGTGCAGACTTCGCCAAAGTTGAATTTGCAGAGATTTCCAAAGGTTTTTGGTGTAGCTTGAGTAATTTTTAAATCAGCAATTCCTACCCCAGAACGGCTTGAAGCATCGCTCAAAATTGCATCTGCGATCGCTTTGTGCAACGTTTGTAAAGTACTCACTTTAGGATCTAAAAGGATTTGCTTTCCAGATTTATCTACATGGTAAGTCCACAAATCTTGGCGGACTCTGACGACTACTTCCCAGCCTTCAATGGGGTTGTATTCCCTAGTACAAACTTCTCCAAAATTAAACTCACAGGGATTACCAAAGGTTTTCGATGTGACTTGGGTAATCTGTAATTCCCGTCTAGGTACACCGGAACTCTTGGAAGCATCCTGTAAAATTTTATTAGCGATCGCCTTCGGTAACTCGTTTGCTTGCGATTGGGATAATTGAGTGCTGTGTGGGCGAGGAATAGCCCCAGCAGAATTGTTTTCAATGAGTCCAAATCCACAGGATAGCAAGTTTGTCAACGCCAGCGTCAAGAAAACTCCTCTGGGTGACTGGAAGGTGCTTTTAATTACGGCAGATGCTTGGATGATTGATTTCATATATTATATTTTTTTGAAAATTGACCGGATATAGCGGTTCCCATTCAGATGCAGTACAACATTATATCGCGGGGTGTAGGGGCACGGCAGTGCCCATTGGTGTCAACTTAAGCTAGAAATAGCATACTGATTGGGTGTTGTTCACCCGCCAGGGAATATAATTCCCTGACTAATTGCTCAAGTCTACTGAAGTAGACTGAAAATTTTCGCGCTATTTAGTCCTCTTCAGAGGACTTTAGTTATGAGACAGGGATTTACAATCCCTGGCGGACGTGCGGTTTCACGTTAAGTTGATACCAATGGGCAGTGCCGTGCCCCTACAGGTATACTCACGCAAACGAGAAGCGCTATAATATCGCAATTGCTCTCAATCCAGTTTTTTGTCAAGAGTGGGGACAAGAGGAACAACGAAGATTTCTTCCCAATGCCCAATGTCCCATCCCTTATGCTTGTTTAGTCATTGCCGCCAAATTCACCACATATTCAGGGAATTGGCGTTTTAATGCAGGAAAAACCGGACAAGGCGCTTGTTCTTGTAAATTGTCAGGTTTACTCCAAGTAAAGGGGGCTTTCTGTGCCGCAGACATCCACAACAGAAGCTTTGCTCGTGTCATGGCAACATAAAGTAAACGGTACTCTTCAGATGTTTTCAAATTCTTTGCCACTTCCCATGCCTGACTCACATCTGGTATGGTAGATTCTTCGTGGAGAGTAGCGCGAATTTGGGCGCGGGCTACTTCTGATAAGGTAAAGTCACCTAAGAACTGGCTTTGGGGAGGAACCCAAAATCTGCCAGGAATCAAGTTTTCGTGGAGAAAGGGAAGAAATACATAGTCCCAATCTAACCCTTTGGCTTTGTGCATGGTAATAATCGTTAGTTGACCGCGACGGGTGTAACGTTCTTCCGAATCCTCGGTTTCCACTGGTTCAAACCGTTCAGAACTAACGATTTCACTTAAAGCTGACAGCATTCCTCCCATCGAACTATTGCCAGCTATCTGCTGGTTAACCCGTTCTGCGAGTTTGTCAGCAGTTGCTAATTCTGCCTGGTCATAATTTAAGGTCAAGGCGAGAAAGGAAATTAGCTGGTACAGAGGCAATTCCAAACGAGCGCGAAGTAAGCTGCGACACAAGCGGGCAGCTTTTTGGACTGTTTCTGGCTGGGGTGCTGCTAGAGGGCCAGGATACAAAAAGTCTTCTGGTAGACTAGCAAGAGCGTTGAGGTCTTGGGTAGGAATTAATTGGCGCTGTACTAATGCTTCTAGGGCAGCTTTGAGGTAATCGGGGGAGTGGGGGCGATCGCAAAATTGCAATAATGCCAAAATTTCTTGGGGGACATGGGAACGGCGATCGCGTTCTCCCACATCGTAAAGTATAATTTTATGCTCTTTGCACACAGATGTCAGAGCCTCGCCTAACCATCTTCCTTGGCGATTTTCTCGGACTAAAATCGCGGCACTATTTTGTGTTGGGTCTTCGCCAAATAACTCAATCACCCTTTGAGATAACAATTCAACGGTATGATAAATATCACGCGGTGTATAAAGTTCTAATCCTCGTCCTACGGGTGCGGGGTTGGCGTTAGGTTGTGGATCACCAACTTCCACAGGGCGAATTGTCTGCAAGCGAAATGGTACTTGTCGGTTGTCAGGAGTTTGTTGTTTGTTGTTGGTTGTTGCTAACCACTGACTATTGATCCATTTGAGGGCAAAGTTAGCAGCTTCGATAATAATTCTAGTACTGCGACCGGCTTGATCCATCGTTGCCAATCGTTCGATGCGATCGCACTCTTCGCAAAATTGCCGAAAATAAATCGGATCGGCTGGGGTAAATGTGGAGTTAATCGCCTGGTTGGGATCGCCAACTCGTACCAAGTTGAGTGAAGAGTTAGGAGAGACGCGATTCATCGCGTCTTTTAGGAGTGAAGAATTATCTCCCGCATCACTTGCCAAAATTTCCAACAGCTGCGTCTGTAGGGGGCTAGAATCTTGGGCTTCGTCTTCAAAGACAGCGAATACTTGATTTTGCTCAATGCGACGGGCACTGTCATTTTCTAAAACGCGCAGTGCGGCTAAAATCATATCGTCGTAGTCGATGAAGTCACGCGATCGCATTAAGTTTTGATATTGCTCGTACAATCCCGCCGCTACGCTCAAAATTGCATATTCGTCTGTGGTTTGTTTACTCCACTCCCGCAACAATTCTGGCGATATCCCAGAACTTTTTGCTTCATGAATTACCGTATTAGCCAATTCCGGCAATACTTCTGTTCGCAGCACCGATTGGCGACGCAACCTTTCTGTCTCTTCTCCGTCAAATTGATGACCTTCTAATAACCGTAAATATCGCTCTGGATTATTTCCAATCCATTGTTCTACAGCATTTCTGATAAAGCGGTGACTTTGGGTTGGTGTAATTAATGTGACATTTTCTAACTGCAAACCCGATAAATCAGAATGGCGGTTGGCAATGTTCAATGCTAAACCATGTAGGGTATAGACAAAAAAGCCCGTTTGAGGCAAAGATAATTTCTTTAAGTCTTTGCGAATCTTCGCTTTAATATTGGCAGCAGCAGAGCGAGTGAAAGTAACGACTACCAAGTGACGACGGAAGGATGAACGCTCATATTGACGGGCGATCGCGATCGCTGCGGCCGCCGCCATACCAGTAGATTTGCCTGCACCAGGAACGGCAGAAATAGCCAAAGGGCCAGATTGCCAATCAGCCATTTGCTGTTGTCCAGGGCGGAGACTGTTGCGAATTGCGAGAATCTTGTCTTGCAGAGAAATAATAGGCGATCGCTCAGACAATTCTGAGTCTAGTAATTCTTGAGGTGCAGTAGCAGTAAATTTAAAGTCTGACATATCAAATTTTATATTTTGAAGAAGAATTCTCCCAGCCAGAATTCAGAACTCAGCAATTTTTTAGTGGAGGATTCAAACCCGTAACTTTTTTCTTGACCACTAAACCTACATCTTAATGTTAGATTAGATTATCCTAATTTGATGTCTTGATTAGTGGCAACTAACTAGAATAATAAATAAATATGAAAATTAAACAACTAATTACAGAAGCACTTAGCTTACCTAATGATGCTATTTCCTATCATGTTAGTCAGGAGTTAGCCGCTCTTTATCCTAAAAAAGCATTGCTGGAAAGTAATGATAGTTCGTTCCATTTAGAAAAATACGCTGAGGCAAATCTCTGCAAAATTAAATATGATGCTCATATCCATAACTAGACGCTCACTGGTTGAAATGGTATGGAAAACCAGATTTATAAATATACTGAAAATGCCAGTTTTCAAGTTTCATAGCAGGGAAATAAACTTGATATCCTTTTAATGAGTTGGCACGAAGGATATTGTAAAACTCGCTATTTTTGGATTTTGGCGAATAGCACAGAATTAGCTCAAAACTTTTTTGCCGCAGATTGTGATTGGAATTCACAAATTCGTAATGAACTTTTAGTTTTTGAAGATGGCTACTAGGATAAAAATACTGACCTATTTGAATCTATTCAAAGCGCAACTTTTGGCAATCTCATCTTGCATAAAACTCTTAAAGAAGACATTCAAGATGACTTAATAAACTTCTTTGCATCGCGCGAAGCTTACGCAACTTAGGGACTTCCAAATAAAAAAATACTCAACTACTTATTGTAGGGTGGGCGTCTCGCCATAGGTGTCAAGTTAAGCTCAAACTTCCTATGTCAATAAGCATTTATGCTTAACAATTTGGTTTGAAAGGGACAAAAAACGAACTTTTTCAGGGACTATTAATGCTTTGTTTATTAGCATCACTCCCAGCTTGCGTATAAAAGTCAGAAAAAAGTTCAACTTTATACTTCGTTCCTAACAAAACCTATCATTGACAAATGGGTTTTAACCTTAAGTTGACACTAATGGCGTCTCGCCCGCCCTACCTATATGGGCGGGCAAGATGCCCACCCCACAAGATTGGGTAATTTATTTGTTGGAAGTCCCTTACAGTGTCCCTTGGAAACGTGGTATTTTATTTATTGGCTCACCAGAAAATGGTAAAACGCATACAGTTAAAGCATTGATGAATCAAATGCAGCAGCCTTGCTTATACGTTAAAAGCTTTAAGTCTGAGTATGCTACTGATAGCGAAACGATGGGCTTGTTTGAGCAGGGAGTGAGTCAGATAGTTGCATTAACGGAAGGCTTTTCTTTTGCCTACCTCAAAGAACTATTTCTATCATCAATGATTCCTTGGATGGGAGACATGGAAACTGGCGCACTAGAGAAAATTATGATTTCTCAAGTTGCAATTTTGCGAGAACAAATGAGCAGTACAACTGTTAGCGCTAAGGATTTAGAAAAGTAAAATTAAATGTCTCATACAGAACTGGATTCTGAATTCTGAATTATTCTTCAATCCAAAATCCAAAATCCAAAGTCTAATTATTCATCAATCTGCCAGGAATCCTTAGTTAATTCTTCATCCAAAATTTTCTTAGGACGAACGATGATGATAATTTGTCCTAGTAGAGGAATTTCTGGCTCAGTTTCAAACCATTGAAACTCTAATTCACCACCATTTTCAACGACAAAATAGCTGGAGACATCCCATTCTCGTTTGGCACGATCTACCACAACTACAACGGGCCCTATTTGGCTTTGGGTTTGGATGGGGAAGCGATCGCTATTCGCTAAAATCACTACTGGATCTTCTGCCGCCAACAGCACTTGCCAACCCGGTAATGGCACCCAAGCTTGCTCTCCAGAAAACTTGACCAGGCGAAATGGTTCAATTTCTGTCAAAATCGGCACAGCTTGCAAGTCTTGCCGTGACAATGGCAACTCGCCGACTACGGGCAAAATACGAGGTAATTGTTCTTCAAATTCCAGGCGATAAAAGGGTAAAATTGGCGCTGGACGCTGAGGAACGGTAGTAAAATCAGTTAGTAGCTGTTCGATTTGTTTCCTGGCTGCTGGCGTGTGAGCAAAACGCAAACCCTTGGCTATGAGGCGCGATCGCTGTTGTAAGTCTGTATTTTGGCGTGCCAGTTTCCAAACTTGGTGAGCAACAGCATCCCCAGGATGAGCAGAAAACCCTTCTGGCAAAGTGCGGTAATAAGAGAACTCTTTAATTGCTTTTGCTACTTCCTTCACTTCATCGGCATCGATTTTGTGCAAGAAGATCAGTTGGGCGGCGGCGGCGCGTTCTTCTTGGGTGAGCAAACGCAGTTCGTATAAAACATCGCTGCCACGGATGGCGTAATGCGATCGCGTTTCTTCCGATACTCCAGAGTTTTCCAAAGAATTGTAAACTTGAGAACCAACAACCACCTGATTTTGTTGAATTGGCTCAAATCCAGTCGCCTCAAAAATTTCTTGGGGATTGTAACCGGCTTTTAGCAACGAGGCGATCGCTGTTCCCCATTCCACCCAGTTGCCTTGTTTTTGCCTCAGCCTTCGCAGTAACTCTTGTGCTACATCGTTGGTAGCATTTTCTTCGGGATTCTGAGCGTTGGGTGGTAGATCAGTCATAATCGGAGTGCGAGCTTCAACTTGAGAGGTTAATTAACACCTCATGAGCAAGTCTTATTCTAATCTATGAACTACCCAGACCTACGCTTTGAGTTCATCTGTGGAAACTTATAAGAGAAGGCAATTCTTGCTGTAGGAAAGAATTACACAGCAAACTTGCTCTGTAGCGCTCACTCTTAGCGTTCTAAAATATGCAAAATAACTCCGTATAAACCCTTGGCGATTTTCAGCTATTCTCAACTAAACTTGGTATGGAATATAACAAGAGAGTGAATATTTAAAGGAAATATCTTATGGATAATCCCAGTGTCGAAATTGATAAAGTCCAATATCAAGTAATGACTCTCGAACGACCAAAAAAGCTGAAAATCCTGGTAGTTGATGATGAGCCAGATAATCTCGATCTGCTTTATCGCACCTTTCGACGCGACTTTAATGTTCTCAAAGCTGATAGTGGGGTGAACGCTTTACAAGTTTTGGCCGCAGAAGGGGAGGTAGCGGTGATTATCTCCGATCAACGGATGCCAGAAATGAAAGGAACTGAGTTTCTCAGCAAGACTGTACCTCAGTTTCCCGATACGGTAAGAATAATTCTCACCGGATTTACTGATATTGAAGACTTGGTAGAGGCGATTAATGCTGGGCAAGTATACAAATATATCACCAAGCCTTGGGACCCAGGGGAACTGAAGGCAGTAGTGCAAAGAGCAGCAGAAACCTACGACTTGCTCAAGCAACGGACAGAAGAATTACGCCGCGCTCATGCTCAAATGGCGCTGCTGAGTGTTTTGGTACAGGTAACTCAAGCAGCTTCTAGCTTAGAAGAAACTCTCGCTCCCATTGCTAGGGCTGTAAGTGAGACTTTTGGGGCAGAAGGCTGTATCCTGCAACTTACAGATGGAAATACTCTGGTTGCGACTCAAGGAACTTACAGTGATACAGGTACAATAGAGAATTGGTTATCTCAAGACCCACTAACAAGGGAAGCGATTGCCACTGGGCAAATGCAAGTATCTTTAAATGTACTAAAAGACACTAAATTAGCTGGTGCTATCTACTACCAAGATACGGGTGTACAAGCACATTTAGTGATCCCAATTAGCTATCGGCATCAACTTTTGGGCGTATTGTCCCTACAGTGGAAACAACCCTGCACTTTGCGAGAAGATGAATTAATGCTAATTAATTTATCAGCACAACTAGTGGCGATCGCTCTGACTAGTAGTCGCTGCCATCAAACCATTGTGTAATTGTCCTTTGTCATTTGTCCTTTATCCTTTATTCTTGGCAAATGACGAATGACTAATGACTTATTGACCAATGACTAACGAAATTCAGTCCATTTTTAACCGTATTGCTCCAGTTTATGACCAGTTGAACGATTGGTTGAGTCTGGGACAGCATCGAATCTGGAAGGAAATGGCAGTAAAATGGAGTGCAGCTAAACCAGGAGATACTGCATTAGATTTATGTTGCGGTAGTGGTGATTTAGCCTTCCGTTTGGCACGGCGCGTGGGAGCAACAGGTAAGGTATACGGAGTGGATTTTTCCCCAAACCTGCTAGAAACTGCTTCATTACGCTCCCAAAGGCAGTACCCCCAACCTGCTATCACCTGGGTAGAAGCTGATGTGCTCAATTTACCCTTTGACGACAACCAATTTGATGCCGCAACAATGGGCTATGGTTTAAGAAATGTTAAAGATATTCCCCGCAGTCTCCAAGAGCTATACCGTGTTTTGCAGCCGGGTGCTCAAGCCGCAATTTTAGACTTTCATCGACCAAGTAATTTTCACCTCCGTACCTTTCAGCAGTGGTATCTGGACGGTTTCGTGGTGCCAGTTGCCAATTATTTAGGCTTAAAAGAAGAATATGCTTACATCAGTCCCAGCTTAGACCGCTTTCCCATTGGCAAAGAACAAATAGAGTTAGCCCGTCAAGTTGGTTTTGCTGTTGCCACACACTACCCCATTGCGAACGGTATGATGGGAGTGCTGGTAGTCAGCAAATTTTAGCTTTTAGATTTGCAATTTTGGATTGGGGACTGCGGAATAGGTAATGGGTAATGGAGAATCCTTAGTGGTTAGTAAAAAAGCAACTAACAATTAATAACCGCCAAATACCAATTACCAATACTCAATCCCTAATTTATAATCTAAAATCCAGAATCCAAAATCCAAAATCCAAAATCCTGTGGACTGGTCTCATCTTTGGCTTTATGTGTCTCCCCCGGTACTGGGTGGAATTATTGGTTATTTCACAAATGATATAGCCATCAAAATGTTGTTCCGTCCTTACCGAGCAATTTATATTGCTGGACGAAGAGTACCCTTCACCCCTGGATTGATTCCCCGCAACCAGGAACGTCTAGCTAAAAACATTTCCAATACAATCATGGGGTCACTACTGACGCCAGAAGAATTGCAAAATCTGGCACGGCGTCTGTTGCAAACAGAACGCGTGCAAGCAGCAATTCTCTGGTTGTTGCGGCTGGCGATTGAACAAATCAAAACAGATAAAAACCAGAAAAGTGCCAAAATTGTAGCGGGAATTTTGCGGGATTTGCTAGGGGAATCCTTACCACGGTTACTTAAGGTTCTGGCGCGACGGGAAGACTTTTTGGAAGCGCAGATCAATCAAATTTTTGACCAGATATTGCTGGAATTTCAACTGAGTGAAGAACAAGCTACGCGGCTTGCTGATTGGTTATTGCAAGTAGTTTTACCGCCGGATCTGCTGCGCCAAGCCATAGTTGATTTTTTGACCGATCGCACGATTCAAATTATCGATGAAGGCTTTCGCGAAAAAACCAGTGGGACTTATTGGGTAGTAGCAAATTTATTTGGTTTACGTAATACTCTTACACGGCTACGGACTTTTTGCTTGGATGAAAAAGAGGCTACCAATACTCGCTTGCAGGAATTGACTCAAGATTTGCAAATGCGCGATCGCATTCGCAAATTACTGCAAAATTCATCATTACAAAACTTGCCAATGGGGACGGTGCGCCAACTACGAAAGACCACCCGCGAAAGTGTCCGCCATTACCTGCAAAACAGTGGTAGCGATTTTTTACAAGGATTAACTGATTCTGTTGATTGGGAAAATATTGCTGTAGTCCTACTGAATCGTCTTAGTACTTCACCTGTTGTAAGTACTTCTTTAGAAGTAATGAGTCAAGAGTTAGCTCTAATTTTAGAGAAGTATTTGGAAAAAGATTTAGAAGCAATTGTATCGCAGGCGATTCCGATTTTGTCGATAGATGAAGTGATAGTTGACCGGGTGAAATCAACCTCTCCAGCTGATTTAGAAGCTGCAATTGAGGGAATTGTCAAAAATGAATTGCAGGCGATTGTTACTTTAGGTGGTGTTTTGGGTTTTGTTATAGGTTTATTGCAGACAGTGTTTTTAATATTAAGTCAATATTAATTTTTGATTTTTGACTGGAGATCTTTATCAAATTATAATTGCAAGTTACCTAGATTCAGAAATGAGTGGAATTAAGCGATCGCCTTTTGAGAAGAAGTGAGAGTCAGAAGCGTAGGCGTAGCCCGTCGTAGACATCGCTCTAATTTTTATTCAGAGCCACCCGGCATCCGCAGCGTAATAATTAAGAATTACGAATTAGGTTGACTCATCTTCTATCTGTGTTTCCAGCAATTGTACATCTTCAATGGATAACCCAGTTAATTTTGCCACTTCCTCCAAGCACAAAAATACTTCTGTCGGCTGTTCCCATAGTCGAACTACCTCGAAACCAGAGTTCAATAGCTGGGATAACAATGGAAGTTTTTCAACTTACGACAATTGTTGATGCATCGGGACATTTGCATCTTGATATTTCAACATAGCTAGCGCTTGGACAGGTAAATATTGTGGTTGTTCTGAATCCTTGGGTAAAGACGCGATGAATAGCGTCTCTACAAATGGTCTATTTATCGCATTCTTTTTTCAAATTGGTATTACAATGCGATTGTTTCGACTTACAAAATTAATCCACTCTATAAGTTGTGCGAGCAAATTTACAATTAGGTAAAGCTAGTTTTAGTATCATGCCACCCGTGCAAAATCGGCATAGTAAACAATCCCCACGCTAAACCCGTAATTAACCCAAAAGGCGTAACCACATAATTATTAAAACTCCACAAACCGAAAATCTGCGCTGCCAATTCTAAAGGATAAGCCATCATCAGCACACTTGCTAACGCTACACCACTCCAGCCATACTGACTTAACCAGTAAAATCCCTTACCACCAGTTACGCCATACAACAGCCGAGTAATCAGCAAACCCGTGACAGTGCCGTAGCAGCGCATACACACAGCCATAAGAAACGGTGGTGCTAAATCTAACCCCATATTTGGTTGCGGACAGACATGATTACCCATGAAATAAATGATGTCCGCAATCCCAGGAAGCAAAGACACTCCAGACGCAGCCAAAAAGGGAGCGATAAGCGGGCCGAATACCATCCCTACCAACAAGAAATCAGCTATAAAACTGACCCAATTAATCTGCAACTCTTCACTGAAAGCTACTCTTGTCATCTCTCTTTGTCTGCGTCCTCTGTGGTTCGTCTCTTAACTTATATTTTGCATCAGGCGACTAGAAGTCACTGCTAGACAAGGCTTTACCCGCCTAGGCGGGTTGAAAATTTCGATTTTATCTTTGTTTGTATAGCCGCAATTTCTAATCGCTAGGGCTAGATGCAAGATGTGAGTTAACCTACCTTATTTACATAAGGACTTGTCAACTTATCCAACTGCTGAATCAACAGACTGAGGAATAATCCTACATCCGTCACCACACCCACCGATTCTACAGAACCGCGATCGCTTAACTTAGTCACCACAGCTGGATTAATATCTACACACACCATTTTCACACCAGCCGGAGTCATATTCCCCACGCCAATTGAGTGCAGCATTGATGACAGCATCAAAATCATCTCTGCACCTTCTAGGTGTTTGGCATATTCCTCCTGTGCTTTAATCAAATCCATTTGGGTATCAGGTAAAGGCCCGTCATCCCGAATGGAACCCGCAAGTATAAAAGGCACATTATTGTGGACACACTCATACATCACGCCACTTTTAATTGCCCCCGCCTCCACAGCTTTGGGAATGCTGCCATAACGGCGGATACTATTAATTACCTTCAGGTGATGGCGGTGTCCACCGTGTACGGCCACACCCCGCTTCATGTCTACACCCAAGGAAGTGCCCATGATATTTTGCTCGATGTCGTGAACTGCGATCGCATTCCCACCGAGCAACGCCTGTACATATCCTTCTCGAACCAATTGCGCCAGGTGTTCACCGCCACCAGTGTGAATCACCACCGGGCCAGCCGTGACAACTACTTTACCACCAGCATCGCGGATTTTCCGCAATTCCCAAGCTACTTGTTCAACGACCAATTCCACGCGCCGTTCGCTGGAAACGCCCGCCGACATAAAGCTAAATTCTTGAGTGCTGCGGAGTTCCCGCGATTCAGTTTTGCGGATGGTGCGGATACCTAACACGTCTACAATTACCTGTTCACCAACTTTTAAATCGCGCAGTATTTTACACCGAGCAACTAAGCCATTGGGAGTTTGAGTAATAGCGATCGCGCCATCCATCCGTTGATTTTCTACTTTCACCCACTGACCATTAATTCGCACTTCGGTGGGATAAATCGTACTGACGTAGAAATCATCTGGGGCTACACCATCTTGGATGACCGGCTCCAGTTTGGCATCTCGCTCATCATGCGGTAAATCTACAGCACCCAAATCAATCAATCGGGAGATGATTTCTTCCATCACTTCGTGGGATGGTGCTGATACCCTCACCTCGGCGGCTGAGGTACTTTGCCGTTGTTCTCCCAAATTGAAATTCAGGACTTTGAAACTTCCCCCGGCATCTATAATCAAATCCAAAGCGCGGTTAATTAAACCAGCGTCCAGCAAGTGTCCTTCCATCCGAATGACGCGGCTTTCTACCGAGACATTGGCATGAATTTCGTCTCTAACTGGTTCTGTTACGCGCAGAGTCAAGCATTTAGCCGCACCACCAGCTTTGAGAAATTCGGTAAGTGGCGTTTCTAAAACTTGGAAACCTGCATCCCCAAGACGGGTTTTCAAAGCATCACTCGTCTTGTTCATGATGACGATACTATCCACATTCACCGCATTACAAGCGAAGTTGACTGCATCGGCTTCGGCAATTGCGATCCGCTTTTCTGGTGCGACTCGCATTTCGATTAAGCGGTTGGAGTAAGAATCAAAAGCGCCGGGATAGTACAGTAAATAGCCATTTGCTAGGGGACAAAAGCAGGTATCCAGGTGATAGAAACGTTCATCTATGAGTCGCAGGGATAGCACCTCAATATCCAGCCACTTAGCTAAATAAGGGTGAGAATCTAATTCCGAGCGGAAACCGTATCCCGCCCATAACCAGCGTCCTTCTCGATCCAGCAGTGCGTCTCCTGCTCCCTCAAAGGGCAAATCTTTGGGAAGTTCATTGACTGTATAACCATTTGCCTCAAACCATTGTTTGAAGAAAGGTTCCTCTCCCTGACGTTCTTTGTGCAAAAAGCGACTGAGGACGACGTTATCCCCCAGTACTAAGCCAGCGTTGGCAGTAAAAACCAAATCAGGCCAACCTTTTTCAGGTGGTACTAAGTCTACAATGGCGTGTTGTTTAAGAATCTGGTGTAGTTCCTGCCACTGTTCCACGGCGCGATCGCGCGATGATTTGTGAATATTCCCTTCCATCCAAGGATTAATCACATAGTCCACGTCGTAGTGGTCAGGAGCACACATTAAAAAGCGAATCCGGGAAGTCATAAAAATCTTACAAGCGTTTTATATGCTACAAGCTTACTTTGAATACAGATTTTCGTTTTTCTACATTTAGTAAAATCTGCAACTAGAGCTTCTATCTTTTGTTAGTTGAAGGCTTTACAAAGGCTTCGTTATTAATTCTATTACTGGAAGATGGTAATAAGTACAGAAGGTGGCAAAATGCCAATAACGCTAGTTGCTTCAACTCTGGTTCCTAAAGTTGAGGCAACTGGCGTTATTGGGCAAAGCTTTTAAAAAAGTGGGGCAAAAAAACACCATTATAAGCAGCAAATATTTGGTGGCGATCGCTCTCTTCTTTTTCCTTATCCTTTATAAGACAAGGGATGGGAAAAACTTGTCTCCCTCTTGTCCCCTTCTATTCTTCCCAGTCCCCAATCCCCAGTCTCTAATGTCAAGCAGTCACTATATAAGACGAGTTGATTGCTGCTACACGACCAGCATCTACCAAAGTTTGATACACTATCGCCGCTACCTCACCGCGTGTAGCATCGCGGGTAGGATTGAGTTGTTTCAGGTTCGGGTAATTGACGATAATTTCCTTGTCTATAGCTTTTCGCACCTCATCTTTGGCATATTCAGGAATCTTTGCTTGGTCATCGAAAATTTTGATCGTTGCTGTACCATCGCTAGATAACCCCAATCCATTTACCAGAGAGACAATCACTTGTACACGCTGGATATTTTTGTTGGGGCTAAAGGTATTGTCGGGAAAACCAGAGAGAAATAAACCTTGATATGCCTGCTGAATTACCTTAGATGCCCAAAAGTCTGCTGGTACATCTTTGAATTTGATCGTCGGGCGGTTTGGCGATGGGTTGAAAGCTTTTACCAGTAATGCCGCGAATTGCGCCCGTGTCATTGTCGCATCGGGTTTAAATGTGCGATCGGGAAAACCATTAACTATCCCCAATTTGACTAATTCCCGAATAAACCCACCTGCCCAATGATTACTGATATCGGTTAATTCGACAGTTGGAGTTGGAGTTGGAGTTGGCGTTGGAGTTGGCGTTGGAGTTGGAGTTGGCGTTGGAGTTGGCGTTGGAGTTGGAGTTGGAGTTGGTGTGGGCGTTGGCGTTGGTGTGGGCGTTGGAGTTGGAGTTGGAGTTGGTGTGGGCGTTGGAGTTGGCGTGGGCGTTGGACTATCTGCAAACTCTACGTTTCCGGTGACTTTAGACGCATCTATTTTATTTCCTAGAGAAACCAGTTTGTTGGAACTGGCATTTTGCAAATCAAATTTACCGTTATTGCGTAGAGTATTGCCACCTGGATTATTGTTACTGCCGATATCTGGTAGAGCAGTTCCGATCACTGTGATCCCATCATCAGTGTTATTTTCACTGACATTATTACGTAATACGGGACGGGCACTACCAGAGATGACAATCCCAGAACGGTTTTCAGAAATTCTGTTATCTCGAAGGATGGGTGATGCAGTATCACTAATCGCAATGCCAAAACCTGTTTTGAAGTAGGTGTTATTTTCAATTTGACCTTTAGAATTTTTAGCGATCGCAATTCCATTAGCTGCATTCTCACTGAACACATTACCTAGAATCACTGGGTTAGCATCGCCTGTAGCAAATACTCCCTCCCGCTTATTGTTAGTGAAGGTGCTATTAGCAACAGTAGGGGCAGTTGATTCAATCCAGACACCACTACCACGGCTAGCCAAATTTGTTACAGTCACTCCTCGCAGTTCCGCTTTATCCAGCAACACAAAAGTGACATTCTGACCAGCAAAAGTACGGCTCAGATAACTACCACTCCCTTCAATCAAAATACCATTGCCTTTATTGGTTTCATTACCCACCACTATTACGCCAGATGGAATCGTTAACGGAAAGACTTCACCGCTAGCAGCATTGTAATTACCATCTGCTAGTTGAATCTTGGTATCAACAGTAGCTACCTTGAGGGCTTGAGTAATAGTTTTGAAGGGGGCTTGTTGGCTACCTGAGTTGGCATCGCTGCCTGCTACTGAATTTACGTAAAAAGTTTGAGCCATATTTATACTTTAATAAAATACATAGCTATCCTAGCGCTAACCATGAAGCTAAGTAGCGTTTGATGCATTAAGTAACTTAAAGTACTTCTCACTGCAAAGTTAAAAAATTATGCAGATGCTTTTGGGTTTCATTAGTACTTGACTAATTCAAAAGGGTGGGGAGTTAGAAGTTTGAGTATCTAAGGTCAGTAGAACGGCGTAAATAATAAAGTTTTAGAGTGTTCGCATAGCGTCTCTACTAGACGCTATGCGAACAAAAAAGGGCTAGAGACGCTTACTAGGAACTCAATTACAATAATTTTACATTGCAAAACACATAATTTGATTTATTTTTGCCGACTTACTTAGGTGTTTTGCTTGCTTTTTCAAATCACTGTATTTTCTGTAGCTTTGGTAATAGATAGCAGGATTGACTCAAAATCTTGACGAATTCCAGTAAGTTGTTTTACCCAAGTGTTAGAAGCCGCGATCGCACCTTCTTCTTGTTGACGTGCGGCTGCAATTTGCTTATCAATATCGCCGTAAACTTCTAATTCTACTTCTGCAAGGAGATTTTCTATTTGATTTTCAATATTTTTCGCAATAGCAATAAACTGGCTTGTAATATTTTGACGTTCTTCAGCCATTTTATCTTGTCTTTCTGCTTATTGTTGCATGGAATGAGCATCTAAACCAGCACCAACCACTGACAGTATTGGCCCGAGAACGATAGTAAAATTAGCAAGATCCTTAGCAATACCAACAGCTTGCCAAGGTTTGAAATCCACACCAATAAATTTTCCTACACCATAAACTACATGATGGAGATTGCTACCTGCTACATTCGTGGCATTTACAAAACCTTGACCACTAGCAGCAACTCTACCAGCAGTAAATTTATCCCAAGGGACTCCTAACACATCGCCAATTTTTTGTAGCGCCTCAACTTGACTTTGCAGCCGTTCACCACTTATATTATTATCAATATTCTTAGCAGATACTTTTTGAGTATTTTCTAAGCAAGTGATAAATGTTTTTGCAAGGTTGCTTTGTAAAACTTTTTTAACTTCTTGGCTAATCTCTTCAACTGCCTTGTCTACAACTGTTTTAAGTTCTTCTATAGCAGTCTCATAATGGTTTTGCACATTTAGAGCAATTTGCTTGTTCAGTGTTTCAAAATCTTCCTCAGTCGTAGTTCCTACAGAATTTGCTAGCTTAATTCCCTCTTTAGCGATCGCAGAGGACATTTCTAAGCCTATACCATTAAATTTTGTTCGCAAGCGTTCTCTTTCCTTACGCACTGTTCGAGATAATCGTGTCAGTACTTCTAAAAAAGTGGCATCTTGATCAGAATTGCGCGTAAAGCTTAATTGGGCTTCATCTACAGAAGCTAAAACAATTCGTACTGGTGTATCAAAACGAGTAAGTGCAGCGCGGCGTTCGACAAAATTATTTAAGGCATCAATAAAAGTTTGAAACCGACTGATTTCAATGAGAAAATCATCATCTTGATCTATACCGTCACAATAATCTTTTGCATCGATAAAGCAGACTGGAAATTCATCAAGACTGTAGGGCTTAAGGGGCTTAAGGGCATCTGTACTGTCGGACTTAAGTGCATCTGCTAAACTTTTGCGATAATTAGCAATTTTTTGCGCTTCCTCTCCTGCTTCATCAGACATTTTATTGATGAGCAGCATCATTTTCCAGCGATAACCCTTATCATAAGCTAGCTTCTGGAAATTTTCTATTGTGATTGAATCAAAAAGCATATAAGTAAGGTTGAAAACTAATAAATCAGCTTTATTAATTGCCTCATAGGTAATTTCATCATGGTCTTGACGGTCTGTAAATAGTCCTGGCGTATCTATTACTTTGATACTATTCCAATCATAGGTAGCAGTTACATCAGTTGCAATATCAGAATCGATTTTAATATCTCGTCGTCCTGTAAGTGCAGAGATAGTTGTAGATTTACCCGCGTTATATTGACCAACAAAAGCTACTGTCAGAATCCCATTTTTACTATATTCTTTGACTTCATCACGTAGCTTATGACGAATAGCTACAAATTCAGGATGATTGGCTTGAGCTAAAATTTTATCAAACTTGATACAGATATTTTTGAATTTGGTAGCAATTTCAGCAGCTTTAAATATTTGTTGCTGATTCATTTTTTATTTCCTCTAATTATTTTTATATTTAGCTTTTTATTAACATTTACTTAATAGATTTTTCTGGTGGAATGATAAAAACATCTTCTTGTAAAACTCTGTTAATTGTTTCCTGGTATTTTCTAAGCTTCAATTCAGATTTAGTTTGAATTGTTATGCTTCGTCCAAAATCTCGTTCTACTTTATCAATAGTTTTGATAATCCCTTCATCTGTTAATGGTTCGTATTTATCAAAACACCAATCGATAATGCGCTTGGCATAAACATGATTAAGATCATTAGCAGAGCTATATAATTGACTTTCAGCTTTTACAAGTTGCTTATTTATTTTTTCTATACCCTGAATCAATTCATCAAAGTAATTATTAATATTAAGGTTTATAGCATCACAATGCTTACTAAATTATTCTTTGGCTTTTGCTAGAGTTTGTCGCTGATACTCTTCTAATTGATTGTTCAAAGATTGGCTAATCTTTTTTACTGCTTCAAGTTGCTTCTCTTTTTGAGATTTAAAAAAATTAGTAAATGTACTAATAACAGTACCAATTGCCATAATAATCCCAAGTGGAGGTACTGCGAAAAGCATTGTAATACTTGTTGTAACGGCTATTACAGTAGAGCCAATACGCAACATATCTTTAAAACTAATATTACTTTGCTTATTAAAATTGAAATTTCTTTCTCCTAACTTAGCGATCAATTGTAATTCATTACCAATTTATTTTAGTAAGTGTTCAACTTCATCATTGAAATTTTTTCCACTTTTTTCAAAAACATTATTTAATCTATCTTGAAAATTTAATATTTTTAGCCTATTTTACCACCTAGATTTCAAATTATTTTCATCAGTATCCCAATTTTCTTCTGCAAAATCTTGAATTGCATCGAATGCGTCTTTAAAAACTGCCTTAATTTGCTGTTGTAAATATTTTTGACTATTTCTAGATTCTTTTTTGATTCCCTCTCGAAATTTATCATGCATATTTTTCAAGTGGTTAGTCAAGTTTTGATAAGCTTCTAATTCCTTAGTCACCCATTTGTTAGGTTCTTCAATTGCACCAACTGTAGAACCAAGTAAGGTTTGAGAACGTCTAATTACTCCATAATCAACTAAAGACACCCGAATAGCATCAAGAAAATCCTGTATGCGGCTTGCTTTAAATAGTTCATCTTTATGTTCTTGATGTTCAGCTTCCCGTGACATTTGTGCAGCCAAAAGCATCACAGGAATAACATCAAAGTAGTCGTTAGCATAATGCTGTTTGGCGTAGCGCCGGATTAGTTCAATATGTCCACCTAAACCGTTTGTACTATTCATTACAAATAATTTATCTGAGTCTTTTAAAAAATGTTCTAATCTTCTAGAATCCCGGAGATTATTTTTAACATTAAGTAATACAATCAGGGGTTTAGCTTTTTCTTTTAAAAGTTGTAAAAATTTAAATTCGGTTTCTTGAATGCTGTCATTTGTGACTACATAACAAATAATATCAGATTCTTCGATAATACTCTCAGCAATTTCTTCATCACTTTTACCACCAGGCGCACCAATCCCAGGAGTATCGATAATCCGAATATTTTTCCACTCATAAACCCGATTAAAACGAGTGGTACGCTGTTTACCTACACCAATAGCATCCCAGCCATCACCTGTAATAATCGCGTGGAGAGTGCTTTTTCCTGCTTTAGTTTTACCTATGAAAGCTATACTAAAATGCTTTAAAGCACGTTGTTTTGCACGCAGTGATTCACTTACCCTGTCAAGCTCTTCTAAAGCCTCAAACGTCAGATATTTTCTGGTACTATCAAGCTGTTTCGCTACTTCTTTCGCCGTATTTGCTTGTCCTTTACTACTTGTTTTTTGCTGTATTTGCTTAGTATATATTTCAAGATTTTTAGCTAAATCTGCAAGAGTAGAACAAGCACTTTGGAGAGAATTTTCTGCATACTTGTAATCTTCGTTTGCTATGACTGTACATCGCTGGATTGCATCGTCATATCCAGGCCCCGCTAGTAATATTTCTTTCCGTAGTTTATCAATTTTATGCCCAATATTTTCAGGGGCAACTTTTGCTAAATCTACTAATGCACGAGATAAAACTGAATCTATTCCCTTTAAAAGACGCGCACCAACAGAGATTCTGATTTATCTTTATTGTGACTAGCGAATTTAACTGTGTTAAAATTTTCGGTTTCTTAAAGCAATGTTTCAATTTTTGAATTAGACCAGTTCCAAATTTTTGCAATATGCTTTACCATCTCCCGTTCTAATGGTGAAAAATAACCATCAATATAGGCAATAGCTATCATCTGTCGCATTGCCTCACTTTGCTCACCCTGTTGGATTTTACGTGCTACATTCTCAACAGATACAAAGTTTTCATTTTGACTCAATATTTTCTCCATCTCTTCGATGGTGTATGTTCCCAAATTCGTTTTCTGTGCTAACTTTCGTAGCGCCTTTGCTTCTTCGCTGTGAATCTGTTCATCAGCACACATGATATGTGTAAGCAGTAAAAATTGGTAGTTTATTTGCTCAGAGGTTAGCTGCGACATTATTACCCTAAGTGCGAATTCTAGACTAAGGATAAGAAATAACGCTTACTTAAAACCTCAGAAAATAGACCGAGATTATTTTTGAATACTTACACAAGCTACTTCTAAAAAATAAATTATTCAATAAGACAAGAGCATATTTTATCTTAAATAGCTAACTTTTAATTCGACATCATCGATTCTTTTCAAGAGTGCGTGAATTTCATCTAAAGTACTGTCATAAGCTTGAGTTAGCAGTACGTTAATATCTTTAATTAACTGTTCTCTTTCGTGTGCTGATTTCATTTTTAATTATCCGAGCGTGGTTTGACTTTTTTTGTCACCATCTCTAGTTTCGCCTAAATATTATCTTATTCTCAATAAGACCCACTTTTTAAATGAGTTAGAGAATCTCTTCTGCGTAAGTTATAAAAAAGGGAGAAGCAGGGAGAAGAGTTTCCCCTCTGCTTCTTTCCCCTCATCTGCTTTTAATAAGGCCACTTCCAATCGCGAATTTCCGGCACATCGTCGCCGTACTTCTCAATGTAGTGCTTGTGTTCGATCAGCTTATCTTGCATGTGCTGTTTGACATAAGCTGCCTTAGATCCTAGTTTGGGTACGCGATCGATTACATCCATTACTAAATGGAAGCGATCTAAATCGTTGAGAACAACCATATCAAAGGGGGTGGTGGTAGTTCCCTCTTCCTTGTAGCCACGCACATGGAGATTTTTATGATTAGTGTGGCGGTAGGTTAGGCGATGAATTAGCCAAGGATAGCCATGAAAGGCAAAAAGGATTGGTTTATCGGTGGTGAAAATTGTGTCAAAATCTTTTTCACTTAAACCGTGGGGATGTTCGGTTTTTGGCTGTAGTGTCATCAAATCGACTACGTTCACTACCCGCACTTTTAAATCCGAGAAGTGCTGACGCAGGATGTCTACAGCCGCCAAGGTTTCTAAGGTGGGAATATCCCCAGCACAAGCCAGGACTACATCTGGTTCGCCACCTTCATCGTTACTTGCCCATTCCCAAATGCCGATGCCTTTGGTGCAGTGCTTAATGGCTGCATCTATGTTGAGATATTGCAATGCTGGCTGTTTTCCAGCAATGATGACGTTGACATAGTTGCGGCTTTTGAGACAATGGTCAGTTACTGACAACAGAGTGTTGGCATCGGGGGGCAAATACACGCGAACGATCTCGGCTTTTTTGTTAAGTACATGGTCGATAAAACCAGGATCTTGGTGCGAAAAGCCGTTATGGTCTTGTCTCCAAACGTGAGAGGTGAGTAGGTAATTGAGAGAAGCAATTGGTCTACGCCAGGGAATATGTTTGGTGGTTTTTAACCATTTGGCGTGTTGGTTGAACATGGAGTCAATGATGTGGATGAATGCTTCGTAGCAAGTGAAAAATCCGTGACGCCCGGTGAGGAGGTAGCCTTCCAACCATCCTTGGCAAGAAGTTTCGCTGAGAACTTCCATTATCCGACCATCGGGGGAAAGGTGGTCATCTTCGGGGTAAATCTCAGCTACCGAAACTCTGTCCGTAACTTCCAGTACAGGATCTAAACGATTCGATGCTAATTCGTCGGGGGCGAAGATGCGGAAATTGCGACTTTCTTGGTTAAGTTGCATAACATCCCGCAGGAATTTGCCGGTCACTTTGGTAGCTTCCGCGATCGCCTTTCCTGGTTCAAGAACATCTACAGCATAGTCTTGAAAATTGGGCATCTTCAGGTCGCACAGTAAGATACCGCCGTTAGCGTGGGGATTGTCACCCATGCGTCGATGCTTTTTGGGGGCTAGTTCTGCTAGTTCGGGAATCAGCTTACCGTTGCTGTCGAAGAGTTCTTCTGGTTTGTAACTCTTCATCCAATCTTCTAGAAGTTTCAGGTGTTCTGGCTGTTTGGATATGTTCCCAAAAGGAACTTGGTGCGATCGCCAATAACCTTCAGTTTTTTTGCCATCGACTTCCTTGGGCCCTGTCCAACCTTTGGGGGTTCTCATGACAATCATCGGCCACTGGGGACGTTCGGTGAAACCATGTACGCGGGCTTCCCTTTGGATACTTTGAATTTCGGCGATCGCTATATCTAGAGTCGCTGCCATCTGCTGGTGGACATCTGCGGGATCGTCACCTTCTACAAAGTATGGCTTGTAGCCGTAGCCTACAAATAAACTTTCTAATTCCTCATGGCTGATCCGTGCTAGTACTGTTGGATTAGCAATTTTATATCCATTCAGGTGCAGGATCGGCAGTACAGCCCCATCATGCACAGGGTTAAGAAACTTGTTGGAATGCCAGCTAGTCGCTAAAGCACCTGTTTCAGCTTCGCCGTCACCCACAACAGCAGCAACGATCAAGTCAGGGTTATCAAAGGCAGCACCGAAAGCGTGGACGAGGGCATAACCTAATTCCCCCCCTTCGTGGATCGAACCAGGGGTTTCCGGTGCAACGTGGCTGGGAATACCACCAGGGAAAGAGAACTGTTTGAAGAGTTTCTGGATTCCTTCAGTATCCTGGGAGATGTTGTGATAATACTTGGTGTAAGTGCCTTCTAAGTAGGTGTTGGCTACCAGTCCAGGGCCTCCATGACCAGGCCCAGCAATGTAGATTGTATTGAGGTCATATTTTTTAATGACCCGATTCAGGTGAACATATATCAAATTCAGTCCTGGCGTTGTTCCCCAGTGCCCCAAAAGTCTGGGTTTTACGTGTTCCAGCTTTAGCGGTTCTCTGAGCAGCGGATTGTCGAGTAGATATATTTGCCCAACGGAAAGATAGTTAGCTGCACGCCAGTAGGCGTTTATCTTATGTAATTCTTCATCTGTTAAAGGCTTTGTTTGTGGAGGACTGGCTAATGTCATTTCGACACTCCATTACAAAATAATTTTGACGGATTCACCAGTATGTAATCTTACTTGTTTTCCAGATGATGGCCATCTAACCCATGACAAATTTTCTCAGCCTTTGTAACTAAATTCCTTGGCTCTTGGCACAGGATGGAAAGCAATGTTTACAACGTGCTATTACGTAATAACCTAACTATTAATTTCTAATAACCCAGGTGGCGGTGTAATTTCAATGCGACGAGATTGTAAGTCTACTAGTGGTGCGATCGCTTCCACAAATGGAATCAAAACAGTCTTTTGCTTTTTGTCATTTGTCATTTGTCCTTTGTCAGTAGTAAATGATTCATGTAACCTTACTTCTAACAAATCATTGCCAGCAGGGATGATGTCTACCACCGTACCTACGAGTTCACCAGATGCTTGCATGAAGACTTCCAAGCCAATCAAATCAAGGACATGATATTCATCTTCGGCTAATTGGGGGCGATCGCTCACTGGCACCATTAACTTACAACCACGCAATGCCTCTGCCTGATCGCAAGTTTCCACACCAGTTAATTTGATCACATACAAGTTTTTGTTACTGATATAACGTCCTGTCAATAATTCGATTGGTTGTGGTTCTGTTCCATCTAAACGCAACAACCAACGTTTTCCCGGCACCTCAAATCTTTCGGGAAAGTCAGATACAGGATAAACCTTTAATTCTCCAGACAATCCTTGAGGAGAAACAATCTTACCAATTTCTAACCAATTATCGAGATTGGGGACTGGGGATTGGGGATTGGGGAAGGTGGGGCCCCCTCTGGGGATAAGGGGTAATGGGGACTGGGGATTGGGCACTGGGGATTGGGCATTTTGAATTTTTGAATTTCCTCCTACTCTCTTGCCCTTTTGCTTCTCTGCCCTTTTGCTTCTCTGCCCTTTTGCTTCTCTGCCTCCAATCTCTTTATTAGCTTCAGCTTCTTCGTGTTTCATTTCCATTTTTCCTACTAGTACAACACGGCGGAAATAAACCACCCCTGACGCTCGATGACTCGCTAACGCTGCGCTAACGGGTTCGGCAGTTCCTCATGGGGGGAACCCCCATCGCCTTTGGCGTCTCCCCTTGGGAGAAGACCGGACTACCTCACCATTCCAAATCAATGAAATGCTTACGCTGTATTCATTTTTAATTTTTAATTTTTAATTTTTAATTCTGCCTTGCGGTACTAGGCAGTCACCGCCGCACCTTTATAAGCTTCTTCAGCCACTTTTGCTAAACGTTGCATAGCAGTGGCTATCTCTTCATTTGTACCTGTAAGGCTGATGCGGAAACATTGGTGCTTGTGCGCCCATTCTTCCTCTAAACCAGGGAAGAAGGTACTTCCAGGGACAATGATCACACCTACTTGCTTTAATTGTTGGTAAAATTCCCAATCACTGATGGGTAAATCCTCTAACCACAACCAAGCAAAAATTGCTCCTTCACCGCGATGCAGGAACCAAGGTAAATCTTTGGCCATCGCTTCTTCTAAGCTGGTTTCTAAAACGGTAAACTTATTTTGGTAGAAGGGACGAATGACAGTGTGAGAAATTTCCACTAAGCGGCCAGAATTAATTGCAAGAGCTGCGATCGCTTGGCCGTAACGTGAAGAATGGAGACTCATATTTGCCTGGAAACACTCCAACACTTCAATCCACTTTTCATCCCCAATGGCAATACCAATCCTTTCTCCTGGTAATCCGGCTTTTGATAAACTCATGCAGTGAAGGATGTTATCACCAAACACTGGTGTCATTTCGGTAAAGTTTAATGCCGGGAAAGGAGGCGCATAAGCCGAGTCAATTAACACGGGTAGATTGTAAGGCGCAGCTAGGGCAGCAATCTTTTTCACTTCATCATCAGTGAGGACATTACCAGTAGGATTACAGGGGCGAGAGAAGAGGACACAACCCGTATTTTCTGTAATCGACAGTTGGCTGAAGTCGGGGCGATATTTAAATCGGTGGGCGGCTGCATCAATATCGAGAGTTGGTTTGTAGGCGATTAGGGCTTTTGGAACCAAGCAGATACCGCCGTAACCTGTGTAGTCAGGACTAAGGGGTAAAACGATTTGTTTTAACTCGCCGCTGGGGGTGTAGCCACCGAAGCTATTGACAGCGTAGAAGTAAAGGCTTTGACTACCGGGAGTGATGAGGATATTGCGATCGCTTAAGTTTAACCCGTAGCGTTTGTTAAAATCGTTAGTGATCGCTTCAATTAATGGTGCATAGCCTTGACTTGAGCCGTAGCGACAAACCACCTCACCATATTCTGGGCTAGCCAAAAGCTGTGCAGTACAATCCCGCCATAATTGCTCTACCTCTGGCAAAATCAACGGATTACCAGCACTCAAATTAATAAATTGCTGCCCTGCACCCGCTCGTAATGTTTCGATAATATCCTTCATGATTGCTCTGACGCCAGTCAGGTTGGACATTTGAGCGCCAATTTGAGTTAGGGCAGGGTTCATAAGCTGTGACAAAATATATTAATTTAGGGGTGGACAAATTATTTGAGGTTTGCTGCTGACATCCAGTTTACATCGTTGCCAAAACAGCTGTTGCCGCCTTTAACCAATCTAGCTAGAGAATGACATTTTAACAAAGGTAATAATATTTATCGTTATAGCCGCGATCGTGCTTAGTAAATATGATGAAGTGATACAAGAGTGTATCATACGCTCAATGCCTATGAGGAAACTGGGGAGTAAACAAGAGAATAGAGTACAGGGTACAGATTATTCCCTATCACCTGTCACCTCATCCCCTAATCCCAATGCCCAATGCCCAATGACAAATAACAAATGACAAAACTATACAGGAGCGCTGACATTGCAAGTTAAAGCAGCAGTAGCTTACAGCGCAGGTAAGCCGTTGACGATTGAAACCGTTCAACTATCGGGGCCACAAGCCGGCGAAGTGTTAGTTGAGATTAAAGCAAGCGGGATTTGTCATACCGACGCTTTTACCCTATCTGGTGACGATCCCGAAGGTTTGTTTCCGGCAATTTTAGGACATGAAGGTGCTGGTGTGGTAATGGAAGTAGGCGCTGGCGTCACCAGCTTGAAACCAGGGGATCATGTGATTCCCCTATACACTCCCGAATGTCGCCAGTGCGAATATTGTCTGAGTTTCAAAACTAATCTCTGTCAAGCCATTCGCCTAACTCAAGGACGCGGTGTTATGCCCGATGGCACCAGTCGCTTTAGTATGGATGGGCAGATGATTCATCATTACATGGGTACATCCACTTTTGCCAACTATACGGTGCTGCCGGAAATCGCCTTGGCAAAAATTCGGGAAGACGCCCCATTTGATAAGGTTTGTTACATTGGCTGCGGTGTTACTACTGGTATTGGTGCAGTCATCAATACTGCCAAGGTGGAACCGGGAGCAAATGTCGTGGTTTTCGGCTTGGGTGGTATTGGCTTAAATGTTATCCAGGCGGCGCGGATGGTGGGAGCTAATATGATTGTCGGGGTGGATCTTAATTCCAACAAACGCGCCTTGGCGGAAAAGTTTGGGATGACGCACTTTGTTAATCCCCAAGAAGTAGAGGGTGATTTGGTTCCCTATTTGGTTGATTTAACAAAAGGCGGTGCTGATTACAGTTTTGAATGTATCGGTAATGTCAAAATTATGCGCCAAGCATTAGAATGCTGCCACAAAGGTTGGGGCGTCAGTGTGATTATCGGTGTTGCTGGTGCTGGACAAGAAATCAGTACTCGTCCTTTTCAACTAGTAACTGGGCGCGTTTGGAAAGGTTCAGCATTCGGTGGTGCTAGAGGACGTACAGATCTGCCAAAAATTGTTGATTGGTATATGCAAGGTAAGATAAATATTGATGATTTGATTACCCATGTAATGCCCATTGAGCAAATTAATGATGCTTTTGAACTGATGCACAAGGGTGAATCAATTCGCAGTGTGGTGACTTTCTAATTCGTAATTCGTAATTCGTAATTTGTGACTGATGCTTAGGGACTTCCAGAAAATAAATTATCCAAATTTAATTAGATAAGATTTTTCTTTCTCCCCCTGCTCCCTGCTCCCTGCCCCCCTGCCTCCACAGCGATAGGATATTTTTTTAGTTGGAAGTCCCTTATGCAGACAGTGCTGTTTCAAATAAGCTTTAAATCTCTATCTGAAACATAATTATGAATTATGAATTTTTCGCTCTACCAAAGCTATGGGGAATTTTGATTCCAGTTCCTTTGTCACAATATTAAAAGGTACAAGATAGTTATCCTAATTACAGCAGTTTTTATGTATTTGAACCACATCTGTCGTAAGGGCACAGCAATGCTGTGCCCCTACCGCGTGGTCTATTTACCTGAAAATATCAGAACACTGCAAAATTTCATCCAGTTTTTTAGCTTGATTAAAATACAAGTGCATAAGCTTCTCTTTTGAGTTACCTAGTTCCCCTAAAAAATATTAGTCAGATCGCTTTTATCTGAGTGAGCCTGTGACAGATGATTTAATGGGATAAAAGCGATATCTACGACAGGCTACGCTTACGCACTCATAAGAAAGTATCGATCAATTTCTGCTGTAAGTATTTCAAAGTCCACAGGCTTGGTCAAGTGGCATTTGAAACCAGCCTGAAGCGCCAGATCCCGATCCTCCTGGCTACCGTAGCCGGTGAGCGCAATCAAAATTGAGCGAGTAAATTTGGAATCTTGACTCAGTTCTTGTGCAACGGCGAATCCATCCATCTCAGGAAGTCCGATGTCACAAATAATTACATGAGGCTCAAGCTTCCTTGCAGTTTCTACCCCTAAAAATCCATTCTTGGCAATGGAAACCTCATGTCCAAAATGCTCAAGTACTGCTTGTAATGATACCGCTGAATCCTCATTATCTTCGATGACTAAAATCTTCAACGATTTTTTCGTCTCCTCTGTAATCTCCAGGTCGTTGTCCAAGGGTGGAATCTCTTCGCATACAGGGAGAGTGACTTTGAATTCTGCTCCTAAATTGATCCCTCTACTTGAGGCTTCAACATTACCACCATGAAGTTCGACAAGACTTTTGACTACCGAGAGTCCCAGACCTAGCCCACCTCTAGAACGGTCTAAACTGCGATCGGCCTGGGTAAATGGCTCGAAGAGTTCTGATAAGATTGTTGGGTCTATCCCCATGCCTGAGTCTCTTACAGATAAGACCGCTACACTACCTGAGCCATTCTCACCTCGAATAAATGAGAGATCCACCCAGATTATCCCATCTGGTTTTGAGAATTTTAAGGCGTTATCAAGAAGGTTTCCAAATACTTGGAAGAAGCGGGTGGAGTCAACATAAGCCCATACAGGCGTGCTTGGCAGGTCTTTTACTAAGGTAAGGTTCGATTTCTGTATCGCTTGTGCATGGTCATTGAGACTCTGGCGAACCAAATCTACCAGATTAAACTTTTCGAGGTTTAATGAAATCTTCCCGTAGGTAATGGACGATATGTCAAGTAGCTCATCAATCAATTTCGAGAGATGCTTAATCTGGTGTTGCATCATTAAAACTGTTTCTCCGACTGCACCAGTCTCGCCTACCTTTAATTTTAGAAGCTGAACCCCATTCGAGATGGGGGCAACGGGATTTCTCAGCTCGTGAGCTAGCATCGCAATGAATTGGTCTTTAAGGGCGTTTTGGTTCGTAAGTTTCTGGAAAAGTTGAACGTTGGCGATCGCAACTGCCGTAGTGTCGGTCAAAATCTCAAGCAATCCTATCTCTTCGGGCGTGGCTCGGTGTGGTGTACTCCAGTAGGCTCCGATCGCACCCAGTGGATCAGAAACCCGAATGGGAACCATCACTAAACTTTTGACAAAAGTTACCTTATAGGCCTCAAGGGGAATTCGAGCATCCTGGTAAATGTCTTCAATCACGGCTGCTTGTTTATTAAGCATTGCCCAACCGGAGATGCAAGACTTGAGTGGAAAACGCATACCTTTCCAAAGTGGCCCAATGGCGTTTTCATCAACATAGTGGCAACATTCACCATCCCGCAGTACAAAAGTTACTCCATCAGCGTTCGTGAGATCCCGAGCTGCCAAACGCACAATCTCAATTATTTCCTCAATAGTCCGCACACAAGCTAAATCCTTCACAACCGAAAGCAGCCGATTGTAAGAAGAAATGTTATAGCTCTGATGTGAATTCTGTTCTTGAGAGATTGAGGTTTGTAATGTATTTTTCATAAAAAACTCCGAACAAAAGGGATGTCTGTTTAAAAACTCAGGTAAAGCGGGTAGGTTTCAGCAGACACCTACTCTTAATCGTAATCTCAACTTTATTTTAAGAGTACAAACTGTTGCCGCATTTTTTGCCCGTTCATTTACGAGTATAAATATATTTATTAGTCTGAGTAATTATTCAGTATGCGTCATCAGGGCTAATACAACTTGTGGTATTTAATATAACGTGAGTCTCCAACGGAGGCGCACGTTAATAACTGGGGAAATGTAGTTGATATCGCTATTTACGCGTGTATCAGTGAGAATGGAGGATGCGGCACCTAACAGCCCGTCATAGACAGACAAATTATTTGGCGATCGACAGATAATACTCAAATCGCTTCCGAAGTTGTTCAACTGTCAAATTTTGAGTCCAGTACTCCACTAGGGCGTGACCAAATGCCCAGGCGTTACAGTCGGGTGAAGCGGAGTTTTCCAGCAGTAGCGGCCAGAGGGACAGCAATTCAAAGTTGAGTGGGTTAGGGTTACCTGTATTCAAGAGCGAGAAAAGCTCATATCCCATTTGGAGTTTGCCAATCACAATCGGCAACTGTTCCACGGGAATTTGCTCCGCCAGCATATAGGCTAGGGCTGGAGATCCAGTTGAGAGCCTAGAAACGAACTGGAGAACGGGACTTTTGAGCAATGCCGTTAATCCCTGTGTTGTCGTCATCTGGAAAGTGTAGTGGTCGATGATTTTGGCAGCAGCGATGATCCGGGCTTCTAGGTTACGCAAAAAGCGGGCGAGACGCAGCTGCTTACTAGGTGCGATCGCATCGACTAATCCCAACGATAGCGGCTCTACTCCCCAGGCGGTTCGACTTGTTTTGCTATCACCTGTAACCACGGGTAAAACTAGATTACAGAAGTGTCCCAGCAGTTTGGCGCGATACTCAGTGGCTTCGCGAATGGCAACTTCTTTAGGGCGATCGCCCCATTCCCAATCATAAGGCGGTTGCCATTCGCGGATGGGACGCAGACGATCTACCTGAGTAACAATTGCGATCGCAGGTAAATCTGCAACTTCTGCTTTGATGTCTTGCAAAAAGTCCACATCCATTTGCAGCGCAGGATCGAGAGCAGGGGTGGCTAACAGCAGCAAATCTGCGTTAATGGCATAATCAAGCACCAGATTTCTAAGATCGGCACGGTTGACTTGTTCATAACCAGGTGTGTCCCAGAGTGTCAGAGTTTCTCCGCTTTCAGTCTGCCATTGATAATTCTGAATGCGATCGGTACTGGGCAAAACATCAACGGCTGCGAGATCCGCCTGAAATAGCGTGTTAATCAGGCTACTTTTTCCCGATCCCGTGCGCCCCACCAGCAGAATATTCACGGGTTTTTGCTTAACCACCTCGGCTGGTTGAGCTTGAGTCAAGATTTCTCGGAGTGTCTGGGTTTTTGCCGTGGGTAAAGTTGATGTCGGTGAAGATACTAAAACTGGTAGTTTGCTACCTCCGTAGAGAGCGATCGCCTGTCGGCATAAATTCCTCAGAGCAGCTTCCCGAAATAACTGGCTTAAATTCCCCAATAATTGCTGAGTTGCTTGATTACTAGAACCCTGAGTGGCTTGTTTGGCCACCGCCGCCACCGGATTTAAAACCCACTGTGCCCAGTTCCAAGCTTTCCAGAATTTCCGAGCCGAAGGCTCCAATTTCCGGTAGACCTCGTATCCTTGATATGCTTGTCCAACCGTTACCTGATTGAGGACTGGGGATAACTTTTGCATCCACTGATCCATATCATCCACCGTTCCCCGAATCAGCCCGTAAGCTTGGGGGACGTAAATGTTCAGCAGAGGATATTGAATTTGAGGATTGTAGATATGAGCGATCGCCACCACCAAATCCTGGCATCGCGTCCAAAAAGTTTGCCAGTCTTCCCAAATCGGGCGATCGCTTTGTGCCGCTTGGAGAATTTCTTGGAGTGCGGTTTCTGCAAGCTTTGTGGTGTCACTTCCCACTGGTAGCCCGACTGTATCCTCTGCTGTCGATTCTAGTTCTTCGCGGACTTGGGCTAATACAGCTTCCACTTGGTTAACAGCAGGTAGAGTCCATTTGACTAGCAGCCAACGCCAACCAACGAATAAAAGGGTGAATACACCCCAGATCCAACTAATACCCCACGCATGAATTTGCGAACCGGCGGATATCAGTAAAAAAATGATGATAAACGCGATTGGGATTGCCAAAACGACCCACTGCCACGGTTTTAATCGCACCATTGCCCTATACCTGCTTTGAAATGTTGGAAAATTCGAGTTTTTGCAAAAATCACTCTTATAAAAAGTCTATCGTCTCCTATCTAGGCAGGATATTTGATATTCTTGGATTAATCCTAGACTACTAACAACTTGACTTTCATACCAATCAAATTCGGTATCATACTGTAGATATCCCAAAGTTTCATGTTTGATGTTGGGGAAATTCACGTATTTGCCAATGCTAAAAGGTACTAATTAATTGAGAAAAAGTTTCCAATTGCTAATAAATGCAGTCTAGATTAGCACCATTCGTAAGCTGATGAGAATTTAAGTTATATAGCTGGGATCTGAGGTGCAATAATCTTTGACACGCTCTGCGATCGCAAGCAACAATCAAGATAGCGATCGCTTGCCATAAAACCTAAAATACTAGTAACTTCAATCGAATAACAGGAGGCTGTTGTCTTACTGTTAGCATCTGGTGATTTAGGGCGTGAATAATTTACTGAATGGCTCAGGCTAAATCTTAGAACTATTTAAACACCTTCTCATAATGAAACGAGATTTGAATTGAATAATAAGGTGATTGTCTCCGACACGCTCCACAAAAACAAGAATAAAAATAGCGATTGACAAGATTTTTTATTGTCGATGAAACTTACATCAGAAACTTGGGAATAATAAATCATGCTTGAGAAATATTAAAAATTAATCTCAGCAGATTAGGTGTGTTTTCTCATCGGCAATTCAAGGAGCAATTTGCTAATGAAAGTGAGTTCATCAGGGATTAAGCTAGGTTGTGCAGTTGTTAGCAGCAGTTGTTTAGCAGCAGTGACAATCGCTTTAAGTGGAGCAAGTGCTTTTGCCGCTCAATTCATCACAATTGAAAGTACTGGTACGTTATCAGGAACTATTGAGCTTCCCAGAAATAATCCCAATTTCAATAACAGTATTACTCGTATTGATACGGATGACACTGGAACTTATTATCGGAACTTAGGTACTAATAATAATCCTAATTATGTTCCTGTATACCAGTCAGACTATTTACAGGTAGAAACACGCTCTGATGGAAGTCTGCATTACTTTGTTGACTTTAAAGGTATTCCCTTCGTCTCATTCGATGGTGTTCTCACGTCGCCGGTTCTCTCTGGTGGTCAGTTGACACCCTATAAATACCAAGGACAATTGGCAGGAACCACATTTCAAGGAGTAGTTCAGGATGAATTTAATTTCATCAAAGCCTTATATACTGGTACTGTCATCGATCCAAACACCGGAAAGCAGTATCAAGGTACTTTTGAAGTGACTGGATATGGAGAGCGATACAGCGATCGCAATGGTAATTTAACTCCCACAGTATTTGATTTCCAGTCCGATATCCCCGGTTTGCCAACTGTAACATCCTTGACCATAACTAACGCTACCTTGGCAAATTTAAGAATCAAAGTCCCTATAGATGAAACTTCTATTCCAGAACCCGCTAGCGTTATCGGAACCCTGATGGTAGCTGGTTTTGGTATCGTTTTGAAACGAAAAAAAGACATCTCTCCTAAGAAGATGTTTTAAAAGGGTTAAGCGAGTATAATTTGCCGATCAATAAGTATAATCCACATCCGTGGACTAATACAAAATCAAGGGTTTGCTAACCTGCGGAGGTAGGTTTTGTCTTTGTAGCCCAGGTGAGTCATAAATTAGACTTTACAAACAGCCGAACTTGCAAAAGTTCGGCTGAATTTAATCAATCGTCTATACGCAATAGCTTGCGATAAAACGGTTGTGAAAAATCGGTTATGCGATAACGTTTATAGTTGTCCATAAGTTCAATTAAAAAATTAATAAACTCGAAACTAGCCATCATCAGTTCATAACTCAGATCAGCGTTGCCATCAAACTGGATTCGACAACGGGTTAAGTCTGAGGGTAAAGTAGCAACATTCCAGGAGGCGACAAAGGGGACATGTTCACTGGCTTCTATCTTCCGGTGTCCCTCCAAGACCCCTTTTTGATAAAGACTGATGGCATAGGGTAAGAAATTGCGCCTAGTGCCCTGAACGTAAGGTAAGTAAACACTGGCTTGTTGTTGAGTGGCAGGCTGGAGTTGCTCAATAGACATTGTTAAATATTGCTCAAGTTAGTTAGCAACTGGGGATATTAGTGGCTGTTAGTAGTATTCCCAAAAGATATGTCTAAAGCACATAGCAAAAGTGGAGACGCTCTCACGCGGAGATTTTTTTGATCAGCAATTAGACAGATTGATATGACACTGGACACTTGTAGTGAGTGTTGCCGTTGGTGCAGCCTCTTCAATAGTTGTATTGGGCATTGGGTTTAGTAGTCTCCCTCCTCCCCACTCCTAACTAAACTGTTGGGCATAAAACCGCGCATAGCGATGCTCTAGGGCTAATAATTCTTCATGGGTTCCCGATTCGACAATTTGTCCCTGTTCGAGAACTAAAATGCGATCGCACCTTCTCACGGTCGATAAACGGTGAGCAATAATAAATACTGTCCGTTTCTCCATTAATCTTTCCAGCGCTTCCTGTACCAGTGCTTCTGATTCAGAATCCAATGCTGATGTCGCCTCATCAAGAATCAAGATTTGGGGATTGAGGAGAACAGCACGAGCGATCGCAATTCTTTGTCTTTGTCCACCTGATAAGTTTACCCCACGTTCACCCACCCAAGTCTTATAACCCTCTGGCAGTTGGCTAATAAACTGATGGGCATTAGCAATTTTTGCCGCTTCTTTAACTGCTTTTATATCAAAAATATCTTGTCCAAAAGCGATATTTTGGGCAATTGTCCCCGAAAACATGATGGTTTCTTGAGGAACAATCCCAATTTGTCGCCGCAGACTATGCAGCTTGACATCTCGAATATCAACACCGTCAATGAATATTTGCCCAACTTCGGGGTCGTAAAAACGCGGGAGGAGATTCACAAATGTGGTTTTACCAGCACCAGAAGCACCCACAAGTGCGATCGCTTCACCTGGTGATACCAATAAACTGATATCTTTTAATACAGGTTCACCTGGCTTATAGGCGAAGGAAATATGACGATATTCTACCTTGCCGTTGACAGGGGGGAGAGCGATCGCATTTGTCTTTTCGATCACCGTTGGCTGAATTGCCATCAATTCAAAAACGCGATCAACAGATGCTTCACCCTGCTTAAATTCGTTGTAGTTGTTAGTAGTATGACCAATGGGATCAATTAACAGCGCCGCCGCCGCCAGATAGCTGAAAAAATTCGCCACTGTCAAGTTATTTTGGGAAATTTGCCAAGCTCCCACAATCAGTAACGATAACGCACTTAAGGCTTCTAGAAACCCGATGATGGGAATCTGAATTGCTTTCAGGCGTTCGGCTGAGTATTTGGCTTTGAGACTGCGTTCTGCTTCATGGCCAAAGCGGGCGATTTCGTAATTTTCGGCAGCAAAAGCCTGTACCAAACGAATACCGTTGAAAACTTCCGCGAGGATGGCTGATAAACCCGACACGCGATTTTGACTTTTTAAGGAATACTTGCGTAACCGTTCACCAAACCAGCCGACTAAAATACCCATTAGCGGCGCAACTATCACCGTTGCTAGTGTCAGTTGCCAATTTAGGTAAATCATGTAAATCGGAATTGCTAGCAACTGCAAAATGCAGGGGATAAAGTCGTGAAATCCTTTATTTACGACTTCGCCAACCCGGTCAACATCTTCCGTGAGGCGGTAAGATAAATCACCTGCTTTTGCCGTTTCAAAATAGCTGAGATTTAGCTTCTGAAGATGGGCGTAGACTTGCTGACGGAGATGGAAAGCAACTCTCAAAGCAGCTTTTGCCATGTACATATCTTGTATAGACTGAAACAAGCCTCTGACAAGAAATACTAAAGCACAACTGCCAGTTATTTGAGCGATCGCTACTACATTACCTTGGGCAAAGGGAGTTGCCAATTTCCCGGCGAGATTGATCAACACTAATGTCGCCAGTACGTATCCCAAGATACCAATAAGTCCCTTGGTGATGGTTTGCCACTGGAGTCGGATATAAGGCAGTAGTTGCCAGTAATTAGAACGGGTTTTCAAGCTCAAAGATCCACAACGATATTTTACTTTGTTTGACGCTAGCAGTTTTTGGCGAGTTTCTGAACAGTTAACTAATTAGTTACAGACTGTTTTAGCGTTGATCCTAGAGTTAATTAGTTCATAAGTACTAGTAGTCTGTCAAGAACTAATTGATATCAAGTCCGGTTAATTACTTATGATTACCGCATCCGTGCAAAAATCAGGAAAATCTCTTTCTCCCTGCTCCCTGCACCCCTGCGGTCTAAATGATAAGTCTTTACCCGAACATCATATGACAGATAAATTCCTTGTAGAGACGGCGATAAATCGCCGTCTCTCTAACCGTCAAAATAAATTTGACAGACTACTAGATAGATCCATTTAATTGCGGTGTGACAGTTCTGGGTGCGAAATCCCGGATTTAATCTTGTTTTGAATATCGCACCGCCCTCATTACCAACGCCGTCACAAGTAAAATAGATGTGCGCCAAGTCCCCATCCGCTAACCCCAGAACCCACCATGACACAAATCACTCTTTCCGATCTCCCCGAAACCATCCAAACCCTACTCAACCAAGCCCAAAAAACAGGCGAACCCCTCACTATTACCCAAAACGGTATCCCCTTCGCCATCATTTCCCCCATCAAGAAAAAATCTCTCCTGGAAACCCTTTCCACCCTTGAACCACTAGAGGAAGATTTTGCCGACGTGGACGAAGGATTATTACCCTTAGATGATATTGAGTTTTCAAAATGAGTTATTTATACTTGTTAGATACAAACATCATTTCAGAACTAATTAAAAATCCCAGAGGAGTGGTATTTTCAAAAATTCAAGATGTCGGAGAAGACAAAATTTGTACAAGTATTATAGTAGCTTGTGAATCAAGATTTGGAGCTAGAAAAAAGAACTCTCAAAAGCTCATAGAAAAACTTGAAATAATTTTGGATAGTATTGAAATACTACCCCTAACTCATCCTGTAGAGCAATATTACGCAGAAATTCGCACTGATTTAGAACAACAAGGTAAACTGATTGGAGCTAATGACTTATTAATTGCTGCCCATTCTTTAACCCTTGATCTAACTCTCGTTACCGCCAATATTCGTGAATTTTCCCGTGTTCCTAATTTAAAAGTACAAAACTGGCTCGAACCTCGCTAAAAAATTAGCCCTCTCCTTGTAAGTAAGGAAAAGGCTGAATTAATCTTAAAATACCTCGTAATTTTCCGGTTGAATTACGAACTACGAATTACGAATTACGAATTAATATCCGCCTTCTTCTTCGTATTCCGGCTGTCTTTCCTTGACTTTCTTAGGAATATTCACAGGCTTCGGCGCATCTTCCCAAGCATCGCCCTCTACGTCGTCATAATCATCGTATTCGTCAACATAAGGCTTGCTATAAGGCTGGGCTTCATATTTTAGCGGTTGCGGTTGTTGATACCTGTCGTTGCCCGTTGCTTCGCTCCAGTTATCTTCTTCCTCGTCTTCTTCGTATTGAATAGATTCATATTGCCGCGCCTTCATTACCTGACGCTGTGGCCTTTCTTCTTCCACATAGTCTTCATTCCATTCTTCTTCCCGCGCTACGGGTTCGGGGGCGCGAACTTTTTGCCTAGGTGGCTGCAATGGCACTCCACTAGGCAGTTGATTGGCTGGTGCAACTTGGCGCGGTGGAGTATAGCCGTATTCTTCTTCTGCATCGCGCTCCCACGGCGCTTTGCCGATACCCAAGCGCTCTAGTAAACCAACTGTCAACTGGTTTACTCGTTCTTCGGCTCCCTCAAACACAATCAACCGATTGGGGCCAGTGCTGACAATCTCATCTACTGAGAACTCGTAAGTACTCACAAATTGATCGGGAATTTGGGGCAATCCTAAAGAAGCAATGACTATGGAGTTAAGCTTGCCGGTTTCGCCGTTGAACTTGAAGCCCCGAACTTTGCCTAATACTTCACCTGTTTCTGTAATTACTTCCCAGTTAATCAAATTACTGAGAGATTCAACTTCAATATCTTCAATTACATCTTCGTTATCAACCAGGATGACATCACCAATCTGGCTGATGTTGTTGAGGTACATATAGCGCGGTATGCCCGAAATGGAGATCAGGCTGTCTCGCAAACCAAGAGCCACAACCTCTCGTTGATCGATATCAACCCAGACTTGACTGATGATGCCTAGCCGCTTGCCGTTGTCGCGGGTAATCACCTGGGTATTTAATATGTCGGAACGCCTAATTATCTGTTCGGAGGTCATTCTATACCGAGTCCTGATCTCGAATCCGGTTTATCTATACACTATTATTAACAAAAACTCAAGCAGATGTATTGGATGATTGTAACTTAATCCCCAAAACTTGAGTGTAAGCTCCTCGTGCTTGAGTTACGCCAATTGTGCGTTCGGCTGATTCTATCATCGGACGACGCAAACTCACAACTATAAATTGCGCTTGTTGTGACTGTTGTTTAATCATTCTAGCTAATCGCTCTACGTTTGCTCCATCTAGGAACATATCTACTTCGTCAAAGGCGTAAAATGGCGATGGGCGGTAGCGTTGCAGGGCAAAGATAAAACTCAAGGCTGTGAGTGATTTTTCTCCCCCAGACATGGATGCTAGGCGCTGTACTGGTTTGCCTTTGGGATGTGCAACTAAATTCAGACCGCTGCTAAAGGGATCTTCGGGATTTTCGAGTTGCAAGAAGCCGTCGCCGTCGGAAAGAATGGCAAAAATTGATTGAAAGTTTTCGTTGACAGCATCGAAAGCTTCTTTAAAGGCAAGTTGCCGCAATGTGGTAAAGTTTTCAATCCGCAAAAGTAATTCGGTGCGTTCTCCTTCTAATGTCTCTAATTTTTGCGTGAGTTCTTGGAGGCGGTTTTGAGTGCGTTCGTATTCTTCCAACGCCAGCATATTAACAGGTTCCATTGCCTGTAAGCGTTTGGTAAGCGATCGCAATTCTTTCTGCAATTCTTCCAAGTCTACCTGATCTGGAACTTCCGGCAAGGGATTTGGTAATTCTGCTCCCACATCTCGCAATTGAGTTTGCAGTGCAATTAGTTCCTCCCGCCGCTTCTCTTGGGTTTCTTGGAGTTTTTGGATTTCCCATTCTAATTGTTGTTGACGCAAAAGGTGCGATCGCACTTCCAGTTCTGTAGCGTCACGTTTTTGTTTCTCTTCACCCAAATTCTGCTCCATAAGGCTGAGGTTGGCGCGGGTTTGGGTGATTTGCTCGTCTATCGTTGTGATTTGTGTGGAGACGCGATGAATCGCTTCTCTACAAGAGATTTGTTGGGTTTCATATTCGGTGATTCGCGTTTCACCTTCTTGGATTTTTTCTTGCAAACGTTGTTGCTGATTTTCTAAATTTTTTAATCTTTGTTCAGCTTCGCGTAACGCTGTTTCACGTTGTTGCAATTGTTGCTCTTGGATTTTAATGGTTGCCTGGATTTGTTGCCATTCACTGGGGGTTTTAGACGCTTCCAACTCTGCTAAGGCGTGTCGCAATTGTTGCAACTCATTTTCTTGCCCAGGTAATTCCCGCTCTAAAATTTCCAATCGGGATTGAGCAGTGGCTAACTTTTGGCTGTTTTGGGCGAGTTGCGATCGCGTTCCCTCTAACTGCGTTGTTAAATTCTTAATGTCTTTCTGCAACTGTTCCAATTGCAACTGCTGTTCGCGCCGCGCCTGACGCGCTTCTGTGAGTTCCTGGGTGAGTTTTTTGGCTTTGGTTGACAAAGTGGCGATCGCTTCCGTACAACGCTCTAAAACCCGTTCAATATCCACCAAGCGACTTCTTAAAGCGATCGCTTCATCAGATTCCGCCGCTTCTGCATTGCCAAACCGCAACGCTGAACGATTGCTGTTACTACCACCAGTCATTGCACCGCTGGTTTCTAACAATTCCCCGTCTAAGGTGACGATGCGATACAGCCCTAAATTTTTCCGCGCCGCCTCCAGGCTAGAAAAAACTACCGTATTACCGAAAACATAGCTGAATACATCTTTGTAACGGCGATCGCAATCAACTAAGTTCACAGCATAGTTAACGAAGCCGCTAGCAAAACGCAGCGTTGCATCTTGAGTAAATTTGGGAGCGTGAATTTTATTCAGTGGTAAAAAAGTCGCTCTCCCTGCACGTTTCTGTTTGAGCAATTCAATACCCGCTGCGGCAATACTGTCATCTTCCACCACAATATGTCCCAAGCGTCCCCCAGCAGCCATTTCCAAAGCTAGCTGATGGCGGGGTTCCACTTTTCCTAACTGCACAACTAAGCCACAAAGTCCAGGTATGCCCGATTGTAAAATGACCTTACTCGCTTGGGTTCCTTGGACTTCTTGCTGTGCTTGCGTTTGCGCCTCGATTTTATCCAATTGGCGTTGTTTTTCTCGTTGTTCAAAAAGTAACCGTTTTTGGGTTTCCTGTTGAATTTGCAGTTCTTGTTCTGTAGCTGAGAGATTTTGGGCTAAATTTTGGATGGGTTCGCTAGAGGCGTTAAATTCCGTTTCAACTCGATTACACTCAGTTTGTTTTTCTGCTAACAGAGGTTCATCGCGTTCAATTAACTGAGTTTGCTCTTGGATTAACTGCTGTAACTGATTATTGCGTTCCCTGAGTTGGGCTTGTTCGGTGCGTTGCGGTTCTAGGGTGTGCAGCAAAGTTTCAATTTGACGGTTGAATGCCGTTTGTTGCTGCACCCACGCTTCTGATGCTGAGGCGATTTCTGCGGCGGCTTCACGGGAGGTTTCTAGAGCTTGCTGTGCTTCATCCCTTTGTTGCTGGGAAGACGCGATGAATCGCGTCTCTACAATGTGTGTTTCGGCAATTTCTTCTAGGGAATGGCGATGTTTTTGAATTTCTTGTTGAGTTTGAGCTAGACGTTTGGCAGTTTCTTGGGAAGCTGTTTGTAATTCGGTTAGCTGACGCTGGAGTTGTTTACGTTCTGCTTCTTGGGTGGCGAGGGTAGATTGTACCGCCAGAAGTTCGTCTTCTCCCAATGCTTTCACATGGGCATTGAGATGTTCCAGTTCCGCAGTTTTTTGGACGATTTGGGAATTTAGGTTTGTGAGTTGGGTAGTCAGCTCAGTAAAATTGCGATCGCCTGTTTGAATTTCATGAACTAACTTTTCTTGTTGTGCTTGTAGCGATCGCCATGATAAAACAGCTTCCCAGGATTGTTTTGCCAGAAATTCTGTGCGGAGTTTTTGATATTTCTCAGCTTTCGCCCGATCTTGGGAAAGGCGATCGCGCTGTGCAGTTAATTCCGTTTCAATAATCCGACAGCTATCTTCCTTTTCCTTCACCTCATCTAAAGTTGATTTGGCTTGGACAATTTTGCGATCGAACGCCGCCACTCCAGCCAATTCATCAATAATTTCCCGCCGTTCTCGCGCATTCATCGAGATAATGCTGGTGACATCCCCTTGAAGCACCACATTGTAGCCTTCAGGATAAACCCGTAGATTACTTAGTTCCCCATGCAACTCTGTTAATGTGCAAGGTACACCATTAATATAGTAATTCGATGTGTAAGTCCCTTGGTGAGTGACTCGTAGCCTTCTAGTAACACTCCACTCTCCCGATTTTGGATTTTGGATTTTGGATTTTAGATTTTCTTCCCCTGCTTCCCCTGCTTCCCCTACTTCCCCTACTTCCCCTACTTCCTCTACTTCCTGCCTTTGTGTCTTTGTGTCTTTGTGTGAAATTTCATCCGACAAATCAAATGTCACCGTGACGCTAGCCTCAATCGAAGCACGTCCTTTAGCCGTTTGAGTATTATTTACCAAATCCGGCAAGCGTTCGGCTCGCATTCCCTTAGAACTGGAGAGTCCCAGGCAAAAGAGCAGTGCATCTAAGATATTGGACTTACCCGAACCATTTGGCCCAGATATGACAGTACACCCCGGTAGCAAAGGGACAGAAGTAGTGCCACCGAAGGATTTGAAGTTCGTAAGTTCCACGCGCTTGATGTGCACCATAGGCGCTGGTTCCCTGGGCTAATGAAGAACAAGTGTATCAACTAATTAAGAATTCGCAAGAGGGTAAGGGGGAGAATTGGAAATTATAGTAGACGCGTTGCGGTGAGCCTGCAAGTTTCACCCAAAAGGCTTACCGCAGGCGACGCTCAGTGTACGGCAAAATTTTTGATGTCGCAAACTGACCATCAAATTTTCCCAGAGCAGACAGATAATATCATGTCCGACTAATTACTTGTAATTCAAAAATTTGAAATAGGATCAAGGCATTCTGATACAGTAATATGAGTTGCTAAGTAACAGGGGGAGGAAGTGAAAAAAGCAACTCACCCCAATGTTAGAGGGTATTAAAAGCACTAAATGAATTTATAATATAGTAATCTTTACAATTGAAAAAACGTAGAAAGAAAGTCATCTTTACTACCTCAATCTGTTGTCTGTGATATGGTTCTTAACCCAAAATATTTGTAGAACTTAGTAATGAAGAGATTAATTAAAGGTCTGCGCGAATTTAAATCTAGCTATTTTTCGACACATCAACAATTGTTTGAGCAACTTTCACAGGGTCAAAAGCCCAGAGTATTATTTATTACCTGTTCTGATTCGCGTCTCGATCCAAATTTAATTACACAAGCCCAAGTTGGTGAATTATTTGTCATTCGCAATGCAGGTAACATTATTCCACCGTATGGGGCAAGTAATGGCGGTGAAGGCGCGACAATTGAATATGCTGTTCAAGCTTTAGATATTCGCCAAATTATTATTTGTGGTCACTCTCATTGCGGTGCAATGAAAGGATTAATGAAGTTACACAATCTCAGCGATGAAATGCCGCTTGTACATGATTGGCTTAAATATGCAGAGGCAACTAGAAGGCTAGTTATAGACCACTACAGTCACTACGGCGAAGAAGAACTGCTAGAGATTATGATTGCCGAAAATGTTCTTACTCAAATTGAGAATTTGCGGACGTATCCAGTGATTCACTCTAAGCTTTATCAGGGAGAACTTAGCATTTATGCTTGGATTTATCACATTGAAACAGGAGAAGTTTTCGCATACGATCCCCAGAAGCACGCTTATGTTTTGCCTCAAACTCAGCTTGCAGATTTGGAGATAGATGAGTCGTTTAGAGGTCAGGTTTCAAATACCAATGTAGTAGTGCGTTACCCTCAAAACCCGCAAGATGATGTTCAACCTTATGAGAAACAGTCTGTTTCTCCATTTGAGTGGTTTCCAATGAGACAACTTTCTCCAGAGCAGATGGAGCGAATTTATCGAGGTTCAAATAATGGAAGTTGAAAGATGAAAATATAGAATTTCAAACATCTCTTAGAGGGTTAGAGGTGGGATTTTGTACCTTACAGCTATTTCAGGTAAGGGAACTCCAAGAAATAAATTATCCAATATTGGACTGGGCGGGCAAGATGCCATTGGTGTCAAGTTAAGCTCAAACTTCCTATGTCAATAAGCATTTAGGCTTAAAAATTCGGTTTTCAAGGGACAAAAAACGAACTTTTTCATGGACTATTAATGCTTTGTTTATTAGCATCACTACCAGCTTGCGTATAAAAGTCAGAAAAAAGTTCACCTTTATACTTCGTTCCTAACAAAACCTATCGTTGACAAATGGGTTTTAACCTTAAGTTGACACTAATGGCAAGATGCCCACCCCACAAGAGTTAATTGAATATTTTTTTATTTGGAAGTCCCTAAATAGACCACACGGTAGGCGCACAACATTGCTCATTGGTGTCAACTTAAGCTGAAAGCCTTTCAAATCTCGTTTCCAGCCCAGAGGCTGGAAATGCAACTCAAAAGCGGTTCTGCCGCCAGCAAGGGAGGCGGAGCCTCTAGGAAAGCATTCTCCGTCGGAGACTGGGAACGAGACAATGAGACAGCTCGTTCTAGGCTGGCTTTACCTTAAGTTGACACCAATGGGTATGCCGTGCCCTTACGACAGATGTGGTTCAAATACATGAAAATTGCTGTATTTAACCGAGAACAGCTATATAAAGTTACTCAAGTGGTATCAACTACCTATTCCTTACTTCTATTTAAGGAAGTAAAAAATAGAGACTTACACAGATGTAAGTCTCTATTTGGCTTTCATACCGATGCGAACTGAAAGCTTCAGTTATTCTTTTATGGTTTTTTCACAGTTTCAACTTTTGCTTCTACCTTCACTGTTTTCACACCTTGAACTTCTTTAACCAAGGTTTCAGCTTTTTTGAGTTCTTCAGCAGAAGTCGCTGTGCCTTTGAGGATAATTTCACCCTCTTTGTTTTCAACTTGTAACTTATTACCTGGTAAGCCTTTGTTCAACTTTTGACTAACTTCGGTTTTTAAATCACCCTTGGTTTTTGTTGCTGCGGTTTTTTCAGCACTAGTTTTAACTTTAGTGCTTGTACTAGCTGCTACAGGAGTCGTTTCTGTTCCTGGAACTTTGGCAGTTTGATTTGTCTGAGAAGCTGGTTTTGCTGGTGCTTGAGCTGCTTCATTAGTAGTGCTAGGAGTTTCCGAACCAGTTTTAGGAGCCTCTTGACAGCCAAAAGTACCAACTACCAAAATGCTACTAACTAGTAATGGAATTAGCTTTTTCATTATCATCTCCGAATTGAGTCCTTGAAGCAATTAATTGAGGTGTGTGTCATGGTGAGGAGCAGATGTTAAAAAACAATTAAATGTGGAGCAACAAAAGCACCCAAGCAGGCACTCAGGTTACTGAAAATTGAAATTTGGACAATTTCTTGAGGCTAAGATTTTACAGCCACTTTTTAAAAGCGCCAATTCAATTTTCTTGACTGTTACTGACCAGTATAGGTCTGCATACAGTCTGTGGTTATCTGTCAATTTAACGCAGATGCTAAGGGGCTTTATAAAGCTGAGACTGTGCCGCTTTACAGTGGTGAGTCGATATTATCAGATTTGAGCCAATTTGGCGATGTCTATAACGGGCATAGCTGCAACAACTAAAAACTTCAGCGTTTTTGCAATCCTGTGTCAGCAGACTTACAAACAAAATGTTACTTTATAAAACTATGGCTTACTTACAATGCCCTAAATAATCAGGAAATATTAACCAATGCCCTACCTTACTTCCGCCAGCGAAATTCGTGCCATTATCGCTGAATATACCAATGCTAAAACGCTGTGGATAGATACAGAAGTCGCTGACTATAAAAGTCGTAATCCCCGACTATCGCTGATTCAGGTATTAGATAATCCTCAAGATATGAGTGGCGATCGCGTCTATCTTTTAGATGTCCTAGATCAGCCTAATATTATAGCTGAATTTATTGAAGAAATTATGATAAAGGCTGCCATTGAAAAAGTTTTTCACAATGCTAGTTATGATATCAAGCTTCTCGGTAACAAGAAAGCCAAAAATATAACCTGCACTTTGGAAATGGCAAAAAAAATTCCCTACTATCTTTTACCATTACCCAACTACCAACTCAAGACTATAGCTACTGCACTTTGTAGCTTTAACAATATCGACAAACAAGAACAAAAAAGCGATTGGGGAAAACGTCCCCTAACTGAAGAACAGATAGAGTATGCTTACTTAGATTGTATTTATCTTGCTCAAATCCACTTAAACTTGTTAGGATTACAAGCCCAAGCCAGCCCCGAACCCGCAACTGAAGACTTAATATCACTAAGTACCAGATACTCGCAACTTGAGCAGCAATGGAAGTTGTTGAATTCAGAATTTGAGCATTTGCAAGAACGGATGAAAAAAGCTATGCAAGCTCAGAATATATCTGAAACTTCTGATTATAAGCTGACTAGTTATGAGCGCACTACAGTCAAAGCTACTTTTACAGAATTGGCAAGGCTAGCACAAACTCAAGGTATTAATTTAGATTTTCCAATCACACTAACCCAGAAACTCCAAAAAGATTTAGGGCAAAATCTAGAACAACTTTCTGTGGATATTGACAAAACCACCTCTTGGCGGCTAAATACCAAAACTCAAGAGAGTCAAACTGAGGATGAGTAAATTGTTCATCAGGCTACAAATACCAGATTTTATAGAGTTATTGTAAAGAATAAATCTGGAAATTTTATCATTCCTGCCTCCGGCTTTTTCTTATAAATCTATAAAATATCAGGGAACTTTGTCAATTGACTTTAAACGTTTATCAAAAGTTAGAATAATTATTGAGTTAAAGAATTAAAATCTAGATTTTGGTATTAATTCCATTCAGGTGTTATGGCAGTTTATATTAACTTATGAGACGGCGTTTATTTGGGCAAAAGCGAACAAGGGTAAATACTTTATTTACCATAGCTATTTTTACTACATTGACTGCAATTAGCAGCGTTTCTTGTAGTAAGAATGACAATGTATTGGTGACAGAAATAGGAGTTAGTCAACCTAGTCGTCGTTCAGCTACAACTTCTAAAGGTGGAGAATTCTATATTCAGGGAAAGAATCAGCATTTAAATGGTGACTTGCAAGCTGCGATCGCTTCTTATGGTAAGGCAATTAGTCAAAATTCTCAGTATGGGGCTGCCTACAACGGTCGAGGACTAGCCTACTTTGATCTGGGAGACAAAGAAAAAGCGATCGCAGATTACAATCAAGCCCTTCGCATCAATCCTAACGACGCTGAAGCCTACAATAACTTAGGAAATGCCCGCGCTTCACTAGGAGGTAACAGAGAAGCGGTTAAAGATTACAGTGAAGCGATTCGCCTCAATCCCAACTATGCCGAAGCCTATAATAACCGGGGAAATGCCCGCGCCACCAATGGAGACAAAAAAGGGGCAATAGACGATCTTGACCAGGCGATTCTCCTCAACCCCAAATATGCGATCGCTTATAATAACCGAGGAAATGCCCGTGCTGCCAATGGAGATCCCCAGGGGGCGATCGAAGATTATAATGAAGCTATTCGCATCAATCGTAACTTTGCCCCTGCCTACAATAACCGGGGAAATGCCCGCGCTACTAATGGAGACAAACAGGGGGCACTCAAAGACTTACAACAAGCAGCAAGCATTTTTCAAAGTCAGGGTAACAACGACTTATACCAACAAGTGATGAATAATATCAAAGAACTTGGACAGTAGGCAAAAGTAGAGCCAACATGAAAAGGGCGGTTAGAAACCGCGTCTACACGAGGCTTTACCCACCTACGTGGGTTAAAAAAACCTCATTTTTCATTAGTCCGCGCAGGCGGACTTTGTTTGTGTAGCCGCGTTCACGCAGTGTGCCGCAGGCAATTCCATTCGCTAAGGCTTAAGTTTACTTGTTTATGCCTTGACAAAATCACATCCCAGAACCAATGTGAATTCGATCCTCAACTTCCGCAAATTTTTCCTGTGCCTGCTGTTCAGTACTCAATAGGGAAACGACAATTGCCACAATAAACGCCAGTGGGATACTAATTAATCCAGGATTTTTCAGCGGGAAAGGTGCAGAAGCGTGCTTGAGAATCGTTACCTGAATAGTCGGTGAGAAATAAATCAGCACTAAAGAGGAGATAGTACCTACTAACATACTCGCAACTGCACCATTGGTAGTGAAGCGTCGCCAAAGCATTGATAAGAGCAATGCTGGGAAGTTTGCACTAGCAGCGATCGCAAATGCTAAACCTACCATATAAGCCACATTTTGCCCTTTAAACAAGATGCCCAGGAATATCGCCACTAACCCCAAAACCATTGTCGCACCACGAGCCACTTTCAGTTGTTCTGACTCGTCAGCATGACCCGATCGCACTACGTTCACCCACAAATCGTGGGACAATGCAGCCGCACCTGAGAGTGTCAACCCAGCAACAACTGCCAAAATCGTCGCAAAAGAAACAGCGGCGATAAAACCTAAGAAAGCATCACCACCGAGAAATTCTGCCAACATTGGCGCAGCCATGTTACCACCAGTACCAATTTTCTCGATGGCATCTTTACCTACCAGTACCATCGCTCCAAAGCCCAGGATGAAGGTAAGGAGATAAAAAACGCCAATAATAGCTGTAGCGTAAGTAACAGAGAGCCGCGCTGCTTTGGCGTCGGGTACTGTATAGAAACGCATTAGGATGTGAGGTAATCCAGCAGTGCCGAACATCAACGACATCCCTAAAGAGATAGCATCCAAGGGGTTAGAAACCAGTTTGCCCGGAGCTAATACACCTGTATACTTCTGGGATGCAGCGGCGAAAAGAGCAAGTGGGTTAAAGCCAAATTGTGCCAGTACCAAGATAGCTAGTAAGATAGTTCCGCCGAGCAACAGAACTGCTTTGATAATTTGTACCCAAGTGGTGGCAATCATCCCGCCAAAAATCACATAAGCCATCATCACGCAACCGACGATAACCACAGCTAATTCATAATCAAAGCCAAACAACAGTTTGATTAGCTCTCCAGCGCCTACCATTTGGGCAATTAAGTAAAAGCTAATCACTACCAGCGTTCCGATCGCAGATGCGATCCGTACAGGTTTTTGCTGCAAGCGATAAGCCACTACATCGGCAAAAGTGTATTTACCTAAGTTACGTAGTGGTTCGGCAATTAGGAACATGACAATCGGCCAACCCACCAGGAAGCCGATAGAATAAATTAAGCCGTCAAAACCGTTGAGTGCCACCAGCCCAGCAATACCTAAAAAGCTAGCTGCACTCATAAAGTCTCCTGCTAGGGCCAGCCCATTTTGGAAACCGCTGATTTTACCGCCAGCTGTATAGAACTGTGCCGTATTTTTGGTCAGCTTTGCTGCCCAATAGGTAATGCCTAAAGAACTGACAACAAACAGAAAAAAGAAAGCGATCGCCAACGGGTTAAACTTACCAAGATTGGTAATATCCGCCGCTAATAGCGGATCGAACCACACACTATTCATGCTTTTTTGGTTTAGGATTTTGGATTTGGGACTAGAAATTGCTAATAGCTAATTTACTTACGTGTCAGCCTTGCGATTTGGTCGTCATAACTACTATTTGCCCAACGCACGTAGATAAAAATTAATACCCATGCTGAGACAATTACCAACGCCCCTAGTAAAATTCCGAGGCTAAGGCCAGGAAATACTAATGACCCCAGCAGAGGCTTATTGAACGCGATTAATAGGATAAAGCCGAAGTAAATAAACATCATGGCTCCACTGAGAATCAGGGATACCCGCCAACGTTCAGCGGCGAGAGCCTGGAGAGCCTTTGTGCGATCGTTCATGTCTTCCTTTAGGTTGAGAAGATTAGGTCAGATTGTCTCATTGAAGTTGATTTCTGCGTAATTTTCTTAAAGATTATTAGTAAATCTATTGCTATGTCAGGTAATAAAATTAACTTTGCAGAGCGATATATCAAAATAAAAAGAGAATAGTAGCTCTGTTTTGAGTCAGAGACACATAACTATAGATGCAGTTAGATACAAATAAACTGATCTATCTGTAAGTTGTAATTTTATGTGCTAAAAGTGCTGAATTATACTAAAAACATAGTCGAGAGATCAAAAAAATTAAAATAAATACGTACATCAATAAGAATTTAAAGATAATTTACTTTAGCCTTTTTTTGTTATTGTCTTTACAGATTATAGTGAGTGTTATTTTTTTAATGTCTTCATCCAAAAGTTCAATTTCTTCTACAATTAGTCCAAAGTCTAGCTGTATTTTAGGAAATCTCTAATAATAATAATTACCATTATAACAATCTTTAATCACTCGCAATAAATAAGAACCCTAACTTATTAAATAAGTCGGGGTTCTGCGGGTTGCAATTCTCACGAATCAAATAGAATTGCTATATATAATCTAACTATCTATACACACAGAAGTAAGTTTGCTATAAAATTCAGTCTTGGTATAGATGCTGATTATACTATCACCAACTGCAAAAAAAGTACCTTCTTGCTCATATTTAGAAAATTGCAAATTAGGGTATTTAGCAGCAGCTTCATCAGCACTCATGGCTTTTGCTTCAATTTTATTTGGCAATAGTCCAGTAGAACCAATGTAAAATACCAAGGGAGAGATTTTATCTTGGTAGATATTTTCTACATATTGTTCTAGCTTTTTATTAGCCGCTGTTAAAGCTGTAACCATTTCTTCTTTACTAATCTGCTTACCAGCTTGTTTATCCGGCAATAACTGCGCCAAACTATCAGCACCAACTTTCTTAAGAATACGTCCAACAATACCATTTTGCTCAAGTCCAAGAAAATCATCAAAAATTGGTTTCATCAACTCGTCAACTTTTGTAATCTTGGTGCGTGATGACAATAACCTCTGCCTAACTGCAAGATTCTGATTAAATGCCATCTCAAAACTCGGCTTCATGATAATTTCTCCAGTTTCTTTGTCATAAAGACGATAGATTCTATTGAGAAACCTGTTAGCAGAAGGGAACTTATTCAGGTTCAGGATATCTTGACTGCCGATATCAATTTTATAGCTAAATCTTGAGTCAATAGTTCCATTAACTAAAGCTTCGTTGATATCAGCATATTCGTTAGTTGTCGGAAAGTTAATGTAAATATTCTTGGACAGATAGTGCTTTTTAAACTCATCTAACTGCGCCTCGATAAATACATCTGACTCCTTTTTCAAGTGAGCGCAAATAATACTAGTCAGTACTTTAATTTCTGCTAATTCATTGAATAGTCCATCAATACTACTGTAACGACTATTAGCACCTACAAGCGGCAAGTTATCTAACTGAATGGTATATTCAGCCCTGAAGTCAAATTCTTCTGTATCCAGAATGCCTTTTACTTTTAGTAAGTCAAAGACTTTTTTACTGCTGATTTTTACTTGTAAGGACTTCACATTTATTTTTCCGTCACTTACAAGCGTGTAATTATTAAAGGTGTTGAGGTCATTTACTAGCAAACCTGCTACCTCAAGAGTGGGAGTTTGGTCTTCAAATTTGGCAAGTTTGACTTTCCGTTTAACAAGCATGTTGATAGTAGCAGTATTGCGGTTAAACTGAAACTCACCCATACCAACATATTCAGCATTATCGATATATTCTGTTCGCAACCAAGGTTGGAGCAGTTCTCCATTTTCGTTTCTAACACCTCTAACACGCTTGATACCTGTTCTTTGATAATGCTCTTGCAGGTGCTTGATATTGACAATAATATTGTGGCGATATTGGGCAAAAATTTGGATTAGTTCTACTAGAGAAATTTTCTGATTCGTCATCTTACTATCTTCCATTTTCAAGCTACGGTTACTGAAGTCTATTCTTCTTCCCAAATAAGCTGTTATAATCTGCTAAAATTTAAGTACAAAAACACAATAATTTGATGCCAAATAAATGCTAAAATTGGCATATCCTACACAAATATTGTGCGCTCATAATTAGATCCACGAACTAGCTATTATGGGCGTTCAGTTACTACAAACTTTGAGCATCGCCTGGTAAACTGTGCGTTGCATACTCACCAGATATTCTTACTTTTATAGTACAATTGTATCATATAAATGCCAAGTTGTGTAGGCGCAGCCTGTGATAAACATCGCTCTGCAATGAGGTTTTATATCAAGTCCGGTTAATTACTTATGATTACCGCAAAAGTCAGGAAAACCTCTTTCTCCCTGCTCCCTGCCCCCTGCACCCCTGCGGTCTAAATGATAAGTCTTTACCCGAACATGATATTATGAGGCTACCGATGATTTATGCCATACTGCGGAATAACGCCAGAATAGATGCTTCCTTACCCTTGCGCCTCTAAGTCAGTTCGGATAAATTCGTTGTGTTTGCGATAGGAGCAGATACTTGTCTGTGCAAAGATGCTCTATGATTGTGGCGATCGCTTAATAGGTCAAAATCATTACGAGTTATTTTGAGTCCACATTTAGGCTCCGGGTTTGAAATAATCAAAGAGGCGATCGCCTGAATCGGCGCGAATCAATGCCACAACTACATCTGGTAAGGTGGCTAAACTGGGGTAAACCAAATAACGTGGTTCCCAACGGGGGCGGAACTTCTCTTTGTAGGCGTGTAATCCCTGGAAATTGTAGAAGCGATTCAAATGCCCGTAAAGATAGTGCAATACTTTCTCCAAGCGGCGCGATTCTGGGTTATCTCCAACTCCCGCAAGGGCAGAAAGACCGAAATTAAAGCTGTCGTAACCACAATCTTTAAAATGTTGCAGCAGGGAAATAAATAGAAAGTCCATTGTGCCATTTTCAAGAGACGGGCGGTGTCGCATCATGTCAATAGTGGCTTCGTTGAGTTGGTACTCCCGGAGAATGTTGGCAAAGGCGCTAATCTCACCTTCAGGATTATGCACCACAGCAATCTCGCACTCTCGCAGGTAAGCTTCGTCAAACCAACCCAAAGAAAAGTGTTTTTCCGAACCTTGTACCATTTTCAGCCATTCATCACTCACAGGTTTGAGGAGGTGCAATAAATTATTGGCTATCGGTGGTTGGTAAAATTCGATTCGGTATCCTAGCTTAGTTAAACGACTGATTGATGGTCTAAAGTTTTTACCGGCTTTTCCTTGTAAGGTAAAACTCTTCAGGTCAACGATCGCTTCTTCTCCAATCTTGAGTACCTTAAACCCTAATGACTTGTAAAGCTGAACATCATCGGGCATAGTTTGGTAAAAGCCAGGATACCAGTCATTGCGCTGGCAAAACTGCCAGAAAGCAATAATTGTCTCTTTGCGGTCTTCAATGGGGCCTATGGGGTCTCCTAATGCGATCGCACCCCGTCCCTTAGGAACATAAGCAATTACACTATTACCCGAAGGACTGAAATAATAACTTTTATCATTTAAAAGCGTCAACGCTGCTAAAGAAGAATATCCATATTGCTCGACAATTTCTTTTGCTCTTTGCCGCTCATTTAGAGTTGCTAGATTTCGCCAAAACACAGGTTGCAATAGCATTACTATTGCATAAGTAATAGTGACTGCGGCAATAATATAGATAGAATTAGCAAAAAATTCTCCAAATCGGCTTTTTGGTTGCAGTCCCCAATTATCCTCAGTGAAGAACATCGATAAAGTCTGAAGTACAGCTTCACGCCAATTAAAGTTTTCTGAAAACTTGCCGTCTAACAAGTAAAATCCAATAGTTCCGTATGCCAGCGTAAATAATAAAGCGCTGATCAGCACTCGAACTCCCCGTGCAATCGAAGGACGGTCTGATTGCGCCGTGAAAAAAGGGCGCATCAAGATTAATTGCACTAGTAAAACTCCAGAGAGTAGACTTTCTTCATAGTCAAGTCCCTTCAGCAAGTGGCTGAAAATGGAAATCACTAGTAAAGCAATGGTAAGTAACCAGGCTATTCTTTTTCGGCGTAATAAATTAGTAGCAACTGTTAGTAAAACAAACCCAGTCAACGCTGAAAATATATGACCACTGGCACGAATTTCAAATGGTAAAAGTTCCTTTAACCAGTGATTTCGCTCATATAAGTTAGGTGTCACTGCTGACAACAAATTTACTACTCCGACTAAACCTGTTAGGAAAGTTGCACTCCAAAGTCCAATCTGAGTTTTTAAATTATTAGTCATTAGTCTAATAGTATTAATTAGAAGGAAATAAGTTATAAGTTAGGAGTTTTGGCTCTAGCAATCTTTTTATGGACTAACGGAATAAACAAACTAGGCTTATAGGCTGTGTTACCTTATACAGATGAAGTTTTAATATTTAGAATTTTATCTATAATACCTTAATTTTAATCCTGTAACACCAGGGCAGCGTAGAACCTGAATTTTAAAATTTTAACTCTTGACTTTTTTAAACTGTTCACCTACATAGGAGAGCGAATCTTTGAGATGTTTGTGAAAGTAGTTCCAGCCTACATTTGCACCAGACAAACCATGACCTCCAGGAAATGCATAAAATACGTGAGCAATGCCTAATTTATTTAAGGTTTCGTTGAAGGCTTTAGTAGAAGCCAGCAAATTAGTATCGTTCAGACCTGCATCCAGGTAAACACGCAATCGCTTCCTATCTTCAACTGGTAGCTGTTGCACAATTTCTTGGGGACTATTTTGGGAACCGCTGCTATCAGTAAAGTAACCGCTATGGCTAAACAAAATCTGGAAGTTGTTGAGATAGCGTAACCCAATATTAAAAGCCCCCCATCCACCAGAAGACAGACCTCCTAGCGCCCAAAACTGAGGTTCTTCTAAAGTGCGGTAGCGCGACTTGACAACTTGTACTAATTCTGAGCCAATTAAAGTCCCTACTTTGCCATTTGGCCCATCAAAATAATTGGGGTCGTATAAAGGACTGGAACCGCGATTATCATTACCATCAGGTGTAATCACAATCGATGGCGGTAATTTTCCACTTTGATAAAGTTCATGCAGTACGTCTAAGACTGCATATTTATCAGCATAAGCACGGGCATCATCATGACCACCGTGTAGCAAGAATATCACGGGGTAGCGCTTTTGCGGATTTTTGTTATAACTAGGGGGCAAAATCACACCGTAGTTACGGACTGCACCCATTGCTTGGGAGTTGAAGCTTGCTAATTGAAACTTTAGCCCAGTATTTGCCTTTTTGTGGGGTGGGTCTAGTTGTGGCGCACCTAAGATGAATACATAATAATAACCAGCGGTAGTGAGAAGTGCGATCGCTCCCACCAAGCTAATTAAAAGTTTAGAAATCTTCATATTATTTTAGCATTAAAAAAATCACCTCCATCAGAACTTAATATAGTTAATCTGCTGACAAATGGCAGCAGGGTTTTCCACATTGACGTTTAAATATCAGCAGTTTTGCAAAATAAGATTATTTTTTCACTGCTAATTTTTTTGAGTATTTTTATTCTGATTAATACCTAAATTACTAGCCCTGTGTGCTATTTCAGCAGATCGGAATTGCTCACCGACAAAAGTCAATGAATCTGCTAAATGTTCCCGCCAGTATTGCCAAGTGTGACTGCCAGGAAACTGACGAAATAAATTATAAATTTTGAGTTTGTTTAGTACTTGAGTAAATTGTTCAGCTTGGTGAATTTCTTCAATATCTGATGTACCCGAATCCAGGTAAATTTTCAACTTTTTTTGAGATTGTTGGGGAACGGTTTTAATATAAGTTATTGGGCTATTTATGGGGCCGCTTTTATCATGAAAATAACCACTATGACTAAATAAAATCGAGAAATGATTCGGGTTGTGTAATCCCACATTCATTGCTCCCCAACCACCAGAAGATAAACCACCTATTGCCCAAAAATCTGGATTAGTTCGGGTACGATAACGGCTTTGTACAACTTTTACTAACTCATCTCCCACGGCTGTGGAGACTTTACCGTTTGGGCCATCGATATATTCAGGATCTCGGTAGGGACTAGAGCCACGTTTGTCGTTGCCATCTGGTGTAATGATGATGCTGGGTGGCAACTTACCTGTAATATAAAGTTGTTCCACAGTCTTGAGAGCTTCTCCCTTGTTCTGAATCAGCCAATCAGTGGGGTTCCCATGTCCACCGTGGAGGAGAAAGATTACAGGATAACTTTGTTTTGGATTTTGCTCATAGCCAGGAGGTAAAGAAACACCGTAAGTGCGACTTGCGCCCATCACTTGACTATGGTAGGTTTCAATTTTGTAGGTTAGGAGAGGAGCAGATTTGCTAGTATTACGCTGGGTTGGAAGAACGGAAGGCGTTGTTTGTAAATTCTGCTGTTGCGGTGGTTTTGCTACCACACTTTGGGATAAATTACAGCCAACTAGGGATAATACTGATAATAGCAATAGAATTTCCGATAGTTTGTAGTTCATCTTTGAAGACTAATTATAAACTTACTTTTTAACCAATTGGCGATCGCGTGATTAACCAACTCTGCCATTACCATTTGTCAATGCTGTGTCAAGGTGATGGAAAGTTTGCGACTGGTTGTCAAGTCAAAAGGACTTTTAAATGCTTGAAAAGCTGCGACTCAATATCAGCACACTGTTTGGCTTGCTGCTGCTGGTACTTTCTTTGTGGGCGATCGCTAGCGAATTGCGTGCGTATAATTATCGTGATATCCTCAACTCTCTAGCTGCTATTCCCAAAAGTCGCTTAAGTTGGGCAATTTGGCTGACAGCTTTGGGCTATCTGGTGATGATTGGGTACGATATCTTAGGTTTTAACTACATTAATCGTTCCCTAAGCTGGAATAAGATAGCTTTCACTAACTTTATTAGCTCTGCATTTAGCAATACTATAGGTTTTGCCTTGCTAACTGGCAGTGCTATCCGTTATCGATTTTATGCTAATTGGGGAGTGTCAGCAGTTGCGATCGCTCAAGTAATTGCCTTCGCCAATTTTACCTTTTGGTTGGGGATGTTTGCCGTTGCCGGTTTATTGTTCCTCATCAATCCCCTCAAAATTCCCACTCAACTACATTTACCTTTTGCTACTGTGCGCCCCATCGGCGTAATTTTTCTGCTATTGGTTGCGGTTTATTTACTAGGAAGTATTCTTCTTAAACAACCATTAATAATTCGTGGGCATGAATTTCGATTTCCTTCTTTTAAAATCTCCCTGGCTCAAATAGCAATTTCTAGTTTTGACTGGATTCTTGCGGCGGCGGTTCTTTATGCTTTACTTCCTAGCAATATATCTTTGTCATATCTAGACTTTTTGGGAATTTATTTACTAGCGATGTTTGCAGGTGTGGTTAGTAATGTCCCCGGTGGTTTGGGAGTATTTGAAACTATAATTTTGCTGATTCTCTCCTCAAAAGTTTCGGCGGCGGCAGTTTTGGGTTCAATGTTAGCTTATCGGGGAATCTATTATTTCTTACCTTTGCTAGTAGCGACAGGTTTGCTAGGACTTTATGAAATTCGATTTAGAGCAGGGAACTTACAAAAATGAATAACCTGTAAAGTCAAGTTTCAGTATGAATACTAACAGATAGATCCCCGATTTCTTGAAGAAGTTTGGGATCTAATAATTTCAAGTAAGTAAAATCGATAAGTACTGCTAATTTTAAAGGCGATATCTTCACAACTAGCGGTGAAAAATCATAATTTTTGCTGAGGCGATCGCTAAACAAATCCCACAAAAATAGTAACAAGTTAGTTGCAAATTTTGAAGTAGATTTCCATAAATCATTATCAAAATTTGGTTTTACTGTTTGTGGAGAGGAATAGTCATGAAAAACAAAGTATTGTTTGGTGCCATATTTATGGCAACTTGGGTAGGAACATTAATTCCTAGCGCTTTTGCGGCTTCACCCTGTTCTGTGGGACAAAAGGCTGAAGTTCTTTGGAAGCAAGCATGGTATCCGGCAACGGTACTTAAGGTTAATGATGATAAGTGCTATATTACCTACGATGGTTACAGCAGTTCCTGGAATGAATGGGTTGGCGCTACACGCTTTCGGGCATCATTTGAAGTTGGAGATGCAGTGAGAATTTTGTGGAAGGGAAAATGGTATCAAGGGCAGATTTTAGAACTTAGTAACGATCTTTATAAAATTACTTATGATGGCTACGATAGCTCTTGGGATGAGTGGGTTGAACCTTCCAGAGTAAGCAGATAGGGAATATTTCACTTTTATAAGTTTAAAGGGACGATTTCACTTGTTGAAGTCGTCCCTTTAAATTTAAAAGGGCGGTTATAAACCGCAGCTACACAGACAAAACCCACCTCCGTGGGTTTCAAACCCTCAATTTTCCTTAGTCCGCAGAGGCGGACTTTGTTTGTGTAGCCGCGAATTCCATTCGCCTTGGCTCTGTTAAACTGAGAACCATAAATAAAATCTCGTATACTTTGGCAAACTTATGGAGCCAGTATCACTGACAGCCGCTGCGATCGCAACTTTGGTAATCACCAAAGCCTTTGAAAAAACTGGGGAAATCATCGGCGAAAAGGCTTGGAACGAAGGCGAAAAGTTGTTAGTTCTGCTCAAACGCAAGGAACCTAGCACGGCGAAGGTTATTGAACAGGCTAAAACACAACCTTTAGATTATGGTCAAGCTTATCTCATTGGGCAGCAGGTAGAGGAAGCGGCGAAGAAAGATCCTGAGATTGCTCAAGCTGTGGAAGCTGTAGCCAATGAAGCACAAACGCAGATTAATCAAATAGTTATAAAAGGAATTCTGGTAAAAGGTAAAGCTAAAGTCGGTAATATAAATTTGTCAGCCACAAGAGACGGTTCAGTGAATCAAGAAGCGGTGGTTGATTCTCAATTTGGCGGCGATCTTGATCTTGGTAATGTGGACATGAAAGTCTAAAATCATGAGCAAAAATCACAGCCCAGAAGAAATTTTACAGAGCATTCTCCGAAATGTACAAGTAGGCGGCAATCTGACTACAGGCGATATTACCCAAATCCTGAATTTACTGGTTATTATTCAACAGCCAGACGTTTTCAAACCAAAGGAAATTCCTCAAAATATTCCTCGTGGTAGTATAGTCAAGTTTGTTGGACGTGCTGAGACTTTAGTGAGTCTGCACGAAAGGCTACAACACAGTTCTCAAGTGGTGATTGCTGCGATTGAGGGTATGGGAGGAGTCGGGAAAACAGAGTTAGCAACTCAGTATGCACTGATTCACCTGTTACTCAACACTTACCCAGGTGGTATCTGTTGGTTACGCGCTAGAGATGAAGATATTGGGCTTCAGATATTGCAGTTTGCCATAGCTAAGTTAGGACTAAAACCACCAGAAGATTGGGATTTACCAAAGCAAGTTGATTTTTGTTGGTCACGCTGGCACGATGGGAATGTGTTGGTAGTGCTGGATGATGTCAACGATTACCCCAAAGTAGAGCAATATTTACCACCACAATCACCCCGGTTTAAGCTGCTAATTACCAGCAGGTTACAGTTAGATTTTTCCCAGTCATTTACTCTAGATGTTTTAAGTGAGTCCGCAGCACTGGAACTTTTACAAGAGTGGGTGGGAGCAGAAAAAGTCGCACGAGAATTAGAAGATGCCAAAGAAATTTGTCAGCGTTTAGGTTGTTTACCTTTGGCGCTGAATTTGGTGGGGAGGTATGTGAAAAAGCGGAAAATCTCTTTAGCAGAAATGTTGCGGCGGTTAGAAGAAAAAAAGTTAACTCATGAATCTTTAGCACGGGATGAAAAAGACTGCACTTGGACGCTGAATGTCAAACGAGGTGTTGCTGCTGCTTTTGAGTTAAGTTGGGAAGAATTAAATGATGATGCCAAGGAGTTAGGTGTTTTACTGAGTTTATTTGCTTTAGCTCCTATTCCCTGGGGACTGGTAGAAAGTGTAGAAATGGGGAAAGATGCTGAACAGTTGGAAGATAGCAGAGTTGAGTTAGAGAGTTTGCATCTGCTTCAAGGTGAGGACAGCTACCAACTACATCAACTCATTCGGGAATTTTTTCAACTCAAGCAGGCTGAGTTCAATCAAGTGGAGGAATTAAAGCGATCGCTTTGTCGGGTAATGGTAGCAGTTGCCAAAGAAATTCCTTACACCCTTACCCTGAAGCAAATTAGCGATGTCACCCCCGCTATACCTCATATAGCTGAAGTAGCGAACAATCTTATTCAATACGTCAGCGATGATGATCTAACTTTACCTTTTATTGGTAACGCTCGATTTTACCAAGGTCAAGGGTTGTATAACCAAGCTTTACCTTGGTATAACCAGTGTCTAGAAGTTACCAAAAAACGCTTAGGAGAGGAACACCCATTTGTTGCAGAAAGCCTCAACAACCTAGCTTTACTCTACGAATCTCAAGGCAGATACAGCGAAGCCGAACCTCTTTACATCCAAGATTTGGTACTCACGCGTAAGCTGCTGGGCGAAGAACATCTAGGTGTCGCCACTAGCCTCAATAACCTAGCTGTACTTTACAACTCCCAAGGCAGATACAGCGAAGCTGAACCCCTTTACATCCAAGCTTTGGCACTCACGCGTAAGCTGCTAGGCGAAGAACATCTAGATGTCGCCCAAAGCCTCAACAACCTAGCTGTACTCTACGATTACCAAAGCAGATACAGCGAAGCCGAACCCCTTCACATCCAAGCTTTAGCACTCAGGCGCAAGCTGCTAGGAGAAGAACATCCACATGTCGCCTCTAGCCTTAACAACCTTGCGGGACTCTACTTTCCCCAAGGCAGATACAGCGAAGCCGAACTCCTTTACACTCAAGCTTTGGCACTCAGGCTCAAGCTGCTGGGAGAAGAACATCCAGATGTCGCCCAAAGCCTCAACAACCTAGGGTATCTCTACTCTTTTCAAGGCAGATACAGCGAAGCCGAACCCCTTTACATCCAAGCTTTGGCACTCAGGCGCAAGCTGCTGGGAGAAGAACATCCATTTTTTGCCATTAGTCTTAACAATTTGGCAAAACTTTTTCACTTACAAGGAAGTTATACCGAAGCCGAACCATTGTATCTGCAAGCATTAAAGATTTTTGAGCAACAATTACCGATGAACCATCCTTGGACTGTTAAGTGTCGTGAATATCTGGCAAATCTTCGCGATCGCCTCCCTCCAAATCCAGAATAAGCTAGTTTTGTGCAAAGCGCACCGTGATAAAACTGAAAAGTGCGATCGCCTAGACTAAAATTCATATTGAATAAGTAAAAATGCCTGATTACTTATTCAAAAGTAGCTTTTACTTCCTCAAAAGCAGCTTTCAATTTCGCATTTTAGTGTTTTCCACAAGCAAAAGCAGCTTTTACTTTCTCAAAAGCAGCTTTTAATCTCGCATTTTAGTGTTTTCCACAAACAAAAGCAGCTTTTGCTTTCTCATTTTGGTGTTTGACGCAAGCAAAAGCAGCTTTTACTTTCTCAAACCCCAGTTTGCTTACTAATTTGAGTAATTCACGCATTCATTTTGGTATATCGTTGAGCCGAAAGCTGGCAATCGCACTTATGCAGTTGTGAATGATAGAGAGATGCAGCCCCCGCAATAAAAAATCAGCTACGATAAATCATATAATTATCTTCACAAAACATAGCAATGTTAATTACATACACTGCAAAATATACAAAAACTAATAGCGGATATATGGGACAACTCATTGAATGGCAAGAAGTCATTACAGAAGGAGAAACCTTAGAAGAATGCAGGGCTATGTTACAAGACGCAACCAAAGAAATGATTCTTGCCTATCGCCAACAAAAGAAAGAAATTCCCATAGGTGATTCTTTGCTCGAACAAATTCCTATAGAGGTTTGAGTGTGTCAGTCAAACGAAAAGAGCTAATTAAATACTTAGAACAAAATGGCTTTTATTTATTAAGGGAAGGAGGAAATCATTCAATTTATACTAATGAGATAAAAACTCTTCCTGTAAAACGGCATCGTACCATTGATCGTATTACTGCTAATGAGATTTGCAAACAAGCAGGTTTATTACCTAATTTTTAACTGATCTGTTAGTTCATAGTGAAACACTAAAAGCAAAGGCTACCCTAGAAATCAGTATCACTCAAACCTTGAAGTTTCAACTATGATAGCCTCGCCCCAACAAAACTACGTCACCGTTGAAGAATACCTCCAAATGGAGGAACAGAGCAATATCAAGCATGAATACATCGACGGCTACATCTACGCAATGGCTGGAGCGCTAGATCCACATGTTACCATTGCTGGAAACCTGTTTGCTCTCCTCCGTAATCATGTGCGCGACTCTGGTTGTCGTGTTTACATCGCTGACATGAAAGCCAGAATCGAATCTCTGAATCGCTTTTATTATCCCGATGTGATGGTTACTTGCGATCAACGAGATCGAGAAACACCAGGTTATAAAAGATTTCCCTGTTTAATTGTCGAAGTTTTATCTAATTCTACCGAAGCCTTTGACCGGGGCGACAAATTCGCCGATTATCAAACACTCGAAAGTCTGCAAGAGTATGTTTTAATTAATACAAAACGTCAGCGAGTTGAGTGTTTTCGCCGCAATGAGCAAGGGTTGTGGGTTTTACAATCCTACACAGCAGAGCATCAATCATTTCGACTCAACAGCGTGGATTTTGAGGAAACAATGGCAGCACTTTACGAAGATGTGATTTTTGAATAAGCTGTTACATATACAACTTGCACTATCAGGGCGCTCATGTTGCCCACCCCACAATCATATTGAAAAAAATATTAGTGCAAATTAAAGGCACAACAGCTTAATCAACTCATGATTGGGTATGCTACACAATTTTTAGTAAACTAAATATCTATTAATATCTTCAAGGCTTCCTAACCCGGCGGAGGCATTGAGCAAAACAGACACAATTGATTGCATAAAAGTTATGGCGCTCATAGTTCAGAAATACGGTGGTACATCTGTCGGTTCAGTCGAACGGATTCAAGCTGTTGCACAGCGTGTTTATAAAACTGTTAAAGCTGGAAACTCTATCGTCGTAGTGGTTTCGGCGATGGGCAAAACCACCGATGGACTCGTCAAACTAGCTACTGAAATTTCTCCAAATCCTAACCGCCGGGAAATGGATATGCTGCTTTCTACTGGTGAACAAGTAACCATCGCCTTACTCAGTATGGCTTTGCAGGAACTCGGACAACCCGCAATTTCTATGACTGGCGCTCAGGTAGGAATTGTTACTGAAGCCGAACACAGCCGCGCTCGGATTTTGCATATTGAAACTACTCGCCTAACTCGCCACATAAATGCAGGTAAAGTAGTTGTAGTAGCAGGGTTTCAAGGCACATCCAGCGCCGGAGAGATGGAAATTACCACTTTGGGGCGCGGTGGTTCTGACACCTCAGCAGTGGCGATCGCAGCCGCATTAGGAGCAAGTTTTTGTGAAATTTATACAGATGTTCCAGGGATTCTCACTACAGACCCCCGCTTAGTTGCCGAAGCCCAGTTGATGGATGCCATCAGCTGCGATGAAATGTTGGAATTAGCTAGCTTGGGTGCAAAAGTGCTGCATCCCCGGGCTGTGGAAATCGCTCGTAACTATGGTGTACCCCTGGTAGTTAGGTCTAGTTGGACAGATCAACCAGGGACTTGGGTGACATCAGCCAAACCCCAAGGGCGATCGCTAATCAATCTAGAAATTGCCCGTCCAGTAGATCATGTAGAATTTGACACTAACCAAGCAAAGGTCGCTTTGTTGCGCGTCCCCGACAAACCAGGCGTAGCAGCCAGATTATTTGGCGAAATTTCTCGGCAAAAAGTAGACGTAGATTTGATTATTCAGTCAGTTCATGAAGGTAATAGTAATGACATTGCCTTTACTGTCACCACACCAATCTTAAAACGGGCAGAAGCAGTAGCAACAGCGATCGCCCCAGCACTGAGAAGTCAATCGAACCCCAAGTTGGAAGAAGCCGAGGTAATGGTAGAACATAACATTGCCAAAGTCAGCATCGCAGGCGCAGGAATGATTGGGCGTCCTGGTGTCGCGGCAAAGATGTTTGCCACATTAGCCGAAGCAGGCGTGAATATTCAAATGATTTCCACCAGCGAAGTGAAAGTAAGTTGCGTAGTTGATGCCGCCCAATGCGATCGCGCCGTCCTAGCACTCCGTACCGCCTTTGAAATTGAGGCAGGGGAGCAGGGGAGCAGGGGAGCAGGGGAGAGTGCGTGTATAGATTCCCCTCTGCCCCTCCGCCCCTCCGCCCCTCTGCCCAATTGTCCTCTAGTTCGCGGTGTCGCCCTCGACTTAAAACAAGCGCGTCTTGCTATTCGCCAATTGCCAGATCGGCCAGGGATGGCGGCAAAATTGTTTGGATTATTAGCACAGCATAATATTAGTGTTGATATGATTATCCAATCTCAGCGCTGTCGGGTGATTGATGGGGTTCCCAGGCGAGATATTGCCTTTACAGTCTCGCAGATGGACGGGGAAAGTGCAAAAGAAATGCTGATCCAAGTAGCGGCAGAATTAGGATGGGGTGAAGTTGTTTTAGATAGTGCGATCGCTAAGGTGAGTATTGTCGGTGCAGGTATGGTAGGCCAACCAGGTGTTGCCGCAAAAATGTTTGAAGCGCTAGCCCAACAGCAAATTAATATTCAAATGATTGCCACCTCAGAAATAAAAACTAGTTGTGTCGTGGCGCAAGAACAAGGTGTTAAAGCTTTACAAGCCATTCACACTGCTTTTGGACTGGCTGGTAGTGAGAAATTTGTTGTGCCAGCATAGAACTAAATTTGGAATTGCTGATTATCTATTTTTGGGATGCCATTTTTCCATCATGGCTACTATTTCCGAAAGTCGGCGTTCACCACACCAAACTAAATCAAGTTTTTTCAGTTGTTCGAGGCTGATACCACCTTCTTCGTCGGCAATGTGGTGATATTCTTTATCTCCCATTGCTGCTAATAAATGCCCAAAGATAATCATTTCATCGAACTGGGGATTTGTCTCTGGATCGTTCAAGATTAGCATTGCTCGTTCCTGGGACAGTTCTTGAAGAATATTGAAAATAAATCGTGTGGGAAAGTCCGCATCCTGAAGTTGAGGGTGACGCGACACTAATCCAGCCAACAGCACTCCTAGATAAGCCGCTGCTTGGGAATTATTTAGTACCTGCATCTGTTGGCTGGCAATCTCAGTCAAATTGGTAAAAAATGCACACCCTAACTGCTGTTCAATGGTAGTAACTGGATCTAAGATTAGCGAGGATTCTAACTGTGCTTCAAATGATGCCCGATGCTCCTGTGGCACTTGGCTAAGTAAGATTTGCTTGGCGCGATCGTTTACAATAATCCTGCTATCAGATCCAAAGCTAAAGTCTTTGCCAGGTTCTAAACCCGCACCCAATAAGGTTTGAAAGACGTTACTTTGAGCTTTTTCCCCCATCTGTTGATATTGGGCTTGTCCAAGAAAAATTTGACAAAACCAACTGTGGCTGTCAGAATCGCATTCGAGCATTACCTGGTTAACAATCAAATTAGTTAACTTATCCGATCCCAGAATAGGTTGCCACTCTCCAATCAAACTCTTAACGGCAGATGTATCGCGTTGATTCAGCGCCTTGAGCAATTGACGCTTCGCGGTAGCTGCTAAATCTTTTTTTTGCCTAAAGATGTTAATTTTCAATTTTCTATATAGGGTTATAGATAATTCAAATTCAAATTGTTATTTTTCTACCCCATTCGATGATTAGGTGTCATGAGTGGGATTGCTGAAGAGTAAGGAGCAAAATAACCCCCTTATATACGCATCCATCTTTTCAAGTTTCTTTTAATACACACATGCTACTTAAATTTGGTAATATGTAACCGTATTAAGTCTGTAACATTCCGCTCATCAATAACAATATTAGCTAATAACTAATACTTTTATCTGCCAAAATGGCATTGATTTTTTTAAAAAAATATTTTTTTTAAAAAAATCAATGCCAGCAATAACACGTCAGCTATAATCAAATAATTTATAAAACTATATTTATATTGATGAATAGTCATTTACTAGATGGACATTATCGAATACTAAAAGTTCTCAATGATGCGGAAAAGGGGAAAACCTATTTAGTTGAAGATGTTAATCTTCCTGACAGCCAATTTATAGTAAAGCAGTTACGTCCTCCTAGTAGCAATCCTCAAACTTTAACAATACTGCACCGCTTGTTTGCCAGTAAGGCAGCAACTTTAGAAAAGCTCGGACAGAAACACGATAAAATCCAAAAACTAATTGCTTATTTTGAAGAAAATGAAGAATTTTATATAGTCCAAGAATTCATATCTGGTAATCCTTTCAGTGACGAAATTATCCCGAAAGAAGCTCTGAGAGAAGACCAAGTTATTACTTTTTTATCAGAAATATTAGAAAATTTGGTTGTTGTACATAGCTATGGCGTAATTCATCGGGACATTAAACCGACAAATATTATTCGCCGAGAATCAGATAAAAAGTTAGTTTTGATTAATCTAGGTACTGTTAATGAAGCCATTACTAATACCGTTGACAATCTCGAATATATGCCTATAGAACAAGTTAACGGCAACCTCAAATACAACAGCGATATATATGCTTTAGGGATAGTTGCGATCGCAGCACTGAGAGGTTTACCTGCAAACGAAATATCTAATTTGCGAAATCAGAAAAATCGACTGACGGGTGAAATAGTTTGGCGAAACAAAAATCTCAAAGTTAACAAAAAGTTAGCAAAAATTATTAATAAAATGGTGCGTTTTGACCATCGGAAGCGCTACCAGTATGCAACTGAAGTTTTAGACGATCTGAAAAAGTTAACAAATGTTGATGACGATCAGCAAAAACAGCATCAGAAAAAATTATTACTAGTTCTAACGGGAGTCGCTGGCTGTATCACACTTGTTGTTGGAGCGTTGCAATTTAGGTTGCCAAAACCTGTAAGTGACGCTGAACAGGCATTATACCAAGCGGGTGTAAATAAATATGATGCAGGAAACTATGAAGGAGCAATTGAAGATTTCAATCAGGTTATTGAATTAGATCCACAAAACGCTCTGGCTTATAATAGGCGAGGCGATGCTTATTATCGATTAGGAGACTACGAGCAAGCGCAAGCAGATTCTAGCCAAGCCATTTTGCTCAATCCTCAAGATGCTAATGCCTATTTTGATCGAGGATTTGCAATTTCTGAATTAGGTAAGTACAAAGAAGCGATCGCAGACTATACCCAAGCGATTAAGTTAAATTCTGAGAATGCTTATGCTTATTATGGCCGGGGGTTAGCCCGTGGTCAACTGAAGGATAATAAAGGAGCAATTGGAGATTTTAGCAAAGCGATCGCTCTCAAACCTCAGTATACCGAAGCCTACTTGCAGCGAGGGATTCTCCGCCGTCGTCTAAGACTTCCACAGGGAGCAATCCAAGATTTTGATCGAGTAATTAAGATTAATCCCAGTGACGCCAAAGCTTATTATCAAAGGGGTTTAACTCAATCTGTTAATAAACAAAAATATGCCGCAGTTAAAGATTATACAGATGCAATCAACATCAATCCCAAATATATAGAAGCCTATCTTAATCGTGGTGATGTTTACAGTGATTTGGGAGATAACCTTGAAGCTACTGAAGATTACAACACTATTTTACAGATTGATCCTAAATTTATTGCAGCTTATATTCACAGAGGTATTCACCACTTTTCTTTCGGAGATTATAAAGGTGCTATTGAAGATTACACCGCAGCCCTGAAACTAGATCCTAATAATATAGCAGTTTACAACAATCGTGGGAACGCCTATCTGGAACTGGGAAATAAAAAAGCTGCAAATCAGGATTATTCACGAGCGATCGCAATTAATGCTAACAATGCCTTAGCCTATTATAATCGGGGTGTAATTCGCACTAAGCAGAAAAATAAACAGGGTGCGATCGCAGATTTCAAAAAAGCTGCCAAACTATTCCAACAGCAAGGAGAAAAAGATAGTTATCAAGATGCACAGAGAGAAATTGCAATTCTGCAAAATAATTCTGCACCAGCACCAACTACTCGCCCGAAATCCGGGAAAATAGAAAAAAATTGAAATTATGAATTACTTTGACATTTTATCTGTAGTTGTAGTCAAATAAATTATAGCTCAATATGAGTCACCGTGTTTTCTGACGACTCAATTAGGATTGCTATATGCTAATTCTCCTGACTTTTTATCCAGATAACCTGGAAATATTCACTAGTAGAGATGTCGATACAGTACTGAAAAGAATTGATAGTTCTCAGAATATTTGGTTGCGCTGTATTCACTTCCGCGATCGCACTGGAACAGCCAGAATTATCAAGCACTTTGGACTCAATCCATCTCGTGTTAACATGATTTTCAACCATTCCCCTCTAGGAATTGATGAAGACGTAGAAGATTGTTTGTTTGACAGCTATGAAATCCTAACTCCTCAAATAAAAAATCACGAGTTTGAGGTTGTGTGTGGCAATATTGTGGTTGGAAATAATTTCATCATCACTTTTGAAATTACTGAACTAAAAATTCTCAGCATTCTAGCTAATAATCTCCAAAAGCGAACTCTAGATATTCAAAAATTGGGAATTGACTATCTTTTTTATCTCATATTTAAAGATATTTTGAATAATTACGAAACTGTATTTAACTATATTTCTAGAAAACTTGATGATTTAGAAGATGAAGTTTTAGACAATTCCGGTGATGAATCAACGTATCAAAAAATTGCCACCATGAGGCAATCCACTCGTTCTGGACGCCGTAATTTTCAAAGCATCAAGTTACTTATGGCTATTATGGATAATGAAGATTTCCAATGGATCAGTCAGCCAGTGAAGGAACTATTCAATCAAGAATTGGTTCATCATGTTGATAAACTCTGGCAAGAATATCAAGCTCTAAGAGCCTGGATGTCAGAATTAATGGAAATTCAACGCGATAATATTGCTAGTAAAACCGGTGAACGAATTAATCGCCTGACTATTCTCTCGACCATATTCTTACCAATCACTTTTATGTCTGGTTTCTATGGGATGAACTTCAAATATATGCCGGAATTAGAGCAACCTTGGGCTTATCCTGTTGTGATATGCGTGATGACATTAATTGTGATTGGTAGTATTGTCTATGCTAAACAACAACGTTGGTTGTAGCATCTATAAAGTTACGAACAAAAAGAACCCCGCCTGCTTGAAAAAGTCGGGGTTTTTAGCCCGTCGGTGGAGAGCAAATCAAATAGGATTCCTATATATACTTTCTGTAAGTAGACTGAATCCACCCTAAAACGGTAAAAAAACGTGAATTTACCATTGATTATTCGTGCTGAAGAACACAACGATAAAACAGCGATTCTCGTTCCGAGAGGCTGCGCCAACGCGACAACGGATGGAGCATTTAGCTATCAGGATTTGCTCCACACTTCCAGTCAAATAGCGACAAGTCTTCTTCAAAATGCAGAAGATTTACAGGAACAGCTAGTTGCCTTTCTCATCCCGCCTGGGTTTGAGTATGTAGCCACTCAATGGGGAATTTGGCGGGCTGGTGGTATAGCTGTACCTCTGTGTATATCCCACCCGCGACCAGAATTGGAGTATGTAATTACTAATTCGGGAGCATCGATTATTGTTGCTCATCCTAATTTTGAGGATATACTGCGAGCGATCGCTACTGAACACAATTTGCGATTTATCCCCACTTCAGAAACACTCCCATCTAATATTGGTCGCCTCCCAGAGGTAGATATCACTAGACGCGCCTTAATTCTCTACACCAGCGGTACAACGGGTAAACCAAAGGGTGTAGTTACGACTCACCAAAATATTCAAGCGCAAGTTACTAGCTTGGTTACCGCTTGGGAATGGACATCTAGCGATCGCATTTTACATATCCTGCCCCTACATCATATTCATGGAATTATTAACGTACTGACTTGTGCTTTATGGGCTGGGGCGGAGTGCCATATATTGAGCAAATTTGATGCAGAAACCGTTTGGAACCGAATTTGTGACGATGACTTAACCCTATTTATGGCAGTACCAACCATTTATGTAAAGCTAATTGCTGCTTGGGAAACTGCCTCTATGGAACGCCAAAAAAGGATGTCAGAAGGCTGTGCTAAAATGCGTCTGATGGTTTCTGGCTCGGCAGCATTACCAGTTCAAGTTTTAGAAAAGTGGCAGACTATCAGCGGCCATTTTCTGCTAGAACGCTATGGTATGACCGAAATCGGTATGGCACTATCCAATCCTTTACATGGTGAACGGTTGTCTGGATATGTTGGTAAACCTCTACCTCAAGTTGAAGTAAGATTAGTAGATGAGAACGGAGAGTTAGTTTCACCCGGAACCCCAGGAGAGATCCAAGTGAAAGGCCCTGGAGTGTTTCTAGAATATTGGCAAAACCCTGAAGCAACCGCCAAAGCCTTCCAAGATGGCTGGTTCCGTACTGGAGATACCGCCGTAGTTGAGAACGACAACTACCGAATTCTGGGACGGATGAGCGTAGATATCATCAAAACTGGAGGGTATAAAGTTTCAGCTTTAGAAATTGAAGAGGTATTGCGATCGCATCCAAATATTCAGGAATGTGCAGTGGTTGGGGTTGCTGATTTAGAGTGGGGTGAACGGGTGTGTGCCGCGTTAGTATTGCAAGGTTCACAACCTTTAACATTACAAGCTTTCAGGAGTTGGGCAAAAGAGCGATTGGCTGTTTATAAAGTGCCAACCCAAATTTTGATAGTTGAAGAATTACCGCGTAATGCGATGGGGAAAGTGACTAAGCCGACGGTGGTTGAGCTATTTTGCTGATAGCGATCGTTAACGCCCAATTGGGCTTGTCCTCTCCGAGATTCTTGTGCAGCACATGAGCGGGTAGGCGGTGACTCACGCGCAGTTCTTGCAAGATTGACTTCGGGTTCTGAGCAAGAGGCCTGACAAGTCGATGAAGCGGACGGACGAAATATGTTGGTAAGGCTGCTGACGTTGCTTGCCGCCGCTTATCTTAGTCGTTAGATTGCCAGATCACAGAAATTCAAAAGGCTTGATAGATCAAAATATGATCGCTCTTCCCTAACTGGTTCCTCACCTTTTTGGGGTATCCTTCGGTGTTTTGAGTGGATACCAGAAGAGGTTTTACTGGATAAGTGATCTCTTCGGATAACATGAGAAAGTCAACAGCTTAATGCCAATATGAGCGAAACTGTTTACATCGAAACCAGTATTGTTGGCTACTTGACTGCTAGACCCAGCAACAACTTGATTCTGATGGCTAATTTAGAAGCTACGCGGGAATGGTGGGACACACGTCGCGATCAGTTTATGCTCTACATTTCTCAAGTGGTTTTGGATGAAGTAGCACGAGGCGATACAGAGATAGCAACAAAGCGACTTGAAATAGTGCGTGATTTTCCTTTGCTTGAAGTAAGTGAAGCTGTTCAAAATTTAGCAGCACAATTTATCGCAAAAAGTAGCCTTCCACCGAAAGCCGCTGACGATGCGCTTCATATTGCTGCGGCTACAGTTTACGGATTGGACTATCTGTTAACGTGGAACTGTAAACATATTGCTAATGCTCAAATCCAAAAAAAGCTAGCCCAAATCAGTCTTGATGCCGGATACGAGTTGCCAACCCTTTGTACACCCTACGAACTAATGGGAGAGTAGATATGTGGAAAGATGAAATTCTTGAAGAGATTTATAGAATACGAGAAGAACATGCAAAGGCTTTCAACTACAACTTACAAGCAATTTGTGATGATTTGAGACAAAAGCAAGCTGCAAGTAATCGGCAGATCATTTCACAGCCACTCAAACAATCCAGTGAGCAAGATAGCAAGTCGCAATACCCAACTAACTAAAAGTTATCTGTTAGGTGTTGCGGTCTATCTGGGGTGAGAGGAAAGAGTTCTTGGTGTCGATTTAGTTGAAGTTTCACCAGAGGAAGTTCAGAAGGCGCTCCTTGGTTTTTAGCTGCCTCGCCTAACAAACGCTTGCACCGGACGGTCGATATACGCTGATGCTGAGTTACACTTTATCTGCCGTCGGTGAAGCTAGCCGTTAGACTACCAACCCGCATTATATCGAAGGGATTAAGCAATCAAAGAAGGAGCGCCTACCTAATTTCTCACCCCTTTGGTGTTTTGGGCGGACACCAAAAGAGATTTTTACTAGACACACCAAGGGATTCCAAAATTCCTCGCATTACCTCTGTGCAGTACATCCAGTGTCCCAAATCGTCATACATGCGATCGGGATTAAACTCGACATTGTAATGCAGCACATTGGGAAGGTCTAAAAACTGATCATCGCTTTGGCGAGAAAGAAGCAAGAGATGAAATGGCTTCCCCTGGCATTGTTTTTCCAGCTTGTTCACCAAATCTATCACACCACCGCGATCGCTAATTCCTGTGCGGACAAAAAGTACTTTGTCGCAATGCCGCAGTGCGTACCAAAACCTTTCAGAGCGCGCTGTGTACCGAACGCGCATCCGTTCATGGACGGGAGACATATCGCCCGTTGGGTCGTCTGTCTCTTCAACTTCATGGGCAAAGGATAAACCTGACCACTTACTATGGTAAATTCTGCCTGCTTCTAGGCTGTAGTGGAGGAAGGCAGGGTTCCACATATCAGCAAAACCGTTTTCGATCGCATCTGCAACATCTGCAATATTGGTGGTGCGTGTCAAATCAAAGGGAAAGGCGGGGCCATCATACTCCATTTTATACAGCATCATGCGGACGGCACAGCGATCGCCAAGGGGAAGAATCGCCACACGGCTGATATCCGATAATTCACATTTGTATCGGAAAAACACCGCAGACTTAGGTGGTGCTTTCACCCGGCTTTCTAGCCCATCCTTACCAATCATCATCGTGCGAAAAGGGACATCGGGATAAAGCGGATCTTCATAAACACCCGATGGCATAGCTTTAAGTGCGTTGCAAACCTCCGTCCACATCGGCTGGATGTTGTACTCGTTATCTGATTCGTTGATTATCCAGATGTGGCGATCGTCCGCTTGCAAAATCCCCAGATGTCCGTCATAGAATAAAACGTTGTTCTGCGAAAAGAGATTGAAGGCGGCGCTATATTCTAGATCGGTATTAGGGGGGATGTTTATTGTAGTTGCGATCGCGCCATCCTCTTGCACGGCAAAGAAAGGGAGTGTTCCTGGCTTGACAGACTTCGCAATGTAAATACCTGGTATCAATCCTGCCTGACTTTGTAGTACAGTTTGTAGTTTGTGCCAATAGGGAGCGATCGTGTAGCTGTATTGCGATGTATTAACAATCCGTAAACGCTTTTCTTCTATACAGACAGAGACATGAAAGCCTCCATTATCAAAGTAGATGGGAAATTCATTCGGTTGCTGGAAGCGTTGTTTTTCTTTTGCTAATTCGTCTTTGTCGATGTCGAATAAATGGTGGTCGATCTGCTGATACATGAGGCTGTGACCGACTGTATTCGGGTGAGCCTGATCAAATGATGTCCCCGCTTTCCATCGTCCTTGCCCATCATCCAGGGCTGTGAACCAATCCAGTACAGTCACGCCCCAACTTAGCATCCGTTTGTGTGTGTCTCGGATCAGCCGGTAATGTTCTAAGGAATAATCACCGTTGGGATAGACTCCGCCTAGAATCGGGATTGCTCCGATGTCGCGGGTCATTTTCACAAGCTGCTGCAAGCCACTTTCAAACCGCCGCTGTACTGCCCGCCGTTCATGAGGGGAACAGTAAGCTAACCCTTCGTTACCCAGAGATAGGGCAATGATGACGATATCCGGTTTTTCTGGGGTGACAAACCAGGGGAATCGAGCGATCGTTCTGCTGACATTCGCCCCCACCTCCGACACATTTACGAGTTGATGCCCATATTTTTGCTGTAAAGCCTGTGCCAATAGCCAGACCCAACCTTGCAAAAACCAGGCTTTATGACCTAATGCAACGGAACTACCAATGACTACGATTTTTAACCCTTCAGACTCTTCATCTAGGGGTCTTTTAACAGCAGGCTTCTCAAGGTATCCAAAGGGGTAAGGTTGTAAATAACCGAATGCACCATCATCCACAATAATTGTGTTGGAATGATCCTTATGATCAACCGGAATCCATCGGTTTATATCTCCTAAGCTCTCCCATCGGGCGTTGCCGTTTGCATCGAGAAGCACGTACTTATACTCAACTCTTTGGAGATTGCCTGAGTCTTGAATGTCAATATCTATCCACCATAAAGGATAGCGATCGCTACTTGTACGCAGATTCACACATTTTCTGATATCCCAAAATCCCAACTCTGGAGTAGAACCGACAAGACCAATGGATTCGCCCGTTTGAGTGTATGCACTGATCTGGAATCGATACATAGAGTTTATCCTGATTTAGTGAGTACGATACCAAACACAAAGGCTAAATCTTTAAACCTGCTTTGACGATATCACATAGAACTTTTAAAAGTCAGGTATTAATCTTGTCGAGTATACTGAAGCTCTGATTTACATCACCCAAAGCTACCAGAGGTCAAGTTTTTCAAACATTAAATCGGATTTTTATAAAAGATTTAATACTGATTAAGTAAAAGATATTGCATTTCAATTCTTGTTACAACCAAGAAAAAATCAAGAAAAGGATAAGATTAAGTTAAATTTTTCCTTCACAAGTCCTTGGTAGCGAATGCTATCTATTCAGGGTAACCAACATTTACAGATGATAAATGCGATCGCTTACCATCCTAGTAGTAAAAATAACATGAGTTCGACGGCTCATGTAGTAACCGCCTAATTAGCTGAATCAAGAAATCTCTCGCCCTAGCTGTCAACTTTTGGTTGAGGCTTACTTGTGAGGTATTGTTTCGTCCCACTTACAATTCATGTGCCTGTTCTTAGCACCCATAATATCATGTTCGGGTAAAGACTTATCATTTAGACCGCAGGGGTGCAGGGGGCAGGGAG